>JAQDAD010000010.1:0-765 GCA_027682205.1 Streptococcaceae bacterium AF54-32pH5A
GTTTGACCATCCTTGCTTGCCACAACAGTCACATTTCCTTCTGGAATATCTACTGTTGGTGTGATTGTTGCTTTGCCATCTACTCCTGTTGTTGCTTCACCAATCTTGTTACCATCCTTGTCATACATTTCAACCTTAGAACCTGGTTCTGCTGTTACTTCAACTGGTGTCTTAGTGCCTGCTTTACCTGTAAGGTCTGTTGTGATTGCTGGTTGAGTTGGTGTTGCTGGAGTTGCTACTGTGGCCGTAGCTGATTCACTTGGAACTGATGTTTGACCATCTTTCGTAGCTTTAGCTGTCACATTTCCTTCTGGAATGTCTACTGTTGGTGTGATGATTGCTTTACCATCTGCTCCTGTTGTTGCTTCACCAATCTTTTTACCATCTTTGTCGAACAATTCGACTGTAGTTCCTGGTTCTGCAGTCACTTCAACTGGTGTCTTAGTACCTGCTTTTCCTGTAAGGTCTGTTGTGATTGCTGGTCGAGTTGGTGTTGCTGGAACTGATGGATCCTTGGCAGTTGTTGCTTGAACTGGATCACTAGCTTCTGGTGTTTGACCATCCTTGCTTGCCACAACAGTCACATTTCCTTCTGGAATGTCTACTGTTGGTGTGATTGTTGCTTTACCATCTGCTCCTGTTGTTGCTTCACCAATCTTATTACCATTTTTGTCATACATTTCAACCTTAGAACCTGGTTCTGCTGTTACTTCAACTGGTGTCTTAGTACCTGCTTTTCCTGTAAGATCTGTTGTGATTGCTGGT
>JAQDAD010000010.1:853-1085 GCA_027682205.1 Streptococcaceae bacterium AF54-32pH5A
GTTCCGTCTGGGTATGTTACAACTACTGTCGCGTCTTTTTCACCTTCTGTAGCAGTATCTACTGGTGTCTTGAACGCGAAGGTTGTTCCACTTGGTAGATCTGAAACGTTACCAATTGAATCTTCTGCTTTTGGTGTTGAACCTGGAGCAACTGTTTGAGCCTTAGCTGTTGGATCATTCTTGTCCGCATCGCTACGTGGGTCTTTTACAGTAACCTTAACTGGAACTTCAT
>JAQDAD010000011.1 GCA_027682205.1 Streptococcaceae bacterium AF54-32pH5A
TTGAGCAACAGCGTGTCAGCTTCAATCAGTGCATCTGAATCAGCAAGCAACAACTCAAGTAGTACTTCAGTTTCAACAAGTACTTCAGTAAGCTTGAGTAACAGCGTAAGTACATCTACATCACTTAGCACTAGCGTTTCAAGCAGTTTGAGTACAAGTGCATCACAACAATCTAACTCATTCAGCTATAGTAAGGGTGAGCCAACAAGCGAATCTAAGCCAGAGTTTAACCTTCCTAGCTACCTTGAATCTGTAAGTGCAAGTGAGTCAGTTTCACTCAGCAAATCAGTAAGTGTGTCATTGAGCGATAGTACTTCAGCATCAATCAGCGCAAGTGAGTCAGTCTCAACAAGCGCAAGCTTGAGTGACAGCATTTCTGCCTCAATCAGTGCAAGCAACAACTCAGGTAGTGGTTCAGGTTCAACAAGCACAAGCAATGACTCAGCAAGTCAATCAGCTTCAGCATCTGTAAGTGCAAGTCAATCAACTAGCGCATCAGTATCTGCAAGCCAATCAGCTTCAATCAGTGCAAGCAACAACTCAGGTAGCGGTTCAGCTTCAACAAGTACAAGCAATGGTTCAGGTGATGCCTCAACTTCAGCAAGTGCTTCAGAAAGCTTGAGCAACAGCGTAAGTACCTCAGCTAGCTTGTCTGACAGTGCTTCAATCTCAAGTGCATTGAACCACTCACAAGCTCCTGCACAACAACCTGCTGGACCAGGACGTTCAAACGGTAGAAAACTTCCAAATACAGGAACTGCAAGTAACCAATTTGCTGGTCTTGGATTAGGAGTAGCTGCCTTGGCAACTGCCTCTCTTCTTGGCAAGAAGAAGAAATCAGCAGCTTCTGAAATGGA
>JAQDAD010000012.1 GCA_027682205.1 Streptococcaceae bacterium AF54-32pH5A
AATCGGGAAGACAGGATTCGAACCTGCGACACCTTGGTCCCAAACCAAGTACTCTACCAAGCTGAGCTACTTCCCGAGTTAAATAGAAAAAATGCACCCTAGAGGAGTCGAACCTCTAACCGCCTGATTCGTAGTCAGGTACTCTATCCAGTTGAGCTAAGGGTGCTCATTATTATATGCCGAGGACCGGGATCGAACCGGTACGATCGTTTCCAATCGCAGGATTTTAAGTCCTGTGCGTCTGCCAGTTCCGCCACCCCGGCCTCTCTAAGCGAACGACGGGATTCGAACCCGCGACCCCCACCTTGGCAAGGTGGTGTTCTACCACTGAACTACGTTCGCATCGACCTCTTCTAGTTTTAATGCCGGCTACATGACTTGAACACGCGACCCTCTGATTACAAATCAGATGCTCTACCAACTGAGCTAAGCCGGCTAAATTCTACTATGCGGGTTAAGGGACTTGAACCCCCACGCCGTTAAGCGCCAGATCCTAAATCTGGTGCGTCTGCCAATTCCGCCAAACCCGCAAATATGACCCGTACTGGGCTCGAACCAGTGACCCATTGATTAAAAGTCAATTGCTCTACCAACTGAGCTAACGAGTCTAAAATAACTTCCGTTATCTTACGGTCCCGACGGGAATCGAACCCGCGATCTTCGCCGTGACAGGGCGACGTGATAACCGCTACACTACGGGACCTATGGGAGTTAACGGGATCGAACCGCTGACCCTCTGCTT
Organism: Streptococcaceae bacterium AF54-32pH5A; assembly: GCA_027682205.1. GTDB lineage: Bacteria > Bacillota > Bacilli > Lactobacillales > Streptococcaceae > Streptococcus. Next base: position 743 of record JAQDAD010000012.1, read on the forward strand.
GTAAGGCAGATGC
>JAQDAD010000013.1 GCA_027682205.1 Streptococcaceae bacterium AF54-32pH5A
TATATGAAGAAAGCAAGGGGATTGTCCATAAGTGCCGCAAGGATTATCATCTCCATCTGTGGGAGAAAGAGGACTGGGACCAGGAGGGCATGATGTGCCTCTATGAGCTGGTCAGTCACCATCCAGAATTACTAGAGGGAGAACGTCACCGACTATATGTGTGCTTTAAAACCAAATTCCGCAATCGTATCTTGGACTACATCCGAAAACAGGAAAGTCACAAGCGTCGTTTCGACAAAGAGCCCTATGAGGAGGTAAGCGAAATCAGCCATCGCCTAGGAGAAAAAGGGCTGAGACTAGATGATTATTATCTCTTTCACGAACTTCTAAAGAATTACAGAGTAAGTCAGAGTAAAGAAAAACAAGAACAACTTGATCGTCTAATGGGAGGAGAATGTTTCAAAGGACGCAAGGCACTCCTAGGAGAATTAAGAGTGGTATTGAGCGATTTTAGATAAAATGGAAATAGCCCAAAAAAGTTCTTGACAAAGGGGAAAAAGTAGGTATAATAGAAAGAGTTGAAAAACTCAAGGTCCGTTG
>JAQDAD010000002.1:0-19942 GCA_027682205.1 Streptococcaceae bacterium AF54-32pH5A
ATAATCCTTGCGGCACTTATGGACAATCCCCTTGCTTTCTTCATATAGTTCTTTCAGATTCATTGACCTCTCCTTTCTGCCTCTAGTCTAGCAGAAAGAACCTAGCCTTTGATCTACTTCTTCTCTTCTGTACTTCTCGTTGCCTCAACTGCACACAAAAAGAGAGGCACAGCCTCTCTAGGATTATTTTTCTTCACTCATTTTTGATTTTACTTCATCATAAGATAGGGCATGAGATTCCTCTTCTACAGTCTCAGGCATTTTTCCTGTTTCGTAAAGAGATTTAATCTGTGTACTATCCAATGTTTCGTATTTCAATAATGCTTCTGCAATCAGTTTGTGAGTTTCACGATTTGATTGAATTATTTCAGCTGCTTTATTCCGTGCTTCATTTAATAATGAACGAACTTCCTCATCAATCTCATAGGCTGTTTGCTCTGAAATTGATTTTTGAGGACTTTGTGTACCAAACATAGCATGATTACCCTCATACTGAACTGGGCCAAGTTTTTCACTCATACCGTATTCAGTGACCATTGCACGCGCCATCTGTGTAGCTTGTTCAAAGTCATTTGAAGCTCCTGTAGTTTGGACATTAAAGATAATCTCTTCAGCTACACGACCACCCATCAAACCTGCTAATTGCTCTTTCATATCTTCTTTAGAAAGAAGCATTTGGTCTTCTTTAGGAAGTGCAATCATGTATCCACCTGCACGTCCACGTGGTACGATGGTCACTTTATGAACAACACGGGCATTTGACAAGACTAAACCAACAATGGTATGTCCAGCCTCGTGGTAGGCAACTAATTCACGTTCTCTTTGTGATACTGTTTTATCTTTCTTAGACGGTCCAGCAATCACTCTGTCCTCTGCCTCATCAATATCTGAAGCATCAATGACTGACTTGTTGCGACGGGCAGCAACCAAGGCCGCCTCGTTTAGAACATTTTCCAAGTCGGCACCAACAAAACCTGGAGTTTGTTGGGCAACTAATTTCAAATCAACATCTTCTGCTAGAGGTTTGTTTTTAGCGTGAACTTTCAAAATTGCTTCACGACCTTTAACATCAGGACGGCCAACCAAGACTTTTCTATCAAAACGTCCCGGGCGTAGTAGCGCAGGATCGAGAACATCCGAACGGTTTGTCGCAGCGATAACGATAATTCCTTCATTTCCCTCAAAACCATCCATTTCAATCAAGAGCTGGTTCAAGGTTTGTTCACGTTCATCATTTCCTCCACCGAGGCCGATACCACGTTGGCGACCAACAGCGTCAATTTCATCGATAAAGATGATAGCTGGCGCTGCTTTTTTTGCATCCTCAAAAAGAGAACGAACACGACTTGCACCAACTCCGACAAACATTTCTACAAAGTCCGATCCTGAGATGCTAAAGAATGGAACGCCTGCTTCTCCAGCAACTGCCTTAGCAAGCAAAGTCTTACCTGTTCCCGGAGGTCCCTCTAAAAGAACACCCGCAGGAATACGCGCACCAAGTTTTGTAAATCGTTTTGGATCTTTTAAAAATTCAACAACTTCTACTAATTCTTGTTTTTCTTCCTCGGCACCTGCAACATCTGAAAATCGTACCTTGATATCTTCTTTGTTCGCAGCCTTGGCCTTGCTACGTCCAAAACTCATTGGATTTCTACTATTGTTTCCTCCCATATTTCCCATCATAGAAAATAGGAAGAAGAAGAGAATGGCAAATGGCACAACAGAGACAAGGATATTGATCCACATACCACTCGAACTCTCATGTTTAACCGTTACCTCAGCCTGATGTTCAGAAGCAAGTTTTTGCAATTCTGAAACTGTTGAATCAGACGGAAGAATAGTACTTGAGAATCTTTCTACTGTTGTAGCAGCAGGAGTGAAAAATTGAATCCCTGTTTCTTCTTTACTAGTCTTAGGATTTTTATAAACACCAGACACCTCAATGATGCTACCATTTGGCTGATAGGTCAATTCTTTTACATTGTCTGCTGTAATTTCTTTTACCAATTCTGTATAGTTAATTTTTTCACTTTTCCCAGCAGCATTTCCAGAGTAAAAATACTGGAATCCTGTTACAAGGAAGAAGATAATTAACAAGTATAGAAATGGATTTTTAACTAAACCATTATTTTGTTTTTTCATTAAAGAATGCTCTTTCTAATTTGAATAAACTTCCTCTTTCAACACTCCAACATAAGGAAGATTACGATAGTTTTCTTTGTAGTCCAAACCATATCCTACTACAAACTCATTTGGAATAGTAAAGCAAGTATAATCAGCTTCGATTTCAACAATTCGCCCTTCTGGTTTATCCAACATGGTTGCAATCTTAACAGAAGCTGCTTCTCTTGCAATAAACATATCTCTCAAATTCTTCAAAGTTTGACCTGTATCGATAATATCTTCTACAAATAGAATATGTCTTCCTTTGATATCTTGAGTTACGTCTTGCTTGATATTGATCACACCACTACTTGCTGTTCCACCATGGTAGCTAGATACCATCATGAAGTCCATCTCAATATGCGTACCAATATGCTTAACCAATTCAGCCATAAAAGGAATCGATCCTTTCAAAATTCCAACAAGAATTGGATTTTTCCCCTCATAGTCTTTGGTTAATTGTGCACCTAGCTTTTTAACTGCTTCTGTAATTTCATCATGTGAAATGAGGATTTTTTTAATATCGTGTTCTAACATCTTTTTACCTATCTATTTTTTCTATATAAAGTACAGTGTTCATTATATCATTTTTCGTGTTTTTACTCAAATCACTGATAGCAATTCCCAAAATTGAGACAATTTCTCCAAATTGCTCAATAATAGGAGTTGTTTCCCGTTTTTCAATAGGGATTTTCAAATCTATAAATAAGCGTCTCAGTTTCTTTCGATGACCATTTATAAGCAGAACATCACCAGGTTTTCGATATCTAATATGTACAGATGTTTCCCGTGAAACCATTATTTTTTGAACAGCATCTCCTTCGATAGGGATGCCAAAGGAAAATAAATAACCCATATGTCGAACTTGATTTTGATAGTGTAACACAAGTCCATCTTCCTTTTCATCAGCCTGAGGACTGATTTTGCAAACTCGAAAATTCTGATACTCTTTTATCAATTCATAACCATTTTTCAATGGATGAAGATACTGGCTTTTCGTTACTAAAATCTGTCGAACTTCATCAAACTGAGCCTTTGTCAGATTTAAGTCAGGAAATTGATTGAGATAGTTCTGGAGCAAGACCCCTTGAGTTTGTTTTGAGTATGAAAAGAGCTCATTCAAATCTTCTACATCAATCTGTTCAGAAAGCTCCGTTATAGCTGCTTGATAATCTGAAATCTCACTTCCTAGATTTAAAAGAGCAGATCTAAGGCGGGGATTTTCTTTTTCAAGTTCTGGTAAATACCTATTTCGAATCCGATTACGAAAATAGCTATTCTCACGATTTGTTTGATCTTCGAAATGAAAAATTGGTAGAAAATCCTTTTTATGAAAATGCAACAAGGGACGGATGATTTCAATATCATCAACTACCTGACTTTCTTTTATTCCTATTAAATGACGTAACCGACTTCCTCGAATGAACCGCATCAAAATCGTTTCAACCTGATCATCTGCATGGTGGGCAGTGACCAAGGCTGTCGCCCCAACCTCTTTCATGACCTTCCTAAAAAAATCATAACGAAATTCTCGAGCACACGCTTCTGAAAAGTCTCCTGAAAAGCTTGTGATATAAATAGGAAGTCCAGCTACATCAGCTAACTTCCTTAGTTCATTCTCCTCCCAGTCAGACTCACTTCTCTGCTTATGATTGACATGAGTTAAAATCAGCTCAATTCCCAACTCATTTTGATAAGTAGACAATAAATGGAATAAAAACATCGAATCCAGTCCGCCAGACAAAGCCAACACGACTTTAGAATGTTTTTTGAAATACTCTTTTCTGAGAAAATGATTTAAAAAATCCAGCTCCCTCATTTTAGAACCTCATAGACATCCTTGGCTATTTTAGCAATAGTGTCATAATCAGAATTTTTGGTGAAAATGGAAAGAACGAAAGGAGAGTCCGTATAAACAATCGCAGTATCGTGTTTGAACTCGTCAGCATCTCCGATTTTATGAGCTACCTTAACCGAAACACCTTTTGCAATTCGTTGGTTGTCAAAATTCGTCTTGCTTAGAGACTCCAGTACAAAGCCATTCTGATTATAAATAGCTTCCATGACCTTTCCAGCCATTTTTGAAGAAGTTAATTTATCATTCACATCCCAATCTTCACCCATAATAGTGGACATTTTTTCTTTAAAAGCCCCGTCAGATTGATTGGTCACATAATAACCTAAAATATTATGAGCAACATTATCAGATTCCTTTGTTACCTTGGTAATTAATTGTTGGAGGCTGTAGTTTTTGTTGTCTCCTGTTTTAGGTAAACTACCACTACCTTCTGGTTTATAGGATCCAGGGAAATTATTCACTTCTGGAATATACTTGAAGTTACTGTCTAGTGTATATTCCCCTTGATTTATCTTATCTTGAGCATAATAAAGGTAGGCTAGTTTCAAGATGCTAGCTGCATAGAGTTTGCTGTCTTCATTCACCCCAGCCTCTTTACCTGTACTCAGTTGTTTAACATAAATAGAGTATTTTTCGTTCTGATAGTTGTTTGACAAGACTTCTTGAACCTTCTGGATGCGATTATCCTCTTCTGAGACAAAATCTTTTGATACCCATCCAACTTGATCAATATGAAGAAATTCTTGTCCCTCAGCAAAGAGGGTTCTATCCACTGTTACGCGTTGATAGGGAGAGAGGGAGGAAGAAATTTCTTTAGCATCATAAGGGCTGTTATAGATAACAAACTCCGGTTCCAACCATACTTGTCTATTTTGAGTTTGAACTTGACTTTGATCATAGACCAAGCGCTTATCTGCAACGATAAACTGATGATTGTTTAATTTAAAAACAGGAATACCTTGTCTGTTCAAACGCCATTCTACGATTTTAAAGGTGGTTCCAGGAGTCAATTTTCCAGACTCCTTAATCAAATCCTCATTTGCATAGATAGCCGTTTCTCCATAAACCATTGGCGATTCAAGGGATTCTTTATAGTAAAATCCATGATTAGACTCAGTTAGGTAATAAATTTCTTGTGAAGAGTAAGGAAGCTGTTTTTCTGTGCTAACTACTCCTGAATTTATGATAAAAACAGATAGTAGTGATAACACTACTAAGAACTTACGCATTCTTCCCTTCCCTTTCTTCTTGTAATCGTAATAAATGATTTTTAGTTGCCAATTCCTCTAATTTTTCATCTGACAAACTTAAAAACTTCTCAACAACTTCTAATAAATTTTCCATGACATTACCTCGGAAGCAAATCAGGAATAGTGTAAATCGCTTCTCGTGTCTTTGAATAATAGTACTTGGCGCGTGCATATTTTGCTACATAGTCTTCATCTTTCAACTTTGTAGCAAAAGCGGATTCCTTATCCTTTTCATCACTAAGATTTTGGTACTGTTGCTTTAACTCTGCTAATTGTTCACGACGTTGCAGTAACTGATTATAGCTTTGGGCCAGATTATAGGTCGGTAAAATAAACAATAAAATCATCAAAATCAAAACCCAACCCATGAAACGATTTCGCTTTTGTTTTTCCTTCATCAGGTAACGACGACGTTGGTGTTCATTTTGAATAAAAGGATTGTTCATCTGTACAATATTTTTAGACATTTTCTTCTACCCGTGTTTCACTGATAATTTCATACATGCCTGCTGCATCTTCTTTTTTTGTACTATCTTTCATCTCCAGTACTTTTACAAGCAACAACTTATTTCCAAAGCGAATTTCAACTTGGTCATCAACTTTCAAATCCGTTGAACTTTTGGCCAAAATTCCATTTACCTTGATTCTACCTTTATCTGCTACTTCCTTTGCGACTGTACGACGCTTAATAATTCGTGATACTTTTAAATACTTGTCTAATCTCATTTTTATTACCTCAAATTATTATTGTACCATTTTTATCCTTTTTATAGAAGAAAAATGTTAAATGGGATTTGCTTCCTTTGATTCTTTTATCTCTAGTAAACTTTCTCCAAAAATCAGCAGACCTTCTAAAATTTCATAATCCTTCTTGTTTCGGACATCAAATACGACTTCCATCAATCCTCTATTCTCAGCTATAACCGCTTTTAAGTTTGTTGCAGATAGGGCTTTAAAATAATCTTGAGCCAAGAACAGTCGCTGAGTAATTTTTTCAAATTGAACCGTAATCTTATTCTCTTTTCTTTCCACACGTTCTACAAAGACCTTATCCAAGTATGATTTGACCAAACCAATCTCTAAAAGATAGGCCACTACATCTGGATACTCCCCGAAACGATCCATCAATTCTTCCTGTAATTCTTCATAGTTGACACGATTGTCAATTTGACGAATTTTCTTGTAAATTTCAATCTTATGTCGTTGGTCAGAAATATAAGTATCAGGAAGATAGGCATCGATTTGTAAAATCAATTCGGCGTTCCCTTTGGTTCTTGTGTTCCCATTACCATGTCGTTTAGCAATAGCTTCCTCTAGTAGCTGTGAATACAATTCAAAACCAACAGAATCAATAAAGCCCGATTGGGATTTTCCTAAGAGGTTTCCTGCTCCACGAATAGAAAGATCTCGCATCGCAATCTTAAATCCAGATCCCAATTCTGTAAATCCTTTGATTGCTTCTAATCTCTTCTCAGATACTTCACTGATTGATTTTTCTGGACGATACATAAGATAAGCATAGGCAATACGATTGCTCCGACCAACTCTTCCTCTTAATTGATACAAGGTTGACAAGCCCATATGGTCTGCATTTTCGATAAATAAGGTATTGGCGTTCGGAATGTCAACACCTGTTTCAATTATGGTAGTTGTCACCAAGATATCATATTGACCTTCGATAAAGTCCAATAGAGTATTTTCTAACTGAATTTCACTCATTTGTCCGTGAACATACCCAATCGAAGCTTCTGGAATCAACTCCTGTAATTCTGAAACCTTCTGATCAATCGTGTCAACTTTGTTGTAAAGATAGTAAACTTGACCTCCACGCTCCATTTCACGCAAGACAGCATCACGAATCACACTATCATTCTTTTCCAAAACATAAGTCTGAACAGGATAGCGATTAGTTGGCGGAGTTTCAATAACAGATAAATCTCTGATTCCCAGCATAGACATATGGAGAGTACGAGGTATTGGAGTTGCTGTCAAGGTGAGGACATCCACTTGTTTCTTCAGTTCTTTCAATGTTTCCTTATGCTTGACACCAAATCGTTGCTCTTCATCAATAATCATCAAGCCTAAATCTGAAAACACAACATCTTTTGACAAAACACGATGCGTTCCAATCAAAATATCGACTTGACCATTCTTTAATTTTTCAAGTGTCTCTGCCTGCTCTTTTTTACTTCTAAAGCGACTCAACATATCAATATTAACTGCAAAATTTTGGAATCGTTCCTTAAAATTGGTATAGTGCTGTTGCGCTAAAACCGTCGTCGGAACTAGAACGACAACTTGTTTATGATCATTGACCGCCTTAAAGGCTGCACGCATTGCTACTTCAGTCTTCCCAAAACCAACATCTCCAACCAGAAGTCGATCCATGGGATGAGAATCTTGCATATCTCTCTTAATTTCCTCAATACTACGAAGTTGATCATCGGTTTCAACGTAAGGGAAAGCATCATCAAAAGCATGTTGCTCATCATCATCAGCTGAGAAAGCAAACCCCTTCAACTGACTACGCTCAGAATAAAGCTTGATTAAATCGTCAGCTATATCCTCTACCTGGTTCTTAACTTTTTGCTTGGCCTTTTTGAAATGACCATCATTTAATTTATTAAGTTTTGGCGCTTTCCCATCACTTGAAACATATTTGGACAGTAATTGAATCTGCTCAACTGGGATGGAGATTTGATCCCCATTTTGATATTGAACACTGACATAATCTCGGTGAATCCCTTTGATTTCAATTGTTTCGATACCTAGATATTGACCAATTCCATGAATATGATGAACAACATAGTCCCCTTTTTCAAGTTCATTATAATCTTTTAATCGCTCTGCGTTTGAAGCATGTTGTCTTCTAAAACGACGTTTTAATTTCTTTTGGAAAATCTCATGTTCAGTAATCAAAAGAATTTTTTCATCTACAAAATGAAAACCATGTCTTAGATTACCCTCAATCAAGTTTACAGATTCTTTACAGATACTTGACTTATCTCTTGAATCCAATTTAATCTGGTATTCCTCTAAAACATCCTCCAATGTTTTACTTCCCATTGAATTACTAGACTGTAGAATAATGGTGTAGTCCATTTTTTTATATCTCTCAATTTCTTCTTTAAGAAAAGAAAATTGATTGAAAAACTCCTGCATAGGATATTGATTAAATTGATAAATGTGATCAAACTTGAGATTCCCTAATCCTTTTTGGAGATTGGAGAAAAAGGTAACTGGAGTTTGTTTTTTATAGGTGTGCTCTGTATCTGCAAAATACTGCATACCAGCAAAAGATTTACCGTTCTGTAAATCTTCTGTAAAGTATTGCGCTAATTCTCTTTCAAAGACTTCATACTGATTCATCAATTTTTGGTAATCATCAAAGAATACTGGTGTATCTTTCTCAATATAATCAAATATAGTCCATGTTTTATCGTAACATAAAGATAAAAACTTTCGACTATCTGAATGTACTTGTTTTTGATGAAAACTTGACAAAATCTCTTCCAAATATGATTTTGAAATTGGTGATAAAGTCTTCGAAATTTGCTTTTCTAAAGCTGACTGACCTCGTATATAGTCTCTTTCTCTTAAAAGTATATCACTAGCTGGAAAGATAATAAGTTCTGCTTGATTTTCTTTTGATAATTGTGTTTCTACTTCAAAAGTCCGAATTCCATCTACTTCATCACCAAAAAACTCGATTCGGAAAGGCTCTAACTGAGACATCTCAAAAATATCTAAAATATCTCCTCGAATACTAAACTCACCTTGAGTTTGTACTTGCGTAACTTTTCGATAACCGATTTCCTTTAATTTGTGAAGAAGATCTTGTTGGTCATATTCTTCACCAACTGCAATCCTTATAATACTTTCTTTAAATCCAGTTGGAGAAGGTAAAATCAATCGACTTGCTGCTATATTACAAACTAAAATCCCTTTCTTAGATGAATCAGTTAAAAAACGCAAGGCTTCAACTCGCGAAATGATTTTTTCTTGTGAAGACATCAAAAACTCTACCATAGGAGAGTCATCTACCAAAAATGGATAGACAAATTCCTCTCCTAAGATAGAAAGAAGATCACTGATAATTCGTTCTGCCTCTCCATAAGTCGATGTCAGTAACACAATCTTATTTTCTTTTTTTAGGCTACTTGCAATTGCAAGAGCCTTTGTAGAAGTTGACAGACCTAGTATTAGTTGTCTTTTCTTATCTGTCAGATTTTGATGCCATTTTTCTATCTGATCATTTTCTGAGAATAAATCTAATAAAGTCACCATTTAGCCGTTATACCTCTGCATCGTTTTCTCAAAGTTTTTCTCTTGTAAATAGTAGTTTACAGCATCGTCAACCTTGTCAATAGACTGTAAAATACCTTCATAGTCATCCTGATCAAACTTACTTAAAACATGGTGAACCACTGACATACCTTTTTTAGGTCTTCCAATACCTATTTTAACACGGTTAAAGACCTGAGTACCTATATGTTGAATAATGGATTTGATCCCATTATGACCACCTGCTGAACCCTTTGCTCTTAGACGAATTTTCCCAACTTCCATGTCAAGGTCGTCGTAAATAACGAGTAAATCTTCAATATCCAAACCATAGTAAGTCAATAAAGCATGAACAGCTTTTCCGCTTTCATTCATAAACGTCGTTGGTTTGACAAGATAAATTTTTTCGCCATTAAGGAAAAAAGATGCTAGATCAGCTTGAAATATCTTATCGTGTGTAAAAGTGACATTTTGTTTTTTAGCTAATTGGTCAATCAACATAAAACCAACATTGTGCTTGGTTTCAAAATATTTATCTCCTGGATTTCCCAAGCCTACAAGTAATTTAGTCATTTATTTTCCTTTCAAAAGCCAAAAGGGTTGGAATTTTTTTCCAACCTAATTGACACTATTTGTTAAATGTTATTAGACATTAAAGCGGAATTCCATGATATCGCCATCTTGAACGATATATTCTTTTCCTTCTTCACGCAAGCGCCCAGCTTCTTTTACAGCCTTTTCAGATCCGTATTTCACTAGATCCTCATATGACATGGTCACTGCACGAATAAAACCTTTTTCAAAATCTGAGTGGATAATACCAGCTGCTTGAGGAGCTTTCATACCACGCTTAAAGGTCCAAGCACGGACTTCTTTTTCACCAGCTGTAAAGTAAGTTCCAAGTCCAAGTAAGTGGTAAGCAGCTCGAGTCAATTTATCAACGCCTGATTCTGTCAAACCAAGTGCTTCAAGAAACTCTTGCTTATCTTCATCGTCTAACTCAGAAATTTCTTCCTCAGCACGCGCAGAAATAACGACTACTTCAGCATTTTCTGTCGCTGCAAATTCTCGAATTTGTTTGACATAGTCGATAGAGTCTGGATCTGAAACTACATCCTCATCCACATTGGCAACATAAAGAACTGGTTTGGTTGTTAATAAAAATAATCCTTTGACAACCTTTTGTTCTTCATCTGTAAATTCAATCGTACGAGCTGATTTTCCATCTTCAAGGACTGGTTTAATTTTTTGAAGAACATTGAATTCCGCCACAGATTCCTTATCTTTTTGCGTACGTGCCATCTTTTCTACACGCGCATAGCGTTTATTAACTGATTCTAAGTCTGCAAGAATCAACTCCAGGTTAATGGTATCAATATCTGCAAGTGGATCCACAAAGGCGTCTTCACGTCCTTGCTCGCGCATAACATTTTCATCATCAAATGCACGCACAACATGAACAATAGCATCTACTTCACGGATATTGGCCAAGAATTTATTCCCTAGACCTTCTCCTTTTGATGCACCTTTTACAATCCCTGCAATATCTGTAAATTCAAAAGTCGTTGGAACTGTCTTTTTAGGAGTAATCATTTCAGTTAGTTTTTGTAGGCGTTCATCTGGAACTTCTACCATTCCAACGTTTGGATCAATAGTCGCAAATGGGTAGTTTGCTGCCTCTGCTCCTGCTTTTGTAATTGCATTAAAAAGGGTTGATTTCCCAACGTTTGGCAAACCAACGATACCTGCTGTTAAAGCCATATTTTCTCATTCTCCGTTCTCATTTCAATCCCTAACATTATAACACAAAAAGGGAAAACTTGCTAACTCTCTAACTAAAGGTTCTTAGTCAATAATCTTATTCATTTTTCGTTCAAAATCATGGCGACTCATCATAACAAGGTGGTCGCAATTGCTACATTTTATTTTGATATCTGCCCCAACACGTGTAATTTCCCAACGATTGGCTTTTTTACCAGTTGATTTGATGGTGCAGGCGTGAGGTTTTTTCATCTCAACAAAATTTCCAACTTGATACATACTACTCTCCTTTTCTTTTTTGATTATATCATAAAAGAGGCGAGCTAGGCTCAACCTCTTTCACTTAATTTGTACGAACTGGTGTAATGAGCTGCATGAAGTCTTCGTCAGTATCTGCTGGCACGAGAGTAAATGGACGAACAGCTGAGATAAAGCTAATGGTCACCTTTTCGCTATTTAAAGCTTTAAGAGAATCAATCAAGTAAGTTGGGTTGAAACTAATAGTCAAATCATCCCCAGTCACCTGCTCCGTATCGATTTCTTCGTTTACTTTACCAACTTCAGGAGAATGAACATGGGCGCTAACAACACCACCTTTAATTTCAAGCTTCACAGTACCATTTTGAGTCGCACTTGATAAGAGACGAGCACGTTCCATTGACTGGCGTAAGTTTACAACATCAAAAGTGATTGTAGTGTTAAAGTCTGTTGGAATCAAACGATCTGTATCAGGATAGTTTCCTTCTAGGAGACGGGTGTAGAAGCTAATATTTTCGCTTCTAAAGAGGATTTGATTATTGGCAAAGAAAATCTCCACTGTTTCAATATCATCCGTAAAAACAGCTGAAAATTCGCGTAGAGAGCGACTAGGGATCACCACATCGAAATCATCTCCATTTTTTTCAAGAATCAATTTTTTCTGGCTAAGGCGATGAGAATCTGTCGCAACTGTTTTTAGTTCCTTATGTTGGCTCAATACAAAGTGGACACCTGTTAAGATGGGACGACTTTCTTGCGTACTTGCAGCAAAAGCTGTTTCATTGATAATTTTCTTGAGTAGTTTGGTTTCAAGAACCAAAGGAGTGCTTGCTGAAATTTCTTGAATACGTGGATATTGTTCGCTATCTTTCCCTTTTAGGGTAATTTCTGATTTGCCACTTGTTAAGACAATTTGTTTTTGTTCAATCTCTTTGAAATCAAGCGTCACATCTGGAAGACTGGATACAACATTGATAAAGAAAGAGGCTTCAAGAAGAATCGAACCTAAGGAAGTAATCAAAAGACCAGCATCTTCATTCTTTTGGGAAATGAAATTTTCAATGGAGATTTGACCATTTGATCCAATTAAAGTAATTCCTTCATTGGTAACATCAATTTTGATTGTTGATAAAATTGGAATAGCATTTTTGGAGCTAATTGCTCGTTTTGTGGTATTTAAGGCTTGTAGAAATAAATTTTTATTGATTGAAAAATGAATCATGGATTCTCCTTTATTTATTTTTTAGTATTAGAATGATAATAGGAATAATAGAGTGTGTGAATTCTGTGGAAAACTGATTTCTATTTAGTGACTTCAAGATTTTTAGCTTGTTTAAAAAATGTGGATAAAAAAGATAGAAAAGTAAAAGTTATCCACAAACTATTTAATTTTCTTTTTGATTGTTTCGATTTCTAAGCGTAAATTATCGTCTTCATCAATCAAGGATTTAATTTTAGCATGGGCATGAATAACGGTGGTGTGATCCTTTCCGCCAAATTCTTTTCCGATTTTTGGAAGACTATTATCTGTTAGTTCTCTAGCTAGATACATGGCTACTTGACGCGCCAAAACGATGTTTTGAACTCGTCTCGTCCCCTTCATTTCTTTGACACTCACTCCATAAAAATTACCAACTTCAGTTTGAATTTTGTCAATTGGAATGACTAGCAGTTGGCTAACATCTTGTTTACGAGCTCTAATAGCCTCTGCAGCAATATCAATAGTGATGTCTTTAATCTTCTTTACTCTGGCAATTAAAGTGATATCGTTAATTGCTCCTTCCAATTCTCGAACATTTGAATCAAATTGGCCGGCCAAGTATTCCAGAGTATCGCTTTGGAAATGGTAATCCAAGTGCTCTGTTTTACTTTGAAGAATGGCGATACGTGTCTCAAAGTCAGGAGGGGTGATATTTTGAGTCAATCCCCAGCTAAAACGCGTGACAAGTCTTTCTTCAAGTCCTTCTAAGTGTTTAGGACTTCGGTCACTAGTCAGAACGATTTGTTTTTGATTGCTATGAAGAGCGTTGAAAGTATTGAAAAATTCTTCTTGAGTTGCAACCTTTTTGCCACTGAGAGATTGGATATCATCAATCAGTAAGAGATCAAGGCTTCGGTAAGTTTTTTTAAATTTTTCCATTTCCCCGAGCCTCAGATGCTCAAGAAAGTCGTTGATAAAACTTTCAGCAGGAATATACTTAACCCGAGCTTCAGGAATATTTTTTAGAATTTCATTTCCGATAGCATTCAGTAAATGGGTTTTTCCTAGTCCAGGACCACCATAAATGAAAAGGGGATTATAAGTCAAGGCGAGGTCTTCGGAAACAGCCAGAGCAGCAGACTTAGCCCAGATATTCCCATCTCCTTGAATAAAGTTATCAAAGGTATATTTTTCTTTTAATCCTGTTTCAGAATATGGAATAGCAAGATTGGCCTGTGAAGCAACATAATGATTGCTATTTTCAGAATCCATGACATAGGTTGAAGATTCTTCCTCAGGTTTTGTTAGGACAAATTGAGTTTTTATTTCAGTATCATAAACTTCAAAACCAGCAGCCACAATGATATCCTTGAGCTGTTTTTTCCAAACCATTTCCATTTCAGGTCTAGGTAAAAAGATAGTAGCTACATTTCCCTCCACTTTTATGAGTTCAGCAGGTGTGGCATAGAAATCGTACATAGAACGTGTCAATCTTTCTTGAGCTAATTCTAAGATTTGATTCCAAAATTGTTTTTCTTTCACCAATTATCCCCTCCTTTGCTATATTTGATATAAAAAGGTTTACTGTTAAACTTATTTTACCATAGATGCTAGCATTTTTCCACAATCTGTGGAAAAGAATCCACAATGTTTACACTTTTTATCCACAGGTTGGGGAAAAGTGAGGGATTCCCTTGAATTCTTTGGTTTTTTGCTATAAAAAAAAGTGGATAAATTTGTGGTTTGAAAAAATAAAAGAACAGCCTTATTTCAGGCTGTTGATAATTCTGTCATATTCTTCTTGGCTCGAAAAAGAAATAATAACTTTTCCAGTATCTTTTTTAGAAAGTTTAATTTCTACATTTAATCCCAGTCGTTTTTTTAATTTATCTTCCTCATCTTTGATGAAAGAATCACTTTTTTTCTGCTTCTTTTGTTTTTTCTCTGTCAGTAGTATTTCTAACTTTCTCACAGAGATGTCTTCATTTTTGATTAGCTGAAAGAAATATTCCTGTTGCTCTTTATCCAAACCAACTAGTGAACGTGCATGAGCTTGAGAAATTTTTCCATTTTCTACTTCAGCTAAGATATGCTCTGGTAGGGAAAGCAAACGAATAAAATTAGTGATATAAGGACGAGATTTCCCCATTTTATCCGCTATCTCAGTGTGAGTAAATCCTTTTTCTACCAAATATTCGTAGGCGCGTGCCTCTTCAACTGGATTCAAGTTTTCTCTCTGTAAATTCTCAATGATAGACTGGATCATCATTTCCTGATCTGAGAGTTGCTTTACAACGGCTGGAATAGAAGTGAGACCAGCTAAGAGAGAAGCTCGATATCGTCTCTCTCCTGCAAGGATTTCGTAACCAATTACAGGAGATTGACGAACGATGATGGGTTGGATGAGCCCATTTTCTTTGATTGACTCAGCCAGTTCCCTTAGTTTATCTGCATTAAATTCTTTCCGAGGTTGGTAAGGATTCTTTTGTATTTCTGAGATAGAAATCATTTCAAATTTTTCCATGATTCTACACTAACATATCTTTTATTATATGTAAAGTTTTCTTTACACTGATGTCAATTAAGATTCTAAATCACTTGTACTTTTATCTAGCTTAACAGTTGTAGTCTCCTCTTTCCCATTTCGATAGTAGGTGATTTTAATGGTGTCTCCAATAGAATGGTTGTAAAGAGCACTCTGTAAATCTGTTGACGAAGAAATCTCCTTGTCGTCAACTTTGGTAATAACGTCGTATTTTTCAAGGTGACCAGATGCAGGCATATTACTTTGAACAGATTTCACCACTACACCAGAAGTTACGCTACTTGGAATATTGAGTTTTCTAAGATCACTAGCTCCAACATTTGACAGATTGACCATTTGAATTCCAAGAGCAGGACGAGTCACTTTACCATCACTTTCAAGCTGTTTAATAATATTTTGAGCATCATTTGATGGGATTGCAAAACCAAGACCTTCGACAGAGGTTCCACCATTACTTGCAATTTTACTTGATGTAATCCCGATAACTTGGCCTTGAATGTTTATAAGTGGACCGCCAGAGTTACCAGGGTTAATGGCCGTATCTGTTTGAATGGCTTTGGTAGAAATCGCTTGACCATCTTGAGATTTTAGAGAGACATTTCGATTGAGACTTGAAATAATACCTTGTGTAACTGTATTGGCATATTCTGAGCCCAGAGGACTACCAATTGCGATTGCAGTCTCACCAACATTTAGTTTGCTAGAATCTCCAAATTCTGCTACGGTTGTGACTTTTTCTGAAGAAATTTTTACGACAGCAATATCAGAGAACGTATCAGAACCGACAATTTCACCAGGAACTTTTGTACCGTCTGCTAAACGGATGTCGACTTTTGAAGCTCCATTGATAACGTGAGTATTTGTCACAAGATAGGCATCTTTGTCGTTCTTTTTATAGATAACCCCTGAACCTTCACTTGCTACCTGTTGAGAGTCGGTATCCGTATCTGTCTCGTCATTTCCAAAAACACTATTTTGCCGATTTGCTGAATAAGTGATGACCGACACAACGGCATCTTTGACCTTATTAACGGCCTGAGTTGTTGCATTTTCATTTTTGTAGGAAGTCTGAGTAACAGTGTTTGTAGTGTTATTTGCGGCTTGACTTCCTTGTTTTTGATAAAGTTGCAGTGTTGCAAAACTTCCCAGAGCACCACTCAAAAATCCTATCAGAATGATGATAAGAAAGGTAACTCCTTTTTTGTAAAATTTTTGTAAGTGTTTCATATAAACGCCTCCGTTTGTTTTTTATTTGATTAAAGTATAAATCTATTAACTTAATTCAAGCTTAAAGGTAGAAGTTTTACACAAGTTGTGGATAACTTACGTTATTCTGTGAATTTGCTTGTTATTTTAGATGATTTTGATGTGTATAAAATGTGAAATAAAGTGTGGATATGATAGAATAGAAGCATGAAAATAAAAATTGTAACAGTTGGAAAACTGAAGGAAAAATATCTTAAAGATGGCATTGCTGAATATACGAAACGTATATCTCGTTTTGCCACTGTAGAAATCATTGAGTTAGCTGATGAAAAAACTCCAGATAAGGCAAGTGAGTCAGAAAATCACAAAATATTAGAAATAGAGGGAAATCGAATTCTTTCTAAAGTTGGAGAAAGAGATTTTGTTATTGTGTTGGCAATTGAAGGAAAAACTCTCTCTTCAGAAGAATTCAGTAAACAGTTAGAACAAGCTTCCATAAAGGGATTTTCTACTCTTACATTTATTATTGGTGGAAGTCTGGGACTATCCCCTGCTGTGAAGCATCGAGCGAATCTTTCTGTTAGTTTTGGGCGTTTGACCTTGCCACATCAGTTAATGAGATTAGTTCTTGTTGAACAAATTTATCGTTCTTTTACCATTCAGCAGGGATCCCCTTATCATAAATAGAAGATTGACTTACTTCTTGTTTTTTGATAGAATGGTCATGTTAGGTCTCATAGCTCAGCTGGATAGAGCATTCGCCTTCTAAGCGAACGGTCGCAGGTTCGAATCCTGCTGGGATCAGTACATTAGAGAAGAAGCTGGGATTACTCCCAGCTTTTTTCTTAAAAAAGTGCATTTCAGGTGCAAAAAAGTACAGTTGAGAAGAAATTTTTCTTAAATAATCTTCATTTTGTATAATAGGTGTGTAAGTTAACTTACAAGAAAAAATAATACAGGAGATTTCATTATGAAAAATACAGTTAAATTGGAACACTTCAAAGAGATAACAGAGGCAGAATTGCAGGAGATTCGGGGTGGAGATAAAAGAGGATTAATGGATCTTTTCAAGCAAATTCCTATTTTTAGGAGAAAATAAAGGAGTAGAAAATGGATATTATGGTAGGAATATTAGATGCATTCTTAACTTGTGTTATAATCAGTAAAATTTATAGTCGAATTTGTGAAATTTCTAAAAAAGAAAGATATATTTTTGGTTTTATATTCTTTATATTTCAATTAATTTATGCCTTTATATTCTCTTTTATAGATTCTGATAAATTAATACTGATTTTACATTATACTTTAAAGAATTTTTATCCAATTCTATTCTATTGCTATTTTAAATTTATTAAAAAGTATGATTCCTCAAAAAATATATTTTTAAGTTTAATATTTTCACTATTGTATCAAAGTGCTCATACTTTTTTTTCCGTTACTATATCATCTATTACAGGTGACTTACTTGTAGAACAACATGAAAGATTATTCTTTTTCATAATTAATTTAATTTCCTATCTTGTAATAGACAAAATTATTACCTATTTTAATCTAGAACTTAAATATTTTGACAAAGATTATCTCTATCCTTTTTTAAAAAAAGTTATAGTTGCTTTCTTCACTTTACATATTGTACTGTTTATTTCAGATATTGTTAGTACTTTTCCTCATTTAAATAGCTTTGGGAGTATTTTAGCAGCAATTATTTTTATATGTATGTTATTGTGCTTCTTTGCAATGAACTCTCATAAAGTTCAAGTTGAAAAAGAGATTGCTCTAAAACAAAAGAAATTTGAACAAAAGCACTTACAGACTTATACTGATGAAATTGTAGAGTTGTATAATGAAATTCGAGGTTTTCGTCATGACTATGCAGGTATGCTTGTTAGCATGCAAATGGCAATTGACAGTGGAAATTTACAGGAAATTGACAGAGTTTACAATGAAGTTTTAGTAAAAGCGAATCAAAAACTGCGTTCAGAAAAATATACTTACTTTGATTTGAATAATATAGAAGATTCAGCTTTACGTAGTTTGATTGCTCAATCCATTGTCTATGCACGAAACAATGATGTAGAGTTTACATTGGAAGTAAAGGATGTTATTACGAAATTGTCAATGGATTTACTTGATCTTGTTCGCATCATGAGTATTCTCTTAAACAATGCTGTTGAAGGTGCTGCGGATAGTTACTTGAAACAAATGGAAGTTGCAGTCATTAAAATGGATTTTGAAACAGTTATAGTTATCCAGAATTCATGTAAAATCACTATGACGCCTTCAGAGGACCTATTTGCCTTAGGTTTCTCTACTAAGGGAAAAAATAGAGGTCTAGGACTTAATAATGTCAAAGAGATTTTAGATAAGTATGACAACATTATTTTAGAAACAGAGATGGAAGACAGCACATTTAGACAAATTATTAGATTTAAGAGGGAATTTGAATGAAAGTATTAATTTTAGAAGATGTTATTGAGCATCAAGTGAGACTTGAGAGAATATTGAATGAAATCTCTGAGGAATCAAATATTCCTATTTCTTACAAGACAACAGGAAAAGTTCGTGAGTTTAAGGAATATATTGAAAACGATGAAGTAAACCAGCTTTATTTCCTAGATATCGATATTCACGGGATTGAGAAAAAGGGATTTGAAGTGGCACAGTTTATCCGTCATCACAATCCCTATGCTATTATTGTCTTTATTACTAGTCGATCTGAATTTGCTACTTTAACTTATAAATACCAGGTATCAGCCCTAGATTTTGTTGATAAAGACATCAATGATGAATTGTTCAAAAAACGTATCGAGCAGAGTATTTTTTACACTAAGAGCATGCTCCTTGAAAACGAAGATGTTGTAGACTATTTTGATTACAACTATAAGGGAAATGATTTGAAAATCCCTTACCATGATATTTTGTATATCGAAACAACAGGTGTTTCTCATAAACTGCGAATTATTGGTAAAAATTTTGCCAAAGAGTTCTATGGAACCATGACAGATATTCAGGAAAAGGACAAACATACCCAGCGATTCTATTCTCCTCATAAATCTTTCCTAATCAATATTGGAAATGTGAGAGAAATTGATCGAAAGAATTTAGAAGTTGTCTTTTATGAAGATCATCGTTGTCCCATTACCCGTTTGAAAGTTCGCAAACTGAGAGATATTCTGGAGAAAAAATCTAAAAAGTAATTGACAATTAGTAAGAAATTGATATAATGGTTATATCTGCTACAGATAGATGGTCCGTTGGTCAAGGGGTTAAGACACCGCCTTTTCACGGCGGTAACACGGGTTCGAATCCCGTACGGACTATTTTATCCGCCATAGCTCAGTTGGTAGTAGCGCATGACTGTTAATCATGATGTCGTAGGTTCGAGTCCTACTGGCGGAGTCAGATAAAAAAGAACA
>JAQDAD010000002.1:19952-333536 GCA_027682205.1 Streptococcaceae bacterium AF54-32pH5A
CAGATAAAAAAGAACATCAGACGATGTTCTTTTTTATTTTTAGTTTGTATCACCTAACATTTTCATAAGGAAGTCTGTCATTTCTTGCGGACTTTCTTTTTTTCCGTGGGCAATCCACGTCTGGCAAACACCAAATAGGGCATTTGTTAGATAAATGCTACTATATTCGAGTTCAATTGGATTGAGTTGTAGTTTCATAAAGCGCTTCTGAAGGTCTGTGCTAAGCATAATGTGAAGCTTATTTCTCAAAAAATTTTGGATTTCTTTTGTACCATTTTCAGATAAGAGTGCAGCCAAGAGTGGCTCAGACTCTAAATATTCAAATACTTCTAGAATAGCATCTCTTTTATGATGAGCATGTTTTTGGAAAATATACTCAAAGGTATGAAAGAGTTTACTTTGGTAGTGCTCAATCATATCATACTTATCCTTGTAGTGAGTGTAAAAGCTGGAACGACTAATTCCGGCTTTTTCTGCTAACTTGACAGTAGAAATTTGATCAAAGGGTTGGTCCATCAATAATTGAACCATGGCATTTTCAATGATTCGTTTTGTTTTTAAACGTTTGTTACTTTCTTTCATAATTCCCCCTTATAGACAAATTAGACAATGTGTCTAAAAAATAATTTTTTACCTTGAAATTTGGATTTTTTGATGTATAATCTATTATATCAAAATTTTAGACAATATGTGTAAAAAAGGAGGAAACCATGTTTAAAGAATGGAAAGCAATATTTAAAAAACCGACCTTTATCATTGTAATGATAGGGATTTCTCTCATTCCAGCATTATA
Organism: Streptococcaceae bacterium AF54-32pH5A; assembly: GCA_027682205.1. Taxonomy (GTDB): domain Bacteria; phylum Bacillota; class Bacilli; order Lactobacillales; family Streptococcaceae; genus Streptococcus. Next base: position 20,746 of record JAQDAD010000002.1, read on the forward strand.
CAACATCATATTTTTATCATCCATGTGGGATCCATATGGGCAATTATCAGAGTTACCTGTGGCAGTTGTCAATAAAGATAAGGAAGCTTCTTATAATGGACAGACGATGACAATAGGTGAAGACATGGTGTCTAATTTGAAAGAAAATAAGGCTTTAGATTTTCATTTTGTTAATGAAGAGGAAGGGGAAAAAGGCCTAGAAGATGGTGACTACTACATGGTAGTGACTTTACCAAGTGACTTGTCTGAAAAAGCTGCTTCTATCCTAACAAATCATCCTGAACAGATGCAGATTGATTATCAGACTTCAAGTGGACATAGTTTTATCGCTAGTAAGATGAGTGATTCTGCTATGACACAATTAAAACAAACTGTTTCTACTAATGTAACTGAAACGTATACCAAGGCTTTATTTCAAAAAATGAATGACTTGAAGTCTGGAGTAAACAAGGCAGCTGATGGAAGTGAACAATTGGCTAATGGAGCCAATCAGTTGGTGACGGGAAGTCAAACATTGACGACAAATCTTAATACTCTAGCTAACTCAACTGTAACTTTTTCAAATGGAGCTGATCAATTTACAAAAGGGTTATCTAGCTATGTATCTGCTATAGAGCAATTACATATTGGTTTAGGAATTTTTAATAGTGGTTTACAAAGTTATACAAATGCTGTCTCACAAGTTGACACTGGACTTGGTCAATTAGCGTCAAAAACTCCTGAGTTGGTGACAGGTGTAAATCAGCTAAATACAGGTATAAAGTCCTACACAAGTGGCGTTTCACAACTGGATACAGGTCTCAATCAATTTTCAGTTGGTGTAAATGCTTATACAAGTAGTGTGAAAGAACTTTCTAATGGAACAAGTCAATTATCCAATCAATCAGATACACTAAGAGATGGAATGGAGAAATTAAATACTGGTATTAAAGAAATTTCAAGCCAATTAGAGTCCTCATCTCAACAAAATAAAGAAATAGCACAATTGACAACGAGCCTAGGAGAACTAAATAAGACACTACAAGCTCTTACAATATCAGATAATACTCAATTGAAAAGTACATTGTCAGAAGCTTTGCCAAATCTAACAACTCTTGCTCAGGATATTGTGACCAAAAGTCAGACAGAACAAGAAAAAACTCTTGTGAACCTTCAATCAACAGCTACTTATCAATCTCTCACAGAGGAACAGAAGAAAGAACTGACAGAAGCTATTTCTAAAAATTCTAATTCTACTATTGAGTCAGCAAAAACAATTTTAACGACAGTAGGAGGATTGAAAGAAAGTATAGAGAATTCAGAACAACAAGTATCTAATCTATCTGATGTGCAGACGAAGGCAAATAAACTTTTACCTTTAGCATCTAGCTCCTTGACAACTTTGTCAAGTGGTTTTACAAAGTTGCAAACTACTGTAGACAATCAGTTAGTTCCTGGAAGTCAGTCAATTGAAAAAGGAGTTGTAAACTATACTAAAAAGCTGGATACTATTTCTATAGGTGCTAATCAACTAAGTGAAAAGAATGCAAGTTTAACAACTAATCTAGATCAATTAGTTTCTGGATCAAGTAAGTTGACAGAAAATACATCAACCTTGACAGCTGGAGTAGATGCGTTAGCTGGAAAAGCTCCAGAATTAGTATCAGGTATAGAAAGCTTGTCATCTGGTTCTGCTCAATTGAATAATAAGAGACCAGAGTTAATAGCAGGTCTTACTAAATTACAATTTGGCTCTGGTCAATTAACAGATAAATCAACACAGTTACTTTCTGCAGCATCTCAACTAGGAAGTGGTGCTATGAAGATTGCAGATGGTGCTGGAAAACTAGCAGAAGGTGGAACAAACTTAACTTCTGGACTTGAAGATTTACAGACAGGAGTTGATTCATTAGGACAAGGATTAGGTAATGCGAATAATCAACTCAAATCAGCTTCAACAGAATCTGAAAATGCAGAAACATTATCTGAGCCTCTAGTTCTCTCAAAAACAGATAATGACCAAGTTCCTGTAAATGGGATTGCCATGGCTCCTTATATGATATCAGTTGCTCTTTTTGTTGCTGCTATATCTACCAATATGATTTTTGCGAAGTTGCCTTCTGGACGTCATCCAGAGAGCCGTTGGGCTTGGTTGAAGTCTCGATCTGAAATAAATGGAATTATAGCTGTCTTAGCAGGTGTTTTAGTTTATGGAGGTGTCCATCTTATTGGATTGACTGCTAACCATGAGATAAGAACCTTAATTCTAATTATAATCACAAGTTTAGCCTTCATGTCTATGGTGACAGCTTTAACAACTTGGAATAGCCGTTTAGGAGCCTTCTTCTCTCTTATTCTACTATTACTACAGTTAGCATCAAGTGCAGGGACTTATCCACTTGCTTTGACAAATGATTTCTTTAAAACTGTCAATCCATGGTTACCAATGAGTTACTCGGTATCAGGTTTACGACAAACAGTCTCTATGACAGGAAATATTCATCATCAAGTGATTTTTCTTATTATAACACTAGCCTTCTTTACTGCTTTAGGTATGCTAGCTTATCAACCTAAGAAGATGCAAGAAGATTAAAAAAATCGACCAATTCCTTGGTCGATTTTTTTATGTCATAGATGAATTTCGTTTGTAATTATAGATTCCAAAAAGTAGAAGGGCAGTTACTGAGCAGACTGCTCCAATAACAAAACCATTGGGAATGAAGGAAAGTGTAATGGTTCCTTTTCCTTTTGGAACATCAACCTTCATAAAACCAGTTTGAGCCTGCTTGATTTCAAGTTTTTTTCCATCTTGATAAGCAGACCAACCTTTGTCATAAGGAATGGTGAAGAAAATAGAGGCATCCTGTTTGACTTCATATGTAGCAAAGACTTTATTTTTAGAGGTAGATACTTCTACAGGTTGTTCTTTAATCTTTTGAATTGCTTCAGTTAGGACCTGAGTATCTAATCGATAGAAGGTTGGAGATTCAAATGACACTTGAGAATTTCCAGGAAAGCTAACACTGATATTGAAAGTTTTTTCTTCCTCAGTATAACCCAAATTAAAGAAGTTAAAGGTATTGTCAGTTGTAAAAGTCTTTTTTTCACCATTGACAAGGATGTCAACTTTCTTTTGTTTATCGTTTGTAAAATGAAGATTTGAAAAAGAGAGATAGACTTGACTATTTTGAGGAACCTCAATCTGATAATCAATTCTTGCATCCTCATTGGTTGAACTTGTGATGTTCGTTAAACCATCTGAAGTATCTGTTTTATCATATGCTATTTGGGAAAAGTAATCTAAGTTGAGATTAGCAAGCTGGTTTATAAATAAAGCCTGATTATCCAGAGTATGATTATTAAAGTTTACATCAGTGTAAATAGATTGAGTGGCAAAAGCAATAGGTAAAGAGAGTTGATTTTTATATAAGGTTAAATGATCCTTTTGATAAATCTCTTGAAATCCATATTTATCAAGGGGAGTTTCTGAAATGTTGTACTGAATTCCAAATAAACTGTCTGCTAAAATACTGTTATTTGCATAACGGAGATTGAGGTTGGTTCCAGAGGATTTGAATCCAAGTTTATCCAAACTAGTGCTAGCTGAACGATTTCGTACAGACGAGAATTGAGAGATTCCATTGTAGTTAAATTTCATACTGTCATTTCCTGTTTGAATTTGCAGTTTCTCAGTACGTGTAAATGGATTGTCAATTTGTTCTATAATGGATCCCATAGCAGTGACATCTCTATTATAGGCACTGCGAGAAGCAAAGGCCCATTCTTTAGCTATTCCTTCCATTTGAGATGAAGCGTTTAAGCATATCTCAGCTGTTATAAATAAAGACAAAAGAATTGCAAATAGATTTACAGAGATAAACTTTCTGATGACTGCAAGGAGTAAAAGAGCATAAACTAAGAGAAATTCAAGTGTGAGTAAGATATTCAAATCTGTTAAAAAAGAATAGTGTGATTTAAAGTATATGGTAGCCAAGAATCCTGTTAGTACAAGAAACAGTGAGAGAAATAGATTCCATAGTTTCAGTTCTTTCAGGCGATTTAAGACTTCTGCTGCAGTATAAATTAACAGAGTAGAAAAGATCCAAGCATAGCGATGTAAAAACATATTTGGGGTATGCATCCCTTGCCAAAATAAATCGAGGGCCTCTATGTAAAAGCTTGTTATTAAAAAAGTGAAAAAAATTGCATAGGTAAGTTTCACGTGAAACTTTATGGATTTTATTGTGAAAAATAGAATAGTTAAAATAAAAGGAAGCAATCCAACAAAAATCATTGGTATAGATCCATACTTAGTTGTATCAAAAGATCCAATGAATTGTTTTGCGAAAATATCCAAATACCAACTACTATCTGTCTTTAATTTTGTAATGGCAGTTAACTTCTCCCCATGAGTTTGTAAATCAAACAATGTAGGAAGAGTCATAATCAAACTAGCCATTCCTGCTAAAAATGAGGTAACAACAAAATCAAGAAAAGATGATTTTCTATTTTTAAAGTCCCATGAAATTTGGCAGAGATACCAGAAAATAAGAAACAATGCTGTCATATATCCAAAATAATAGTTTTGAATAAACAAGATTGACAGACTTGTAAAGTATAGTAGACGCTTCTTTTGTGTTATAAGTAGGTGTAAGCCAGTTATAATTAAAGGAATCAAGAAAAAAACATCTAGCCAGGTTTTTATCTCTAACTGACTGACTGTAAAGCTCATTAGAGCATAGGAAGTAGATAAGGTCAGTTTTAAAAATTTTGGGATATCTTTAAACAATTTATTTAAACTAAAGAAGGTTGACAGACCAATCAATCCAAATTTTATTAGAGTGGTCAGATAAACAGCATCTGGCATATTCGACAGATTAAAAAAGTAAACTAGGGGTGAAAGAAAGCTACCTAAGTAATAACTAGATAGAGCATAGAAATTCAGTCCGAGGCCACTTGTAAAGGTGTAAAACAAACTACCATTTCCATGTAGAATATTCCGTAAAGCCACATCAAAAATAACGTATTGATGGAAACCATCTCCTAATAGTGGAGATGTATCGCTATTCCAGTAGATACCTTGAGATAGATATACTCCAGACATAATCACTACAGGAATGATGAAAGAAATAAAATAGGTCCAATATGTTTTTAAAAATGATTTCATGTTACCTCGTAGAATGATAGAAAACTCAGTTGGTTAACCCAACTGAGTTTTGAAGTCTTATTTAGTCTTTCCAAAGTTCTTTAACTTTTGCTTGTACTTCTGCATTTTCTAGGAATTCGTCATAGGTTTCATCAATACGATCAATGACACCATTCTTAGACAAAACAATAATATGGTTTGCCAAAGTTTGAATGAACTCGTGATCATGACTGGCAAAGATGATGGATTCTTTAAAGTTTTTCAATCCATCATTCAAGCTTGAGATAGATTCCAAGTCCAAATGATTTGTTGGATCATCAAGTACAAGGACATTTGATTTCAAGAGCATGAGTTTTGAAAGCATGACACGTACTTTTTCTCCCCCTGACAAGACGTTTACAGGTTTGTTAACCTCATCACCAGAAAAGAGCATACGACCAAGGAAACCACGTAGGAAAGTATTGTCATCTTCTTCTTTACTTGCAAATTGACGCAACCAGTCAAGGATTGACTCTCCTCCTGCAAAATCGGCCGAGTTATCTTTTGGCAAGTAAGAACGGCTAGTAGTAACTCCCCACTTGACAGTTCCTTCATAGTCAATGTCACCCATGATTGCACGAATTAATGCAGTCGTTTGGATGTCATTTTGCCCAATAAGAGCTGTCTTATCACCTGGACGCAAGATGAAACTAATATTATCCAAGATAGTTTCACCATCAATCTTGACAGTTAGATTTTCTACTGTCAAGAGATCATTACCAATCTCACGCTCTGCTTTAAAGTTGATAAATGGATATTTACGACTGGATGGCACAATTTCTTCTAGTTCAATCTTGTCAAGCATTTTTTTACGAGATGTTGCCTGTCTTGATTTAGAAGCATTAGCAGAGAAACGAGCAACGAATTCTTGCAATTGCTTAATTTTTTCTTCCGCTTTGGCATTACGGTCTGCTAACAATTTAGCAGCAAGCTCAGAAGATTCCTTCCAGAAGTCATAGTTTCCAACATAGAGTTTGATTTTTCCAAAGTCAAGGTCGGCCATGTGAGTACATACTTTGTTTAGGAAGTGGCGGTCGTGGGATACTACGATAACTGTGTTATCAAAGTCAATCAAGAAGTCTTCTAGCCATGTAATTGATTGGATGTCCAAACCGTTGGTTGGCTCGTCCAAGAGAAGAACATCTGGTTTGCCAAAAAGTGCTTTGGCAAGGAGAACTTTTACTTTTTCACCATTGGCCAATTCACTCATGTTTTGATAGTGCAATTCTTCAGGAATGTTTAGGTTTTGAAGTAGTTGAGATGCTTCACTCTCTGCTTCCCAACCTCCAAGTTCAGCAAACTCCCCTTCGAGTTCAGCTGCACGAACACCATCTTCATCGGAAAAATCTTCCTTCATGTAAATAGCATCTTTCTCTTTCATAATGCTATAAAGTTTTTCATTTCCCATGATAACGACATCAATTGCACGTTCATCTTCATAGTCAAAGTGATTTTGACGGAGAACAGAGAGACGTTCATCTGGACCAAGAGAGATGTGACCAGTTGTAGGTTCGATATCACCAGCTAAAATTTTTAAGAATGTAGACTTCCCAGCACCATTAGCACCAATTAATCCGTATGTATTTCCTTCTGTAAATTTGATGTTGACATCATCAAAAAGTTTGCGATCACTAAAACGTAGTGAAACATCAGATACTGTAAGCAATGTTTTTCTCCTATAATATGTAATATATTTATTCTACTAGAAAAGAGTGAAATATTCAAATTTTTATTTGTCAATTTTATGTAAACTAAGTTTACAATTTTATTTACAGTGAATAAGCTCTTTGATTTAAATAATTTTCTGTTATTTTAACAAAAAAATGCTATAATTGAAGAGACCATTTCGAAGGAGAAAAAAATGACGAAACCCATTATTTTAACAGGAGACCGTCCAACAGGTAAACTGCATATTGGACATTATGTTGGTAGTCTAAAAAATAGAGTATTACTACAGGAAGAAGATAAGTATGAGATGTTTGTTTTTTTGGCGGACCAACAAGCACTGACAGATCACGCTAAGGATCCTCAAACGATTGTAGAGTCTATTGGGAATGTTGCCTTGGATTACCTAGCAGTTGGATTGGATCCAAGTAAATCAACTATCTTTATTCAAAGTCAGATTCCAGAGTTGGCTGAGCTGTCTATGTACTATATGAATTTGGTGTCACTAGCTCGTTTGGAGCGTAATCCGACAGTAAAAACAGAGATTGCTCAGAAAGGGTTTGGAGAAAGTATTCCGACAGGTTTTCTGGTTTATCCAATCGCTCAAGCAGCTGATATCACAGCCTTTAAGGCTAATTATGTTCCTGTAGGAACAGACCAAAAACCAATGATTGAACAAACTCGTGAAATTGTTCGTTCCTTTAATAATGCTTATAATTGCGATGTCTTGGTGGAGCCAGAAGGTATTTATCCAGAAAATGAGAGAGCAGGACGTTTGCCTGGTCTAGATGGAAATGCTAAAATGTCTAAATCACTCAATAATGGTATTTATCTAGCTGATGATGCTGATACTTTGCGTAAAAAAGTCATGAGTATGTATACTGATCCGGACCATATTCGGGTTGAGGATCCCGGTAAGATTGAAGGAAATATGGTTTTCCATTATCTAGATGTGTTTGGTCGTCCAGAAGATGCTCAAGAAATTGCGGATATGAAAGAACATTATCAACGTGGTGGTCTTGGTGATGTGAAGACGAAACGCTATCTACTCGAAATACTTGAACGCGAACTTGGTCCTATTCGTGAGCGCCGTATCGAATTTGCTAAGGATATGGGAGAAGTGTACAATATGCTTCAAAAAGGGAGTGAAAAAGCTCGCGAAGTTGCAGGTCAAACTCTGTCTGAGGTTAAGGGAGCAATGGGGCTAAATTATTTTAAATAATAGATAAAATATGAATCGTAAAACTATCTCTTCCATAGAATCACAGAGATAGTTTTTTTATGTTTTCTGCCATAAATATAATTGACAAATTTTCATAGAATGGTATGATAGATACAATACAAAAAGAGTCAAGCTCAAAAGAAAGAAAAGAGGAAACTTCAATGTCTAATTGGGATACTAAATTTTTGAAAAAAGGTTTTACCTTTGATGATGTATTGCTCATTCCAGCAGAAAGTCATGTGTTGCCTAATGATGCAGATTTAACAACAAAATTGGCAGATAATCTGACTTTAAATATCCCAATTATAACAGCCGCCATGGATACAGTCACAGAAAGTCAAATGGCCATTGCCATTGCTCGTGCAGGTGGTCTTGGAGTAATCCATAAAAATATGTCTATTGCACAACAGGCAGATGAAGTTCGCAAGGTAAAACGTTCTGAAAATGGTGTCATTATTGATCCATTCTTCTTGACTCCAGAACACACTATTGCTGAAGCAGACGAGCTGATGGGACGCTACCGTATCAGTGGTGTTCCAGTTGTGGAAACACTTGAAAATCGTAAATTGGTTGGTATTCTAACAAACCGAGATCTTCGCTTTATTTCAGATTACAATCAACCAATCTCAAACCATATGACCAGTGAAAATCTTGTCACTGCTCCTGTTGGCACAGATCTTGCAACGGCTGAAAATATTCTTCAAGAACACCGTATTGAAAAACTTCCTTTGGTTGACGAAGGAGGTCGTCTTTCTGGCTTGATTACTATTAAAGATATTGAAAAAGTTATTGAGTTCCCAAATGCTGCTAAAGATGAATTTGGTCGTCTTCTAGTTGCTGGTGCGGTGGGTGTCACTTCAGATACATTTGAACGTGCAGAGGCTCTCTTTGAAGCAGGAGCTGACGCAATTGTTATTGATACTGCACATGGTCACTCTGCTGGGGTTCTACGTAAAATTGCTGAAATTCGTGCTCACTTCCCAGATCGCACTTTGATTGCTGGTAATATTGCAACTGCAGAAGGTGCGCGTGCTCTTTATGATGCGGGTGTGGATGTTGTCAAAGTCGGGATTGGCCCAGGTTCTATCTGTACTACTCGTGTGATTGCAGGTGTAGGTGTCCCACAAGTGACAGCAATTTATGATGCGGCAGCAGTTGCGCGTGAATATGGAAAAACGATTATTGCCGATGGTGGAATCAAGTATTCTGGAGATATTGTAAAAGCCCTTGCTGCAGGTGGAAATGCAGTTATGCTTGGTTCAATGTTTGCTGGAACAGACGAAGCGCCAGGTGAAACGGAAATCTTCCAAGGACGTAAGTTCAAGACTTACCGTGGTATGGGATCAATCGCTGCAATGAAGAAAGGTTCAAGTGACCGTTACTTCCAAGGTTCTGTCAATGAAGCAAACAAACTTGTTCCAGAAGGAATTGAAGGTCGTGTTGCCTATAAAGGCGCAGCAGCTGATATTGTCTTCCAAATGATTGGTGGTATTCGCTCTGGTATGGGTTACTGTGGTGCAGCTAACCTTAAAGAATTGCACGACAACGCTCAATTTATTGAAATGTCTGGGGCTGGTCTAAAAGAAAGCCATCCTCATGATGTACAAATCACTAATGAGGCGCCAAACTACTCTATGTAAGAAGTAAAAAAGAACTCCTGAATTTCAGGAGTTCTTTTTGTTTACAAAGGTGTCAATTTTAATTTACAGATATTTTGCCGTTTTGGATATTGAAAATACTAAGATTTTCTGGCAAGTTTTGCAAATGGTCTAAACTTGTTGTTGTGATGAAGGTTTGGATAGATTGTGAAATAGTTTCTAGTAATTTTAATTGTCGTGTATTGTCAAGTTCGCTCATAACATCGTCAAGCAAGAGTATTGGAGACTCGTTAGTAATGTTTTCCATTAGTTCAATCTCTGCTAGTTTGATAGAAAGTACAAGACTACGATGTTGCCCTTGACTTCCAAAACTAGCATCCATACCATTGATATAGAAAGCAATGTCATCTCGATGAGGGCCAACACCAGTATTCTTTTTAAATAAATCTCTTGCTCTACTTTTCTCTAAAGCTATTTTAAAAGAATCCATTAATGCTTCTTCATTAGTGAAGTTGACAGTTGATTGATAAGATATTGACAACTTTTCTGATTGATTTGAAATTTCTAAGTGTTTTTTTTGACCAAATTTCTCTAAGTCTTTAATGAATTTTATCCGATGTTTTATGACGCGACAACCGTACTCTACTAATTGATCATCCAAGACTGACAGAAATGTTTCGTCAATCTTTTGACTGGATTTTAGGTAAGTATTTCTTTGTTTGAGTATATGGTTATAGTTTGACAAGTCTGACAAGTAGATTGGTTTAATTTGTCCCAGTTCGATATCTATAAACTTTCGACGAACGGAGGGTGCTCCTTTAATTAACTGGAGATCCTCAGGTGCGAAGAGAACCACATTCATATGTCCGATGTAGTCAGAGAGGCGAGCTTGTTTTAAGTGATTGACTTTGGTCACACGCCCTTTTGGTGTTAAATCAATTTCTAGAGGGATAGAGCCTGTTTTTTTCTGTAGCAAGCCAGAAAGATGGAGTTGTTCTTCATCAAAATGAATGAGATTTTTATCTGTCCGAGTACGATGACTACGCGTTAAGGCCAAGAAATAGATTGCTTCTAGAATATTGGTCTTTCCTTGTGCATTTTGACCTAAAAAGACGTTTAATTTTGGATTAAAATCAATTTTCGTCTCTTTATAGTTGCGAAAGGTTTTTATTGTTAAATGTTGGAGCCACATGATTATCTTCCTGGAAAACGTGGAGCTTGTTTGGTTTTAGGTGATAAAGTAGTTTTTTGTTTTTCTTTCTTTACACCCTTATTCATCTCTTTGACAAGTTTAGCAATCCGCTCTTTTTCAATCTTATCTGTTTGGTATTCTTCTTGCTCTTTTAAACTTGGTTGTGTCAAGGTGATGTCAATCTTTAAATCAGGGATGTCAATTTCATCTCCAATACGGATTTTTTTTCCACGTCTAGTTTCTAATTCACCATTAAAGTAAACTTGATGTTCCATCAAAAAGGATTTAATAGCACCACCGCTTTGTATAATTCCAAGCTCTTTTAGAAGGGCTTGGAGTGTAATAAATTCTTCAAATAATTTGTATTCCATAATTTACCTCAATCTAAGGTATTATACCATATTTCTTAGAATTAAGTGAGCAAAATTACTGAAAATGAAAACGATTTTACTCTTTAAAGCTATAAAGAGAACAAGAAAAATTTTGATTTTCGTGGTATAATAGAACTCTATATGTAAGGAGGTAAGGTATGGAGTTAGTGCCTGGTATTTCAGCACATTTTGTTCAATCCAAAAAGTTTAAAACAAATAAAATCACTATTCGTTTTACTGCTCCCTTATCTCTTGAGACAGTAGCAGGACGCATGTTAAGTGCGAGTATGTTGGAGACGGCAAATCAAGCTTACCCAACATCACAAGCATTTCGTAGATATTTAGCAAGTTTGTATGGAACAGATATTTCTACGAGTGCTTATCGTAGGGGACAGGCACATGTTCTTGACTTAACATTTACCTATGTGCGGGATGAGTTTTTGAGTAAAAAAAATTTCTTGACTTCTCAAATTTTGGAATTGGTGAAACAGACTTTATTTGCTCCCTTAGTTCAAGATGGTGCTTTTGAGCCAACCTTGTTTGAAATTGAAAAAAAACAATTATTGGCTAGCTTAGCTACTGATATGGATGATTCATTTTATTTTGCTCATAAGGAGTTGGATAGCTTGTTCTTCCATGATGAACGTCTTAAATTGAGATACAGTGATTTACGAAATCGTATTTCAAATGAGTCCCCAGAAAATAGCTACACTTGTTTTCAAGATGCTCTGAAAAATGATCGAATTGATTTCTTTTTCTTGGGTGATTTTAATGAAGTAGAAGTGAAGGAGTGGTTGAGGTCATTCTCCTTTACTGGGCGTCAAATTGATGTCAAGCCTCAGTACCAACAACCATATTCAAATGTCCTTCGGGAAGGAATGGTTCGTAAGAATGTGAGCCAATCTGTTTTGGAATTGGCTTACCATTGTTCTACGAGCTATGGGGACAAGCATCATTTGGCCATGGTAGTAATGAATGGTCTATTAGGTGGTTTTGCTCACTCTAAGCTTTTTACAAATGTTCGGGAAAATGCTGGTCTAGCCTACACTATCTCCAGTCAATTAGATTTGTTTAGTGGTCAATTGAGGATGTATGCTGGCATTGATCGGGGAAATCGCAATCAAGCCAGAAAATTGATGAATCATCAATTACTTGAACTAAAAAAAGGTAATTTTACAGATTTGGAGATTGAACAGACCAAGGAGATGATTCGCAGAACCTTGCTGCTTGCGCAAGATAGTCAAACCTCACTAATCGAGCGAGTTTATTTGAATAGTCTGTTAGGGAAATCTACATCAGATTTTGACAGTTGGGTTGAAAAATTAAACCAAGTTGACAAAGAAGCTATCTGCAAAGCAGCAAATAGTGTTCGATTACAAGCGATATACTTTATGGAAGGAATAGAATGACATCAGTTATCTTTGAAGAAAAATACTATCCTGCTGTAAAGGAGACGGTTTATCAGACTCGTCTATCAAATGGATTGACAGTGTCTCTCCTTCCTAAGAAACAATTTAATGAAGTTTACGGAGTTGTAACAGTTCGATTTGGATCAGTAGACACATGCTTTACACTATCTGAAAAAGGTTTACAGTCTTATCCAGCTGGAATTGCACATTTTCTTGAACATAAACTGTTTGAGAGAGAAAATGCTGAAGATATTATGGAGTCTTTTACACGCTTGGGAGCTGATAGCAATGCTTTTACAAGTTTTACAAAGACGAGTTATTTGTTTTCAACAATAGATCATTTATCAGAAAATTTGGATTTGCTTGAAGAATTAGTAACAGTTGCGCATTTTACAGAAGAGTCAGTTGAGAGAGAGCGGGAGATTATCCAACAGGAACGTGAGATGTACCAAGACGATCCAGATTCGCGTCTGTTTTTTGCAACCTTAGCAAATCTTTATCCCAATACTCCTCTGGCAACCGATATTGTTGGAAGTGAAAAATCAATTAACAATATTCAGCTAAATGACTTAAAATATAACTTTACAGCCTTTTACAAACCTGTCAATATGTCTTTGTTTTTAGTTGGAAATTTTGATGTAGATACGGTTGAGAAGTATTTTTCGCAAAAGAAACTTGGAAACTTGGAAGAAATGCTAGTAAGGAAGGAGAAGCTTACTTTACAAGCTGTCAAAGAAACAGATAGCCTTCGGATGGAAATTTCTTCACCAAAGCTTGCTGTTGGAATTAGGGGAGCAGGTGAGGTGGCAGAAGAAGATTGCTACCGTTATAATGTTTTGCTAAAATTACTGTTTACGATGATGTTTGGTTGGACTTCTGAGCGATTTCAAAAGTTATATGAGACAGGGAAGTTGGATGCCTCGCTGTCCTTAGAGGTGGAAGTGAATAGCCGCTTTCATTTTGTAATGTTGACGATGGATACGAAAGAACCTGTTTCGTTGTCACATCAATTTCGAAAGGCTATTCTCAACTTTACGAAAGATTCAGATCTTACAGAGGAACATCTGGATCTTGTTAAGAGTGAGATGTTTGGGGAATTTTTCAGTAGTATGAACTCCTTGGAATTTATTACAACACAATACGATCCTATGGATCACGGAGAAACAATTTTTGATTTTCCGAAAATTTTACAGGAAATTACTTTGGAAGATGTTCTTGAAGCTGGACATCGTTTGATTGATAATGGTGATCTAGTTGATTTTACAATCTTTCCTGCTTAAAAGATGACTAATACTAGAAAGAAGGAATAGTACGTATGAGAAAAAAAACAATTGGTGAGGTTCTGCGTTTAGCTAGAATTAACCAAGGATTGAGTTTAGAAGAATTGCAGGAAAAAACGGATATTCAGATGAATTTATTAGAGGCTATGGAGGCTGATGATTTTGATCGCCTTCCTAGTCCATTTTATGCTCGTTCTTTTTTAAGAAAATATGCCTGGGCGGTTGAATTGGACGAGCGAATCATTTTGGATGCCTATGATTCGGGAAGCATGATTACCTATGAAGAGGTAGATGTTGATGAAGAGGACTTGTCTGGTCGTAGACGGTCAAATAAGAAAAAAACGTCTTATCTCCCTCTGTTTTACTTCGTTCTGTTTGCTTTGTCGATTTTAATTTTTGTGACCTATTATGTTTGGAATTATATCCAGACTCAACCAACGCGTCCTTCTTCAGCTAATTATAGTGTTGTGAACTCAACTAGTTCAACAACCTCGTCTAGTTCATCTTCTAGCAGTCAGACATCAAGCTCATCTTCTACTGCTGAATCAACTATTACCGTTTCAGGTGAAGGGAACCGCATTGAAGCTCGCTATAAAACGAGTAAGGAAACAGCTACGGTTCAGCTAACAGTTTCAGATGCAACTAGCTGGGTTAGTGTTTCAGGAAGTGACCTCGAAGGTGGTGTGACCTTGTCATCAGACAATAAAAACGCAAAAACAACAGTTTCGACGAAAGAACCTGTGACGATTACTTTGGGTGTAGTGAAGGGAGTTACTTTAACTGTGGATAATCAAACAATCGATACCTCGAAGCTGACAACTCAGACTGGAACTGTGACACTTACATTTACTACAGATTAAGGAAAAATCAATGAAAAAAGAACAAATTCCTAATGTATTAACAATTGGTAGAATTCTCTTTATACCTCTCTTTATTCTTATTTTGACTTTGGGTCATTCACAAGGCAGTCACATGCTGGCAGCGATTATCTTTGCAGTTGCTAGTGTAACGGATTATCTTGATGGCTACCTTGCTCGTAAATGGAATGTGGTTAGCAACTTTGGGAAGTTTGCGGATCCAATGGCGGATAAGTTGTTGGTTATGTCAGCTTTTATCATGTTGATTGAGTTGGGTATGGCTCCAGCTTGGGTTGTTGCTATTATCATCTGTCGTGAACTCGCTGTGACAGGCCTACGTCTGTTGCTCGTTGAGACGGGTGGAACGGTTCTGGCGGCAGCAATGCCTGGGAAAATCAAGACCTTCAGTCAAATGTTTGCGATTATCTTTTTGCTCTTACATTGGAATTTAATTGGGCAACTGCTGCTTTATACAGCTTTGTTTTTCACTATCTACTCTGGTTATGATTATTTTAAGGGTAGCGCTCATGTATTCAAAGGAACATTTGGTTCGAAATGAAATCGATTATTGAAGTAAAAAATCTGTCTTTTCGTTATAAGGAAGACCAAGATCATTATGATGTTAATAATGTCTCGTTTCACGTGAAACGTGGGGAGTGGCTCTCAATTGTAGGTCATAATGGGAGTGGAAAGTCAACAACTATTCGTTTGATTGATGGTTTGCTTGAAGCAGAGTCTGGAGAAATCTGGATAGATGACCAACTGCTGTCTTCTGAGAATGTTTGGGACTTGCGTCGACAAATTGGTATGGTTTTTCAAAATCCAGATAATCAATTTGTGGGGGCAACTGTTGAAGATGATGTTGCTTTTGGCCTAGAAAACCAGGGACTTCATCGTGAAGAAATGAAGAAGAGAGTAGCTGAATCCTTGGAGTTAGTGGGTATGCTGGACTTTAAGAAGAGAGAACCAGCTCGCTTATCTGGTGGACAAAAACAACGGGTGGCTATCGCAGGAGTTGTTGCTCTGAGACCTGCTATTTTAATTCTTGACGAGGCTACAAGTATGTTGGATCCCGAGGGGCGTAGAGAGTTGATTCAGACAGTTCAAGAGATTCGAAAAGACTATCAGATGACAGTCGTCTCCATTACACATGACTTGGAAGAAGTTGCGATGAGTGACCGTGTCTTGGTCATGAAAAAAGGCCAAGTGGAGTCAACCAGCAGTCCAAGAGAACTTTTTTCTCGGGATGACCTTGACCATATAGGGTTAGATGATCCATTTACGAATCAATTGAGAGAATCTTTGAGAGAGACTGGCTATCAGTTGCCAGATGGCTATTTGACAGAAGGAGAGCTAGAGGATAAGTTATGGGAATTACTCTAGAAAATGTGAGCTTTACCTATCAAGAGGGAAGTCCCCTATCTTCATCAGCCTTGACTGATGTTTCCTTGACGATTGAGGATGGCTCCTATACAGCTTTGATAGGACATACAGGTAGTGGAAAATCAACGATTTTACAGCTTTTAAATGGCCTATTGGTTCCAAGTAAGGGGTCTGTTCGAGTTTTCGATACCGTCATTACTCCTACATCAACAAATAAAGAAATTCGACAGATTCGAAAGCAAGTCGGTCTAGTGTTTCAATTTGCTGAAAATCAGATTTTCGAAGAGACTGTTTTGAAAGATGTTGCGTTTGGACCGCAAAATTTTGGAGTTTCTGAGGAGGAAGCCAAGAAAATTGCGCGTGAAAAGTTAGCCTTGGTGGGCATTGATGAGTCTCTCTTTGAACGAAGTCCATTTGAACTTTCGGGTGGTCAGATGAGACGTGTGGCTATAGCAGGTATGCTAGCTATGGAGCCAACGGTCTTAGTTTTGGATGAGCCAACAGCGGGGCTAGATCCTTTGGGCAGAAAAGAATTGATGACCCTGTTTAAAAAACTTCACCTTTCTGGAATGACAATCGTTCTGGTAACGCATTTGATGGATGACGTAGCTGAGTATGCTGATCAGGTTTACGTTATGGAAAAGGGATGTTTGATCAAAAGCGGTAAACCGAGCGAAGTTTTCCAAGATGTAACCTCTATGGAAAATGTGCAGTTAGGTGTGCCTAAAATCACAGCCTTTTGTAAACGTTTGGCAGATAGAGGTGTAGCTTTTAACAAACTGCCAATCAAGATAGAGGAGTTTAAGGAGTCGCTAAATGGATAGTATGATTTTAGGGCGATATATACCAGGAGATTCCATCATTCATCGCTTGGATCCCCGTAGTAAATTGCTCGCTATGATCCTGTTGATTTTGATTGTATTTTGGGCTAATAATCCCCTCGCCAATCTCATTCTTTTTGTAGCAACAGGTATATTTATCGCTTTGTCGGGCGTTTCCCTCTCATTTTTTGTTCAGGGATTGAAATCCATGTTCTTCTTGATTGCTTTTACGACTCTATTTCAACTCTTTTTCATTTCAAGTGGAAATGTTTTGTTTGAGTTTTCTTTTATAAGAATAACGGATTATGCTTTGCAACAAGCTGGGATTATTTTCTGTCGTTTTGTGTTGATTATTTTCTTTTCAACCTTGCTAACGTTAACGACCATGCCTTTGAGTTTGGCAGCTGCAGTTGAATCTCTTTTAGCGCCTCTGAAACGTTTGAAAGTTCCCGTTCATGAAATTGGTCTCATGTTATCAATGAGTTTGCGTTTTGTTCCAACCTTGATGGATGACACAACGCGGATTATGAATGCTCAAAAAGCCCGTGGAGTTGACTTTGGCGAAGGCAGTATCGTTCAAAAAGTAAAGGCTATGATTCCGATTTTAATTCCTCTTTTTGCGACGAGCTTAAAGCGTGCAGATTCATTGGCTATAGCCATGGAAGCGCGTGGTTATCAGGGAGGAAAGGGTAGAAGCCAGTATAGACAGTTGAGATGGAGTCAAAAGGATACGTTGGCGATTCTTGTGATTCTGGTGCTGGGATGTCTCTTGTTTTTCTTAAAATCTTAGTGGATTTGTAAGATTGATAAAAAATCACAGTAGTAGATCTTTAGTAAAAAGGTAGGAATATGAACCGTTTTAAAAAATCAAAATATCTAATCATCGTTTTTGTCACAGTTCTGGCAGTTTCCGTACTATTAGTGACAACTTATTCAAGTGCTATTGTGACGAAACTAGGAGATGGAATCTCCTTAGTGGATAGAATTGTTCAAAAACCTTTTCAGTGGTTTGACGCTTTCAAATCGGATTTGGGTCATTTGACGCAGACTTACAATGAAAATGAGAGTCTAAAGAAACAGCTTTATCAACTAGAGGTGGAGTCTAATCAATCAGAAAGTTTAAAAACTGAAAATGAACAACTACGTCAGTTGTTGGATATGAAGTCAAAATTGCAGGCTACAAAAACCATAGCAGCCGATGTGATTATGCGGGCTCCAGTGTCTTGGAAGCAAGAGTTAACAATTGATGCGGGAAGTTCAAAAGGAGTTTCTGAAAACATGTTAGCCATTGCAAACGGTGGCTTGATTGGTAGTGTTTCAAAAGTAGAGGAGCATTCAACAACTGTCAACTTGTTGACAAACACTGAAAATTCCGACAAAATTTCCGTTAAAATCCTGCATGGTTCTACTGAAATTTACGGAATCATCGTTGGTTATGACAAGGAAACCGAATTGCTTAAAATTAGTCAATTAAATAGTAACAGCGACATTAGTGCGGGAGACAAGGTGACTACAGGGGGGCTTGGAAACTTTAATGTTAAGGATATTCCTGTTGGAGAGGTTGTTTCTACAACACACAGCAGTGATTATCTAACAAAGGAAGTAACTGTAAAGTTAAGTGCTGACACCAAAAATCTTCATGTGGTAGAGTTAGTGGGGAATTAGCAATGAGACTGTTAAAACAAGTTGGTATTTTCTTTTTACTCCCTGTTGTTGTTCTAATTGATGCTCATATTGGTCAATTTGTGGGATCTTTCTTCCCCCACTTTCATTTAGCCAGTCATTTTCTATTTGTGTTTCTCTTATTTGAGACAATCGAGGTGTCGGAGTATCTCTATCTAGCCTATTGTTGTATAGTGGGTTTGGTTTACGATATTTATTTTTTCCACTTGATAGGAATTGCCACGCTTTTGTTTATCTTGATTGGTGCTTCGCTCCACAAGTTTAACAGCGTGATTTTGACAAATCGTTGGACAAGGATGTTGACCATTATTGTGATCAGTTTTCTGTTTGATATGGGGAGCTATCTTTTGGCTCTTGCGGTGGGACTGACTGTAGATTCCATGCCGGTATTCATCGTCTATAGCCTTGTCCCATCAATGATTCTGAACTTCTTATGGATTGTCATTTTTCAATTTATTTTTGAAAAAATTTATCTATAAGAAAGAAATATAAATGTAACAAAGGCGTAATATTTATTATGTCTTTTTTTGGTATACTAGTAATGTCTCAAATAGAAGGAGTATCGACAGAATATGAAGAAAAAAATCTTAGCGTCACTTTTGTTAAGTACAGTATTGGTTTCACAAACGGCAGTATTGACAACTGTCCGTGCAGAAACAACTGATGAAAAAATTGCAGCTCAAGATAATAAAATTAGCAGTTTAACAGCGCAACAGCAAGAAGCTCAAAAGCAAGTGGATCAAATCCAAGGTCAAGTCTCAACAATTCAAGCAGAGCAAGCAAACTTGCAAGCCGAAAACGAAAAATTACAAGCTGAATCTAAAAAACTTGAAGGAGAAATTACAGAGCTTTCTAAAAATATCGTGGCTCGTAATGCTTCTTTAGAAAAACAAGCACGTAGCGCACAAACAAATGGAGCTGCTACTAGCTACATTAATACAATTGTAAACTCAAAATCAATCACAGAAGCCATTTCGCGTGTTGCTGCAATGAGCGAGATTGTATCAGCTAACAACAAAATGTTGGAGCAACAAAAGGCTGATAAAAAAGCAATTTCTGATAAACAAGTAGCCAATAATGAAGCAATCAATACAGTTATTGCTAACCAACAAAAACTGGCTGATGATGCGCAGGCATTGACAACTAAGCAAGCTGAGTTGAAGGTTGCAGAGTTGAATCTTGCTGCTGAGAAAGCTACTGCAGAAGGTGAAAAAGCTAGTTTGCTAGAACAAAAAGCAACTGCAGAAGCAGAAGCGAAAGCAGCAGCTGAAGCAGAAGCAGCTTACAAAGCTCGTCAAACAAGCCAACAACAATCAGTAGTTGCTTCAGGAAATACAAGCTTCTCAGCTCAAGTGCAAGCGACATCAACATCTGATGAGGAAGATTCAAACTACACTCCGGCACCTGCGCCAGCGCCTGCTAGACAACGTCCAACTTACAGCTCAAATGCTTCAAGTTATCCAACTGGTGAATGTACTTGGGGAGCTAAAACGTTGGCGCCTTGGGCTGGAGATTACTGGGGCAACGGAGCTCAGTGGGCAACAAGTGCAGCTGCAGCAGGATTCCGTACAGGTTCAACTCCACAAGTTGGTGCGATTGCATGTTGGAATGATGGTGGTTATGGACACGTAGCGGTTGTTACAGCAGTTTCATCATCAACTCGTATTCAAGTATCAGAATCAAACTACGGTGGAGATCGTACAATCGGAAACAAACGTGGATGGTTCAACCCAACTACAACTTCTGAAGGTTACGTAACATACATCTATCCAAACTAATGAATGAAACGGAGAGGCTCGATTTGAGTCTCTTTTATTATTTTTAATTGAAAGCAAGGTCGAAATCTATCAAAACTACTTGAAAATATCGCAAAAATGTGGTAGAATAAAGCTTGTCGTGTAAACGATAATACTCATTCTTGATGAATTGTGAAACAGTTGCTCTCGGGTCGTTTTGCAAGTTGAAATCGAGAAGAGGAAAAAACAAAAAGGAGAAATACTCATGGCAGTAATTTCAATGAAACAACTTCTTGAGGCTGGTGTACACTTTGGTCACCAAACTCGTCGCTGGAACCCTAAGATGGCTAAGTACATCTTCACTGAGCGTAACGGTATCCACGTTATCGACTTGCAACAAACTGTAAAATACGCAGATCAAGCTTATGACTTCATGCGTGATGCAGCTGCAAACGATGCAGTTGTATTGTTCGTTGGTACTAAGAAACAAGCTGCTGACGCTGTTAAAGAAGAAGCAGAACGTTCAGGTCAATACTACATCAACCACCGTTGGTTGGGTGGAACTCTTACTAACTGGGGAACTATCCAAAAACGTATCGCTCGTTTGAAAGAAATCAAACGTATGGAAGAAGAAGGAATCTTCGACGTTCTTCCTAAGAAAGAAGTTGCACTTCTTAACAAACAACGTGCACGTCTTGAAAAATTCTTGGGTGGTATCGAAGACATGCCTCGTATCCCAGATGTAATGTACGTAGTTGACCCACATAAAGAGCAAATCGCTGTTAAAGAAGCTAAAAAATTGGGTATCCCAGTTGTAGCGATGGTTGACACAAACACCGATCCAGACGATATCGATGTAATCATCCCAGCTAACGATGACGCTATCCGCGCGGTTAAATTGATTACAGCTAAATTGGCTGACGCAATCATCGAAGGACGTCAAGGTGAAGATGCAGCAGTTGAAGCAGAATTTGCAGCTTCAGAAGCTCAAGCAGACTCAATCGAAGAAATCGTTGAAGTTGTAGAAGGCGACAACGCTTAATTCATATAAATAGTAATTACCTAGGAGGGCGGGGCGTAGCCCGGCTCTCCTATTTTTTAAAAAATATAGGAGAATCAAAATGGCAGAAATTACAGCTAAACTTGTAAAAGAGTTGCGTGAAAAATCTGGTGCCGGTGTTATGGACGCTAAAAAAGCGCTTGTAGAAACAGACGGCGACATCGAAAAAGCGATTGAATTGCTTCGTGAAAAAGGTATGGCGAAAGCAGCTAAGAAAGCTGACCGTGTTGCAGCAGAAGGTTTGACTGGTGTATTTGTTAACGGTAACGTTGCAGCAGTAGTTGAAGTAAATGCTGAAACTGACTTCGTTGCGAAAAATGCTCAATTTGTTGACTTGGTAAATGCTACTGCGAAAGTAATCGCTGAAGGAAAACCAGCTAACAACGAAGAAGCTCTTGCTTTGACAATGCCTTCAGGTGAAACTCTTGAAGCTGCATATGTATCTGCAACAGCTACAATCGGTGAAAAAATCTCATTCCGCCGTTTTGCTTTGCTTGAAAAAACAGATGCACAACACTTTGGAGCATACCAACACAATGGTGGCCGTATCGGTGTTATCTCTGTTATTGAAGGTGGAGACGAAGCTCTTGCTAAACAAATCTCAATGCACATCGCAGCGATGAAACCAACAGTTCTTTCATACAAAGAATTGGACGCTCAATTTGTTAAAGATGAGTTGGCACAATTGAACCACATCATCGACCAAGACAATGAAAGTCGCGCTATGGTTAACAAACCAGCTCTTCCACACTTGAAATATGGATCAAAAGCACAATTGACTGATGAAGTAATCGCTCAAGCTGAAGCTGACATCAAAGCTGAGTTGGCTGCAGAAGGCAAACCAGAAAAAATCTGGGACAAAATCATCCCAGGTAAAATGGACCGCTTCATGCTTGACAATACTAAAGTTGACCAAGCATACACACTTCTTGCACAAGTCTACATCATGGATGACAGCAAGACAGTTGAAGCATACCTTGATTCAGTTAACGCTTCAGTAGTTGAGTTCGCTCGCTTTGAAGTTGGTGAAGGAATTGAGAAAGCTGCGAACGACTTCGAAGCTGAAGTTGCAGCTACAATGGCAGCAGCCTTGAATAACTAATAAAAAAGGAAGCAAATTTGCTTCCTTTTTCTTATGCTGAAGAGAGTTCCCTGTAGGTAAATAAAAAGCCCTTTAATAAGGGCTAAGTGCATTTAGGAGACTACACTTCAAATTCATAGAGTGCTGTAGACAGATAACGTTCGCCGTTATCTGGTGCTAAAGCAAGAACTTTCTTACCTGTACCTAATTTCTTAGCAACCTCAATTGCCCCGTAAATCGCTGCAGCTGAAGAAATTCCAACAAGGAAGCCTTCTTTTCCGCCAATCTCACGACCAAGTGCAAGAGCATCATCTGATGTTACACGGATAATACCGTCATAGGCCTTTGTATCGAGTGTTTCAGGAATAAATCCAGCTGAGATACCTTGAATTTTGTGAGGTCCTGGTTTTTCACCAGACAGAATAGCAGATTCATCAGCTTCAACTGCAAAAACTTGAATATTAGAATTTGCTGCTTTGAGTGCATGAGAAACACCTGAGATCGTTCCACCAGTACCAACACCACCCACAAAGGCATCTAGTCCATCAGAACCGAAAGCAGCCAGTATTTC
This sequence comes from Streptococcaceae bacterium AF54-32pH5A, assembly GCA_027682205.1. Classification (GTDB taxonomy): domain Bacteria; phylum Bacillota; class Bacilli; order Lactobacillales; family Streptococcaceae; genus Streptococcus. Next base: position 43,839 of record JAQDAD010000002.1, read on the forward strand.
AGCTCCTGTTGTTCTTTCGTGCACTTCTGGATTAGCTGGGTTATTAAACTGGAGTGGAAGGAATCCGTCACGTTCAGCAGCGATTTCCTGAGCTTTGGCAATTGCTCCTTTCATTCCTTCGCTACCAGGGGTAAGGACGAGTTCAGCACCATAGGCTTGGATAATCTTGCGTCGTTCCACACTCATCGTTTCTGGCATGACGATAACAACTTTATATCCTTTAGCAGCACCAACCCAAGAAAGACCGATTCCAGTATTCCCACTTGTTGCTTCAACAATAGTAGCACCGGGTTTTAGAATGCCATCCTGCTCAGCCTTTTCAATCATGCTAAGGGCAATACGGTCTTTTACTGACGATCCAGGGTTAAAAGCTTCTAGCTTAACATAGACGTCTGCAGCACCCTCGGGAACAATATTATTAAGTTTAACAATTGGTGTTTGTCCGATTAGTTCAGTGATATTGTTATAAATAGTCATAGATATACCTCTTTGTATAAGATGATACTAGTATAACGCGCTCAAGGCTATTTGTAAAATATAGAAATCCTATCGAAGCGATAAGATTTTTTTATATCAAAGGTCTAAGCCATTAATTTTCAAGCGATTGTGATAAGCAAGTTCTAGTAAATAGGTGTAAAGGGGGAGGATATCCGTTTTTTTAGGAAATTCAAATTTGTGGTAATTAAAATGCTCATTATGTGCTTTTAGAAAGACATTCTCTAAATAAGTGATCGTAATCTCACTATCGTCTATACCTGCTCCAGCAGTTTCCATTTCAACATTGACAATGTTCATCAAAAAGATAGATTTCACAGACATCTTGCGACCTGTAGCCCCTTGTTTGTCTGTAAAGATAATACGGATATTTGTAAAGATAATAGAATCGCGAATAAGTTTATATCCACTTTGAATTTCTTCGTTCTCTAGTAGATATTGACCATATTCTTTGATAAGGGCTTCTTTGTTTTGCTCGCTAAAATTACCAGCAAGTCCTTGAATAAATTTCCCAAACGCCATGTATTTCTCCTTTGTTTACACTAAGTTTACAGGAAGTTCAACTTCTCGTAAACCTTGATCTGTTAAAGTAACCTTTCCATTAAAAAACTCCACAAGAGCAGCCTTGGTATTTTCTTTCTCTTCCTTATCAACATAAATTATGGTATCAATTTGATCTGTGAAGGTTGTCTCGAGTTCCATAAGATTATGTTCTTTAAGGAAGTTACTGTACTCTTGGTATTGAGCGTAAGACATTTGAATGGCTATGCCAGCTTGCTCTTTGATTTCAATAATGCCTATTTCTTTGACAGCCAAAGCTACGCTACCTGCATAAGCGCGAATCAAACCGCCAGCGCCTAACTTAATTCCCCCAAAGTAACGAGTAACCACTACGCAGACATTCGTAAGATTATGATTTTCTAAGACGCCAAGCATAGGGACTCCAGCAGTACCACTAGGCTCGCCATCATCACTCGTACGCTTGATCTCACTACGTTCCCCTACAATAAAAGCAGAGCAGTTATGGGTGGCTTTGTAGTGTTCTTTTTTGATAGCAGTGATAAAGTCACGAGCCTCTTCTTCACTATAGACACGCTTTGCATGACAAATAAAGCGGGATTTTTTGATTTCTTCTTGGACTTGCCCGTCCTCTTTAATTGTTCTAAATTCCATGATTTAATTGTACTAAAAAATTACCTAAAGCGCTAGATTTTTACGAATAAAGAAGTATGAAAGTAAATCCAAACTATCTCGGTCGCTTGTTTACTGAGAAAGAATTAACTAAAGAAGAACGTCAGATGGCGATGAAACTACCAGCAATGAGAAAAGAGAAAGGAAAACTATTTTGTCAACGTTGTAATAGTAGTATTCTAGAAGAATGGCATTTGCCTATAGGTGCTTACTATTGTAGGGAGTGTTTATTGATGAAGAGGGTTAGGAGCGATCAAGCTTTATACTATTTTCCGCAGGAGGATTTTCCTAAGCAAGACGTCCTCAAATGGCGTGGTCAGTTAACACCTTTTCAAGAAAAAGTGTCAGAGGGACTTCTTCAAGCGGTAGACAAGCAAGAGCCAACCTTGGTTAACGCTGTAACAGGAGCTGGAAAGACAGAGATGATTTACCAAGTTGTGGCCAAAGTGATTGATGATGGTGGCGCAGTTTGTTTGGCTAGTCCTCGAATCGATGTATGTTTGGAATTGTATAAGAGACTACAAAATGACTTTGCTTGCGACATAGCACTACTCCATGGCGAATCAGAACCCTATTTTCGAACACCACTAGTTGTTGCAACGACTCATCAGCTGTTAAAATTTCATCATGCTTTTGATTTGCTGATAGTGGACGAAGTAGATGCCTTTCCTTATGTTGACAACTCTGTTCTTTACTATGCTGTAAACCAATGTGTAAAGGTGGAGGGGTTAAAGATATTCCTTACAGCGACTTCTACAGATGAGTTAGATAAGAAGGTTCGCACAGGAGAATTAAAACGATTGAGCTTGCCAAGACGATTTCATGGAAATCCTTTGATTATTCCAAAGCCAGTTTGGTTATCGGATTTTAATCGTTGTTTAGAGAAAAATAAGTTGTCGGCCAAGTTAAAAACCTATATTGAGAAACAGAGACGAACTGGTTTTCCATTACTGCTTTTTACATCAGAGATTCAGAAAGGTGAGAAGTTGAAAGAAATCCTGCAAGAGCATTTTCCAAATGACAAAATCGGCTTTGTGTCCTCTGTCACAGAAAATCGATTAGAGCAGGTACAAGCTTTTCGAGATGGAGAGTTGACGATACTGATTAGTACGACAATTTTGGAGCGTGGAGTTACCTTCCCTTGTGTCGATGTTTTTGTAGTGGAAGCTAATCATCGTCTCTTTACCAAGTCTAGCCTGATTCAGATTGGAGGGCGGGTTGGGCGCAGTATGGATAGACCGACTGGTGAGTTGCTCTTCTTTCATGATGGATTAAATACTTCCATCAAAAAGGCAATCAAGGAAATCAAACAGATGAACAAGGAGGCGGGCTTATGAACTGTTTGTTATGTGGACAGACAACAAAGAGTGACTTGACTTTTAGTCATCTCTTGTTGTTGAAGAATGAGCGAAATTATCTCTGCATAGCTTGTGATTCTACTTTTGAGAAGATAGGTGAGGATCATTGCCCGAACTGCATGAAAACGGGTTTGTCAACAAAGTGTCAAGATTGTAAATTTTGGTGTAAAGAAGGGATTCAAGTTAGCCATAAAGCGATATTTACCTACAATCAAGCTATGAAAGACTTATTTAGTCGATATAAGTTTGATGGGGATTTTCTGCTTAGAAAGGTTTTTGCTCCTGTTCTTGCTGAGGAGTTGAAAAAGTATAGAGACTATGAATTTGTAGTAATTCCTCTAAGTCCTGAAAGATTACTTGAGAGGGGATTTAATCAGGTTGAGGGTTTGGTTGAGGCAGCAGGATTCTCCTTTCAAGACTTATTAGGGAAAAGAGAAGAGAAAGCTAGTTCTTCTAAGAATCGCTCAGAACGATTAGCTACTGAAATTCCATTTTATATCAAAACGGAAGCCCCTCTTCCTAAGAAGATTTTGGTTATTGATGACATCTATACGACAGGGGCGACTATCAATCGTGTGAAGCGAATTTTTGAAGAGGCAGGTGTTTTAGAAGTCAAAACTTTTTCTCTTGTAAGATAAGGAAAAAATTTGCAAAATGAAAATGAAAGCGTTATAATATAGTTAGAAAAATAAAAATGTTTAGAAAGAAGGTACTTATATGATTAAATATAGTATCCGTGGTGAAAACCTAGAAGTAACAGAAGCAATTCGCAATTATGTAGTTTCTAAACTCGAAAAGATCGAAAAATATTTTCAACCTGAACAAGAGTTGGATGCACGTGTCAACTTGAAAGTTTACCGTGAAAAAACAGCAAAAGTTGAAGTAACAATTCCACTTGGGTCAATTACTCTTCGTGCAGAAGATATTTCTCAAGATATGTATGGTTCTATTGATCTTGTAACAGATAAAATTGAACGCCAGATTCGAAAAAATAAAACAAAAATCGAACGCAAGAATAAAAATAAGGTTGCAACAAGCCAACTCTTTACAGATGCTCTAGTTGAAGATGCAAATGTTGTGCAACCAAAAGTGGTTCGTTCAAAACAAATTGATTTAAAACCAATGGATTTGGAAGAAGCGCTTCTTCAAATGGATTTGTTGGGACATGATTTCTTTATCTATGTAGACGTAGAAGATCAAACAACAAATGTTTTGTATCGTCGTGAAGATGGGGAAGTTGGTTTGCTAGAAGTTAAGGAATCATAAAATCTTGACAGCTATGTAAAAGTGGTTTACAATTGTGTAAACCACTTTTATTTTTGGTTGAGCTTTTCTGATGCTAAATCTTGAATTTTATAGTTTCAAATGGAGGAAGTCATGAAAGACGTAGTTATTGTTTCAGCGGTTCGAACTCCTATAGGTTCCTTTGGCGGGAGCTTGAAGGATATTTCTGCTGTTGATTTGGGATCTTTGGTCATTAAGAGTGCTTTGGAAAAAGCGAATATTAAACCAGAGCAGGTAGATGAAGTGATTATGGGAAATGTCCTAGGCGCAGGTTTAGGGCAAAACGTGGCTCGCCAAATGAGTATTCATGCGGGAGTCCCTGAATTTACACCAGCCTTTACTATCAATAAGGTCTGTGGTTCCGGTTTGAAGGCAGTGCAGTTAGCTGCTCAAGCGATTCAGTGCGGAGATGCAGATATTATCGTGGCTGGTGGTGCTGAAAACATGAGTCAGGCTCCATATGTTTTGCCAAGCTTCCGTTGGGGCGGCCGTATGGGCGATTCGAAAGTGGTAGATACCATGATTAAGGACGGTTTGTCTGATGCCTTTAACGAATACCATATGGGGATTACAGCTGAGAATGTGGCCGAAGAATATGGTATTAGCCGAGATGATCAAGATGCTCTTGCTTTGGAATCACAAAAACGAGCAGTAGCGGCTATAGAATCTGGACGCTTTAAGGAAGAGATAGTTCCGGTGGTTATTCCTCAACGTAAAGGCGTTCCTATCGTCTTTGATACAGATGAATTCCCTAGAAAAGATGCTAGCTTGGAGAGCTTGTCTAAGCTAGGCCCTGTTTTCAAACAAAACGGTTCTGTTACGGCGGGAAATGCCTCGGGTATCAATGACGGAGCAGCGGCTGTCTTGGTCATGAGTGCTGAAAAAGCTGAAGAATTAGGACTTCCAGTCATTGCTCGTATTCGTTCGTATGCAAGTGCAGGTTTGGATCCTAAGATGATGGGATGTGGACCGATTTATGCAACTCGCAAAGCTCTTGAAAAAGGCAATTTGACAGTTGATGATCTCGACTTGATTGAGTCAAATGAAGCCTTTGCTGCTCAGGCTTGTGCAGTTGGGAAAACACTTGGTTTCAACACCGATATTGTCAATGTCAATGGTGGCGCGATTGCTCTTGGTCACCCAATTGGGGCTTCAGGTTGCCGTATCCTAGTGACTCTGGTGCATGAGATGATGAAACGTGATGCTAAAACTGGTTTAGCAACTCTCTGTATCGGAGGAGGGATGGGAACAGCCCTCATCGTTGAACGTTAAGTGACAGTAACCAGAGTATATAGATGTGCAGGAGGATAATGGGCTTATTCTCCTTTTTGCAGTCAAACCATAAAAAATCAATAAGTAAAAGGAGACTTACCTCTTTTTAAAGGTCGCTTTTTAAGGGCTTTTGTGATATAATAATGCGCAAGAGGTTTAGAATGAAAAAAAATAATTTAACTCCGATTTCTGCGGTTCTACTAGGGATTGCGACTTTCGGAACCTTAACAATGCTGATTATTTTTTCACAAAATAATGTTGTAACAATCAGTACCTTGTTTTTATTTGTACTTCTTTATCTGCTTTTATTCATCTGGCAAAAAAAACAGTATGAAAAGAGCGAAATTGAACAAATTCAATATGTAAACCATCAAGCGGAAGATAGCTTAAATACGCTACTCGATCAAATGCCAGTTGGTGTTCTGAAATTAGACTTATCTAGTGGCGAAGTAGAGTGGTTTAATCCTTATGCTGAGTTGATTTTGACGACTGAAGAAGGCGAAATTGATGTTGACTTGATTCAAACCATCATAAAGGCTTCTGTGGGGAACCCTGGTTCTTACGCTACCTTGGGGGAAACACGCTATGCCGTTCATATGGACAAGGCTTCAGGTGTCCTGTATTTCTTTGACGTTTCAGGGGAATACGAAGCAACTGTCGAATTGGTAACCAGTCGACCAGTGATTGGGGTTATCTCGGTAGACAACTACGATGATCTGGAAGATGCAACCTCCGACTCCGATATTAGTCATATCAATAGTTTTGTGGCAAATTTTGTTTCAGAATTTGCTAGTAAGTATGCTATGTTTTCTCGGCGTGTGGGCATGGACCGCTTTTATTTATTTACTGATTACACGGTTCTTGAAGGCTTGATGAATGATAAATTCTCTGTGATTGATGCCTTTCGTGAGGAGGCAAAGCAGAGACAGTTGCCATTAACCTTGAGCATGGGTTTTTCTTATGGTGATGGAAATCATGATGAGATAGGGAAAGTTGCTTTAAGGAACTTGAACTTGGCTGAGGTTCGTGGTGGGGATCAAGTGGTCGTCAAGGAAAATGATGAAACCAAGAACCCAATCTATTTTGGTGGTGGTTCCGCAGCCTCTGTTAAGAGAACGAGAACACGTACCAGAGCGATGATGACAGCTATTTCAGATAAGATTCGCAGTGTGGATCAGGTATTTGTAGTTGGTCATAAGAATCTGGATATGGATGCCTTGGGGTCTGCGGTTGGTATGCAGTTGTTTGCGAGCAATATTACTGAAAATAGCTATGCTGTTTATGATGCAGACCAAATGTCACCAGATATCGAGCGTGCGGTCAATTTCTTGGAAAAAGAGGGTGTCACCAAGCTCTTGCCTCTGTCTGATGCGATGAGGCTGATTACCAAGCGCTCTTTGTTGATTCTAGTGGATCATTCGAAGACGGCTTTGACTTTATCGAAAGATTTTTACGAACTGTTCACTCAAACCATTGTCATTGACCACCATCGACGTGATCAGGATTTTCCAGAGAATGCAGTAATCACCTATATCGAAAGTGGAGCAAGTAGTGCGAGTGAGTTGGTCACAGAGTTGATTCAGTTCCAAAATTCTAAGAAAAATCGTTTGAGTCGTATGCAGGCTAGTGTACTAATGGCTGGTATGATGCTGGATACCAAAAACTTTACGTCGCGAGTAACGAGTCGAACTTTTGATGTGGCCAGCTACCTCCGGACACGTGGAAGCGATAGTATTGCTATCCAGGAGATTGCTGCGACAGATTTTGAAGAGTACCGTGAGGTAAATGAACTCATTTTACAAGGTCGTAAATTGGGTTCAGATGTCTTGATTGCCCAAGCTAAGGACTCGACTACCTATGACACAGTTGTCATCAGTAAGGCTGCCGATGCTATGTTGGCCATGTCTGGTATTGAAGCCAGCTTCGTTCTAGCGAAAAATACACAAGGATTTATCTCAATCTCAGCTCGAAGTCGCAGTAAAATCAATGTCCAACGTATTATGGAAGAGTTAGGTGGCGGTGGTCACTTTAATCTAGCTGCTGCGCAAATCGAGAATATGAGTCTGTCAGAAGCAGGAGAAAAATTGACTCAACTTGTTTTGGATGAACTAAAGGAAAAGGAGAAAGAAGAATGAAAGTAATCTTTTTAGCAGATGTCAAAGGAAAAGGGAAAAAAGGCGAAATCAAGGAGGTGCCAACTGGCTACGCTCAAAACTTCCTGATTAAAAAGAATTTGGCCAAGGAAGCAACTGCTCAAGCAGTGGGCGAGTTGCGTGGAAAACAAAAATCTGAAGAAAAAGCTCATGCAGAGATGATTGCTGAAGCAAAGGCCATCAAGGCCAAGCTTGAAGCAGAAGAGACTGTTGTAGAGTTCGTTGAGAAGGTTGGACCGGATGGTCGTACCTTTGGCTCCATCACTAACAAGAAGATTGCAGAAGAATTGCAAAAGCAATTTGGTATCAAGATTGACAAACGCAATATTCAAGTGCAAGCACCAATTCGAGCAGTAGGTTTGATTGATGTACCAGTGAAGATCTACCAAGATGTTACAAGTATCATCAATCTTCGTGTAAAAGAAGGTTAAGTTTACAACTTCTTGACAAGATTGTAAAAGGAAGGGAAGTCGGATGGCAGAAGTAGAGGAACTGCGAGTTCAACCTCAGGATATTTTGGCAGAACAATCTGTTCTGGGGGCTATTTTTATAGATGAGAGTAAGCTCGTTTTTGTACGGGAATACATTGATTCTCGAGACTTCTTTAAGTATGCTCATCGGTTGATTTTCCAAGCGATGGTGGACTTGTCAGATCGTGGTGAAGCAATTGATGCGACAACAGTTCGGACGATTTTGGATAGCCAAGGGGATCTCCAAAATATTGGTGGCTTATCCTATCTTGTTGAAATTGTTAATTCTGTACCAACTTCAGCTAATGCGGAGTATTATGCTAAAATAGTTGCAGAAAAGGCTATGCTACGTCGCTTGATTTCCAAGTTGACAGATTCTGTCAACCAAGCCTATGAAGCTTCTAAACCTGTAGATGAAATCATTGCTCAAGCTGAAAAGGGACTCATTGATGTTAGCGAAAATGCCAATCGTAGTGGTTTCAAGAACATCCGTGATATTCTAAATATCAACTTTGGGAACCTAGAAGTCCGGTCACAACAAACAACTGATATTACAGGTATTGCGACAGGCTACCGTGATTTGGACCATATGACGACCGGATTGCATGAGGAGGAACTGATTATTATCGCAGCTCGTCCTGCGGTTGGTAAGACAGCCTTTGCCTTAAACATTGCTCAGAATATCGGAACCAAGTTGGACAAGACGGTAGCTATCTTTTCACTGGAAATGGGTGCAGAAAGCCTAGTGGACCGTATGTTGGCAGCAGAAGGCTTGGTGGAATCCCATTCTATCCGTACGGGTCAATTGACCGACGAGGAATGGCAAAAGTATACCATTGCTCAAGGGAATCTAGCCAACGCGAGTATCTATATCGATGATACACCAGGGATTCGGATCACGGAAATTCGTTCGCGCTCACGTAAACTGGCTCAAGAAACAGGCAATCTAGGCTTGATTTTGATCGACTACCTACAGCTTATCACAGGGACTGGTCGTGAGAACCGCCAACAAGAAGTCTCTGAAATTTCTCGTCAGTTAAAAATCCTAGCCAAGGAGCTAAAGGTTCCAGTCATTGCTCTCAGTCAGCTATCTCGTGGTGTGGAACAGCGTCAGGATAAGAGACCAGTCTTGTCTGATATTCGTGAATCGGGTTCCATTGAGCAGGATGCGGATATCGTGGCCTTTCTATACCGTGACGACTACTATGATCGTGCAGGTGAAGAAGAGGAAGGAATTCCAAATAACAAGGTAGAGGTTATCATCGAGAAAAACCGTAGTGGAGCTCGTGGAACGGTGGAATTGATTTTCCAAAAAGAATACAATAAATTTTCAAGTATCTCAAAGAGGGAGGCATAAGATGTCAGATGCATTTACAGATGTAGCCAAGATGAAAAAAATCAAAGAAGAAATCAAGGCACATGAGGGACAAGTCGTTGAAATGACTTTGGAGAATGGCCGTAAGCGCCAAAAAAATAGATTGGGTAAGCTAATTGAGGTTTATCCGTCTCTATTTATCGTTGAATTTGGGAACGTTGAAGGAGACAAACAAGCCAATGTCTATGTGGAATCCTTCACCTACTCAGATATCCTGACAGAAAAGAATTTAATTCGCTATCTAGACCAAGAATCCTAAAATGAAGTGAGCTTTGCTCACTTTTTTCTTTTTCTCCCGAATAGTATAAACGAGGGTAACCTCGGAAATTTATATTATTAAGGAGAATGAATGACGTTTTTAAAATCAGGAGTTAAGAAGAGTGGATATACTCAGTTGGGTGTAGGACTGGCTACTTTGTTCGTTACGAGTACTTTTTTGTTTGGTGGTGAATCGGTTCAGGCTGACAGTGTAGCGCGTGGAGATGACTATCCGATTCATTACAAAAATGGTAGTGTTGAAATCGATCAATGGCGGATGTATTCTCGCCAGTGTACATCTTTTGCGGCCTTTCGTTTGAGTAGTGTGAATGGCTTTGAGATTCCTCCTGCCTACGGAAATGCGAATGAATGGGGATATCGTGCAAAGCGAGAAGGCTATCGTGTGGATACTAAGCCAGAAGTTGGATCTATTGCTTGGTCGACAGAAGGTTACTACGGGCATGTGGCTTGGGTATCTAATGTATCAGGGGACACGATTGAGATCGAAGAGTATAACTATGGCGTTAGGGAGAAATACAATCGTCGAAGCGTAAAAGCTAGCTCTATGACAGGCTTTATCCATTTTAAGGACTTGGTAGGGAATGATGGTAGAACTGGAAATCCTATCAGGTCAGGGTTGGCGTCTAGTGGGACTCATACGTTTACTCAAAAGTCTGCCATTCGAAACCAGCCGTCAAGTACAGCACAAGTTATTGACTACTACTATCCTGGTGAAAATGTTAGATACGACCAAATCGTAGAAAAGGACGGTTATAAATGGCTCAGCTATCTATCTTACAGTGGTGCTAGACGATATGTTCAGCATACGGAAACAGAATCAGTGGAGAATGGTTGGAAGAAGCAAAACGGTATTTGGAATTACCGTGAGAACGGGAAACTTGCAACTGGTTGGAAGAAAATAAATGGCAGTTGGTATCACTTCAAAGACAATGGGACCATGTCAACAGGTTGGGTAAAGGATAATTCGCATTGGTACTACCTAAAGGCGTCTGGAGAGATGCAGACAGGATGGCTCAAGGAAAACGGAACATGGTATTATTTGGAAAGTTCAGGGGCTATGAAGTCTAGTCAGTGGTTCCAAGTAGGAGGAAAGTATTACTACGTCAATGCTTCAGGAGCTTTAGCAGTGAATACCATTGTGGATGGCTATCGAGTAGATAGTAACGGAGCTAGAGTCTAGAAAGAATATAAAAAAGAGGACTTCACGACAATTTGCCTATTCTTTCCGATGGTATTTTTCTCCTCTTTCCTTTATAATGGGTATATGGACAAGAAAAAATTATTATTAATTGATGGATCCTCTGTTGCCTTTCGAGCTTTTTTTGCGCTCTATCAGCAGTTGGATCGTTTTAAAAATGCTAATGGCCTTCATACCAATGCAATCTATGGCTTTCAACTCATGTTGAATCACGTCTTGGAGCGTGTTGAGCCCAGTCATGTTTTGGTAGCTTTTGATGCAGGTAAGACGACTTTCCGTACAGAGATGTATGCAGACTACAAGGGTGGTCGTGCTAAAACTCCAGATGAGTTTCGTGAGCAATTTCCCTTCATTCGTGAGTTGCTAGATCATCTTGGGATTCGCCACTATGAGTTGGCCCAGTATGAAGCAGATGATATCATCGGGACCCTAGGTCGCTTGGCTGAGAAGGATTCTTTTGAAGTGACAATCGTTAGCGGGGACAAGGACTTGATCCAGTTGACGGATGAACGTACAATGGTCGAGATTTCTAAGAAAGGTGTGGCTGAGTTTGAGGCTTTTACACCAGATTATCTCATGGAAAAGATGGGGCTCACACCAGCTCAGTTCATTGATCTTAAGGCTCTTATGGGTGATAAGTCTGATAATATCCCTGGTGTCACGAAAATCGGTGAAAAGACGGGAATCAAGCTTTTGCTAGAACACGGCTCGCTCGAAGGTATTTATGAAAATATCGATGGAATGAAGGCATCCAAGATGAAGGAAAATCTCATCAATGATAAGGAACAAGCCTTCCTATCTAAAACGTTGGCGACTATTGAAACAAATGCACCGATTGAGATTGGCCTTGATGATTTGGTCTATAGTGGACCAAATGTGGAAAATCTTGGGAAATTCTATGATGAGATGGGCTTCAAACAACTCAAGCAAGCTTTAAATATTTCGTCGACGGATGCGCCTGAAAGTTTGGATTTCACTATTGTTGAGCAAGTGAAGGAAGATATGCTGAGTGCCGACTCTATCTTCCACTTTGAACTCTTTGGGGAGAACTACCATACAGATGATTTGGTTGGTTTTGCATGGTCTTGTGGAGACAAGCTCTACGCTACAGATAAACTTGAGCTCTTGCAGGAACCGATTTTCAAGGAATTTCTGGAAAAAACACCTCTGAAAGTGTATGACTTTAAGAAAGCTAAGGTTCTTTTAAATCGTTTGGGATTGAATCTCCAGGCACCTGCTTTTGACAGCCGCTTGGCCAAATACCTCCTCTCTACTGTCGAGAATAATGAAATTTCAACCATTGCGAGTCTTTATGGTCAGACTTACATGGTCGATGATGAGACCTTCTACGGCAAGGGGATCAAGAAGGCAATTCCTGAACGGGAAAAATTCTTGGAACACCTAGCTCGCAAGGTTGCTGTATTGGTTGAGACCGAGCCTGTTTTACTTGAAAAACTCAGTGAACATGGACAGTTAGACCTCCTCTATGACATGGAGCAGCCTCTGGCCTTTGTCCTTGCCAAGATGGAAATCGCTGGGATTACGGTCAAGAAAGAGACCTTGCTTGAGATGCAGGCTGAAAATGAGCTTGTCATTGAAAAACTAACTCAGGAGATTTATGAGCTAGCTGGTGAGGAGTTTAATATCAATTCACCCAAGCAGTTGGGGGTGCTTCTCTTTGAAAAGCTCGGTCTTCCCCTAGAATACACCAAGAAAACCAAGACAGGTTACTCAACAGCCGTGGATGTGCTAGAGCGTCTGGCTCCTATTGCGCCAATTGTTAAAAAAATTCTAGACTACCGTCAAATTGCTAAGATTCAATCGACTTACGTGGTTGGCTTGCAGGACTGGATTTTGGATGATGGCAAGATTCACACGCGCTATGTACAGGATTTGACCCAGACTGGCCGTCTGTCTAGTGTAGATCCAAACTTGCAAAATATCCCTGTGCGTTTGGAACAAGGCCGCCTCATTCGTAAGGCTTTTGTGCCAGAGTGGGAGGATAGTGTCCTTCTTAGCTCCGACTATTCACAGATTGAGTTGCGCGTTTTGGCGCATATTTCTAAAGATGAGCATCTGATCAAGGCCTTCCAAGAGGGAGCCGATATCCATACCTCAACAGCCATGAGGGTCTTTGGAATTGAACGTCCTGAGGATGTGACTCCAAATGACCGTCGCAATGCCAAAGCCGTTAACTTCGGAGTGGTTTACGGGATTTCAGACTTTGGCTTGGCAAATAATCTTGGTATTAGTCGTAAGAAGGCCAAAGCCTACATTGATACCTATTTTGAGCGTTTTCCTGGAATCAAAAACTATATGGAAGAAGTGGTGCGTGAAGCGCGTGACAAGGGCTATGTAGAGACCCTCTTCAAACGCCGTCGTGAGTTACCCGATATCAATTCGCGTAACTTCAACATTCGTGGTTTTGCAGAGCGCACTGCCATTAACTCTCCTATCCAGGGTTCAGCAGCAGATATTCTCAAGATTGCTATGATTCAGCTAGACAAAGCTTTAGTTGAAGGTGGCTATCAGACCAAGATGCTGTTACAAGTGCATGATGAAATCGTCCTTGAGGTTCCGAAATCAGAACTAGCAGCCGTCAAATCTCTGGTGAAACAAACCATGGAAGAAGCCATCCAGCTCAGTGTTCCCCTCATCGCTGATGAGAATGAAGGAGCAACCTGGTACGAGGCTAAATAAGAAAGTTAAGAAAGAGTTTGGAGCAATTGGCTTCAAACTCTTTTTCATGGTTTTCTGTAAACAGTTTCCTTGACTTTTCCTTGTATTTGCGTTACTATATCTCCATATAAGATACGGGAGTCTGTGTACAGTCTGAGAGGAAGTGTTAAACTTCGACCGCACCTGATCTGGGTAATGCCAGCGTAGGGAAGGATACTTAGTCGAATTCTGCACCTTTTCCGTATATATGGTAAAGGTTTTTCTTTTTGTCAAAAAGAAGAACTGAGAAGAGGAGGTTTTTATGAAAGCAAGCATTGCCTTGCAAGTCTTGCCCCTATCACAGGGGATTGATCGAATTGCTATTATCGATCAAGTGATTACTTATCTGCAAGCTCAGTCCGTGACCATGGTGGTGACACCCTTTGAAACGGTCTTGGAAGGGGAGTTGGATGAGCTCATGCGTATTCTTAAAGAAGCGCTAGAAGTGGCAGGGCAGGAGGCAGATAATGTCTTTGCCAATGTCAAAATAAATATAGGAGAGATTCTAAGTATTGATGAGAAACTTGAAAAGTATACTGAGACGACACATTAGTCTATTGGGCTTTATAGGAGTCTTGTCAATCTGGCAGTTAGCAGGAATATTCAAACTTTTACCCAAGTTTATCCTGCCAACTCCTCTTGAGATTCTCCAGTCCTTTGTCCGTGATCGGGAATTTCTCTGGTACCATAGCTGGGCGACCTTGAGAGTGGCTTTGCTAGGTCTAGTCTTAGGAGTCTTGATTGCCTGTCTGATGGCAGTGCTTATGGACAGTTTAACTTGGCTCAATGACTTGATTTATCCTATGATGGTGGTTGTTCAGACTATCCCGACCATTGCCATAGCCCCTATTCTGGTCTTGTGGTTGGGCTATGGGATTTTGCCCAAGATTGTCTTGATTATCCTGACGACAACCTTCCCGATCATTGTCAGTATTTTGGACGGTTTTAGGCATTGTGACAAGGATATGCTGACCTTGTTTAGCTTGATGCGAGCAAATCCTTGGCAAATCCTTTGGCATTTCAAAATCCCGGTCAGCCTGCCCTACTTTTATGCAGGTCTGAGGGTCAGTGTCTCCTACGCCTTTATCACAACGGTGGTATCTGAGTGGTTGGGAGGTTTTGAAGGTCTTGGTGTTTACATGATTCAGTCCAAGAAATTGTTTCAGTATGATACCATGTTTGCCATTATTATTCTGGTGTCGCTCATCAGTCTTCTAGGTATGAAGCTGGTCGATATCAGTGAAAAATATGTGATTAAATGGAAACGTCCATAGAAGGCATTTGAGAAAAAGAAAAGAGGAAATGAAAATGAAGAAAACATGGAAATTGTTTTTAACGCTTGTAACAGCTCTTGTAGCTGTCGTGCTTGTGGCTTGTGGCCAAGGAACTGCTTCTAAGGACAACAAAGAAGCAGAAGTTAAGAAGATTGACTTTATCCTAGACTGGACCCCAAATACTAACCACACAGGGCTTTATGTTGCCAAGGAAAAAGGTTATTTCAAAGAAGCTGGAGTGGATGTTGATTTGAAATTACCACCAGAAGAAAGCTCATCTGACTTGGTGATCAATGGTAAGGCACCATTTGCAGTGTATTTCCAAGACTACATGGCTAAAAAATTGGAAAAAGGGGCAGGAATTACTGCCGTTGCAGCTATCGTAGAACACAATACATCAGGAATCATCTCACGTAAATCTGACAATGTCACCAGTCCAAAAGACTTGGTTGGTAAGAAATACGGAACTTGGAATGACCCAACAGAGTTGGCTATGTTGAAAACCTTGGTAGAATCTCAAGGTGGAGACTTTGAGAAGGTCGAAAAAGTACCAAACAACGACTCAAACTCCATCACACCGATTGCCAATGGTGTCTTTGACACTGCTTGGATCTACTACGGTTGGGATGGTATCCTTGCCAAATCTCAGGGTGTAGATGCTAACTTTATGTACTTGAAAGACTACGTCAAAGAATTTGACTACTACTCACCAGTTATCATTGCCAACAACGACTACCTCAAAGACAACAAAGAAGAAGCACGTAAAGTCATCCAAGCTATCAAAAAAGGTTACCAATACGCTATGGAACACCCAGAAGAAGCTGCAGATATCCTCATCAAGAATGCTCCTGAACTAAAGGAAAAACGTGATTTTGTTATTGAATCTCAAAAATACTTGTCAAAAAAATACGCAAGCGACAAGGAAAAATGGGGACAATTTGACGCAGACCGTTGGAATGCCTTCTACAAGTGGGATAAAGAAAATGGTATCCTCAAAGAAGACCTGACTGACAAAGGCTTCACTAATGAATTTGTAAAATAATGACAGAGATTAGACTAGAACACGTAAGCTATGCCTACGACGAGGAGAGGATTTTAGAGGATATCAACCTGCAGGTGACTTCAGGTGAAGTGGTTTCTATCCTAGGTCCAAGTGGTGTTGGAAAGACTACCCTCTTTAATCTGATTGCTGGGATTTTAGAAGTCCAGTCTGGACGAATTATCCTTGATGGCGAGGAAAATCCCAAGGGGCGCGTGAGTTATATGTTACAAAAGGATCTGCTCTTGGAGCACAAGACGGTGCTTGGCAATATTATCCTGCCCCTCTTGATTCAAAAGGTGAATAAGGCAGAAGCTATTGCTCGAGCGGATGAAATTCTTGCGACCTTCCAGTTGACAGCTGTACGGGATAAGTATCCTCATGAACTCAGCGGAGGGATGCGCCAGCGTGTAGCCTTACTCCGCACTTATCTTTTCGGGCACAGGCTCTTTCTCTTGGATGAGGCCTTTAGCGCCTTGGATGAGATGACCAAGATGGAACTTCACGCTTGGTATCTGGAGATTCACAAGCAGTTGCAGCTGACGACATTGATCATCACACATAGTATCGAGGAGGCTCTCAATCTCAGTGACCGCATCTACATCCTAAAAAATCGCCCTGGGCAGATTGTTTCAGAAATTAAACTTGATTGGTCTGAAGATGAGGACAAGGAAGTCCAAAAGATTGCCTATAAGCGTCAAATCTTGGCGGAATTGGGATTAAATACTTAGAAAAATAGGGAGTCGGTGAAGATTATTCTTTACTTGCTCCCTTTTCCTTTAAAAAAATCAAAAATTTCGGTATAATAGTCAAAGATAGTCAAGGTTCAAAGAAGGAGTTTGATTTACTATGAGATTTAAAAATACATCAGATCATATCGAAGCCTATATCAAGGCGATTTTAGACCAGTCTGGTATCGTGGAATTGCAGCGGAGTCAGTTGGCGGATACCTTTCAGGTTGTGCCAAGTCAGATCAACTATGTCATCAAGACACGTTTTACTGAAAGCAGAGGTTACTTGGTTGAGAGCAAGCGTGGTGGCGGAGGCTACATTCGCATTGGACGGATTGAGTTTTCCAATCATCATGAAATGCTCCGCGATTTGCTTTACTCGATTGGTGAGCGAGTTAGTCAGGAGATTTATGAGGATATTCTCCAGCTTTTGGTGGAGCAGGATTTGATGACCAAGCAGGAGATGACCTTGCTGACTTCAGTAGCAACAGATCGTGTCCTAGGGGAAGAATCCTCAGTTGTCCGTGCCAATATGCTCCGACAGCTATTACAAGAGGTAGATAGAAAAGAGAAGTAAGATGAATTATTCAAAAGCATTGAATGAATGTATCGAAAGTGCCTACATGGTTGCCGGCCATTTTGGAGCCCGATATCTAGAGTCTTGGCATTTATTGATTGCCATGTCCAATCACAGTTACAGTGTGGCAGGTGCGACTCTAAATGATTATCCTTATGAAATGGACCGTTTAGAAGAGGTTGCGTTAGAACTGACTGAAACGGACTATAGCCAAGACGAAACCTTTACGGAATTGCCTTTTTCCCATCGTTTGGAGGTTCTCTTTGCAGAAGCAGAGTATGTGGCCTCAGTGGTCCATGCAAAGGTGCTAGGGACAGAGCATGTCCTCTATGCGATTTTGCATGATGGCAATGCTTTGGCAACTCGCATCTTGGAGAGAGCAGGCTTTTCTTATGAAGACCAGAAAGATCAGGTCAGAATTGCTGCCCTTCGTCGCAACTTAGAGGAACGTGCAGGTTGGACAAGAGAAGACCTTAAGGCTTTGCGTCAACGCCATCGCACGGTAGCAGACAAGCAAAATTCCATGGCCAATATGATGGGCATGCCTCAGAATCCGAGCGGTGGTCTCGAGGACTATACGCATGACCTGACGGAGCAAGCGCGCTCTGGCAAGTTAGAGCCAGTTATCGGTCGAGACAAAGAAATCTCACGTATGATTCAAATCTTGAGCCGAAAGACCAAGAACAATCCGGTCTTGGTTGGAGATGCTGGTGTTGGGAAAACAGCTCTGGCTCTTGGACTTGCCCAGCGTATTGCTAGTGGGGATGTACCTGCGGAAATGGCCAAGATGCGTGTTTTGGAGCTTGATTTGATGAATGTCGTTGCGGGAACCCGTTTCCGTGGAGATTTCGAAGAGCGTATGAACAATATCATCAAGGATATCGAAGAAGATGGCAAAGTAATCCTCTTTATCGATGAACTCCACACCATCATGGGTTCTGGTAGTGGTATTGATTCGACTCTGGATGCAGCCAATATATTGAAGCCAGCCTTGGCACGTGGAACTTTGAGAACGGTTGGTGCAACCACTCAGGAAGAATACCAAAAACACATCGAAAAAGATGCTGCCCTTTCTCGTCGGTTTGCCAAAGTGACGATTGAAGAGCCGAGTTTAGCTGACAGCATGACCATTTTGCAAGGTTTGAAGGCGACTTATGAGAAACATCATCGTGTGCAAATCACAGATGAAGCTATCGAAACAGCCGTTAAGATGGCGCATCGTTACCTAACCAGTCGTCACTTGCCAGACTCTGCTATCGACCTCTTGGATGAGGCGGCAGCAACAGTGCAAAACAAATCCAAGCATGTGAGAATGGACGAATCCGACTTGAGTCCAGCAGACAAGGCCTTGATGGATGGCAAGTGGAAACAAGCAGCCCAGCTAATCGCAAAAGAACAAGAATTGCCTGTCTATAAAGACTTAGTAACAGAGTCTGATATTTTGACCACCTTGAGTCGTTTGTCAGGTATCCCAGTCCAAAAGCTGACGCAAACGGATGCTAAGAAATACCTGAACCTCGAAGCAGAACTGCATAAACGCGTCATCGGACAAGATCAAGCTGTTTCAAGTATTAGCCGTGCCATTCGCCGCAATCAGTCAGGTATTCGCAGTCACAAGCGTCCGATTGGTTCCTTTATGTTTTTAGGACCGACGGGTGTCGGGAAGACCGAATTGGCTAAGGCTTTGGCAGAAGTACTCTTTGATGACGAATCAGCTCTTATCCGCTTTGATATGAGTGAGTATATGGAGAAATTTGCGGCCAGCCGTCTTAATGGAGCTCCTCCGGGCTATGTGGGCTACGAAGAAGGTGGGGAATTGACCGAGAAGGTTCGCAATAAACCTTACTCAGTGCTTCTCTTTGACGAGGTTGAAAAAGCCCACCCAGATATCTTTAATGTCCTCTTGCAAGTCTTGGACGATGGAGTTCTAACAGACAGCAAGGGTCGCAAGGTTGATTTTTCAAATACCATCATTATCATGACTTCAAACCTTGGTGCGACAGCCCTTCGTGATGACAAGACTGTCGGTTTTGGGGCTAAGGACATTCGTTTTGACCAGGAAAATATGGAAAAAAGAATCTTCGAAGAGTTGAAAAAAGCTTATCGACCAGAGTTTATCAACCGTATTGATGAAAAGGTGGTCTTCCACAGTTTGGATAGCGAGCACATGCAGGAAATTGTCAAGATCATGGTTAAACCATTGATTGCTAGCCTAGCAGAGAAGGGCATCGATTTGAAACTGCAAGCTTCGGCACTGAAGTTACTAGCTAGTCACGGTTACAATCCAGAAATGGGAGCCCGACCACTTCGCAGAACACTGCAAACCGAAGTGGAAGACAAGTTAGCAGAACTTCTCCTCAAAGGCGAATTGGTAGCAGGCAAAACCCTCAAAATCGGTGTCAAAGCTGGTCAATTAAAATTTGATATTGCATAGAAATAGAGAATCAGGAGTGATCCTGGTTCTTTTTTATCACTTTTTTATAAAAAATAATAAAAACATCTTGACAAAACAAAAATATAATATATAATAAAAACATAGAAAACAAAAATATCAAAAATTATAAAAAGGTAAAACGTTTATGAAAAAGAAAACAGCAGTGGTATTTGGGACCTTTGCCCCTCTCCATCAAGGGCATATCGACCTGATCCAGAGAGCGAAGCGCCAGTGTGATCAGGTCTGGGTAGTTGTTTCAGGCTATGAGGGAGACAGAGGGGAGCAGATAGGCTTAACTCTTCAAAAAAGATTTCGCTATATAAGAGAGGCTTTTCGTGATGACGAGTTGACCTCTGTCTGCAAACTGGATGAGACCAACCTTCCCCGTTACCCTATGGGCTGGCAGGAGTGGTTGGATCAGATGTTATCGGAGATTTCCTACGATGAAACCCAGCAAGAACTGATCTTTTTTGTGGGAGAACGTGACTACCAGCAAGAATTATCAAATCGTGGCTTTGAGACCGTTTTGCAAGAAAGAAAGTTTGGTATCTCAGCGACTATGATTCGAGAAAATCCAAGCAAATATTGGAAATACATCGCTCAGCCTTTCCGTCGTCAGTTTACTAAGAAAGTGTTGATTATGGGAAGTGCCAGCAATGGGAAGACCACTCTGGCCAAGGATTTGGCAAGGTATTACGATGCGCCGGTCAGTCTGGAATACGCACGTGAGTACCAGATAAAAAACAATGTCCGCGACGATGAATTGACTCCAAAAGATTACTATTATCTCCTTTTAGGGCAGTATGACCAGACCTCTAAGTTAATCGATAGCAATGCCAATCGAGGTCTAGTGATAGCTGACACCAACTCCTTAGTAACTAAGGGCTACTATGATTATTACATGGAGGCTGAGGAACAAGAGGATTTATCAGGAGAAACCTTTGACAATCTCTTTGTTTCGATCTTGGCTAAGGAAAAATGGGACTTGATTCTCTTTGTACAACCTGTCGGCTCCTATGTCAATGACGGATTTAGAGATATGACCATGGCAGAAGACCATATTCGTCACAGTTTTTCCCAGCATTTGGACCAGATAAGAGAGCGATATTTAACCACCATCCCACTAGTTTATCTAGCTGAGGATTACCTAGGCAATTATGAAGCAGCCAAAGTGGCTATCGATACCATTTACCAAGCAGATTAGGAGAAAATTATGAAAACAGTAACTGAAAAAATCACACAATTTATCGAAAACTTTAAAAATGTCCATGCAGAAGCTCGCAAGATCGGTTTTGCAGGAATCATGCGTCTGCTCTGGAAAGATCTCTTTGTCGGCCGTAGTCTTTTCCAGTGGTTATACCTCATCGCCTTGTCAAGTGTTCCCTTGATCTTAGAGTTCACGCAAAATACGGAAGGCCATGACTGGCTGAGCTTGTTTGCCTCTTGGACTGGGATTGTCTGTGTTATCTTGGTAGCAGAAGGGCGTGCAAGCAATTATCTCTTTGGGGCCATTAACTCGGCTATCTATTTGATTTTGGCTATGAATGCGACTTTTTATGGCGAAGTCTTGACGACCGTTTACTTCTTTGTCATGCAGCCGATTGGTCTCTATGCTTGGTTGTCCAACCGTATCAATGACCAAGGAAAACCAGAAGAATCCCACTTTGAAGCTAAGAAATTATCTGTTCTTGACTGGCTCAAGTACTTGGTCTTGACTACCATCATTTGGATTGGTATGGGTTTGGCTTATCAAAGTATCCATAGCGCTCGGCCTTTCCGTGATAGTGTAACCGATGCGACCAATGGTGTTGGTCAGCTCTTGATGACACGTCTCTATCGTGAGCAATGGATTTTCTGGATTGCAACCAATCTCTTTAGTATCTACCTCTGGTGGGGTGAAAATATCCACATCCAAGGTATGTACTGGGTTTACACACTCAACAGTCTAGTGGGATGGTACCAATGGACCAAGGCAGTTCGAAAGGAGGCTTAAAATGGGAGACACGAAGATTCCAGCAGGGATGACGGAAAAAGAATATTATGAAATTCATGCAAGTCAGGCGGAGTTTTTGGATTGGTACTACAAGCAGGAACTCCCTCAATATGAAAAACCAAGTGTGACAGTAGATATGGTGGCTTACTGCTTTGTCGAAGGAAAGATCAAGCTCTTGCTGATTCGTCGCAAGGCTCACCCTTATCAAAACTGTTTGGCTCTGGTTGGAGGCTTTATGGATAAGGGAGAGGATGCTGCGCATGCCTGTCAGCGCGAGGTGAGAGAAGAAGTCAATCTCGATCTTCCTTTAGAAAAAATCGAGCAATTGATGACCGTATCGACTCCCGGTCGTGATCCACGTGGCTGGACGGTGACCATCGCTCACTTGGTTTATTTGCCTAGTCGCGCATTAGACCTTGTTCAAGCAGGAGACGATGCCAAGGATGTGGTTTTTGTAGATGTCGATTTTCAGACGGGCAAATGCTTCCTAGAGGGAGTGGAGTTGGAGGAGAGTGCCTTCGCCTTTGACCATTATGCTATTATCCAAGAGTCCATCAAACGGATCCAAGGCCGTCTCGACTGGAACCCAACCTTTCTCTATCTGCTGGAGGAGGAGTTCACTGTCTACGAAGGAACTGAACTGGTCAATCTCATCAACCCAGGTCGTCCCATCGTCAGCAATAACTTTCTCGTAAAATACGGCGAATATGTAGAAGAAGTCGGACTCAAACGAGTGCCTAAAAAGAAACCAAGAAAAACCTATCGATTGAAATAAAAAGTGAGGTCAGGAAAAGTTCCCGACCTCTTTATTTATCATCTTGAGATGGCTTTCTGTTGCGACTAGTTTTAGTGGTGGCTATCTTTCTTAGGATTACTCAATATGTGAGTAAAGAAGTCTTTGTATCGATACTTGAGATATTTTTCGTGTAGGAATAACAAAGCGATATAGACTATCATAAAGATCATTGTCAGATAGAATACATCAAATGCGGTTCGCGAATAGTAAGTGGCTGTTTGATAAGAACCAATAGCTCCCAAAATCAACCAAGGAAGATACTTGAAATACTTGTTTGCCATAAGAATCTACCTCCTATTTCAATAGTATTGTAGACCTTTGTCCAAAACAATGCGATCGAATATACAAGAGTGATGTGAAAAATATGACTCCAATCTAGAAAATTTTTCTATTTTTTCGTTTCGATTACGAATAGAAATAGTAGAGAAAACAATTTTTAAAATAGTTTCTCTAAATAGTTGACAGATTCAAAGCTCAATGTTACAATTGTGTTACAAAAAGATTTCTTAACATTTCAAAAATGTTACAAAGGAGTAGAAATATGAAAAAGAAAACCTATATCAAATTGATGACAGCGACTGTATTGGCTTCTACCTTGCTACTGGGAGCTTGTGGAAATAAAAACGAAACCACTCAAACAAGTGGCTCTGCCAAGACAAGCCAATCATCAAGTTCTAAAGCAGCTTCTTCTAGCAAAGAAAGTAAGACTCAAAAATCTTCAAGCTCAGCTTCATCTGAAAAAGCTCAAGCATCTTCTGATCAGTCTTCTACAACAGCAGATCAGTCACAAGCGAAACCAGCACCTGAATCAAGACAAGAACAAGCAACTCCTAGTCAACCAGCCCCTTCTCAGGCTCCGTCAACCCAGCAAGGTTCTCAAGCCCAGTCTAACCAGTCAAGCTATGATCCAACAACTGACCGCAAACTTCAAGACAAGCAAGCAGAACACAACAAACGCTACAAGGGAGTTTTAACCATGGTGGATGGTGACTTCTCAGCTGCAGCGGGCAACTGGAAGGGAGCGAATGGCGAAACCATTACAGTTTCATCAGGGGGGCAATTCACAGTAGAAACTGCAGATGGAAAGAAAGAAAACTATTCTATCAGAGGTTACTCTTACACTCTTGATGATGGTAAGTATAATGCCAAAATCGGTGGGGGAAAAATCATCCAAATTACAACAGGTGCGGATGGTAAAGTTTCAAGCGTTGCCTTGATTCAATAATAAAATTTGGTGCTTTAACTTTTACTAGAAATCGTGCTGTAAAAGAGTGAGCCAACTGTTTTTCACTTAGTTTCTCCAAGAGAAAGTGGTATAATAAAAAAACCAAAGGAAAACGAGTGATAGTACATGGCGGATAAATTAATCTTACCTCAAAACACACGATTGATGGGAGTATTTCTTGGGTTTGTAGGTGGTTCTTTGGATGTGTTTTGCCATATTCAATACCATAGTTTGGTAGCAACACAGACAGGGAATATTCTCCTACTTATATCTGATTGGCACGACTCAAATGTCATCAATACGATGCTACGATTCTGCTCAATTCTTTTCTTTTCTCTAGGATTTCTGTTTGCATTGCACATGAAAGAATACCGCAAAACGGCCTACTGGCGGGTTAAGATGTTGCTCCCCTTATTTATCGGGACCCTTATTTTGCCTTTCTTTTCACGATTTCCTCTATTAGAAGTTCCTTTCATTGCTTTTGGAACAGGAATGATGATGCTAACATTTACGGGTAGTTTGATTGAAGATCATCCCTATGTCATTTTTATGACGTCTGGAAATTACCGAAAGATGTTGACCGCTTTGTATCGCATTGCTAGAAGAGAAGGAAATATCCAAGAATACCGTCGTCAAGCCTTAAATTATGGGATTGTTGTGGGAAGTTTCATAGTGGGGGCAATCAGCTTGGCTGTATTGATGCATTTTCTTCATGAATGGTCTGTTTGGATTATCAGCCTCAATTTGTTTTTGATTATGTCCTACTATATAGCTAGAGTGAAGCAATTAGATTTACAAGATGAAAACATATAAAAAACGGCAAGACTCATTTTTGAGTTTTGCCGTTTTTGTAAGTTGTAGATGTGAGACTATGCTTTATCTAATTGCAAGAGGGCTTCAATCTCTGCTAGGGTGCTAGCTTGTGAAATGGCTCCACGAAGCTTGGCTGCGCCAGATGTACCACGAAGATAGTGAGGAGCGAGTCCACGGAATTCACGAACAGCAATTTTTTCTCCTTTGAGGCTAATCAAGCGTTTCAAATGTTCGTAGGCAATTTTCATCTTGTCTTCGAAGGTCAAATCAGGAAGGATTTCTCCCGTTTCAAAATAGTGGTTGATTTGGTTGAAGAGGTAGGGATTTCCCATGGCTGCGCGACCAATCATAACAGCGTCAGCCCCAACTTCTTCGATGCGTTGTTTAGCATCTTGAACCGTACGAATGTCACCGTTGGCGATAAATGGAATCTTGGTTAGGGCTTGGGCTACGTCGTGCAAGGTCTCAAGGTCCGCATGGCCAGTATACATTTGCTCACGTGTACGACCGTGCATAGCGAGGGCAGAGACACCAGCAGCCTCAGCTGCGAGAGCATTCTCCACGGCTAAGGATGAATCAGACCAGCCTGTACGCATTTTGACGGTGAGGGGGATATCAAGGACAGATTGGACCTTATTGATAATAGAGTAGATCTTGTCTGGATCCTTGAGCCACATAGCGCCAGCTTCGTTCTTCACGATTTTGTTAACTGGGCAGCCCATGTTGATATCGACGATATCGGTCTTGGTATTTTCTTGGATGAATTCTGCTGCGCGTGCTAGGCTATCTTCGTCGCTACCAAAAAGTTGGATAGAAACTGGGTTTTCGCCTTCATCGATATGAAGCATGTGCAGGGTTTTTTCGTTATTGTATTGGATTCCCTTGTCAGAGACCATTTCCATGACAACGAGTCCTGCTCCGAGCTCTTTTGCGATGGTACGAAAGGCTGAGTTGGTGACACCAGCCATGGGTGCTAAAACGGTACGATTGGGAATCTCAACATTGCCAATCATAAAAGGTGTATTAAGATTTGTCACGAATGAGTTCCTCCAGGTCGTTTTCATCAAAGTTGTAAGTGGTTTGGCAGAATTGACAAGTGATTTCTGCTCCGTGGTCTTCCTCTTTCATTTCCTCCAGGTCTGAAGTTGGAAGGCTGACAAGAGCGTTCATAAAGCGGTCTTTGCTACAGTCACATTGGAAACGGATTTCTTCTTCAGATAGGCGTTTGTAGGATTCGTCACCATAAATAGCCTTGAGGAGAGCTTCGATATGGTCGTCGCTTTCCAGAAGTGTCGAGATAGCTGGCATTTCTTGGATGCGTTTCTCAAAGCGAGCAATCTCTTCTTCCTTGGCTCCTGGCAATACTTGGAGAAGAAAACCACCGGCAACTTCGACCTTGTCTTCCTCGTCCAAAAGAACATTGAGACCGACTGCTGAAGGAGTTTGTTGGCTTTCTGTCAGGTAATAGGCCAAGTCTTCACCGATCTCCCCAGAGATGAGAGGAGTCATGGAGTTGTAGGGATTTCCAGTACCGTAGTCTGTGATAACGAGGAATTGACCATTTCCGACAAAAGGTCCGACAAGGACTTCACCAGTTGCAGTCTTTTTAATGTCAACACCTGGATTTTGCACGTAGCCTTTGACGTTGCCCTTGGTATCTGCGACTGTGATGATAGCACCGAGAGAGCTCGTTCCAAGAACTTTAACCGTTAGCTTGGTATTCCCTTTTTCATTGGCTGCGAGAATCTGGCTAGCGATAAGGGTGCGACCAAGTGCGACAGTTGAACTGGCTTGAGTTTGATGTTTTTCTTGAGCAGTGCGGACGGTTTCCGTGCTATCAAGAACGAAAGCACGAAAAGAACCACTTTCTGATATTGTTTTAATAATTTTATCCATAGCTACTATTTTAGCATAAAAATGCCTAAAGGGGGAGTTGTGTGTTTGCTGCCATCTCTTTAATTGTTTAATGTATGATAATGGGTGTCAGGATTTCGAGGAAAAGAGATTTTTGATAACAATTTTTATTAACATTTTAATTTGTCTTAAAATAAGCTAAAACGAACTTTTAAGTTATGGTAAACAGTTGAAAAAAAGGTTGATAAAGTGGTAAAATGTTAGGAAGATAAGATAGTAAATGCATAGTTGCATAGCTTTTTTGAAAAATCATAGAAAATTGAACACACTAACTATGGGAAAACACAGAAAATTGTATATGTTTTTGGGACAGACCGTCCTATATTTTGTAATCTTACTTGGTTTACTTTATTTTTTTAGTTACCTTGGTCAGAGCCAGGGAACCTTTATTTATAATGAGTTCTAGTTTAAAGGAGAAGAAGAACTGTGTCTAATAAACCGATAAAAGATATGATTGAAACGATTGAGCACTTTGCTCAAACACAGCCAACATATCCTGTCTACAATGTTTTAGGTCAAGAGCATACTTATGGCGATTTAAAGGCTGATTCGGATAGTTTGGCTACAGCTATTGATCGACTTGGCTTACCTGAGAAATCTCCAGTCGTCGTTTTTGGTGGTCAGGAATATGAGATGTTGGCTACTTTTGTAGCGCTGACTAAGTCGGGGCATGCCTATATTCCCATTGACAGCCATTCGGCCTTGGAACGAGTTTCTGCTATTGTAGAAGTTGCAGAGCCGAGCTTGATTATTGCCGTTTCAGACTTTCCGTTGGAGCAGGTTTCTACACCGATGTTGAATCTAGCTCAGGTTCAAGAAGCCTTTGCCCAAGCTTCTAGCTACGAGATTACGCATCCAGTCAAGGGAGATGATAATTACTACATCATCTTTACTTCTGGTACGACTGGTAAGCCAAAGGGAGTGCAGATTTCCCATGATAATCTCCTCAGTTTTACTAACTGGATGATTACGGACAAGGAATTTGCGACGCCAAGTCGTCCACAAATGCTGGCTCAGCCACCTTATTCTTTTGACCTATCTGTCATGTACTGGGCACCAACATTGGCACTAGGTGGTACGCTTTTCGCTCTTCCTTCAGCCATTACTCAGGATTTCAAAAAGCTCTTTGCGACGATCTTTTCATTGCCAATCGCTATCTGGACTTCAACACCTTCCTTTGCAGATATGGCCATGTTGTCAGAAGACTTTAATAGTGAGAAAATGCCTGGAATCACGCATTTCTACTTTGATGGTGAAGAATTGACGGTCAAAACAGCTCAAAAATTGCGCGAGCGTTTCCCAAATGCCCGTATCATCAATGCTTACGGCCCAACAGAAGCGACAGTAGCCCTGTCAGCAGTTGCCGTGACGGACGAGATGTTGTCGACTCTTAAACGTCTCCCAATCGGCTATACAAAAGATGATTCTCCAACCTTTATCATTGATGAGGAAGGTAGGAAACTGCCAAATGGTAAGCAGGGAGAAATCATCGTATCTGGACCAGCTGTTTCAAAAGGCTATATGAATAATCCTGAAAAAACGGCAGAAGCTTTCTTTGAGTTCGAAGGTCTTCCAGCCTACCACACAGGAGATGTAGGAACTATGACAGATGAGGGCTTGCTTCTCTATGGTGGACGAATGGATTTCCAAATTAAGTTTAATGGTTATCGTGTTGAGCTTGAAGATGTTTCTCAAAACCTCAACAAGTCTCGCTTTATTGAGTCTGCCGTAGCTGTTCCACGCTATAACAAAGACCATAAAGTACAAAATCTATTGGCCTATGTCATCCTAAAGGACGGTGTCCGTCAGCAGTTTGAACGTGATATCGATATTACCAAGGCTATCAAGGAAGATTTAGCAGATATCATGATGTCCTATATGATGCCGTCTAAGTTTCTCTATCGAGACAGTTTGCCACTAACACCTAATGGTAAAATTGATATCAAGGGCTTGATCAATGAGGTAAACAATAGATGATGGAGCTTTACAAACAGCTACCTCATTTGGAACCTTATGGCAATCTTTATTATTTTTTGTACGTGATTGCTGCGACCCTACCGATATTTATCGGGCTCTTTTTCAAGAAACGCTTTGCCTGGTATGAGGTGCTCGTTAGTCTCTTCTTTATCGTCACCATGTTGGTCGGTGGAAAGACGAATCAAATAAGCGCTCTTATCCTTTATGTTATCTGGCAGGTACTGCTTGTGTTTTTCTACAAAAGGTACAGGAAACGACGGGATAGTAAATGGATATTTTACCTGGTTAGCTTTTTATCTCTATTGCCAATCGTCTTTGTAAAAGTATCTCCTGCTATTCATGGACCTCAGTCTTTGTTTGGCTTTTTAGGGATTTCTTACTTGACCTTTCGTGCAGTTGGGGTTATCGTTGAATTGAGAGATGGTGTCATCAAGGATTTAACGGTCTGGCAATTCTTGCGTTTTCTTCTCTTTATGCCGACCTTCTCAAGTGGTCCCATTGATCGTTTTAAACGCTTCAATGAAAATTATGAGACCATTCCTGAGAGGAGTGAGCTGATGGACATGCTAGAAGAGGCTGTCAAGTATATCATGCTTGGCTTCCTTTACAAGTTTATCTTGGCTCACATTTTAGGAGAGACATTATTGCCTCCGCTGAAAAATTTGGCCTTGCAGACAGGTGGTTTCTTTAATCATTATGCTCTTGCAGTTATGTATACCTTCGGTTTAGAACTGTTCTTTGACTTTGCGGGCTACTCTATGTTTGCTTTAGCCATCTCCAATTTGATGGGGATTCATAGTCCTATCAACTTTAACAAGCCCTTTTTGTCAAGGGATTTAAAAGAATTTTGGAATCGCTGGCACATGAGTCTGTCTTTCTGGTTCCGTGACTTTGTCTTTATGCGGATGGTCATGGTACTGACCAGAAATAAGGTCTTTAAAAATCGCAATGTGACTTCAAGTGTTGCCTATATTCTAAATATGCTGATTATGGGCTTTTGGCATGGTGTAACCTGGTACTACATCGCCTATGGACTTTTTCATGGGATTGGGCTGGTCATCAATGATGCTTGGCTTCGTAAGAAAAAAGCGCTCAATAAAGAACGGAAAAAAGCTGGGAAGGCTTCCTTACCTGAGAATCGCTGGATTCAGTTGCTTGGCATGGTTGTCACCTTCCATGTCGTGATGGTTTCATTCTTAATCTTTTCTGGATTTTTGAATGATTTATGGTTTAAAAAATAAAAGGATGTAAAAAATGGATATCAAATCAGAAGTTATTGAAATTATTGATGAGTTGTTTATGGAAGATGTTTCTGACATGATGGATGAAGATCTTTTTGATGCCGGTGTCTTGGATAGCATGGGGACGGTTGAATTGATTGTTGAGATTGAAAATCGTTTTGACATTCGTGTTCCAGTGACGGAGTTCGGTCGTGATGACTGGAATACAGCTAATAAAATCGTAGAAGGTATTACGGAGTTAAAGAATGCTTAAACGCTTGTGGCTGATCTTCGGCCCCATCTTCATTGCTGGATTTTTGGTTCT
This sequence comes from Streptococcaceae bacterium AF54-32pH5A, assembly GCA_027682205.1. Taxonomy (GTDB): domain Bacteria; phylum Bacillota; class Bacilli; order Lactobacillales; family Streptococcaceae; genus Streptococcus. Next base: position 73,950 of record JAQDAD010000002.1, read on the forward strand.
TCTACTTATCTTTTTTTACCCAAGTACAACAAGCCATAATCTGACGGAGGAGAAGTACTCTGCTGCTTCCATCAGTAGGGAAAGTTTTAAAGAGAGAAGCCAAAAAGTGAGGGCACTTACGGATCCCAATATGCGTTTTGTCCCTTTTTTAGGGTCAAGTGAATGGATTCGATTTGATAGTGTCCATCCAGCTGTTTTAGCAGAAAAATACAATCGTCCCTACCGCCCTTATTTTCTAGGTCAGGCAGGAGCGGCCTCGCTTAACCAATATTTCGGTTTGCAGCAAATCTTGCCAGAAATTGAGGAAAAGCAGGCGGTGTTTGTCATCTCTCCTCAGTGGTTTACAGAGACAGATTACGAGCCAGCAGCTTTTCAGAGATTCTTTAATAGCGACCAGTTGACAGCTTTTTTGGAAAATCAATCTGGGGACATTTCGGCTAAGCATGCTGCGACGCGTTTGTTGAAGCAGAATCCGAGTGTGGCCTTGAAAGGCATCCTTCAAAAGCTTTCAAAAGGAGAGGACTTGTCAGATGCTGATCGACTTATCATCAACCTCTTTGCACGATTCAATGAAAAGCAGTCCTCTCTTTTTGGTCAATTTTCCATTCGGGGGAAACTCAAGTACAAGGAACACGTGGAAAACTATTTAAAAGATCTTCCTGATCAGTTTTCCTATGACGCTTTAGAAGAAATTGCTCGTAAGGATGCAGAGGCAAATACGACCAATAACGATATGGGGATGGAGAATCATTTCTACACGTATGAGGTCAAAAAAGACTTAAAAAAATGGGAAGGGTATCAAAAAAATTATAACTTCCTAAAGTCGTCTGAATACAATGATTTGCAGCTGGTTCTCAATCAATTTGCCAAATCAAAAGTCAATGTGCTCTTTGTTATCCAGCCCGTCAACAAGAAATGGATGGAATATACAGAACTCAGTGAAGAAATGTACCAACACGCAGTGGAGAAAATTCGTTATCAGTTAGAAAGTCAAGGCTTTACCAATATTGCTGACTTTTCAAAAAAAGGAGGAGAACCTTACTTTATCAAGGACACCATTCACTTGGGTTGGTTGGGGTGGCTGGCTTTTGATAAGGTTGTTAATCCTTTCTTGACGGATCCAAAACCAGCTCCAGACTACAAGATGAATGACCGCTTCTTTAGCAAGGACTGGGCAACATATGATGGAAAGATCAAATATTTTCAATAAATCAAGATGAAAGTTTGGGATTTGAACCCAAGCTTTTTTGTTTAAATAGCGAATATTTTAGATGAAAATAAGTCAAAGGTTTCAAATTTTCTAGAAATATCGTATAATATAAAGGAAAAAAGAAAAGAAAAGGATTTCAAAATGAATAAACGTTCTTTGTTACCTGTCTTGTCGACAGCCCTACTGACCCCAGCTTTTTTGGCTGGACAGGTCTATGCTGAAGAAGCAGATGCCCCTGCAGAAAATCCAGCGGTTGTAGCAAATCCTGCAACTTCAGAAACTCCTGCAGCTCCAACAACAGAGGCGGCAACTCCCACAAGTGCTGAATCGGCGGAAGCAAAGGAAGCTCCTGTCGAATCTCCTAAAAGCGAAGAAAAAGACACCGTTATCTTACACACCAATGATGTCCATGGTCGTATTGTAGAGGAAAAGGGAGTTATTGGAGATGCTAAGTTAGCGACTGTCATTGAGCAGGAACGCGCGAAATCAAATCAAGCGACTCTCGTCGTAGATGCAGGAGACGCTTTCCAAGGTTTACCGATTTCCAACTCTACAAAGGGTGAAGCACGCGCCGAAATTCTCAATCAGATGCAGTATGATGCCATGGCAGTAGGAAACCATGAGTTTGACTTTGGTTTAGACGAAGCTAAAAAATACAAGGAAATCTTGAAATTCCCATTACTTAGTTCAAATACCTACGTCAATGGTGCTCGTCTCTTTGAAGCTTCTACAATCGTTGATAAAGATAAGACTGTGGAAGGTGATGAGTTTGTTGTAATCGGTGTGACAACACCTGAAACAGCTACCAAAACTCACCCTAAAAATGTCAAAGGGGTAACCTTTACAGATCCAATCTCCGAGGTGAATAAGGTTATCGAAGAAGTCCAAGCCAAGGCGCGTACAGAAGGCAAGGACTACAAACACTATGTTGTGCTGGCTCACTTGGGTGTGGATACCACAACTCCAGTCGAGTGGCGTGGTTCAACCTTGGCAGAAGCCTTGTCTAAAAATCCTCGTTTGAAAGGGAAACGTGTAACAGTAATCGATGGTCACTCTCATACAGTAGAATCAACGACCTATGGAGATAATGTTACCTATAACCAGACGGGAAGCTACCTTCATAATGTAGGAAAAATCACCTACAAATCACGTCAGCTTTTGGGCAATCCAACTCAGATTCCGGCTGCTGATGCTAAAAAATTACCAGCCAATCCAACAGTTGAAAAACTAGTCAAAGACATTAAACAAAAATACGATGCTGAGAATGCTGTTGAAGTCGTTTCAAACAGCCCTGTAGAACTCAACGGAGATCGTGAAAATGTTCGGGTTCGTGAAACTAACCTCGGAAACGTCGTAGCGGACTCCCTCTATCAGTATGGTCAAACAGGATTTAGCCATCCGACTGACATCGCTGTGACAAATGGCGGTGGCTTGCGTGAAACTATTGCAAAAGGCAAACCGATCACTAAAGGAAATGTCATTGCCGTTCTTCCATTTGGAAATACCATCTCACAAATCCAAGTGACTGGGCAACAAGTATTGGATATGTTTGAAAAATCACTCGGCTCTATCTTGCAGGTCGATAAGGATGGCAAGAAGGTCTTGGATGAGAACGGCCAACCATTGTTAGAGCCAAGTGGTGGTTTCTTGCAAATTTCAGGTGTGAAGGTCTACTATGATACCAATCTACCATCAGGTAAACGTGTCTTGGCCATCCAGGTCAAAAACCGAACAACTGGTCGTTATGAACTCCTAGACCTCGCAAAAACGTACTATCTTGCAACCAATGATTTCTTAGCTGCGGGTGGTGATGGCTACACGATGTTAGGTGGCGCGCGTGAAGAAGGCCCATCTATGGATGCAGCCTTTGAAGAGTATCTGAAAACCGCTGATTTGACCCAGTATGAAAAGATCAATCCGAACTCACGGACGATTTCTGTGGATTCTAAAAACTTTAGTCTACCAGTAGAAACGCCTCAAACGAATGCAGCTGCTAGTGATGCGACTACGAATGTACCACTTACTTATGAGGTGGCAGGTCAATTTAGCAAGAAGGCAGTTGTCTCAGAAAAAGCTCTTCCAAATACAGGAAGTGAACAATCCATCTTCTTGCTCTTGATGGGAATGGTAGCTGGTTTGGCAGGTATCTTATCGAGTCGAAAACCAAAGCAGAAATAGGTTAAATTTTACATCTAGAAGAGTCTAGGGAAACGTTTTTACGCCTTTTTCCCTTGACTCTCTTTTGGTTTATGATATAATTAACCAGTAAAGAATCGGTGGCTATCTAAGTTTTTTTACGAAAAAGATAGCTAGGGAAGGAGTAACACATGAGACAGCTTGCACAGGAAATCGATAACTTTTTAAACGAGGTGATCTTGAGATCTGAGAACCAGCATGAAATTCTGATCGGGCATTGCACCAGTGATGTAGCCTTGACCAATACTCAGGAACACATCCTCATGCTCTTGTCGGAAGAATCCCTAACCAACTCGGAGTTGGCCCGTCGCCTCAATGTCAGCCAGGCAGCAGTGACCAAGGCTATCAAGTCTTTGGTCAAAGAGGGCATGTTAGAGACATCCAGAGATCCCAAGGATGCGCGTGTGATCTTTTACAAACTGACCGAGCTAGCTCGACCAGTGGCAGAGGAACACCACCATCATCATGAGCACACGCTCTTAGCCTATGAACAAGTGGCAAGTCAGTTTACTCCAAACGAACAAGAAGTCATCCAGCGGTTTTTAACTGCTTTAGTAGGAGAAATCAAATAATGCGGTATATTACAGTAGAGGACTTGTCTTTCTATTATGACAAAGAACCTGTCCTCGAGCATATCAACTATAGTGTTGATAGTGGGGAGTTTGTCACCCTGACTGGTGAAAATGGAGCTGCCAAGACGACGCTGATTAAGGCAAGTCTAGGCATCTTGCAGCCAAGATTTGGCAAGGTAACCATCTCAAAGACAAATACTCATGGGAAAAAACTTAGGATAGCTTATCTCCCGCAGCAAATTGCTAGTTTTAATGCAGGATTTCCAAGTACGGTTTACGAATTTGTCAAGTCTGGTCGTTATCCGCGAAAGGGCTGGTTCCGTCGTTTGAATGCTCACGATGAGGAGCATATCAAGGCCAGTTTAGACTCAGTTGGTATGTGGGAACATCGTGACAAACGAATTGGCTCCCTCTCGGGAGGGCAAAAGCAACGAGCAGTGATTGCTCGGATGTTTGCTTCTGACCCAGATATCTTTGTCCTGGATGAGCCGACGACAGGGATGGATGCTGGAAGTAAAAATGAATTTTACGAACTCATGCATCACAGTGCTCACCATCATGGAAAGGCCGTTTTGATGATTACGCATGACCCTGAGGAGGTCAAGGCATACGCAGACCGCAATATTCACCTAGTGCGTAACCAAGACTCACCGTGGCGTTGTTTCAACGTTCACGAGAGTGACCAGGAGGTGGATCATGCTTAGTTTACTATCCTATGACTTCATGCAGCGTGCCTTCTTGGCTGTTATTGCTATGAGTCTCTTTTCTCCAGTTCTTGGGACCTTCCTTATCTTACGTCGTCAGAGTTTGATGAGTGATACTCTTAGTCACGTTTCCTTGTCAGGGGTTGCCTTTGGTCTGGTTTTGGGGATTTCTCCAACTATTTCGACCATTGTCATTGTCTTGATAGCTGCGGTCTTTCTGGAGTATCTCCGTACGGTTTACAAGAACTTTATGGAAATCGGGACTGCCATCCTCATGTCGACAGGGCTTGCAGTCTCCCTTATCGTGATGAGTAAGGGAAAAAGTTCGAGTTCCATGAGTTTGGACCAATATCTCTTTGGTTCGATTGTGACTATCAGCCAGGAGCAGGTGATTTTCCTCTTTGCCATTGCGGCGGTCGTTTTACTCTTGACTTTCTTGTTCTTGCGACCAATGTATATCCTGACCTTTGATGAGGATACGGCTTTTGTAGATGGACTTCCAGTGCGGATCATGTCTATCCTCTTTAACATGGTGACAGGGGTGGCCATTGCCCTTATGATTCCAGCAGCAGGAGCTCTGTTGGTATCAACCATTATGGTCTTGCCAGCTAGTATTGCCCTTCGTCTGGGGAAAAACTTCAAATCCGTTATGTTGCTAGCTAGTGGTATTGGCTTTTTGGGAATGGTAGCGGGGCTCTACATCTCCTATTATGCGGAGACTCCTGCTAGCGCAAGTATCACCATTATCTTTGTAGTTGTCTTTTTATTAGTCAGTCTACTCAAGCGTTATATCAAATAGGAGAATGAAATGAAAAAAATTAGCTTAGTCCTAGCCGGTCTTTGTAGCCTCTTTTTAGTGGCTTGTTCCAATCAAAAACAGGCAGATGGGAAGCTAAATATCGTGACAACCTTTTACCCTGTCTACGAATTTACCAAGCAAGTCGCGGGAGATACCGCCAATGTGGAACTCTTAATCGGTGCTGGTACAGAACCTCATGAATACGAACCGTCTGCCAAGGCAGTTGCCAAAATCCAAGATGCAGATACCTTTGTCTATGAAAATGAAAACATGGAAACCTGGGTTCCCAAATTGCTAGAATCCTTGGATAAGAAAAAAGTGAAAACCATCAAGGCGACAGGTGATATGCTGCTCTTGCCAGGAGGTGAGGAAGAAGAGGAAGGCCATGATCACGGTGGTGAAGGTCACCATCATGACTACGATCCCCATGTTTGGTTATCACCAGCACGCGCCATCAAACTAGTAGAGCATATCCGTGACAGCTTGTCAGCAGACTATCCTGACAAAAAAGAGACTTTTGAAAAGAATGCTGCTGCCTATATCGAAAAATTACAAGCCTTGGACAAGTCCTATACAGATGGCTTGTCTCAAGCTAAACAAAAGAGTTTTGTGACCCAGCACGCAGCCTTCCGATACTTGGCTTTGGACTACGGCCTCAAGCAAGTATCGATTTCAGGGCTCTCACCAGATGCAGAACCATCAGCAGCACGTTTGGCAGAATTGACAGAGTATATCAAGAAAAACAAGATTTCTTATATCTACTTTGAAGAAAATGCCTCACAAGCCCTCGCCAATACACTCTCAAAAGAAACAGGTGTCAAACTAGATGTGCTCAATCCGCTAGAAAGTCTGACAGAAGAAGCAACAAAGGTTGGTGAGGACTATATCTCCGTGATGGAGAAAAACCTCAAGGCTCTCAAGCAGACAACAGATCAAGAAGGGCCAGAAATCGAGCCAGAGAAGGAAGAGAACACCAAGACAGTTCATAACGGTTACTTTGAGGATGCAGATGTCAAGGATCGTAGCTTGAGTGACTATGCTGGCAACTGGCAATCAGTTTATCCTTTCCTTGAGGATGGGACCTTCGATCAAGTCTTTGATTACAAGGCTAAATTGACTGGCAAGATGACCAAAGATGAGTACAAGGCCTACTATCAAAAAGGGTATCAGACAGATGTGACTAAGATTAACATCACGGACAATACCATGGAGTTTGTTCAAGGTGGCCAAAGCAAGAAATTCACCTACAAGTATGTCGGTAAGAAAATCTTGACTTATAAGAAAGGCAATCGTGGCGTGCGCTTCCTCTTTGAAGCGACCGATGCGGATGCTGGACAGTTCAAGTATGTTCAGTTTAGTGACCACAATATCGCCCCAGTCAAGGCGGAACATTTCCATATCTTCTTTGGGGGCACCAGCCAAGAAGCTCTCTTTGAAGAGATGGATAACTGGCCAACCTACTATCCAGATAACCTATCTGGTCAAGAAATCGCCCAAGAAATGTTGGCGCATTGATGTAAGAAAAAATCCCGCAAATCTGCGGGATTTTTTGGTAGAAACCTTTATCTGGTTAGGTTGCGAGACGGTAAACTGCCTCTGCGTAGATGTCCATAGCGCGATAAAGATCGTCTAGGACAGCTGCTTCATTTGCCTGATGTTCAGTTTGTTGTGCTCCTGGGAAAAGAGCGCCAAAGGCTACACAGTTTGGCATGGTGCGGGCAAAGGTAGCACCACCTGATGAGAGAGGAGGAGTTTTATCTCCGGTTTTTTCTTGGTAGACTTGCATAAGGGTAGTAACAAGTTGGCTATCTCTTGCGACATAGAGGGGTGCTAGATAGTCAAATTCTTGGTAGTCAAGTTGGTAGTCTTTGGCGCACTGAGTGAGCTGTGCCACCAGTTTCTCTTTATCTGCTAGCACAGGTATGCGTATATCGATTCGAATCTCGGAGCGATCGGGATTGATAGTCAAGCCCGCAACATTAAAGGAAAGGGAACCAGACGGTTTATCAGTAATCTCTCCAAAGATTCCAAGTCCTCTACCATCTTGACCTGCTTTGTCAGCTAGAAAATGGAGAGCAGGGTGGGGTTGGAGAGGTGCGAGTACACTAGCAAGCCGAATGACTGCATTGACACCTTGACTAGCATCTTTGGCGTGCTTAGGTACCCCGAGTACGGTTACGGTTTGGTCTGCAGTTTGGTAATCATAACCAGATTCTGTTAAACCTCTACAAACCGCTTCATAAAGAGGACCTTGGTAACTTGCCTTGTCTGGTACGACATTAAAGGCACCTCCGATATCGAGCTTGAGTTGATCAGATCCGGGGCCATGAAGCTTGACTTGAAGGAGCCCCTTTTCAGCGTATGTCAAAGGAAATGACGAATCCGGTGCAAATCCCATACTGGCTTGCTCTTCGAGGGCGTTGTAGCGTGCCATACATCTCCAAAGAGTTTCTTCATCCGTACCAAAGATAAAACGCACGCGCTTCTTAAATTGGATGCCTTGGTCAAGCAAGCTTTTCACTGCGTAGAGAGCTGCCAGTGAAGGACCTTTGTCGTCCTGTGCCCCTCGTCCATAGAGTTTGCCTTCTCTGATAGTTGCTTCAAATGGAGGAGATTGCCAATCTGATAAATCTCCTGCAGGCACAACATCCAAGTGGCAGAGGATGGCAAGGAGTTCTCCCTCACCAACCTCTGCATAGCCATAATAGCCCTTGGGATCAATATAAGTTTTAAAGCCAAGTTCATGGCAGATTTCCAGCGTCTTTTCTAGGACGTCTTGAATAGCTTGTCCAAAAGGTGTCCCATTTTCCCCTTCGTGAAGGACAGATGGGTAGGAGATGAGAGTCTTTAGACTCTGTATAAAGCTCTGTTTAATGGAGTCAGTGATGTAGACGGTCATTCGTTTTACCTCACACTTTGTTCTAAAGGAATGGAAGGAAGGTACCTAGGATAAGAAGAAGTATGCTCACAATGACAATAACGACAATGAGTTTAGTAACAAATTTCCACCAAGTTCCTAGACTAATACGACCGAGCGCAAGAGCACCCATAACGATACCAGAAGTTGGAGCGACAAGGTTTAGTACACCAGATGCAGATTGATAGGCAGTGATGATGAGACTAGGTTTTACGTTAACGAACTCACCAAGTGGTGCCATGATTCCCATTGTAGCACTAGCAAGTCCAGATGAAGATGGGATAAGGAATGACATAGGAAGGTAGAAGAGGTAAGTCAAAACGATGAAGACTTGAGAAGAGAGACCTTGAAGTCCGACTTCACCCCAGTGTAGAATAGTTGCAGTAATCATACCGTCGTTCATGATAACTTGGATACCACGGGCAATCGCTACGATCAAGGCAACACTGAGCAAGTCAGCAGCACCATTCATGAAGGCAGAGATAATCTTGCTTTCCTTAAGGCCATAAACAACACCGATAAGGATACCCATAAAGGCAAAGAGCATTGCTCCTTCTGGGAAGTACCAAGTACCCAAAGCAGCTGTAGATGAACCAACAATCTTACCGATAACAGGAAGATCAATCAACCAATTCTTGAAATCTTCAAATATAGTGATATGCAAGTCTACCCAAGGGATAAAGCTGGCGATCATGATGATGAAAGTCAAGATGAACAAGGCAAGAACATGTTTTTGTTTCTTGTTCAAGACAGATGGAGCATTTTCGTTATCAGTGACATTGAAGTGTTTAAGGTCTTCTTCACGTTGAGAGTAGACAAGTGATTTTGTGGGATCCTTTTGAATCTTTTCTGCATAGCGGTAGACAAAGTAAGTACTAATACCTGTCATAACAAACCAGAAGATGATACGAAGGATAACCCCGTCCATAGATGACACACCTGCGGTATCAGAAGCGATAACAGTAGCAAAGGGATTGAGAGTAGAGGCAAGACAGCCAACTTGAGAACCTAGTAGAATGATGGCAACGGCAGTAATGCTATCAAAACCAACAGCCATCATAACAGGAACAAGGAGTGGATAAAATGCCATGGTTTCTTCACCCATACCATAAGTTGTTCCTCCAAGTGCAAAGAGGGGCATGAGGATGAGGATCAGCATTTTTTCGCGTCCTTTGTATTTCTTAACAATAGAGGCAATACCAACATCGAGTGTGCCTGTCGCATTGACGACACCTAGAAATCCTCCAACCATGAGGATGAAGAAGGCTACGTCAATAGCGGCTTTAGTTGGTTCGTGACCGAGCATCGCTCGGATTGGAGCCATTAGAATATCGTAAATCCCTTGGGGATTAGAGTCAACAGTTTGATAGGTACCTGCAATGAGGCCACCTGCTTCGTTCGTGTCATACTTACCTGCTGGGATGATCCAAGTCAAGATTGCCATGATAGCAATAATAATGATCAAAACAGTGTAAGATGAAGGCATTTGGAACCTTTTTTTTGTTTTTTCACTCATTTGTTTTTCCTCCTAAACTATGCCACAAAGTATAAAAACGAATGATGTTGGTTTACCTGAGTGCTCCTAGTTAGAGCTTGTACTTGGGTTAAAATGGCTAGTCTTTAACAATAATTGTTCCGCTTTCGGACTCGATCAAGGCACCTAGATTGCTGAGGGAAGTGATAACAGCCTTGCCTTCTGGGCGGTTGGTTACAAAATCGATAGCAGCTTCGACCTTGGGTAGCATGCTACCCGGTGCGAATTGTCCTTGTTTGATGTATTCTTTTAGTTGACTGACAGTAACGTGTTCAAGTTTTTCTTGGTCTGGTTTATTGTAGTTAACATAAACATAGTCTACGCTAGTAAGGACAATAAAGAGGTCAGCTTCGACGAGTTCTGCTAGTCGTTGAGACGCAAAGTCTTTATCAATAACGGCTTCGACCCCACGTAAGTAACCGTTTTCATTTTTGACAACAGGAATACCTCCTCCACCTGCTGCGATGACAACTTGACCATTATCGAGCAAGGTGCGGATGCTGTTGATTTCTTTAATGTCGATTGGTTTTGGTGAAGCCACTACTTTACGCCAGCCACGACCGGCATCTTCTTTGAAGGTTGCCCCTGTTTTTTCGCTCTCAGCTTTGGCATCCTCTTCTGAGTAGAATGGACCGATTGGTTTAGTGGGATTGATAAAGGCAGGGTCTTCTTTGTCTACTATAACTTGAGTAACAACAGAAGCGACATTTTTATCAAGTCCTACATCAAGCAATGCGTTATCAAGAGCACATTGTAGCCAAAAACCGATACTACCCTCGGTCATGGCAACCAAAGAATCAAGGGGGAAGGCAGGATTTTTTTCCGAATTTGCCATCAAGTGTTGAAGCAAGAGATTGCCAACCTGAGGACCATTTCCATGAGTGATGATCAGTTCATCTCCGTTTTGAATCAACTTGACCAGATGACGAGCTGTTTCTACCAGAGCAGCTTGTTGAGCTTGAGCAGACGGGTCAGTGGAGAGGATGGCATTTCCGCCTAAAGCAACGACGATTTTTCTATGAGACATGAGCTCTCCTTTCTTTAATATGGTAAACCTGACAGAACTCTAAGAGCTACAGGCAGGTATGATGATAAAATATGAAGTGGAGGTAGCGTCTTTTTAAAAGACAAATTAGTCATTACTACTAATAAAAGGGGTTGAACGCACAGCCGACGTTTATCAGAATGAGACTAGGAAGCAGGAAGATGACAAGAGTAAGGTGGCAAATCTGTCAAAAAGAATCCTTGCTTTCTTTCGCTAGAACTGATAAGCTATCATAGCTTTCGTCTCAACCCCTGTGTTGTGTATACGAGTAAGTTTTATACTTTAGGAATGTAGAGATTTCCAAGAGTAGCAGCCATAACAGCTTTGATAGTGTGCATACGGTTTTCTGCTTGGTCAAAGTGACGAGCATACTTGCTGCGGAAGACTTCGTCTGTTACTTCCATTTCTTCTACGCCAAATTTTTCAGCAACATCTTTACCATAAACAGTGTGAGTGTCGTGGAATGCTGGTAAACAGTGGAGGAAGATCAAGTTTTCGTTGTTTGCTTTTTTCACTAAGTCCATATTGACTTGGTAAGGTTTCAAAAGTGCAACGCGTTCTGCGAATTTGTCTTCTTCACCCATTGATACCCAAACGTCTGTGTAAAGAACGTCTGCGCCTTTAACTGCTTCGTCAGCATCTTCAGTGATGAGAATATGTGCACCACTTTCTTTAGCAAATACTTCTGCCAATTCAACGATTTCTTTTTCTGGGAAGAGTTCTTTTGGTGAGAAGATGTGAACATTGACACCAAGGATGGCACCTGTTACAAGCAAGCTATTGGCAACGTTGTTACGTCCATCACCACAGTATACCAATGTCAAGCCTTCCAAGCGACCGAAGTTTTCTTGAACAGTCAAGTAGTCAGCGAGCATTTGAGTTGGGTGCCATTCGTCAGTTAGACCGTTCCATACTGGAACACCTGAGAATTCTGCCAGTTCTTCAACCATACGTTGGCTGAAACCACGGAATTCAATCCCGTCAAACATACGACCCAAAACTTTTGCAGTATCTTCAGTAGATTCTTTTTTACCTAACTGAATGTCATTTGCTCCGAGGTATTCTGGATGAGCACCAAGGTCAATAGCTGCAGTTGTAAAGGCTGCACGTGTACGAGTAGAAGTTTTTTCAAACAAGAGGGCGATATTTTTACCAGCAAGGTAGTGGTGTTGGATATTGCGTTTTTTCAAATCCTTCAAGTGAGCTGAAAGACCGATAAGGTATTCTAACTCTGCGCGAGTAAAGTCTTTTTCTGCTAAGAAGCTGCGTCCTTGGAATACTGAATGTGTCATTCTATTATTTCCTCTTTCTATTTTTTTACATTTTTTATTGACAAATACTGAACAGCGATTATACTTCTTCACGTTCAAATGGCATAGACATACAACGAGGTCCACCACGGCCCCGAACCAATTCACTTCCGCGGATCTTAATCAAGCGAAGCCCGTATTCTTCTAGGATCTTATTGGTAATGGTATTGCGGGCATAAACGACTACTACACCAGGTGCGATGGTCAAAGTGTTGGAGCCGTCATTCCATTGTTCACGCGCAGCTGCTACGATATTGCCACCACCGCAACGGATCAAATGAACTTTTTCTATGCCGAGATTCTTCGCAAGAAGTTCAGCTAAGTCACCTTTTTCTTCAACAATCTTGAGTTTTTCATCTTCATAAGTGACAGAGTACACACGAAGATCGCCTTCAATTTCTGGGTGAATTGTGAACTTGTCATAGTCAACCATGGTGAAGACAGTATCCAAGTGCATGAATTTACGGTTGTTAGCAAATTCAAATGCCAATACTTTCTTGAAGCCAATATTTTTCTTGAAGATGTTCACCAAGAGTTTTTCAATCGAAGCTGCGTCTGTACGTTGAGAAATACCCACTGCGAGAACGTCTTTAGAAAGAACTAACTCATCTCCACCTTCAATACGTGTATCTTCTTCACGGTTGTAAACCAACTCCACTTTTCCACCATAGATTGGATGGTGTTTGAAAATGTATTTACCATAAAGAGTTTCACGGTTACGAGTATCTGCATACATGTGGTTAAGCGATACGGCATTACCAATGGTTGCAAATGGGTCGCGAGTGAAGTAGAGGTTTGGCATTGGGTCGATAGCAAATGGATAGTCTGACTCAACCAAGTCAGTCAAGCCTTTTGCTTCTTCAGGAATTTCTGGCAATTCAACTTTCTGAACACCAGCCATAGTTTTTTCAACCAATTCTTGGTTGTCCTTGATACCGTGAAGCAATTCACGAATAGCCACCTTGGTTTGACGACCACGGATGTTGGCTTCGTCTAAATATTCCTCGATAAATTGATCGCGGATTTCTGGGGAAGTCAATGACTCAGCAGCCAATTGCTCTAGGTAAAGGACCTCAATTCCTTCATCACGAAGAGCTTGAGCAAATGCGTCATGTTCTTTTTGAGCATCTTCCAAGAATGGAATGTCATCAAAAAGAAGCCTTTCGAGATAGTCCGGCAACAAGTTTTCCAACTCTTTGCCTGGACGGTGCAACATAACTTTTTTCAGTTTCCCAATTTCTGAGAATACCTGAATTGGATGTGAAGACATGTGTTTTCCTCCTTAATTTTTACGGTGGCACCTTTTTGGTACCGCTTACATTTACGTTATATCACATTCTCAGAGGCGTGTCAATAGTAAAAAATGATTAAAAATTTGGACAAAATAAGGTTTTAGTAGTATTTTATGTTATTATACGATAGCAAAAGGGATTACAGGAAATAAATGTATAAACTTCTACAAAAAAGAATATAATATTTTTTGAAAAAATTATGCTAAATTTCACATTTTAAGAAGAAATGTCCAGATTTTAATTCAGTTCTGACGAGGAATTGAGAGGAACTGTGATTGAAAGTTGCTTAGAAAATTATATGAAATCTATCAGAAAAGTTTTTCCTCTAGGTCACTTTAAATGTATATTGTACAAATTATAGAATCTTTTCTGAGTATTTAGGAAGACAGCCTTGTCTTATTGACGGTACCTAGATTTTTTGTTATAGTCAACGAGGTAACAACCAGGAAGAATGGTTTATTCACAAATTGTGGATAAGTTTGGGGAGAGCAGGAGGTTTACCTAAAATCCTAGAGGGTTCTTGATAATAGTACTGGCAACTAGTAACTGGCTAGCTTGCCAGTAGAAATCCTAGTGCAGTGGGGATTTGAGCAGATCTGCCTGAGGGTGAAAGCTTCCAAGTCTAAGAGCTGGAGTCTGGAAAAGCTAGTTTTTAGGCATATGCTCTTATCCACAACTTGTGGATAACTTTGTGAACAAGAGAAATAATCAGAGAAAGAAATGAGAGATGATGACGAAAATAAAACCGCATGGACCATTACCAAGTCGGGCCCAGCTAGCTTATTTAGAGAATGAACTAGCTGCCTTTATCCATTTTGGTCCCAATACCTTTTATGACCAAGAATGGGGAAGTGGGCAAGAGGATCCCAAGCGTTTCAACCCGACCAAGTTGGATGCGCGGAAGTGGGTTCGGGTACTCAAAGAAACAGGTTTTAAAAAACTGATTTTGGTGGTTAAGCACCATGATGGTTTTGTCCTCTACCCGACAGCCCATACAGATTATTCAGTAAAGGCTAGCCCTTGGCGGGATGGAAAGGGGGACTTGCTCCTTGAAGTTTCCCAAGCTGCAACTGAGTTTGACATGGATATGGGAGTTTATTTATCTCCTTGGGATGCCCATAGTCCCCACTATCATGTGGACCGAGAAGTAGAGTACAATGCTTACTATCTGGCTCAGTTGAAGGAAATCTTATCAAATCCTGACTATGGGAATGCTGGTAAGTTTGCTGAGGTTTGGATGGATGGTGCCAGAGGGGAAGGGGCCCAGCAGGTCAACTATGAGTTTGAGACTTGGTTTGAAACTATTCATGACCTACAAGGGGATTGCTTGATATTCTCAACAGAGGGAACTAGTATTCGCTGGATTGGCAATGAACGGGGCTATGCAGGGGATCCCTTGTGGCAAAAAGTCAAGCCTGACCAGTTGGGGACAGAGACTGCATTAGATTACCTACAGCACGGTGATCCCTTAGGTACGCTGTTTTCAATCGGTGAGGCAGATGTTTCCCTTCGGCCGGGTTGGTTTTACCATGAGGATCAGGATCCCAAGTCTCTCGAGGAATTGGTCGAAATCTACTTTCACTCAGTGGGGCGGGGAACTCCTCTCTTGCTCAATATTCCGCCAAACCAAGATGGTCTATTTGATGAAAGGGATATCCAGCGACTTTATGAATTTAGAGCCTACCGTGACGCACTCTATAGAGAAGATTTGGCTCTGAGAGCCAAGGTATCTGGTCCGGCTCTATCAGCAGACTTTTCCTGTCATCATCTGACAGATGGACTAGAGACCAGTTCTTGGGCAAGTGATGCAGAACTGCCAATTCAGTTAGAGATTGATTTAGGAACTCCCAAGACTTTCGATGTAATCGAGCTGAGGGAAGATTTGAAGCTAGGGCAACGCATCGCTGCTTTCCATGTTCAGGTAGAGTTGGATGGTGTTTGGCAGGAGTTTGGATCTGGTTATACTGTTGGCTGCAAACGTCTCTTACGAGGATCAGTCGTTGAGGCGCAGAAGATACGCGTAGTCATTACAGAATCACAGGCTTTGCCTTTGTTGACCAAGATTTCACTCTATAAAACACCTACCTTGTCGAGAAAAGAAACTGTTCAGCAGCTAGAGTTTTCAGAAAAAAGTCTAGCTGTGACCAAGGGAGAAAATGTCCACTTTACAGTGAAGCGCAGAGAATCTAGCAGTCCTTTAGAAGCTAAGATTTCAATTCAACCAGGGACGGGTGTGCATGGTGTCGCCTATCAGGATGAGATTCAAGTTCTTGAGTTTCAAGCTGGCGAGACTGAAAAAAGGCTGACGCTTCCAACCTTGTATTTTGCAGGAGATAAAACCTTGGATTTCTATCTGAACCTAACGGTGGGTGGTCAGCTTGTGGATCAGCTTCAAGTCCAAGTTTCATAAAAGAAGAACCTTTGCACCATGCAAAGGTTCTTTTGGTTATGAGTGATTTGGTAGCCAGCTGAGGGTGAAGATCAGTTGCTCAGCTTTCAAGAGGTCTTGGTGTTGGATGCTAGATACAGGGGTCTTGTCCAATCGACACTCTTTGACAAAGTTAAAATGGCTGTAGTTTTGCTCGGCATGGATATCTAACCATTTATTTTCCTTAGCTAGGTAGACACGGAGATGATCAAAGAGAGGGATTCCGAGGTCGTAGCTTGGTTTTCCTGGACAGGTCGGGTAGAATCCAAGAGCTGACCAGATATACCAAGCAGAGAGACTACCGTTGTCCTCATCGCCAGGATAGGCTTTCCAACTTGGGTGAAAGGCCTTCTGACGTATCGTCTTAATGAGAAGAGCAGTGTAGTCAGGGTAGTCACTGTAGCGGAAGAGATAAGGGATGTGGAAACTAGGTTGGTTGGAAATGGCGATTTGCCCAAAAGGAGCGGTAGCCATCTCGCTCATTTCATGAATTTCGTAACCATAGCCAGTGGTTTCAAAGAGGGGAGCACCCTGACAGGCTTTCAAAAGATAGTGGCTGAAGGCTTCTTTTCCACCCATGAGTTGACGCAAACCTGGGATGTCATGTAAGACGCCTAAAGTCGCTTGAATGGCAGAGCATTCGGCATAATCGCGTCCCCAACTATAAGGGGAGAAGTCAGGGCGGAAGTTGCCTTGGCTATCTCGCGCACGCATGTAACCCGTCGCAGCGTCAAATAGATGGCAGTAATTTTGTGACGAAGTTCTATAAGTTTCCGCGATGTCATTCTGACCTAGTTTTTCGGCACAACTGGCGATGCAAAAATCACTATAGGCGTAGTCTAGGGTGTGGCTGACGCTTTCGTGGTGGTCGGTAGAGAGGTAGCCTAGTTCTTGGTATTGGGCTAGTCCGTGACGACCATTGATGCCGAGAGGGTCGGACTTAGTGGCCGTCTCAAGCATAGCTTGGAGAAGTTCTTCTTCTAGGTCGGGGGCCATTTCCTTGCAGGCACTATCTGCGATAATGCCGTCTAAAAGAGTGCCCGGCATCATGCCACGTTCATCTGGAGCTAGCCATTTTGGAAGAAAACCAATATCGCGGTAGCTATTGAGGAAACCTTCCAGAAAGCGGTGATAGTGTTCCGGTATGATAAGAGCAAAGAGGGGGAAGGTAGTGCGGAAGGTATCCCAGAAACCATTGTTGCTAAAGAGGACGCCGGGCTTGACAGTACCAGAAGTCAGGTCCATATGGATGGCCTGCCCTGACTCGTTCACCTCATAAAATGTCTGTGGGAAGAGGAAGAGTCTGTAAAGGCAGTGGTCAAAGAAGGTTCGGTCAGCTTCTCCTGTCTCCATGATATCAAAACGATGGAGGAGATTTTCCCAGTCCGCTTTCGCATTTACTTTACAGCTGTCAAAGTCCTTTTGAGGTAGATTAAGCAGAGCTTGAGA
This sequence comes from Streptococcaceae bacterium AF54-32pH5A, assembly GCA_027682205.1. Classification (GTDB taxonomy): domain Bacteria; phylum Bacillota; class Bacilli; order Lactobacillales; family Streptococcaceae; genus Streptococcus. The sequence goes on from JAQDAD010000002.1 coordinate 91,406, forward strand.
AGGCGATATGAAAGAAGTTGCTAGTTGAATCTCGGCTTGACTGCTTGCTAAGTCAATTCGCCAGTCTCCCTCTTCTTGTGTGATAGCAAGAATATCCGTATTCATTTGTAAAGCAGTAAACAGTATCAGCGGATTTTTGTTGGTCTCTGTTTTTCCCTCTTGACGCAGGGCAAGAGTCCGCTTATCTATTTGTTCTACTGTCAGTTCATCTGCTGCGTGAAGATAGAGGGAGAGGGCTTTGCCTTGCTTTTGCTCCAAACGAATAGAAGCGCCATAGCAAGTCGGTGTAAGCTGGGTTTCAATCTGATAGCGCAGGGAGAAAATCTTCAGATAATGAGGTTGGAAAGAGGCCTTATCCATATCATAGGAGGATTGACGGTGAAAGAGGCTATCTCCCCCAAGCTGGCCGGTGACAGGTGTCAGAAGCAGCCAAGAGTAGTCGCCAATCCAAGGGCTGGGCTGGTGGGTTAATCGAATCCCCTGAAAGATAGGCAGATGTGGATCGAAGAACCAAGCTCCCTCCTGGTCACTGGTCTGGGGCACAAAGTAATTCATCCCAAAAGGCACGCCCGTGTAAGGCAGGGTATTTCCCCGAGAGAAGGCATGCTTGCTAGCAGTGCCAAAGCGGGTATCGATGGTCTCAAGTATTGGTTTCATAGTCTTTCCTTCAGCTGTTTTTCTACATTATATCAGAAACAGAGGAGCTTTAGATAGGAGGTTCAAAAGAAAGCAATTTTGTAGAAAAAAGACTAACATTTGTGTATATATTTTCTAGCATAAAAACTATATACTGAACATGAAACTTGTTTGAAAGAGGTAAAATTGATTATGGTTTATTCGAAAGAGATTGTTAGAGAATGGCTGGATGAAGTAGCAGAGCGTGCCAAGGACCATCCGGAGTGGGTGGATGTCTTTGAGCGATGCTACACCGACACCTTGGACAATACAGTTGAGATATTGGAAGATGGTTCAACTTTTGTGCTCACAGGAGACATTCCCGCTATGTGGCTTCGTGATTCGACTGCCCAACTCAGACCCTACCTTCATGTGGCTAAAAGAGATCCTCTCTTGCGTCAGACCGTTGCAGGTTTGGTCAAACGTCAGATGACATTGGTGCTCAAGGATCCCTATGCCAACTCCTTTAACATTGAGGAGAACTGGAAGGGTCACCATGAGACTGACCACACAGACCTTAACGGCTGGATTTGGGAACGCAAATATGAGGTGGACTCGCTTTGCTATCCTTTGCAGTTGGCTTATCTCCTCTGGAAAGAGACTGGTGAGACCAGTCAGTTTGATGACACTTTTGTCGCTGCGACCAAGGAAATTCTTCATCTCTGGACAGTAGAGCAGGACCACAACAACTCTCCATATCGTTTTGTCCGCGATACAGACCGTAAGGAAGATACACTGGTAAATGATGGCTTTGGACCTGACTTTGCAGTGACAGGCATGACCTGGTCAGCTTTTCGTCCGAGTGATGACTGCTGTCAGTATAGCTATTTGATTCCATCCAATATGTTTGCAGTGGTTGTCTTGGGTTATGTGCAAGAAATCTTTGCAACACTAGACCTAGCTGATAGCGAGAGCATTATTGCTGATGCCAAACGTCTGCAAGCAGAGATCCAAGAAGGGATCGAAAACTATGCCTACACCACCAATAGCAAGGGTGAAAAGATTTACGCCTTTGAAGTGGATGGCCTAGGAAACGCTAGCATCATGGATGATCCAAACGTACCGAGTCTACTGGCTGCTCCCTATCTTGGTTACTGCGATGTTAATGACGAAGTTTATCAAGCAACTCGTCGGACCATTCTGAGCCCTGAAAATCCATACTTCTACCAAGGAGAATACGCTAGCGGTCTCGGAAGTTCTCATACCTTCTATCGCTATATCTGGCCAATCGCCCTTTCTATCCAAGGCTTGACAACAAGAGATAAGGAGGAGAAGAAATTCTTGCTGGATCAGCTCGTTGGCTGCGATGGTGGCACAGGTGTCATGCATGAAAGCTTCCACGTAGATGATCCAACGCTCTACTCTCGCGAATGGTTCTCATGGGCCAACATGATGTTCTGTGAGTTGGTCTTGGATTACTTGGATATTCAATAATGAGTTTTAGCTCGATAGATTCTTGTAAAGAATCACAAATATATTTTTAAATTTAAGTTAGAATGAGGTTTTACTTCATGGAAAATGTTGTTGTACATATTATCTCACACAGTCACTGGGATCGTGAGTGGTACTTACCTTTTGAAAGCCACCGTATGCAGTTGGTGGAATTATTTGACAATCTTTTTGATCTTTTTGAAAATGATCCTGAGTTCAAGAGCTTCCACTTGGACGGCCAAACGATTGTCCTTGATGACTACTTGGAAATTCGCCCTGAAAATCGTGACAAAGTCCAAGGTTACATCGACCAAGGCAAACTCAAAATTGGTCCCTTTTACATCTTGCAGGATGATTACTTGATTTCCAGTGAAGCCAATGTTCGCAATACCTTGATTGGTCAAGCAGAATGTGCAAAATGGGGCAAATCCACCCAGATTGGTTACTTCCCAGATACCTTTGGAAATATGGGGCAAGCGCCTCAAATCCTTCAAAAATCAGGCATTCACGTGGCAGCTTTTGGTCGTGGTGTCAAGCCGATTGGATTTGACAACCAAGTTCTCGAAGATGAGCAGTTTACTTCCCAGTTTTCAGAAATGTACTGGCAGGGTGCAGACGGAAGTCGTGTCCTCGGTATTCTCTTTGCCAACTGGTACAGTAATGGAAATGAAATTCCAGTTGATAAAGACGAGGCCTTGACCTTCTGGAAACAAAAACTGTCCGATGTGCGTGACTACGCTTCGACCAACCAATGGTTGATGATGAACGGCTGTGACCACCAGCCTGTACAGCGCAATCTGAGCGAAGCCATTCGTGTGGCAAATGAACTCTTTCCAGATGTGACCTTTGTGCATAGTTCTTTTGATGAATATGTTCATGCAGTAGAAAGTGCTCTGCCGGAGCAACTATCTACGGTTACAGGTGAGTTGACCAGCCAGGAAACAGACGGCTGGTACACACTTGCCAACACTTCTTCATCCCGTATTTACCTCAAACAAGCTTTCCAAGAAAACAGTAACTTGCTAGAACAAGTGGTGGAACCATTGACTGTCATCACTGGCGGACATAACCACAAGGACCAGTTGACCTATGCTTGGAAAGTCCTTCTACAAAATGCCCCACATGACAGTATCTGTGGCTGTAGTATTGACGAGGTTCACCGTGAGATGGAAACACGTTTTGCTAAGGTCAACCAAGTTGGGAACTTCGTTAAGACCAATCTTCTCAATGAGTGGAAGGGTAAAATCGCAACTCATGAAGCCCAAAGCGACCATCTCTTTACTGTCATTAACACAGGCTTGCATGACAAGGTTGATACGGTCAGCACAGTGATTGATGTGGCGGTTTGTGATTTCAAGGAATTGCACCCAACAGAAGGCTACAAGAAAATGGCAGCCTTGACCTTGCCAAACTACCGTGTTGAAGACTTGGAAGGGCACGCTATAGAAGCGAAAATCGAAGATCTGGGAGCTAACTTTGAGTATGATTTGCCAAAAGACAAGTTCCGCCAGGCTCGTATCGCTCGTCAAGTGCGCGTGACAGTACCTGTGCATCTGGCACCACTTTCTTGGACAACTTTCCAATTGCTTGAGGGAGAACAAGAACACCGTGACGGTATTTACCAAAATGGGGTAATTGATACGCCATTTGTAACGATAAGTGTGGATGAAAACATCACGGTCTATGACAAGACGACTCATGAAGCTTATGAAGATGTTATTCGCTTTGAAGACCGTGGGGACATCGGAAATGAGTACATCTATTTCCAACCAAAAGGAACAGAGCCTATCTATGCAGAGCTGAAAGGCTATGAAGTCTTGGAAAATACAGCTCGTTTTGCCAAGATCTTGCTCAAGCATGAATTGACAATTCCAGTAAGTGCAGACGAAAAATTGGATGCAGAACAAAGAGGCATCATCGAGTTTATGACGCGTGAAGCTGGGCGCTCAGCAGAGTTGACAACCCTTCCTCTGGAAACAGAGATGACTGTCTTTGTTGACAATCCACAAATTCGCTTCAAGACTCGCTTTACTAACACAGCCAAGGACCACCGTATCCGTCTCTTGGTTAAGACACATAACACGCGTCCAAGCAATGACTCTGAGAGCATCTATGAGGTAGTCACACGACCAAACAAACCAGCTGCTTCTTGGGAAAATCCTGAAAACCCACAACACCAACAAGCCTTTGTCAGCCTTTATGATGATGAAAAAGGGGTGACGGTAGCCAATAAAGGATTGCACGAGTATGAAATCCTTGGCAACGATACTATTGCAGTGACCATTCTTCGTGCTTCAGGTGAGCTAGGTGACTGGGGTTACTTCCCGACACCAGAGGCTCAGTGCTTGCGTGAATTTGAAGTCGAGTTTGCGCTTGAATGCCACCAAGCACAAGAACGCTTCTCAGCCTTTCGTCGTGCCAAAGCCTTCCAAACACCATTCACAAGTCTTCAGGTCGCTAAACAAGAAGGAAGTGTTGCTGCGACTGGTAGCCTCTTGAGTCATGCGGCACTCAGCTTGCCACAAGTTTGCCCAACAGCCTTTAAAGTGGCGGAAAATGAAGAAGGATATGTACTTCGTTACTACAATATGAGTCAAGAAAATGTGCGTATATCTGAACACCGACAAACCATTCTTGACTTACTTGAGCGACCATATCCAGTTCATTCAGGACTATTGGCTCCACAAGAAATTCGCACAGAATTGATTAAAAAAGAAGAGATTTAAGATTTGAAAGTGTTTGATAACTAATAATAAGAGATAGAAAGGAGGGGCGAAAAGGTAAGAACTAACTGCTGATTCGCCCCTTTTTTGGTGAAAATATGACGATTGCAACCATTGATATTGGAGGGACTGGGATTAAGTTTGCCAGTCTGACTCCTGATGGAAAAATACTAGATAAGACAAGTACACCGACACCAGAAAACTTGGAGGATTTACTAGCTTGGCTAGACCAACGTCTGTCAGAGCAGGATTATAACGGCATTGCTATGAGCGTTCCAGGCGCGGTCAATCAAGAAACAGGTGTGATTGAGGGCACCAGTGCTGTGCCCTACATCCATGGCTTTTCTTGGTATGAGGCGCTTGCCCATCATCAGCTACCTGTCCATCTCGAAAATGATGCTAACTGTGTTGGACTTAGTGAACTATTAGCTCATCCTGAGATTGAAAATGCAGCCTGTGTCGTGATTGGGACAGGAATTGGTGGAGCCATGATTATCAATGGTAAACTTCACCGAGGTCGCCACGGCTTAGGTGGTGAGTTTGGTTACATGACAACTATCGAACCAGCTGAAAAACTCAACAACTGGTCGCAACTAGCGTCTACAGGAAACATGGTGCGATACGTAATTGAAAAATCTGGTCAAACTGACTGGGACGGTCGCAAGATTTACCAAGAAGCTGCAGCCGGAAATGCCCTTTGCCAAAAAGCCATTGAGCGTATGAACCGAAATCTTGCCCAAGGACTACTCAATATTCAGTATCTGATCGACCCAGATGTCATTAGCCTAGGTGGGTCTATCAGTCAGAATCCAGAGTTTATCAAAGGGGTTCAAAAAGCAGTAGATGCTTTTGTGGAAAGATATGAAGAATATACAATTGCACCAGTCATCCAAGCCTGCACCTATCACGCAGATGCCAATCTCTATGGTGCCCTTGTCAACTGGTTACAGGAGGAAAACCAATGGTAAACTTTACCGGAATTAGCAATAAACAAGCTCAAGCTCTAGAGTTGCTTCAAAAGCATATTTCTCTACCAGATGTAGAAGTGGCAGTTGCTCAGTCTGACCAAGCCTCTATCTCTATCAAGGGTGAGGGTGGCCACTATCAACTGACCTATCGTAAACCACACCAACTCTACCGTGCCTTATCTGTTCTAGCAACAGCTCTAGTAGAAGGTGATAAGGTAGAGATTGAAGAAAAGGCTGCTTACGAAGATTTGGCCTACATGGCAGACTGTTCCCGAAATGCAGTGCTAAATGTGGCTTCTGCCAAACAGATGATTGAGGTCTTGGCTCTCATGGGCTACTCAACCTTTGAGCTTTACATGGAAGACACTTACCAGATTGAGGGGCAACCTTACTTTGGTTATTTCCGTGGTGCATACTCGGCTGAAGAGTTACAGGAAATCGAAACCTACGCCCAGCAGTTTGACATGGCCTTTGTGCCATGTATCCAGACTCTGGCCCATTTGTCAGCCTTTGTTAAATGGGGTGTCAAGGAAGTGCAGGAACTCCGTGATGTTGAGGATATCCTCCTTATCGGCGAAGAAAAGGTTTATAACCTGATTGATGGCATGTTTGCCACTCTGTCTAAACTGCAGACACGCAAGGTCAATATCGGGATGGACGAAGCCCATTTGGTTGGTTTAGGTCGTTACTTAATTCTGAACGGTGTTGTGGACCGTAGTCTCCTCATGTGCCAACACTTGGAGCGCGTGCTGGATATTGCCGATAAGTATGGTTTCCACTGTCAGATGTGGAGCGATATGTTCTTTAAACTCATGTCAGCGGATGGCCAGTACGACCGTGACGTGGAGATTCCTGAGGAAACTCGTGTCTACCTAGACCGTCTCAAAGACCGTGTGACCTTGGTTTACTGGGACTATTATCAGGATAGTGAGGAAAAATACAACCGCAATTTCCGCAATCACCACAAGATTAGCCAAGATATCGCCTTTGCAGGGGGAGCTTGGAAGTGGATTGGTTTTACGCCTCACAACCATTTCAGCCGTCTCGTGGCTATCGAGGCCAATAAAGCCTGTCGTACTAATCAGATCAAAGAAGTCATCGTAACTGGTTGGGGGGACAATGGTGGTGAGACCGCTCAGTTTTCTATCCTACCAAGCTTGCAAATCTGGACAGAACTCAGCTACCGTAATGACCTAGACCGTCTGTCTGCTCACTTCAAGACTAATACAGGTTTATCGGTTGAAGATTTCATGCAGATTGACCTAGCAAACCTCTTGCCAGATCTACCAGGCAATCTCAGTGGGATCAATCCCAATCGCTATGTCTTTTATCAGGATGTTCTCTGTCCGATCCTTGACCGACACATGACTCCAGGACAGGACAAACCGCACTTCGCTCAGGCAGCTGAGATTCTCTCTGACATTAAAGAAAAAGCTGGGAACTACGCCTACCTTTTTGAAACTCAGGCTCAGTTGAACCAGATTTTAAGCAGTAAAGTGGATGTAGGACGACGCATTCGTCAAGCTTATCAAGCCAACGATAAAGCAAGTCTGCAAGAGATTGCTCAACAAGAATTGCCAAAACTCAGAAGTGAGATAGAAACCTTCCACAAACTCTTTAGCCAACAATGGTTGAAGGAAAACAAGGTATTTGGCTTGGATACAGTTGATATCCGTATGGGCGGACTCTTGCAACGCATCAAACGCGCAGAAAGTCGCATCGAGGCTTATCTGGCAGGTCAGCTTGACCGCATCGAAGAATTAGAAGTCGAAATCCTTCCATTCAACGATTTTTATGGAGACAAGGACTTTGCAGCCACAACAGCCAACCAGTGGCACACTATTGCGACAGCTTCGACGATTTATACGACCTAGAGATTTATCACAGATAGTTAAACATCTCCTTTTAAATACATGGAGATGTTTTTTTGATTTGGAGATAGGGTAGGAGTATAATGAAGGTATAAGGATAGTTTGGAGGTTTGAACATGAAAAAGCTACTAATAGTCCTAGGTGCGAGTGTGCTAGTTTTATCTGCTTGCCATAAAACGACAGAGGATAGAGCAACTAGTCCGTCAATACAAAAGGAGCAACAAACAAAGGAAGTAACCAACTATTTTCACTACCTAGCGGACTCCTATCAAAAGGCTCTTTCCCACGAAAAAGAATCCAAGGATACGGCTGTTCAATCACCTATGGCTGCTACGGTTGTAGCCATGGAAGAGCTTCAGTTGTCTAATCCGACTGATCAAGCCTTGATTATGAAGAACTACTCGGATTTTCAGAAGCTAATCCAATACAATGCCGAAAAGTGGGAGGAAGAGTTTGCAAGCTGGGCTTCTTCTATGGGGCAGTCCTATCATAGACTAGAGCATACAAACTTTGATGAAAAAAATGAACTGATCAAAAAATTAGAAGCTACAATAGTCTCTCAGAAAAGTGTCAAATGGAATGTTTTTGGAGTATCCAGTGACAATGCCTATGATTACTTGGTTTTGGATGCCTACTATGACAATCAGGACAAACATTTCTACTTGTTTACACTGAAAGATGGGCAAGCACAGGTCTTGCATACAGATAAGACGGAAACTATCAGTGCTGCGAATTTTGAAGAGACTAAAAACACGGATTTAGCACAAAACTTTAAGGAATTTCTATTAAAAACGAGTGTCACTAAAGAGAATGAGCCAGATATAGACAATAGTTCTCTAACAGACAAGATAAAAAAAGCCATGGAATCTTACTCGGATAGTAAAGGTGAAGTATTCAAGTCAACCAATCTGGCCACCTATGGTAATTACTATGGGCTTGCAGTCCCGGATCAGATTATGCAATTTGGACAAGTCGATGGAGTCAATTATACTTTTAAATGGTATGGGTATATTGCAGGTTCAGGTTCTAGGCGGTTCGATATCCTAGCTTGCTATGTGAATGAAGCAGGTACAGAGGTGATTCTCTTTGGTTACAAGGATGGCAATCCTGCTCTTTTACACACAGAAGGACAGCCGGAGATCGAGAAAAACGAATCAGGGGCTATCATAAATGCTCAGGTTCATTTTGTTGTGTTTCATCATCCAGTATTGGAACAAGTTTTCAATTAGTGAAGAGGAAATACACTTATCGCATGCAAAGCGTTTCTCGTGAAACATCCTTCTTATATAAAAAACTTCTCCACATAAAATAATTTGTGGAGTTTTTTCTATAATTAGTAGTTTAAACTATTCTTAAAATAAGAGTATACTAATTATGTAATCGTTATCAAACCTAAAAATTCGATGAAATCAGTTTTTAGGAATAAAATGGGAGGAAATTATGAAAAAGTTTTCAAAGACCTTGAGAGATAACTGGATTTTTCTCTTGATGGTTTTACCAGGGGCACTTTGGTTGATTCTATTCTTCTACATCCCAGTATTTGGAAATGTGGTCGCCTTCAAAGACTACCATATGAGTGGTGAAGGATTTATCCACAGTATTATGAATAGTAAGTGGGTCGGTCTCGATAACTTTAAGTTCTTGTTTAGTTCTAAAGATGCTTTTATTATCACTCGTAATACCGTTCTTTACAACCTTGGATTTATCTTTATCGGTTTGATTGTGTCGGTGGGTATTGCTATCATCCTCAGCGAGCTTCGTTCTAAGAGAATGGTTAAAATCTTCCAAACATCTATGTTATTCCCTTACTTCTTGTCATGGGTTATCATCAGTTTCTTTACAGATGCTTTCCTAAACATTGACAAAGGGGTTATCAACCGTTTCTTGGAAACCGTTGGCATGAAGGAAGTCAACTTCTACGCTGACTTAGGCATTTGGCCATATCTCCTCCTTTTCCTAGGTATCTGGAAAGGCTTCGGATATAGCAGTGTCATGTACTATGCAACGATCATGGGAATTGACCCAACCTACTACGAAGCAGCAACAGTGGACGGGGCTAGCAAGTGGCAACGGATTCGCAACGTAACCATTCCACAGTTGACTCCACTTGTAACAGTTTTGACCATCCTTGCAGTCGGAAACATCTTCCGCGCAGACTTTGGTCTTTTCTACCAAATCCCGCACAATGCTGGTCAGCTTTACAATGTAACCAACGTTTTGGACGTATATGTTTTTAATGGTTTGACTCAGACAGCAGATATCGGTATGGCTTCAGCAGCCGGTCTTTACCAATCCGTTGTCGGTTTGATACTGGTTATCCTATCAAACTTGCTTGCAAGACGAGTCGATCCAAACTCAGCTTTATTCTAGAAAGGAGGAGAATATGGCAGAAAAGAAAATTAAAAAAGAAAAAATCGATAATGTCGGCATTCACTCCTTTAGTAAGAAGGCAGATATCTTCTTTAGTATCATCTCTGGTTTGATTGCTCTTTCTTGTATCTTGCCCTTTATCTTCGTTATCATCATTTCGGTGACAGACGAAAAGAGCATTCTCCAGTATGGGTATAGCTTTTTCCCATCAAAGTTTGGATTAGATGGCTTTGAGTTTTTGGCTCAGTTTAAAGATAAGATTTTACAAGCGCTCTTTATCTCAGTCTTTGTAACAGTAGTCGGGACAGTGACCAACGTCTTCATCACAACCACCTATGCCTACGCCATCTCACGGACAACCTTTAAGTACCGCAGATTCTTTACTATCTTTGCCCTTCTTAGTATGTTGTTCAATGCTGGTTTGGTTCCAGGCTATATCGTGGTCACTCGTTTGCTTCAACTTGGTGATACCGTTTGGGCCTTGATTGTTCCCATGCTCCTTTCACCATTCAACATCATCTTGATGCGTTCCTTCTTCAAGAAGACCATTCCAGAAGCCATTCTGGAGTCCGCTCGTATCGATGGTGCTAGTGAAGCCCGGATCTTCTTCCAAATCTGTTTACCCTTGTCGCTACCAGGTATCGCAACTATCACGCTTTTGACAGCTCTTGGTTTCTGGAACGACTGGTTCAACGCCCTTCTTTACATCAAGAGTGACAACTTGTATCCATTACAGTATTTGCTCATGCAAATTCAACAAAATATGGACTACATTGCCAAAGCAGTCGGCCTTTCTGGTCAACTGGGAGTCGCTCTTCCAAAGGAAACAGGACGTATGGCCATGGTTGTGGTTGCAACCCTTCCGATTGCAATTCTGTATCCATTCTTCCAACGCTACTTTGTAAAAGGTTTGACCATCGGTGGTGTGAAAGAATAGTACTTGCTGAGAAACACCGTTTCTCACTTCCCAACTTCATCTTAGTGGCTGAAGTTACAATCATTAAATCGTTTATAAGTTTAAAAATAAAAAAAGGAGTTTTTATCATGAAAAACTGGAAAAAATATGCTTTTGCATCTGCTAGCGTAGTCGCTTTGGCTGCAAGTCTTGCTGCTTGTGGAAACCTTTCAGGTAACAACAAAAAAGCTGCAGACTCAGGATCAGGAGAAAAACCTGTTATCAAAATGTATCAAATCGGTGACAAACCAGACAACTTGGATGAATTGCTAGAAAATGCAAACAAAATCATCGAAGAAAAAGTTGGTGCTAAATTGGATATCCAATACCTTGGATGGGGTGACTACGGTAAGAAAATGTCAGTTATCACATCATCAGGTGAAAACTACGATATCGCTTTTGCAGATAACTACATCGTAAACGCGCAAAAAGGTGCTTATGCTGACTTGACAGAATTGTACAAGAAAGAAGGAGCAGAGCTTTATAAAGCACTTGACCCAGCTTACATCAAAGGGAACACTGTAAACGGCAAGATCTACGCTGTTCCAGTTGCGGCTAACGTTGCATCTTCACAAAACTTTGCCTTCAACGGAACTCTTCTTGCTAAATATGGTATCGACATTTCAGGTGTAAACTCATACGAAACACTTGAACCAGTCTTGAAACAAATCAAAGAAAAAGCTCCAGATGTAGTACCATTTGCAGTTACTAAAAACTTTATCCCTTCTGAAAACTTTGACTACCCAGTAGCAAACGGACTTCCATTCGTTATCGACCTTGAAGGGGATACTACTAAGATCGTAAACCGTTACGACGTTCCTCGTTTCAAAGAACACTTGAAGACTCTTCACAAATTCTACGAAGCAGGATACATTCCAAAAGACGTAGCAACAAGCGACACTTCATTTGACCTTCAACAAGACAATTGGTTCGTTCGTGAAGAAACGGTAGGACCAGCTGACTACGGTAACAGCTTGCTCTCACGTGTTGCTAACAAAGACATCCAAATCAAACCATTCACTAACTTTATCAAGAAAAACCAAACAACACAAGTTGCTAACTTTGTCATCTCAAACAACTCTAAGAACAAAGAAAAATCAATGGAAGTGTTGAACCTCTTGAACACTAACCCAGAACTCTTGAACGGTCTTGTATACGGTCCAGAAGGCAAGAACTGGGAAAAAGTTGAAGGTAAAGAAAACCGTGTACGTGTCCTTGATGCCTACAAAGGAAATACTCACATGTCAGGTTGGAACACAGGTAACAACTGGATCCTTTACATCAACGAAAACGTTACAGACCAACAAATCGAAGATTCTAAGAAACAATTGGCAGAAGCTAAAGAATCTCCAGCGCTTGGATTCATCTTTAACACTGATAGCGTAAAATCTGAAATCTCTGCAATCACTAACACAATGCAACAATTCGATACAGCTATCAACACTGGTACTGTAGACCCAGATAAAGCTATTCCAGAATTGATGGAAAAATTGAAATCTGAAGGTGCATACCAAAAAGTATTGGATGAAATGCAAAAACAATACGACGAATTCTTGAAAAGCAAAAAATCATAAGATAAACTGATTTCGTGTATTCATTCCTAATTCCTAAAAATACAATCACTGCCTTCCCTAGTTCTCTAGGGGAGGTAGTGATTCTTTTTAGGGCAAATGCATATAATTATCTGCATTTGTATCTAGATATTTGCTCTTACATATAACATTGGACACAGACATATGAAAAAATACCATCTTATTTTAAAAAGTAGTGCAATTTTATCCTATCTATTTTTCGTATTTGGCCTTTCTCAGCTAACGCTTATCGTCCAAAATTATTGGCAATTTTCTTCTCAGGTAGGAAATTTTTTCTGGATTCGAAATCTCTTGAGTTTGCTATTTAGTGGAGTCATGATTTGGATTCTTGTTAAGACAGGCCATGGTTATCTTTTTCGCATTCCAAGAAAAAAATGGCTTTGGTATTCGATTTTGACAGTATTAGTGGTAGTGGTCCATATCTCTTTTAACGTTCAGACAGCTAAACATGTTCAGTCAACTGCTGAAGGTTGGGCCGTATTGATTGGTTATAGTGAAACCAATTTTGCTGAGCTAGGTATCTATATAACTCTGTTCTTTCTAGTGCCACTGATGGAAGAATTGATCTATAGGGGTTTGTTTCAACATGCTTTCTTTAAACATTCGCGATTTGGCCTTGATTTGCTTCTTCCTTCCATTTTGTTTGCTCTTCCTCATTTTTCAAGTCTGCCTAGTCTGTTAGATATTTTCGTTTTTACAACATTTGGAATCATTTTTGCTGGTTTGACACGCTATACCAAGAGCATTTATCCATCCTATGCGGTGCATGTGATCAATAATATTGTCGCGACTTTACCATTTTTGATGACTTTTTTACACAGGGTATTTGGGTAAAATATTGGTACGAGAGTAAGAATTATAGTTTATCAAGTATTTCAGGAGGAAAATAAGAATGACATCAATAAAATGGTTTGCAGGAGGACGTGAAAGGCGTTGTGAAGCGATGACTATCATAGATTATCTACTGGAAGATATAAAGGATGTGCCTCAACTGACTCCCTTGAAAAATCAGTTAGTGATTTATAAAAGACGCTTAGAGGACGATGGGACTTCTACTCCGTTTATATTGAGTCAAATGAATGTTGACATCTCACGTGTGTTAATTGACAATAAGCTGATTTTGTCAGGAAGTCAAGCTGAGCAGATTAAAAAATTGAGAGGATTATCTGCGATTCGGTATGGTTACTGATAAAGTGCAGTGGCAGATCTCTCTATATAATTTCCGGTCAAATAAATTGCAATCACTTTCCCAAGTGGGTATACTAGTATAGTTAGATGAAAAATTCTGAAAATTTAAGAATAGAAAAGAGAACAAATCTTATGGCAAAAGATATTCGTGTCTTACTTTACTACCTCTATACTCCAATTGAAAATGCAGAGCAATTTGCGGCAGATCACTTAGCTTTCTGTAAATCAATCGGCCTCAAAGGTCGTATCCTAGTCGCTGACGAGGGAATCAACGGAACCGTTTCGGGTGACTACGAAACAACTCAAAAATACATGGACTACGTTCACAGCCTCCCAGGAATGGAAGACCTCTGGTTCAAGATTGACGAAGAAAATGAACAAGCCTTCAAGAAGATGTTTGTTCGCTACAAGAAAGAAATTGTCCACCTTGGTTTGGAAGACAACGACTTTGACAACGACATCAACCCACTTGAAACAACAGGTGCTTACTTGTCTCCAAAAGAGTTCAAAGAAGCCCTTCTTGACGAAGATACAGTTGTCCTTGATACACGTAACGATTATGAGTACGACCTAGGACACTTCCGTGGAGCTATTCGCCCAGACATCCGCAACTTCCGTGAGTTGCCACAATGGGTCCGTGATAACAAGGAAAAATTCATGGACAAGCGTGTCGTGGTTTACTGTACAGGTGGTGTTCGCTGTGAGAAATTCTCTGGTTGGATGGTCCGTGAAGGCTACAAAGATGTCGGTCAATTGCATGGAGGAATCGCAACTTATGGTAAAGACCCAGAAGTCCAAGGTGAACTTTGGGATGGGAAAATGTACGTCTTTGACGAGCGTATCGCAGTTGATGTTAACCATGTCAACCCAACCATCGTAGGGAAAGACTGGTTTGATGGAACACCATGTGAACGTTATGTCAACTGTGGAAATCCCTTCTGTAACCGTCGTATCCTAACATCAGAAGAAAATGAAGACAAGTACCTTCGTGGATGCTCACACGAGTGTCGTGTTCACCCACGCAACCGCTATGTTTCAGAAAATGAGTTGACACAAGCAGAAGTGATCGAGCGCCTAGCTGCAATCGGTGAAAGCTTGGATCAAGCAGCTACTGTATAACATCAAACAGTCCTTAGGGGCTGTTTTTCTATGCTTTTTATCTAAAAATCTAAAGTTTGTTTCTGTATCTTTCAGGAAAATAGGTTATACTATATGTAAACGATTTCAAAGGAGGCCAGTTATGGCGAAAACATTTTTTATCCCAAATAAAGAAAGCATTCTAGGACAACAGGAGATTTTGACTGCCAAGTCCATCTTGTCCTTGGTGGAGGGCTTGGAGTCACACAGTTATGATGCGGTCTATCTCCGTCAGCCTCTTAACCGTCTCGAGTATATCGAGTGTGGGATTGTAGGCCAGTCGCAATTTCTCTTCAAGGTCAACTATGCGGATAGTCGAAAAGGTTATCAAGTGGTGATTCCAGATTTCCTTACTAGAGCGGACTGGGAGATTGTAGAGACTCTCCTCCAGGCCCTATCTGGCAAGTTGGGGCAAGCGGTAGAAGGGCTAGAAGGATTTGACTTTGAAACCTATTTCCGAGAAACGGTCAAGCATTATCTAGCTGATAAGGCGACTCGTTTAGTATATTGCCAAGGGCTCTTGTCCCCTATCTATCTCAATAAGGAATACCTCGAGAGCTTTTTAGCAGAGGATGGATTGGCACGTTTTGAAGGGTTGGTCAAGAAGGTTCAAGGCTCTGATGCCTACCTTGCCAGTGTGAAATTTTACCCAGATGCTCAAGGCAAGGTGCACGGTATCTATCACCTGGCCCAGGGAGTCAAGACGATTTTGCCAAAGGAACCCTTTGTACCAGCTCCTTATACCGAGCAGCTGGCGGGCAAGGAGCTTGTTTGGGAGATTGACCTAGTGAAGATTTCTGGTGATGGCTCAAAAGCAGAAGACTATGAAGCAATCGCTCGTTTGGATTATACAAAATTCCTAGAGTCACTACCAAAAGCATTTTATCAGCAATTAGATGCCAATCAATTAGAAGTACAACCCATCCTAGGACAAGATTTTGAAGGATTGGCAACCATCAAGTAGACACTGTCCAAAAAAGAGTAAGCATAAAAATCCCTGTCATTAACAAATGGCAGGGATTTTGGTTAAAAGAATGTCAGGATGCGAAGGTAGTCCACTGTCAGCGCGAGCTCTGCTATGAAGAAGGGCAAGAGAATGGCACCATCAAGTAAGACAGCTAACAAGAATCGATAAAATGGGTCGAGGCTACTGGTCTTACTTGGCTTGCTAATCACAAAGAGATTGGCAAGGGCAAAGATGGCCATGCTTAGAAGGGTGAGGATGCCAGCAAATCGTAAGCCACCAAAGAGTGCAAAGAAACTTGCTAGAGCTGTTAGGACAAGTGGGATAGCAAAGAGTCTGCTATACCGATCAAAGGCTTCCTGGAATGTGAAGTCGCTCTCCTGGTCCAGCACACGTCGGACAGTAAAGCCTCCCAAAATGATGGAAAAGTAAAATAGAGCGCTAGCGACCAGAATCGAAAGTCCAGCAAAGAGATCTAAAGGTGGGAGCTGATTAGGAGAACTATTAGCAATAGAGACCATATAGCCATAGTAGAGGCGCTTGATATGATAGATACTAAAGAAAAGGTTGATTGACGACAGCAAGGTGAGTAGGGCAAAGACACTGTAACGATGCTTTTGGTCCGTATTCTTGCTGGCAGTTGGCTCTTGGATAGCGTCCAGCAGCCAAGTCCAAAATAGTGCGATTTCTTCTTTGAATCGGGCAGTTTTGCGGGGGTCAATGTCTGGGATATAGGGGCTTTCTAAAGCTTTGCTGAGGATGCTTTTCTCTTTTACAGAGTTTTCTTGGTTGCGTTTCTCTTCAGCTTTCCCTTCTCCCTCTTCCTCAGTTTGGGTTTCCTCCATTATTTGAGGAGCTTCCTCCTCATGCGTTTCCAACTCTTTAGGTGAGACAGGTGTTTCTTCGCTTGTTTGTGGTTCAGTCTCCACAGTTTCCGAAGTCTCTGGTTGGTCGGGTTGGATTTCCGATTTCGTCTGAGGTAATTTCTTCTCTAGGTCGGCACTTTCAAACCATTCTTGTGTCATGGTGGAACCTCCTTTTTTATGGTCGTTTTCTATTTTTAGATTAGCAGATGAAAGCGCTTTTGTCAATGATTGCTAGGTGGAGCAGAGTACTCTTCTTTTGGTAGGTAGATATCTTGGTTGGCTTTTGCAATGAGTAGGTCCTTGACATCGGCTTTTTCCGTTTTATAAGGGTTGGCAAGTTCATTCTCTTTTTGTCCACGATGTTCTTCTTTGGGTTTACGATAGATACCGCCATGCTGAGAAGAAATATCTAGATTGATACGGTCGGTCTCTTTCTGGGAGAGAATGAGTTGTAGAGTTGAATGAGCCTCTAGCTCGACCTTGCCGTGAACTTGGATATTTTCAGCATAGATGTGTGCTCCCTCCGTCTTGACCTGACTATCTGTCAATTCGGCATCAAAGATATTGATGATATGAGGTGCCGTTAGTGTGCTGTTCTTGATAGAACTTTCTGTTAGTCTTAAGAGATAGCCTTTTGTTTTGATTGTCGCATTTTCAAGGTTGGCTTGACGAATATTAGTTTGTCCACGATTGGCTGAGACGGTGATAGCTTGCAGCTTTCTTCCTTTAGGTAGGGAGAGAACGACTTCGTCAAAACGATTAGAATAGTTGCTGGCGATACGAAGTAGGCTTTCGATTCCTGAACCGAGAAAACGATGTTGGGAGGCTTGTTTATCAGTGACGGTCAGTGTTTTGTCGCTCATACCAGTAGTTAGATCGTGACGACCAGACACTGAAGGATGATAGGTGATATGGATCTTGTCATCTAGAGACTCTGTGATGGTTAGGCTATGTTCCTCAAGGGTCAAATCAAGTTTTTCCACTTCGCTTCCGAAGGTCACTTCTTCGATACGATTGTCATAGACGGGATCTTTTGACATGGCAAACAAACTTTGAATACCATTGGACTGGGCGCCTGCAATAATCATGATAAAACCAAGGATTGTAGAAACCACACCAAAAATGAGAAATCCTTTTGTCAATTTACGCATGTCTGTCACCTCTCTTTCCTTTTTTAAGAATCCATTGCACCAAGCGGACAATCAGGAGGCCAAAGAAACGAGCTACATAGGATATGCCCAGTAGAACAAGAGAAGAAGCACCGATAGCAAGCAAACCAGCCCCGAAAATCAAGATAAAGGCGGATTTGGCTTCGACTAGGACACTAAAGCTCTCTACGATAAAGAGCCCGCCCAGTAAGATACCTGTCACAGAGACGGTAAAGAAGGCTAGAATGATGGAGGCAGCTGCGATAAAAAGCCCGATAATGGTTAAGATAATTGCAATTCCAACAGGAATTCCGATAGGAGCTGCTAGTAAGGCCAAGAGGGCAATGTGTAGCAGTTGACGGTCATTCTTTTGAGCAGGGGCTTCATTGACTTTTTTATCGAGGAGGTTAGAGAGGACATCATGAGCCGCTTCTTTTGGTGTTCCTAGACTAGCAATGAGTTCTTCTTCACCCTCTGAACCGGCATCGTCAAATAGTTCCTTAAAGTAGTCCATAGCTTCGATGCGGTCAGCTTCAGGTAGTTTATGGAGATAGGTTTCTAACTGAGTCAGATAGTCAGTTCTTGTCATGGCGGATACTCCCTTCTATGATGCCGTTGACGGTTTCGGTATAGAGCGTCCACTCTTCCTTTAGAGTAACGAGCTGCTCTACGCCCCGATTGGTCAAGGAGTAGTATTTGCGCATACGCCCCTGAAACTCTCTAGAGTAGGTGGTGAGAAAGCCACTGGCTTCCAATTTTTTAAGAATGGGATAGAGCGTAGATTCTTTGATATTGGCGATGAGTTTAATGGTTTGGCTAATCTCATAACCATAAGAATCCCCCTGCTCCAGTACAGCCAAGATGAGAAACTCGATCAAGGCAGAGGATGTTGGGAAGTACATGGGAAACCTCCTTTATATTATATAAAAATTTTATATATACTCTTTTCAAATATATTGTATCTCAAAATGAAAGCCCTGTCAAGAAATATGTGTAAAAATTTTATATATAAAAAACTCCTAGTAAAAACTAGGAGTTTAGAGAATATCTTGTATAAATTTGATATTTGATAGAAGTCAATATTTTAAAAATAAGCAAGAATCATGATTAATAATTTAGGATGTTATCTCTTATGCCGTCTAGCAATGGAATAAACTCAGTAAAATCGAATTTCTTATAATTCTTTAGAACATACTTTGAAAAAATTTCTTTTCCATAATGATTATTACCACCACTCTTGGAGAATGTTTTTCCTTTTAAAATGGGTGGCAAATTACGTGACAATAATAGGTCTTCAATATCAGAGGAATTTCCATTATTTCTATTGGATAATAACGGCGTTGCCATTATGTATAAACTCCCTTTTTTTGCAAGCATTTTAGATGATGTACCTCTAACTTGATCTAGATTATTGCTACTAACTTTTAAATCAACAGCATGGTTACAAAATTTAAAAAGGGGATTACCCGATGGCTCATTATCAAATAAAAAAATAGTAGGATTTTTAGGTTTTCTTGTTGTTAAATCAGAAAAATACTCTATATAATTAGGATACAGTTCCTTGTAGATATCTTTTCCATCGTTTTTTGTAGTAAAATGCTGTTTAAAAAAATTTGGGGGTATTTGATTAGAAAAATAATTATACCAATATTTAAAACCTTCTCCCCCTTCTGGAACATTAAAAAGATATTCTATCGTATTAGTATGAATCAGAAATTCAATTTTAAATGTAAAGTCATTCCCATCTTTTTCAATAAGTTCTGGATATTTTTGATAAAGATTTTTTAAAGCTGCTTTAATATATCGTGGATCAGTTTTTCCCTCTGTTATAATTATAGGTTTGTCATTCCCGAAAAAATATTTATAAAATAGAAATTTTTTATATTCTTTTTCTTTGGAATTAAATAAAGACATATAAACTTCTTTTTCATTTTCTGGGATACTGTAGAACTCTTTTGGTAAATTATAAGTATTATGTGTTATATTATAGAATAATTCTTTTCGTAAATCTTTATTATAAAAGATATACTTCCAATAATATTTCGATTCAGATTTTTTTGATGAATTTCTTCCTAATAAATATTTTTGTGAATCTAGATTATTTTGTATCAGGGATTTTTTGTAAAGTAAGTAGTTGTTGTATTGATCTATTTGAAAAATAAAAGCGAATCGTCCCGTTAGTTGATTGAGCGTTCCTGTTTTTTTATCTATTTCAAAGGCTCCATCTTTGTATAATTGAAAGGCCATTGCACGAGTATTTTTTATGTACTCTCTTTTCACATTTATCTTTTTATTAACAACTAGTCCAGTAACTTCTTGACGTTGCATGTTATTACTCAATCGTGTTTTTTTAGGATTGATTTCGAAACCAGATGAGACAATCAACTCCTCTAATTCAGCTAAAAAGTTTTCTAACTCTTTGCTTGCTCTCAATTTATTAGAGTTTAATTCACGATTTGTTGAAAAAGTCATATCGTCTGCATATCTAGAGTAAGTAAAACGATATTTTTTAGCAATTTTGACAATCCGATAATCTAAAATTCTAGTAATTAAATTTGTGATGATGGGAGAAGATGGGGCTCCTTGTGGTAACTTACCTTGATAGCATGCAATTTGTGCAATTACTGTAGCAATTTCTGGTGAAACAGCAAAATCTCTATCTTTTATAAAGAAGCCTCTTACTCTTCCAAAATTAAAAGAATCAAAAAAGTTTTTCAAGTCAATGTTCAGAATGTATTTCTTGTTTCGATGCATTTGAGAGTTAGTAATAATGCTTTTCCCCTTTTCAAATGCGTGAGACAGAACAGGTGTTTTAAAGTTCTTGTCCTTAGATTTAGTTTCTATGCTTTCAAGGTAGCACTCCCATAAAATATCAGCTAATTTTTTCTGAAGAAACTTTAACTCTTTTTTAGGAATAATAATTGGTGGTTTATATAGGCTATCGATTGTTACATTGTATAATAAATGGTTAATGTATCTGGAGTTTTTAAAACCAAGAAGTCTTGCAAAGTCATCCTTGGTTTTTAATTGATTTAATTTAGTCATTATCTTATCCTTAATAAAAAAGCGCATGAAAACTCTTATGCGAACGACAGTATAGAAATCTTCCTTCAGCTGAGATAAAACATACTGCAACTTTTTCCTGAAGAAATCTAATTGCCTTAGTTTTGGGATTACTGGAGTGAGCTGAACACTCTGGTAACATTTTTGTTAATACTTGCGAACCCACAAGTCAAAAATCTAATCATGCGCAACTTCATTCTATCACAAAATAACCTGTTAATCTAGAATTAAGACATCTGAACTATAAATTTTTATCAACTCCTCAAAAAGCCAGACTCTGTCTGGCTTTGCATTGTTTATATCTGAGAAGTGTTTTAGAAAAATTAAAGTATCTTATCCGCCCGATCCACCATAAATAGTGAGACGGTCATAATGATATCGATGGCTAGAAGGGCAAGGACAGCTGGAATCCAAGATTGGAAAAGGTCAAAGCTATAGCCAAACAAGGTAGGACCAAAGGCCGCCAAGACGTAGCCCCCTGTTTGTGCCAGACCTGAGAGTTGCGCAGTCTTTTCAGGCGAGCTGGTCTTAAGTGAGAAGCAAACCATGAGGTAGGGGAAGAGGGCGCTGCAGGCCGTTCCAATTAAGAGGTGGGCGACTAGCCAGTAGAAGAAGTTGTCGCTTGGATACAAGAGCATGGCAATTCCTATCATACCAGCGATAGAGATAATTGTTAGCATGATTTGACGGTGACCGTCTGACAAACGAGTCGTCAGACTTGGGATGGTCATGGAAAAAGGAATGCTGATCAGCGAGAAGATAGAAGCCAGAAGAGCCGCATCCTTATTAGAAAGACCAGCACTAATAGCCATAGTTGGCAACCAGGTCATGCTTGTATAAAAGAGCAAGGACTGAAGACCGCCAAAGACAATGATGGCCCAGACAGATTTGCTTTTTAGAATATTTTCTTTCGATTTCTTTTCTTGCTGGCCTTCTAGATAGTGGTTGTGGCGATGATTTGGCAACCAGACTAGCAGAGTGATCAGACAGAGAAAGCTGAGTATAAGGATGAGACCTTTCCAAGAACTAGCTTGGGTGATAGGGACAGATAGATAGGAGGCAATAGCTGTGGCAATCCCCATAGAAGTGACATAGAGTGTCGTTAGGAAGCTAATCTTTTGAGGCTGATTTGCCTGAATCATACTTGGGAGAAGAACATTAAAAATAGCAATGCTCGCTCCGACAATCAAGGTCCCTAGATAGAGAAGGGGAAGATTAAAGATACGAATGACAGAACCAATAGTTAAGAGAAGGAGACAGTAGGTAAAGAGATGCTCTAGTCCAATCTTTTGCGCCAAGCGACTCGTAAAAGCAGAGAAAAGAGCAAACATCAAGAGAGGGAGACTGGTTAAAATCCCGAGAGAACTGACCTCGACTCCTAACCCCTGAGCAATATCTCCTAAAATAGTTGGTAAGGCAGTAAAAGGAGAGCGCAAAACAGTCCCGATTAAGACAATTCCCAAAACAAAAAAGAGTGATTGTTTTTTCATGAAAACCTCGACAAGATGATTTTAATAACAGCTTATTTTAAGTTTTTTTTCTTATAATGTCAAGGAGAGGACTAGAAAGTCCAGCCCATCTTGCTTGAAAATATACAGACTCTTTTACTAAGTTTTTCATAGAATTAAAATAAAAATAGGAAACTAGGAAATTTTGTGATAAAATAGTGGAAGGAAATCTATAAATTGGAGAAAAACTGTGTCTGAAAAGCAAAAAATTAGCGTCTTGATGTCGGTCTATGTAAAGGAAAATCCGACATTTTTGAGAGATGCCATCAAAAGTGTTCAAAACCAGACCTTGAAACCAAGTGAGATTGTTCTCGTAGAGGATGGGCCCCTCACACCCGAACTCTATCAGGTGCTAGATGAAGTGGAAGCTCAGTCAGAGATTCCAGTTAAGCGTTGCCCCTTAGAAGAAAATCAAGGCTTAGGTTTGGCTCTTCGATACGGTGTGTTACAGTGTCAGTATGATATCATCGCTCGCATGGATACAGATGATATAGCAGTAGCTGACCGCTTTGAAAAGCAAGTCCGACTAATGGAAGAGGAAAATCTGGATCTCTTAGGTGGACATATTGCAGAATTTATTGACAACCCTAACGAGATTGTTTCTTACCGTCGTGTTCCAACTCAGCACGCAGATATTGTGGCTTACCAAAGGATGAGAAGTGCCTTCAACCACATGACTGTCATGTTCAAGAAGGATATGGTTCTCAAGGCAGGCAACTACGAAGACGGACTTTATATGGAAGATGACCTTCTCTGGCTCAATATGATTGTCGCAGGAGCTAAGACTGGAAACCTCGATCAGATCTTGTGTAAGGTTCGTGTCGGTGCAGGAATGTTTGAACGTCGAGGTGGTTTGCGCTACCTCAAACTCTATCGTCAGGCTCGTCAGCGCATGCTTGAGCGAGGGCAAATTTCCTACATGGAATATGCGAAAAGCATTGCTATTCAGGCGGTCGTCGCACTTTGTCCAGGTTTTGTACGTCAGTTTATTTTTGTGAAATTATTAAGAAAAAATAAGTAGGCTTGTAAAAGATAAAACAGCCAAAAGATGTTATAACAACAATATATTTATTTGCATTCTTTTAAGAAAGAGTAGATTCCTATGAATAAAAAATTAACAGATTACGTGATTGATCTGGTTGAAATTTTAAATAAACAGCAAAAACAGGTGTTTTGGGGTGTATTTGACATTGTTAGTATGGTGGTTTCCATCATCGTATCTTATATCTTGTTTTATGGCCTAATAAATCCCGCGCCTGTGGACTATGTTATCTATACTGGTTTGGCCTTCCTCTTCTATCAAATCATGATTGGATTTTGGGGGCTCAATGCGAGTATTAGTCGTTACAGCAAGATTACGGATTTCTTAAAAATCTTTTTTGGCGTAACCGTCAGCAGCATTGTCTCTTACGGACTTTGCTACGCCTTTCTTCCTCTATTTTCTATCCGGTTCATCATACTCTTTATTTTATTGAGTACCTTCCTGATCTTGCTCCCTCGTATCACTTGGCAGTTGATTTATTCTAAGCGCAAGCAGGGTAGTGGGGATGGCGAGCACCGCCGTACCTTCTTGATTGGTGCTGGTGATGGTGGTGCCCTCTTTATGAATAGCTACCAACATCCGACTAGCGACCTTGAGCTAGTTGGGATTCTGGACAACGATGAAAAGAAAAAGGGGCAAAAACTAGGTGGGATCCCAGTCTTGGGCTCCTATGATAATCTGCCTGAATTGGCTAAACGTCACCAAATCGAGCGAGTCATCGTAGCCATCCCTTCGCTTGACCCATCAGAATACGAACGCATCCTGCAGATGTGTAATAAACTCGGTATCAAATGTTACAAGATGCCCAAGGTTGAGACAGTTGTTCAGGGGCTTCACCAACCAGGTAGTGGCTTCCAGAAAATTGACATCACAGACCTTTTGGGGCGTCAGGAAATTCGTCTTGACGAATCCCGTCTGGGTGCAGAGCTTACAGGCAAGACTATCTTGGTGACAGGAGCTGGTGGTTCGATTGGTTCGGAGATTTGTCGTCAGGTTAGCCGCTTCAATCCAGAGCGTATCATCTTGCTTGGACATGGTGAAAACTCAATCTATCTCGTTTATCATGAATTGATCCGTACATTCCAAGGAATTGATTATGTTCCTGTTATTGCAGATATTCAGGACTATGATCGCCTCTTACAGGTGTTTGAACAGTATAAACCAGCCATTGTCTATCATGCTGCCGCTCACAAACACGTTCCGATGATGGAACGCAATCCAAAAGAAGCCTTCAAAAACAATATCCTCGGAACCTACAATGTTGCCAAGGCTGTTGATGCAGCCAAGGTGCCTAAGATGGTCATGATTTCTACTGACAAGGCGGTCAATCCACCGAATGTTATGGGCGCAACTAAGCGCGTGGCAGAGTTGATTGTCACTGGCTTTAACCAACGTAGCAAATCAACCTACTGTGCAGTTCGTTTTGGGAATGTTCTCGGTAGCCGTGGTAGCGTGATTCCTGTCTTTGAACGTCAGATTGCTGAAGGCGGTCCGGTAACGGTGACAGACTTCCGTATGACACGTTACTTCATGACCATTCCTGAGGCTAGTCGTCTGGTAATCCATGCTGGCGCTTATGCCAAGGACGGAGAAGTCTTTATCCTTGACATGGGCAAACCAGTTAAGATCTATGACTTGGCTAAGAAAATGGTTCTTCTAAGCGGACACACAGAAAGCGAAATTCCAATCGTTGAAGTCGGGATTCGTCCAGGTGAAAAACTCTATGAAGAACTCTTGGTTTCGACTGAATTGGTTGATAACCAAGTCATGGACAAGATTTTCGTTGGTAAGGTAAATGTCATGCCTCTAGAAGCCATCAATCAAAAAATTGAAGAGTTCCGTTCACTCAGTGGAGATGAGCTCAAAGAAGCGATCATTTCCTTTGCAAATGAAACAACTCATATTGAGTAAGAGTGACTCATGCAATTAATCATAAATCAAAGACCAAGGTTTTGTATAGACAGAACCTTGGTCTTTTTACTCTGTAGTTTCAAATTGTCGTATTATTTATAGCTGGTTAATGATATCATCGATTGTATGGGCAATCCAGTCAGGCTGATAGCTGAGTAAATCAGTTTCTTCTCCAAATCCCCAAGTGACAGCGAACTTTTTAATGCCAGTTTCTTGGGCTCCTATCATATCAAACTTGGTGTCGCCAATGATGAGAACTTGGTCTGCAGGCAGTTGATGCGTCTTCAAGGCATAGCGGATGACATCCGCCTTGTGTGGCGTTTCAGGACTAGAACCGTAAATGCCATCAAAGAAATGATGAATTCCCAGATTTTTGGTCATATCATGGGCAGTAGGAGTATTTTTTGTTGTAGTGATATAAAGAGGATAGGTTTGCGAGAGTTCTTGGAGCAGTTCTGTTATTTTGGGGAAAAGTTGCGCTTCGTGGATCCCTTTTTTCTTGTAGTAAGAACGATAGGTTTGAACAGCTTCTGAGATTTGTTCCTTTGAGAGACAAGTGGCAAAACTGCTTTCAAGTGGCGGGCCCATAAAACCACGAATGGTTTTAGCATCAGGAGTCGGAACTCCCAGTTGTTCAAAGGTATGAGTAAAGGAATTATGGATCCCGATGGAACTGTCAACCAGAGTTCCGTCTAGATCAAAAAAGATAGCTGATATTGATGACATAGTTTCTCCTATTAGATAAGGTTATTCTCCGAAGATTTCTTTTTGTAGGCGACGACCAGTCGGGGTGGCTGCGAGTCCACCTTCAGCCGTTTCACGAAAGGCAGTTGGGAGGCTGGATCCGACTTGGTACATGGCATTGATGACTTCATCGACAGGGATCTTAGACTCAATACCTGCCAAGGCCATATCAGCCGCGATAAAGGCAAAGCTAGCTCCCATGGCATTGCGTTTGACACAAGGAACCTCGACCAAACCAGCGACAGGGTCACAGATGAGACCTAGCATATTTTTAATGACAAAGGCGATGGCTTGGCTAGCCTGATAGGGCGTTCCATCTGCGGCCAAGGTCAAGGCTGCGGCACTCATGGCAGAGGCAGAGCCGACTTCGGCCTGACAGCCACCTTCAGCACCTGAGATAGAAGCGTTGTTTGCGATAACCAATCCAAAGGCACCCGCGGCAAAGAGGAAATCCAGCTGTTCTTCGTGGCTGAGGTCAAGTTTTTGGATAGCAGCAGTGAGAACGGCTGGTAGACAGCCAGCACTTCCTGCGGTTGGAGTAGCGCAGACCAAGCCCATTTTAGCGTTGTGTTCGTTGACCGCGATGGCATTTCGGGCTGCTGATAGGATGGTAAAGTCAGACAAGGCCTTGCCACTTTTGAGATGGCGATCTAGCTTGGCCGCATCTCCACCTGTTAGGCCACTGCGGGATTTGTTTTCACTAAGACCAAGCTCGACAGAGGCTTTCATGACTTCTAGATTGCGTTCCATGAGGAGGAGAACTTCGTCTCGGCATCGGCCAGTCAGTTCATATTCTGTCGCAATCATGAGCTCTGCGACATTTCCTTGGAAGTCTAGATCCGCCTGCTCGACCAATTCTTTGATAGAATAAAACATGTTTCCTCCTACTTAAAGAAATTGACATTGTGGAGATGAGGGATTTTTCGGATTTCTTCAATCGCCTCTTCGCAACTTCGACTATCGACTTCGATAATCATAATGGCTTTTTCTCCAGCTTTTTCCCGAGTCACATTCATCTGGGCGATGTTGATATTAAAACGAGAGAGGGCTTCTGTGACATGGGCAATCATCCCCGGAATATCCTGATGCACGATGATGATGGTCGGGGTATTCATGTTGAGAGAGACGGCAAAGCCGTTAAGTTCCGTGACCTGGATATTTCCCCCACCAATGGAAATTCCTGTCACACTAATGGACTTATGGTCATTCTTCACAGTGATTTTAGTGGTGTTAGGGTGAGGTGCGTTGCTGTCTTTCTGAATGGTCCAGACAATCTTGATACCACGCTTATGGGCAATCTCGAGACTATTTGGAATGTCGGGATCGTCCGTATCCATACCTAAAATACCAGCAACGAGAGCAAGATCCGTTCCATGACCACGGTAGGTCTTGGCAAATGAATTAAATAATTGGAATTCTACTTCTGTTGGCGTATCGTCAAAGATGGAAGACACGATTTTTCCGATACGAACGGCACCAGCTGTATGGCTACTTGATGGGCCAATCATAACAGGGCCGATAATATCAAAGACAGATTGAAAACGAAGTGAGTGCATCTGTTTCCCCTTATAAAGATTCTTGTTTCTATTATATCAAAGAATGAAGTTCTGTGCTTATTTCCCTTATAAAACTGAAAAAATGGATAAAAATAGTATAAAATCTTGTCTTTTATGACAAAAATATCAATGTTTCAGTAAATATAAAATATTTTTGTAATATTTCTACACAGAACCGTCAAGAAATGGTAACATTCAAACGGTATGATAGAAGCATAGTAAAAAGGAGAATTTTTAGAAATGACATTAACAACTAAAAAAATCAAATCAACTCTTGCAGGAGCAGCAACTTTCCTTGCTTTCCTTGCACCATCACTTACTTTTGCAAACGAGGCAGTCACTTATACAGTGAAACCAGGTGACACTCTTTCAGAAATCGCTGAGAAGTACAACATTACTGTTGAAAAATTGGCAGAAAAAAACAAGATAGAGGATATCCATCTGATCTTTGTGGACCAAGTTTTGGTCATCGAAGGAACAGCTCCATCGACAGCAGCAACTCCTGCGACAACCTATGAAGCACCAGCTGCTACAGAAGAAACAAGCGAAGCTACAACTTATGAAGAAGTTGCTGAAACAACAACTTACGAAGCACCAGCAGCTCCAGTAGCAGAAGAAAGCTACACTGCACCAGCTTCAACTGTAAGTGGTTCTGAAGCAGAAGCCAAAGAATGGATCGCTCAAAAAGAATCAGGCGGTAGCTACACAGCGACAAATGGACGTTACATCGGACGTTACCAATTGACAGATTCCTACTTGAACGGTGACTACTCAGCTGAAAACCAAGAACGTGTAGCAGATGCTTACGTTGCAGGACGTTACGGTTCATGGACTGCTGCTAAGAACTTCTGGCTTAACAACGGTTGGTATTAAGAACTAACGAACAGAATAATATGTAAAAGTCGGGGAATTTCCTCGACTTTTTATATTTTCTTTGCTTGATAATAGGTGTCAACTTCTTTTTTGAGGTGAGACAGCATTGAAGTTTCATCGATTAGCTCCAGAAGGGAGAACCCTTTTTGGATAAGTTTAGAATCATCCGTACAAATCCCAATACGGACATAGCAGATAGCAAGCCTATCGTAGCTTTTCTTTTTCTTGGCATCCTCCAGTAAAGTGTAGCAGATTTGTTGGCACATGTTTTTATCTTGATTGTACAAGTATAAGGTGGAAAGGTTGAGTAGGATTGCCATTCGTAAGTCATATAAATGTTGATAGTTTTTATAGACTTCTAAGCGTTGCAAGATTTTTCCAGTGATGAGATGGATATGTTCTATAGGAAAGGTAAAGAGAATGGTATTGAGGATTTTTAGGTCACTCTCATACCATGTATCTTGTTTTTCAATTTTTCTCCAAAGTTTCTTGACAACCTGTTCTGCGTGGTCTGATAATTTCCATGTCCCATGTTGACGGATATAAATAACAACTTCAAGCATGTCGCTGATTTCCTCTATAGGGAGGTCGTGGTGGGTCTTGAGGTAGTCTTGGCATTTTTGAAATAAATTGATAAGTTCACTAGTCCCTAAGATTGAGCTCATATTGAGATAGGTCTGCATGATTTCCGCTCGTTGGCTAGGTTGATAGAGATGGCAAATATAGTCAAACTCTTCAAAGGTCATATTAATTTGCTGGAGAAGAAATTCCATATTCTCATATTTAGGAGTTGTCTTGCCACTTTCTATTTTTGATAGGCTGGTTCTTGAGAGAATATCCCCACAGACCTCTTCTTGGGTTAACCCTTTTGACTCCCTTATTTCTTTATAAACCTTTCCAAAATCGTAGCGCATGATTTCCTCCTTATTTGTGAAAAAAGTTAACAAAAAATAGAAATTGATTAAAAATATTGTATCATAGTAGTATAAAAAGTAAAAAAGAAAGCTAAAATAATTTGTGAAAAAGGTTAACAAATTCTACGACAAAGTATATTGTATTTTATAATCAAGATGATAAAGTGCTGAGGAGGTATCTTTATGAAAAAAATCAGCAATTTCTGTATGTTACTCCTGCTTCTGTGTACCACTTTTTTCGTTTTTAATGTAAACTACACACGAGAAGTAGTTCGGATTCAGGAAATGGGAAAGACAGCGAGTTCTTTGGATGTATACTTGAAAGATGTCAATGAACCTGCAGAATCTGTTCTTCGATTTTTTGAGGATGTATCAAAGGAGTGCAAAGTCTCCATCATCAAAACAGACAGTGGTGATGAGGTGATCAAGTCTGGTGTTTTTGATAAAGATACCTTCCCCTACCAAGAGTTCGGGATTTCTTCCCTTGATTTTACAGAAAATGGCGAGGGAGTCTACAGTAATAAAGAAATTTCCAATAAACTTGGTACGATTCCGACCTTTCTAAAAGCTAAGCCTATTCAGCTTATGACTTTTCAAACCTATATCAAAGATACATCTCGTAGTTTAAATGGTCGCTATACGATTAGTTCGACTCAAGAGATGGATAGAGATCAGATTTTACAGAAGTGGAGTGATTTTTTCAAGACCGACCAGCCTACCTTGCTAGAGCCAACCTATAAAAGTGCAGTGGAAGTCTTAAATCGAGATTTGCTTTTATCTGCCATTGTTTTTGTCTTAGCTATTTTACTTCTTGTCTTAGTGACAGTGTATCAGCCAATGATGGAGATGAAAAGAGTTGGGGTACAAAAATTACTTGGTTTTCAAGATAGGGCTGTTTTAGCTGATGTTGTGAAAGGCAACCTCTACCTTCTCCTAGGTGGGGCGCTTGTGATCAATCTAGGGGTGTTTTTCTTGCTTGATTATAAGCCGAAAGATTTGTTCCCTATGCTGTGGTTGTCTCATTTTTTGCTTTTGCAGCTTTATCTCTTTATCAGTTGGTTGACTTATCTCTTAATTCAAAAAATGACAATCAGCTCTCTGCTGAAAGGTTTTTCATCTTTCAAATTTAGTCTACTCTTTAATTATTTGATGAAAATTGGAACCACCATTTTACTGACAGTCTTGCTAGTTGGGGTGGGGAAAAGTTTGGAGCAAGAAAACAAAGAGTTGAATTACCAGAAACAGTGGATCAGTCAAGGAAATTATCTGACCTTAGAAACTTTCCAACTAAATGATAACCTGTGGCAAGAGCAGTTGGCAGGCTCAGGGCAAGCAGTGGATTATTTCTATCGATTTTATCAAGACTTGGTAGAAAAAACGCAGGCAGGCTATGTGCAAAGTAGCAATCTTCCTGTAAAAAATTTTGTCAAATCAGAACAGATTCAGCAATATCAGTTAACAGATACGGTGGATGTTTACTATGCTAATAGCAATTTTCTAAAGAGTAAGGGATTCAAGCTACCAGATACCGGCACTAAAAAAGTTATTTTGATGCCAGCAAGTACGAAAGGTGAAGAAGATAAAAATCAGCTCTTGGGGAAGTTAGTTGCTTATCATTCGATGAAGTATGAAGAGCAGCAAAAACGAACGATAGAGGAGATGGATGTCGAGATTGCCTATTATGAAGGAGATTGGTCATTTTTTCCATATAGTGATAAGCGAAAGGAAAATCTCTACAATCCAATTATTAGCTTGGTCAATGATTCTGATATGATGTGGGATGAGAAAGCTTCCCTGTCAACAACAGGTTTAAATAATCCCATTAAAATCGAAAATACGGTTCAACATCAAAAAGAGATTACAGAGTTAGTTGAGAAATTGTCAGATGGAAATCATTTAAAATTTTCATCTATTCAAGCCATTCAACAAGAGAAGGTGGATAGTTATCGAGATGCTGTTCGGAATTTTAACCTACTCTTTGCTTTGTTTGGTCTCCTTAGTATGATGATTTCCTACTTCTTACTAGTAACAACTTTCTTGTTGAAGCGAACAGATATTATTACCAAGAAGTTTATGGGCTGGAAATTGATAGATCGGTATCGTTCCTTGCTGGGTCTTCTATTAGCTGTCTATAGCCTTCCTTTTGTAGCCCTGGTATTCTTGGCTCACGCTCTTTTTCCACTCTTGCTTTTCGCAGGATTTACATGCGTAGATATTCTGTTTGTACTTTTCTTGGGCTCTAAGATGGAAAAACGAAATGTGGCGCAGTTATTGAAAGGGGATATCTTATGATAAAGTTGGAAAATATTACGAAAACTATTGGGAAAAAAGTTATTTTGGAGAACTTATCTCTAAAGATTAACCAAGGGGACTTAGTTGCGATAGTTGGAAAGAGTGGTAGTGGCAAGTCAACCTTATTAAATCTATTGGGTTTGATAGATGGTGATTATAGTGGGTATTATGAAATTTTCGGTCAGAAAAATGTACCTGTCAATTCTGCTAAGTCGCAAGCGATTATCCGCGAACACATTTCCTATCTTTTTCAAAATTTTGCTCTGATTGATAATGAAACAGTAGAGTATAATCTCATGCTTGCTCTAAAGTATGTGAAATTGTCCAAGAAAGATAAAGTTAAAAAGATAGAAGAAATTTTAGAGAGGGTGGGATTGTCATCAACTCTGCATCAAAAAGTTTCAGAGTTATCTGGAGGGGAACAGCAACGAATCGCAGTTGCTAGAGCCATTTTAAAACCGAGTCAGCTCCTTTTAGCAGATGAACCAACCGGCTCTCTAGACCCTGAAAATCGAGATTTGGTTTTAAACTTTCTCTTAGATATGAACAAGGAAGGGAAAACGGTCATTATCGTTACTCACGATATCTATGTGGCTCAACAATGCCATCGAGTCATTGAATTGTGAAAATTACCTCCTAACCACACTTATTAAAAGCGATAATTCCTATGGAGATTGTATGACTCTGAAGCTTCGAATACTTAAGTTCTCATGGTTTTGAGCTATTCTAGCTTTAGAATCCTTCAGAACGTAAAATTTTAAGTAGTCAAAGACCTAGAATAGTCATAAAACATTTATTTTATAGCAATTCCAAGCTTAGAATTGCATTGATATATATGGATTTAGGCTATTCGATGATTAGGACAGCTCTATTCTGAGAAATCTGAGCCATCAATACTTTAGAATAGTATTATCTATTTTGGATATTATATTTGTTTGTATTTTAACTATTGCTCGAATTTATAGGACTTTTTTCTATAAAGAATAGTTTGGATTTAAAAACAGATTGAAGAAAAAGTCCATTTGGGACAATTTTCTTCAATCTTTTTCTTTTGCTAGAACAAAAAGTGTAAATATCTTTTCAGAAATGCTCCTTTTGTATAAATTCAACGAAAGTCTTCGAATTGTTTTAAAACCCAAATAGTATAAATAAGCTTATAATATGTAAAAAATATCATATACTAAGCTTTTTCTTTGTCAAAATGAAATAAAATGCAGTTTTTTCTTGACAAATAATTTTAATAAGTGTATTATTTATACAATTTAAAAGTATAAACATAAGAGGGGGTTTTCTATGAATAAAGTAAAGAAGGTGTTGATAGCGATGTTTGGTTTGCTCATGTTTCCCTTATTATTTGCTTGTAGTAACAGTCAGTCCCAAGGTGTTGAAGCCATTAAAGCTAAAGGAAAATTGGTGGTAGCCCTAAATCCAGAGTTTGCTCCATTTGAATACCAGAAATTGGTTGATGGGAAAAATCAGATTGTAGGTTCAGATGTTGAGCTAGCTAAAGCTATCGCAAAGGAACTAGGTGTGGAAGTGGAATTCTCTCCAATGAGTTTTGACAATGTACTGGCTAGTCTTGATTCGGGCAAGGCCGATCTTGCCATATCAGGAGTTTCTAAAACGGAGGAGAGAAGTCAAGTTTACGATTTTTCAATTCCCTACTACACTTCGAAAAATAAGGTTATCGTAAGAAAATCTGAATTAACAAATTACCAATCAGTGAAGGATTTGGCTCAGAAAAAGGTTGGAGCGCAGAAAGGCTCAATCCAAGAGACTTTGGCCAAAGAAACCTTGCAGAATTCTTCTCTCGTTTCACTTCCTAAAAATGGAAATTTAATAACAGACTTGAAATCAGGGCAACTGGATGCTCTTATCTTTGAGGAACCAGTGGCGAAAGGATTTGTGGAGAATAATCCAGACCTAGCCATTGCTGAGTTTGATTTTGATAATGATAAAGAAGATTCCTACGCTGTTGCGATGAAAAAAGACAGTAAAGAATTAAAAGAGGCGGTTGATAAAACCATCCAGAAGTTGAAGGATTCTGGGGAATTGGACAAATTGATTGACGATGCTTTTAAAGCCTCTATCGAAAAATAGAAAGAAGGAAGAGAAATGAGTAAGGAGAAAGTTATTTTAGCTTATTCAGGTGGATTGGATACATCAGTTGCTATTACATGGTTAAAAAAAGACTATGATGTAATCGCTGTTTGTATGGATGTGGGTGAAGGAAAAGATTTGGAGTTCATTCACGATAAAGCTCTCAAGGTTGGGGCTGTTGAGTCCTATGTCATTGATGTTAAGGAAGAATTTGCTAATGACTATGTTTTAGTGGCCCTTCAGGCGCATGCCTACTACGAACAAAAGTATCCCTTGGTATCTGCTCTGAGTCGCCCTCTTATTTCAAAAAAACTAGTTGAAATAGCTCATCAGACGGGGGCAACCACAATTGCCCATGGTTGTACAGGTAAGGGAAACGACCA
The DNA here is from genome assembly GCA_027682205.1 of Streptococcaceae bacterium AF54-32pH5A. Lineage (GTDB taxonomy): Bacteria > Bacillota > Bacilli > Lactobacillales > Streptococcaceae > Streptococcus. Next base: position 125,680 of record JAQDAD010000002.1, read on the forward strand.
AGTTCGGTTTGAAGTCTCTATTGCAGCTTTGGATCCCAATTTAAAGGTAGTTGCACCTGTTCGTGAGTGGAAATGGTCTCGTGAAGAAGAAATCCAATATGCCAAAGAAAACGGCGTCCCAGTTCCAGCTGACCTTGACAATCCTTACTCTGTCGATCAAAATCTATGGGGACGTGCAAATGAATGTGGTGTTTTGGAAAACCCTTGGAACCAAGCACCAGAAGAAGCGTTTGGAATCACATCTTCGCCAGAAGAGGCACCAGACAGTCCAGAATTTATTGACATTGAGTTTAGTTGCGGGGTGCCCATCTCCCTCAATGGTGAGAAGATGAAGGTGGCTACTTTGATCCAAAAGCTAAATGAAATTGCGGGCAAACACGGTGTTGGTCGTATTGACCATGTGGAAAATCGCCTAGTCGGTATTAAGTCAAGAGAGATTTATGAGTGCCCAGGTGCTGTGACTTTATTGGCAGCTCATAAGGAGATTGAAGACTTGACTCTTGTGAGAGAAGTGGCTCATTTTAAACCTATTATCGAAAATGAGTTGTCCAATCTCATCTATAATGCCTTGTGGTTTAGCCCAGCAACTCAGGCTTTGATTGCCTATATCAAGGAGACACAGAAAGTTGTCAATGGAACTGCAAAAGTTAAACTTTACAAGGGGAATGCTCAGGTAGTGGCTCGGAAATCTCCAAATTCTCTTTACGATGAAAATTTGGCGACTTATACTAGTGCGGATACTTTTGACCAAGATGCAGCTGTTGGATTTATCAAGCTTTGGGGGCTTCCGACTAAGGTTTATTCAGAAGTTCAGAAAAATGTTGAGTAGTGACGCAATAGAAAGGGACGACAGGATATGTCGAAAAATACAAAATTATGGGGTGGTCGATTCGAAGGCACTGTGGAAGATTGGGTAGAACAGTTCGGTGCGAGTATTTCCTTTGACCACCAGCTGGCAAAATTTGATTTGATGGGCTCCCTAGCTCATGTTCAAATGCTAGGACAGACTGGCATTTTGAGCTTGGAAGAGGCAGAGCAGATCCAAGATGGTCTGAAAGCTTTGTTGCGAGATTTAGAGGCAGGAGAGCTTCATTTTGATATTGCAAATGAAGATATTCATATGAATATGGAAGTGTTGCTGACAGAGAAAATCGGTCCTCTGGCTGGGAAACTGCACACGGCTCGTTCTCGGAATGACCAAGTCGCAACGGATATGCACTTATATCTAAAGGAGCAGCTTGGCCATGTCTTGGATAAGTTGGCAAATCTGAATAGTGTTTTGCTGGATTTGGCTGAAAAACATGTGGAAACCATCATGCCAGGTTATACCCATTTACAACACGCCCAACCGATTAGTTTTGCCCACCATCTCATGGCTTATTACAATATGTTTCAAAGGGATAGCCAACGCTTTGCATTTAACCTGAAACATACGGATCTATCTCCACTGGGTGCGGCTGCCTTGGCAGGGACAACTTTTCCAATCGATCGTCAATTATCGAATGATTTATTGGGCTTCCAACAACCCTATACCAATTCGTTGGACGCAGTGAGTGACCGTGATTTTATCTTGGAATTTCTGTCAAACGCCAGCATTTTAATGATGCATATGAGTCGTTTTTGTGAAGAAATCATCAATTGGTGTAGTTTCGAGTATCAGTACATTAGCTTGTCTGATAGCTTTTCAACAGGTTCGTCTATCATGCCCCAGAAGAAAAATCCTGATATGGCCGAATTGATTCGAGGGAAGACAGGACGGGTTTACGGGCACTTACTCGGACTATTGACCGTCATGAAATCTTTGCCTCTGGCCTATAATAAGGATTTGCAAGAGGACAAGGAAGGCATGTTTGATACAGTAGACACGATTTTGAATTCTCTGGATGTGTTGGCAGGTATGCTATCGAGCATGCAGGTTAATAAGGCCAAAATGCAGCAATCTACAGAGAATGATTTTTCGAATGCGACCGAACTGGCAGATTATTTAGCTGAAAAAGGCCTCCCCTTTAGAGAAGCGCATGAAATAGTAGGGAAATTGGTTCTAGACTCTATCAAGCATGGTAAAAATATCCAAGATTGGGATTTGGAGGAGTTGCAAGCCTACCATTCCTTGATTGAAGAGGATATTTATATCTACTTGCGTCCAGAAACCGCTGTTCAGAGACGGAATTCCTTAGGAGGAACCGGCTTTGAGCAAGTGAAATACCAGATAGAACAAGCGAAGAAAGAACTTAAAAAGGAAAATTGACTCGTTTGCAAAGAAGAAAGAGAGGTTGAGATGATTTATCAGCCTCTTTCTTGTCTTCTCCAACCAAGCGTGTTATAATGAATACTGCTCAAGCGACCTTCAATCGTTGAAGCACACACGACCTTCAATCGTGAATAAACGAATAGATGGGAGACTTACCATGAGTGATAACTCTAAAACACGTGTTGTCGTGGGGATGAGTGGTGGTGTTGATTCGTCGGTGACGGCTCTCTTGCTCAAGGAGCAGGGCTACGATGTGATTGGTATCTTCATGAAGAACTGGGATGACACAGATGAAAACGGCGTCTGTACGGCGACCGAAGATTACAAGGATGTGGCTGCGGTAGCAGACCAGATCGGCATTCCCTACTACTCTGTCAATTTTGAAAAAGAGTACTGGGACCGCGTTTTTGAGTATTTCCTAGCGGAATACCGTGCAGGGCGCACGCCAAATCCAGACGTTATGTGCAACAAGGAAATCAAGTTCAAGGCCTTTCTGGACTATGCCATGACCTTGGGAGCAGACTATGTGGCGACTGGGCACTATGCCCGTGTGGCGCGTGATGAGGATGGCATTGTTCACATGCTTCGTGGCGTGGACAATGGCAAGGATCAGACCTATTTCCTCAGCCAACTGTCGCAAGAACAACTGCAAAAAACCATGTTCCCCTTGGGACATTTGGAAAAGCCTGAAGTACGAAAACTAGCAGAAGAAGCAGGCCTTGCGACTGCCAAGAAGAAAGACTCGACAGGGATTTGCTTTATCGGAGAAAAGAACTTTAAAAACTTCCTCAGCAACTACCTGCCAGCTCAGCCTGGTCGCATGATGACTGTGGATGGACGCGATATGGGCGAGCATGCAGGCCTTATGTACTATACGATTGGTCAGCGTGGCGGACTCGGTATCGGTGGCCAACACGGTGGTGACAATGCGCCTTGGTTCGTTGTCGGAAAAGACCTGAGCAAGAATATCCTCTATGTCGGCCAAGGCTTCTATCATGATTCGCTCATGTCAACCAGCTTAGAGGCCAGCCAAGTCCACTTTACTCGTGACATGCCAGAAGAGTTTACGCTCGAATGCACGGCTAAATTCCGCTACCGTCAGCCTGACTCTAAGGTGATCGTCCATGTCAAAGGAGACAAGGCAGAGGTCATCTTTGCAGAACCGCAACGCGCCATCACACCAGGACAGGCAGTTGTCTTTTACGATGGCGAAGAGTGTCTCGGTGGTGGTTTGATTGATAATGCCTACCGCGATGGACAAGTTTGTCAGTACATTTAGATTGACAAATTTTCTTAATTTGCTACAATAATAAAAGCAATAGAAATGATGGTCAAAGCTCATGGATGTTGCAGGCTTTTTGTCCTGCACTTCTTTAGAGTTTTGACTGTTTTTGTGTCGTTTAAGAGAAAGGACAAAAATGACTCAACAAGACTTTCGGACAAAAGTAGGAAATACTGTTTTTGGTGTTCGGGCGACAGCCTTGATTCTTCAAAATCGCAAGCTCCTAGTTACCAAAGACAAGGGCAAGTATTACACTATTGGCGGTGCGATTCAAGTCAATGAAAGCACGGAAAACGCGGTAGTTCGTGAAGTGAGGGAAGAACTGGGTGTCAAAGCTCAAGTTGGGCAGCTAGCTTTCGTGGTTGAAAATCGTTTTGAACAAGACGGCGTATATTATCACAATATCGAGTTTCATTATCTGGTGGATTTGCTTGAAGATTCCCCATTGACCATGCAGGAAGATGAGAAAACGCAGCCCTGCGAATGGATTGATTTGGATCAGCTCCAGAATATTCAACTAGTTCCAGCCTTTTTAAAAACAGCCCTACCAGAATGGGACGGCCAACTAAGACACATTCATCTTGAGGAATAGGAGAGAAAATGACTTATAATTTTACGGAAGAATACGATATTATTGTAATCGGTGCGGGACACGCTGGGGTCGAAGCTTCCTTAGCTGCTAGCCGTATGGGCTGCAAGGTATTGCTTGCGACTATCAACATTGAAATGCTGGCTTTCATGCCTTGCAATCCTTCTATCGGTGGTTCTGCAAAGGGGATTGTCGTGCGTGAAGTCGATGCCCTCGGTGGCGAAATGGCTAAAACCATTGACAAGACTTACATCCAGATGAAGATGCTCAACACTGGGAAAGGTCCAGCTGTTCGCGCCCTTCGTGCGCAGGCTGACAAGGAGCTTTACTCTAAGGAAATGCGCAAGACAGTTGAAAATCAAGAAAACCTGACTCTTCGTCAAACCATGATTGATGAGATTTTGGTGGAAGATGGCAAGGTAGTTGGAGTGCGTACAGCGACCCATCAAGAGTATGGAGCAAAAGCGGTTATTGTAACCACAGGAACTGCCCTCCGTGGGGAAATCATCATCGGCGATCTCAAGTACTCATCAGGGCCAAACCATAGTCTAGCTTCGATTAACCTAGCTGATAATCTCAAGGAACTTGGGCTTGAAATCGGTCGTTTCAAGACAGGAACGCCTCCACGTGTCAAGGCTTCTTCTATCAACTACGATGTGACAGAGATTCAGCCAGGGGATGAAGCACCAAATCACTTTTCTTATACTTCTCGTGACGAGGATTATGTCAAAGACCAGGTGCCATGCTGGCTGACCTACACTAATGGTACCAGTCATGAGATTATTCAAAACAACCTCCACCGTGCGCCTATGTTTACAGGTGTGGTTAAGGGAGTGGGACCTCGTTACTGTCCGTCGATTGAGGATAAGATTGTGCGCTTTGCAGATAAGGAACGTCACCAGCTCTTCCTTGAACCAGAAGGACGCAATACAGAGGAAGTCTATGTCCAAGGACTTTCAACCAGTCTTCCTGAGGATGTCCAGCGCGAGCTAGTTCATTCCATCAAAGGGTTGGAAAATGCAGAAATGATGCGAACGGGTTATGCTATTGAGTACGACATGGTCTTGCCTCATCAGTTGCGTGCAACTCTGGAAACCAAGAAAATCTCAGGACTCTTCACTGCTGGTCAGACCAATGGAACATCAGGTTACGAAGAGGCAGCAGGTCAAGGGATTATCGCTGGTATCAACGCTGCTCTGAAAATCCAAGGCAAACCTGAGTTGATTTTGAAGCGCAGTGACGGCTATATTGGAGTGATGATTGATGACTTGGTGACCAAGGGTACCATTGAACCTTACCGTCTCTTGACCAGTCGAGCTGAATATCGTCTCATCCTCCGTCATGACAACGCCGATATGCGTTTGACCGAGATGGGACGTGAAATTGGGCTTGTTGACGATGAACGCTGGGCTCGTTTTGAGATTAAGAAAAATCAATTTGACAATGAGATGCAGCGTCTCGACAGCATCAAACTCAAGCCAGTCAAGGAAACCAATGCTAAGGTTGAGGAGATGGGCTTCAAGCCGTTGACAGATGCGGTGACAGCCAAGGAATTCCTTCGCCGTCCAGAAGTTTCTTACCAAGATGTGGTTGCCTTCATCGGACCAGCTGCAGAGGACTTGGATGACAAGATTATCGAATTGATTGAAACAGAAATCAAGTATGAAGGCTATATTTCCAAAGCCATGGATCAGGTTGCCAAGATGAAACGCATGGAAGAAAAACGCATTCCAGCCAATATCGACTGGGATGATATTGATTCTATCGCGACAGAAGCTCGCCAAAAGTTCAAACTCATCAATCCAGAAACCATCGGCCAAGCTAGCCGTATTTCAGGTGTAAACCCAGCAGATATTTCTATTTTGATGGTGTATTTGGAAGGTAAAAATCGTAGTATTTCTAAAAATCAAGAAAAGAAAGCATAGAAAAAACAGCTCCGAAGACGGGGCTGTTTTGTTGACTTATTCTTCGTCTGGTGTGAGGATCATCGGGATAATGATCGGTTCACGTTCCGTATTTTCATAGAGGAAGGGGCGAATGGCGTTGACAATGGCACCATTGACAGACTGCACGCTAGCATCTTTGTTTTTCAATGCGATACGAATAGCATTGAAGAGGATGCGCTGGCTTTGGCGAATCAAGTCGCCAGACTCTCTCATGTAGACAAAGCCGCGGCTGAGGATATCTGGTCCAGATAGAATCATCTGCGACTTAAAGTCAACAGTTGCGACTGCTAGAACGACACCGTCTTCTGATAGATCACGACGGTCTTTGAGGACAGCAGCACCGATTTCGCCGATACGATTTCCATCGACATAGATGTCTTGGGCATTGAAGTGACCTGCGATACGAGCAGAGTTAGCAGTAAGGGCAAGCACATCACCATTGCTCATGATAAAGATATTGTCCTTCTCGACACCAGTATCCACCGCTAGTCCAGCATGGACTTTCTGCATACGGTATTCACCATGAACAGGCATGAAGTATTTAGGCTTGATCAAGCGGAGCATAAGTTTTTGCTCTTGCTGACCACCGTGTCCTGAGGTGTGGATATTGTTGATTTTACCGTGGATGACTTCGACACCAGCTTCTGAGATAATATTAATCAGCTTGTTGACGCTAGTCGTATTTCCAGGGATTGGGCTAGAAGAGAAGATAACGGTATCGCCGGGTTGGAGTTGCACCTGACGGTGGGTTCCGTTAGCGATACGAGAGAGGGCTGCCATTGGCTCACCTTGACTACCTGTACAGAGGATCAGAACCTCGCCTGCAGGGTAGTCTTTGATTTCATTTGGCTCGATAAAGGTTCCCTTAGGAGCTTTGATGTAGCCAAGCTCGATTCCGTTGACAATGGCCTTTTCCATAGAACGACCAAAGACCGCAATCTTGCGTCCAGTCTTAACAGCAGCATCTGTTGCTTGCTGGAGACGGAAGATATTTGAGGCAAAGGATGCAAAGATGATACGTCCTTCGATGCCTTGGATAATCTTCATGATAGACTGGCCAACGACTTTTTCAGAGTTGGTAAAGGTTGGTACTTCCGCATTTGTCGAGTCAGAGAGGAGACAGAGCACCCCTTCTTCACCAAGGGCAGCCATACGGTGCAAGTCCGCAGGTTCTCCAACTGGCGTGAAGTCAAACTTAAAGTCACCCGTACAGACGATTTTCCCTTGAGGAGTATGAATGACAATCCCCAAAGGCTCTGGAATGGAGTGAGTGGTTCTAAAGAAAGTTGCCTTGAGATTTTTAAAGGTCAACTCAGTGTTGTGGTTGATTTCGTAAAGTTTGGCGTTGCGCAAGAGACCGTGTTCTTCGAGTTTCCCACGGATCAAAGCCAAGGCAAGTGGTCCAGCGTAGATAGGGACATTTGCTTGCTTGAGCAGGAAAGGAATACCACCGATGTGGTCCTCGTGTCCGTGTGTGATTAAGACAGCATTGACGCGGTCGATATTGTCCACGATGTAAGAGTAGTCAGGGATAACATAGTCGATACCTAGCAAGTCATCTTCCGGGAATTTAATCCCAGCATCGACGATGATAATCTCGTCTTGGTATTCAATTCCGTAAGTGTTTTTCCCGATTTCTCCCAGACCACCGATGGCAAAAACGCCGACTTCTTCAGGTTTAAGAGTGTAGGCCATATTAGAACTCCGTGATTTCGAAGGCGCCAGTTTCTTTTTCGTAATCTAGCAATTTGTCAGACAAGAGTTCGATATACTCGATATTGTACTCTGGGCGATTTTCTTCGACAAGTTGACGAGCAGCGATACGGCCCTCAAGTTCTGAGTTGGCATCGATGTCTAGGTAAAGTGAGCGTGTTGTTTCACGGCGCGGGCTACGTTCTTTTGTTTCTTGATAAAAAACTTTGTAAATCATATAGTTCCTTTCTATTTACAGGTCAGCTTATTCCAAACTTTTAGCAGATATTTGCTTGATTTCATTCCATTTTGTGTCTAGATTGACCTTGATTCGTTACAATTACTTCAATTATACCACAAAATGAAAAATTAGTAAAAGACAGAAAACGAGAAAGTCAAGAGGGAAAGGAGGGCAAAAAGATAGATAGGATTTGGTTGGAGAGCACTTAGGTGTTATAATGGAAAGAGAGAGGGAAGTTTATGGACGGGAACATTCCCTATAGCTTTTAAAACAAGGAGGATTAAGGATGTTTAGTTTGTTTGAATTTGCGATTGGGGTTCGCCTCTTGATGTTTATAGTTTTTGTAGCCTTTGTATATGGTGGAAATCTTATTTTTACGTATCTAGAACACCGCAAAACAAAATTCCTTTGGAAGCTTGCTTTTGTGACACTCTATTCAATTTTTCTCCTTCTTGTCACCTATGTTGTCTGGCTCGTTTTTTACTTTGGTTTAAATGCTTAAGATCCAGTTATTCATCTAAATATACAGAAAATCCACCCCGTCTTGATAGAGGGGCGGACTTTTCTATTTTCAGATGATATCCTTATGTTTACGATGATGATCTCTCGTATCGAAAATCGAGTTAAAACATAAAAAGAAAACAATGCAAACAGATAAATCAACTGGTAAGGGTGTAACGATTATGTTTAAATCATTGAAAATGATGAGCAAACTGTAAGAGATGAAGAGAATAAAATTCACCTTTCTAAAAATGTGTCTTTTATCTAGCATAATTGATCCAAATTTATTACGAAAAGCCTTCCTTATTATCCTTCACTTATTCTATTCGAAAAAATAAGAAAATCTAAAGAACTTTTTGCGCCTTGCTACTCATCTACTGGTAGGCCAATTTTATTTGGGGAGAAAGAAAATTCCCATGCGTCAGCTTTTGTAGTATAATAGTAAGCAGACAAAAAGATAGGAATGTGTTATGAAAGTATTAGCTTTTGATACGTCTAGCAAGGCTCTTTCTCTAGCCATTTTAGAGGACAAGCAGGTTCTTGCCGAGACCACGATCAATATCAAGAAAAATCACAGTATCACCCTCATGCCTGCCATTGATTTTTTGATGGCGAGTTTGGATTGGACTCCCAAGGACTTGGATCGAATCGTGGTTGCGGAAGGGCCAGGTAGCTACACAGGTTTGCGAATTGCGGTAGCAACTGCCAAGACTCTAGCCCATACCCTGAACATCGAGTTGGTTGGCATGTCTAGCCTCTTGGCTTTGGTGCCGACTCAGCAAGAAGGCTTGGTGGTTCCTATCATGGATGCACGCCGTAACAATGTCTATGCTGGCTTTTATGAAAATGCTCAACCTGTCTTACCTGAAGCGCACCTGTCTTTTGAAGAAGTGTTAGAGCAGGTCAAGGATGCTGCCCAAGTGACCTTTGTCGGAGAAGTTGGAGCCTTTGTGGAACAAATCCAAGAGCATCTGCCACAAGCCAACTACCAAGCAACCTTGCCAAATGCAGCTAATCTAGCTCTTTGGGCATTGGACAAGGAAGCGGACTCCTTGCACGACTTTGTGCCAAATTACCTCAAGCGTGTCGAAGCCGAGGAAAACTGGCTCAAGAATCACACCGAGTCTGGCGAATCCTACATTAAACGCCTATGATAGAAATCAGACGAATCCAACAGCAACCTAACTTGGCTCAAGCTATCTATGCTGTTATGGTAGATGTTTACCCAGTCAGTCCGTGGACTTTGGAGCAAATCCAAGCAGACCTGTCCCAAGACCAGACTTGGTATGCTCTGGCTTATGATGGGGCAGAAGTGATTGGATTTCTAGCCGTTCAGGAGAATCTCTTTGAAGCAGAAGTCCTACAAATCGCTGTCAAACAAGCCTATCAAGGTCAGGGAATTGCGTCAGACTTGTTTGCAACATTGCCGACAGATAAGGAGATTTTCCTTGAAGTCAGAAAGTCAAACCAACGAGCGCAAGCATTTTACAAGAAAGAAAAGATGGCGGTCATCGCTGAGCGAAAGGCCTACTACCATGATCCAGTCGAGGACGCCATTATCATGAAGAGAGAAGTAGATGAAGGATAGATATATTTTAGCATTTGAAACATCCTGTGATGAGACCAGTGTCGCTGTCTTAAAAAACGACGACCAGCTCTTGTCCAATGTCATTGCTAGTCAAATCGAGAGCCACAAACGTTTTGGTGGCGTAGTGCCAGAAGTAGCTAGTCGTCACCATGTCGAGGTCATTACAGCCTGCATCGAGGAGGCTCTAGCAGAAGCAGGGATTACCGAAGAGGACGTAACAGCCGTTGCCGTTACCTACGGACCAGGATTGGTTGGAGCTCTGCTAGTTGGTTTGTCAGCTGCCAAGGCCTTTGCTTGGGCGCATGGCCTGCCACTTATCCCCGTCAATCACATGGCTGGTCACCTCATGGCAGCTCAGAGTGTGGAGCCTTTGGAGTTTCCTTTGTTGGCACTCTTGGTCAGCGGAGGACACACCGAGTTGGTCTATGTGTCAGAGGCTGGCGATTACAAGATTGTTGGAGAGACACGAGACGATGCAGTTGGGGAGGCCTATGACAAGGTCGGCCGCGTCATGGGCTTGACCTATCCAGCCGGTCGTGAGATTGACGAGCTAGCTCATAAAGGGCAGGATGTGTATGATTTCCCTCGTGCCATGATCAAGGAAGACAATCTGGAATTTTCTTTCTCAGGTTTGAAGTCTGCCTTTATCAATCTTCACCACAATGCCGAGCAAAAGGGAGAGAGCTTGTCCAAGGAAGACTTGTCTGCTTCCTTCCAAGCAGCAGTCATGGATATTCTTATGGCCAAAACCAAGAAGGCCTTAGAAAAATACCCTGTTAAAACCCTAGTCGTGGCAGGTGGCGTGGCAGCTAATAAAGGCCTCAGAGAACGCCTAGCAGCTGAAATCACAGATGTCAAGGTAATTATCCCATCCCTGCGCCTCTGCGGAGACAATGCAGGTATGATTGCCTATGCCAGCGTCAGCGAGTGGAACAAAGAAAACTTCGCAGACTTGGACCTCAACGCCAAACCAAGTCTCGCCTTTGATACCATGGAATAAAGAGTCAGCTTAAGGCTGGCTTTTTTGCTAAAATATTTTATAATGTTTTAAAAAAGGAAAAGTTTTTACGAATAGAATAGTAAAGGGAATCTTTAAGGGGAGTTTGGCCATGATTGAAAAACAAGAATTGGGAGAATTTTACAAGGAATTGCGCCTAGCGAGAAAGCTCAAACAGTCAGATGTGGCTTGCGCTGGACTGACAGCATCTCAACTATCCAAGTTTGAACTAGGGCAGTCTATGCTGTCTGCGGATAAGTTGATCCTAGCTATCCAAGGGATAAATGTGACCTTTGATGAGTTTGGGCACAAGCTCAACAACTATCAAGAATCTCCGCATATGAAATTTGGTAGAAGGGTTGTGGATCGTTTTGCCCATCAGGATATAGCAGGTTTAGAGCAATTGTTGAAGGAAGTCGAGGAAGAACAGATGGCGCAGACTTATCGTCGTTTGAATGCTATTGTGATTAAAAATGCTATCCATTCCTTGGATAAAAGCTATCTACTCGAAGAGGAGGATCGTGAGTTTTTGACCACCTATCTCTATGCTATCGAGTCTTGGACCTGGTTTGAACTCTATCTTTTTTGCAATACCATGCCTTTTTTGAGCAATCAAGATCTGATCTTTTTATCAACCTCCCTACTCGAAAAATCCAAGGAATTTAAAGAGTTAGTACACAATAGACTGTATATGAAAAGTGGCTATCTCAATATCATCTCAGAGCTTATGGAGCGTAACCTTTTTTCTTATATCCCAATCTTTGAATCCGAGTTGGAGAGCATGCTCCGTCCGTACGATGTTTTTGAGAAATTACTGTGACAGTTTTTAAAGAAAATGAGTGTTTTCCTTCAAACCAAGGGAAGCAATCAAAAAGAGATTGAACACTTTATCCAATCTCTACAAGTATTAGAAAATCCACAATTAACAGCCCTTTTTGAATTACGTTTACAGCAATATAAAGAGCTTATCGATTAGTCCACTATCGCAAATGAGAGATTTCTATGAGAAAAAATGTCAAATATGCGATTTTCTAAAATGTGGTGATTTCCGTGTTATACTGTCATTATTTTATAGTATAGGAGAAATTAGAATGAAAAAGATAATCCCACGTTACTACTTTATTATAGCTATTTTACTTGTCATTGCTGAGCAGTTCTTCATTCGTCTGGTATTACACAGCGAGTTTGCTGTGGGTTTATCTGACTTTGAATATTATCTATCGAGTATGATATTGCATTTTCTTGTGGTTCTGCTTGCTATTATTGTCATGATTCAATCAGGGAAATGGCAGAGAATTAACAGTAAGAAGTTTCGCTGGTCTTATTTGTTTTATTGTGTCTTAGCTTTTCTTCTACTGTTCCTTTGGAATAGAGTTACCTTTTCTCTTTTTCCACCTACTAGAAATACAATTTCTTATCAACATTACGCTCCTACTTTTACAGGGTTACAGCATTTTTGATGTATTTTCTCTATCCTGTGATTGCAGGTCCCATTTTTGAAGAGATGATTTATCGTGGATTGGTGATGACCGCTCTGGAAAAAGGTAAGAAATGGGGACTGGATGTGCTTGGTTCGGCTACTTTATTCGGGATCTTGCATATTAGTAATCACGGTTGGGTATTGACAGACTTTTTCGTATATATGGGTGGCGGTCTCATATTTGCAGTTTTATTTAGAGCAACAAAGTCCATTTATTGGCCTATTGGACTGCATATAGTTTACAACGGCATTGGGCAGATTCTCCCCTTGTTGTTTTAGAGCTTTTCAATAATCCTAATTAGCAAAAGAGAACACTGGCTATGACATAAAAATTCCCGAGTCAGTTTGTGGTATTGGACCAAACCCTTACGGAGCTTTTGATTGGATGAAAGGACTCTGGGTAGGTTTGGCTGAAATACGACGTAAATAAAACTTAAAAGGATCAACTATGAAAGGGAAAGAAACGAAATTTTATCTAGGGACCATTTTAGTGCTTGTGTCCTATTACTTGATTTTTAATCTTGTAGCAAAATTAGACTCAGTGAGCCAGTTATCTGACTTGGGATTTTATGGGATGCAAATTTTATTGATAGTAATTGAAGGAATTGCTGCTACTGTGGTTCTTGTAAAGAGTCAACGTTGGAAAGAGTACGGTCGATTCGAGTTTCGTTGGTCCTATCTGGGTATCTTCTTTCTTTCCTTTATATTGATGTTTTTGTGGGTAAATATAACGACTCGGATCTTTCCCAGCACGCAAAATGGGAGTGCAATAGTGAAAGAAGCAGCTAATTTGACAGGAATTAGTTACTTTATAACGCGCATTTTATATGGTAGTCTCATTGCTCCTATAGTTGAGGAGTTAGTTTTCCGTGGACTTCTGATGACAGCCCTATCTAAATTTAAAAAATACTATATTGACGTCATCATTTCTTCCACACTCTTTAGTCTCATCCATGTTTTACAATATGGATGGGTGTTAACAGACTTCATCGTTTATGCAGGAGCAGGTCTGCTACTCTGTATGCTCTTTCGTTATACACGTTCAATTTATTGGTCAATGGCACTCCACATCTTGTGGAATAGCTTTTTAATTATCGTCAGTTTACTGGTGTTTGGGTATTAGAAAGGTGATGTATGAAAAAGATAATTTCTAACTACTACTTTTTTATAGCTATTTTACTTGTCATTGCTGATCAGGAGTTCAGTGGTCTGGTTTTACGCAGCGACCTTGTTACTGGTCTATCTGACTTTGTCTATTATTTGTCGGATATGATGTTGAATTTTCTTGTGGTTCTGCTTGCTATTATTGTTATGATTTGGTCAGGGAAATGGCAGAAAATTAACAGTAGAAAATTTAAAGGTTCCTATCTTTTTTATTCCTTTTTAGCTCTGCTTGCTTTTGTTGCTTGGAATTTCGTCACATTTTTTATTTTCCCACCTACCAAAAATGAAATTGCTTATCAACTAGATGTTCCGACTTTTATAGGAGCTACTTCTTTTTTGATGTATTTTTTCTATCCTGTGATTGCAGGTCCCATTTTTGAAGAGATGATTTATCGTGGATTGGTGATGACTGCTCTGGAAAAAGGGAAGAAATGGGGACTGGATGTGCTTGGTTCTGCTGTTTTATTCGGGATATTGCATATCAGTAATCATGGTTGGGTCTTGACAGACTTTTTCTCATATATGGGTGGTGGCCTCATATTTGCAGTCTTATTTAGAGTGACAAAGTCGATTTATTGGCCTATTGGACTGCATATAGTTTACAATGGAATTGGTCAGATTCTCCCCTTGTTGTTTTAGATTCTTTTACCAATCATAAAAATAAAAGAACTGACTAGCTAAGTATTATAAATGAGACTGATTTCCCAGTCTTTTTTTATTTTGACTGTCTGTTACTAATTTTTGATCAATCCTTTGTTTCCTCAAAATTCAGAGAACAAATCTCAAAATGTAATCGGAAAATCCAAAGTTTGTCAGTCCGAGAGTTTTTTAGTATAGTAGATATATGAAAATTACGAAAATAATCAATAGTCTGCTTGCTCTTGGAACTTTACTCATGTTACTAACAGCTTGCCAGAATTTTAAAAAGACACAACTGGTCTTGTTTGAATCTCTTTCGTTCGGTATGCCTGAGAAGTCTTTTCAAGAAGTATTTGGAGAGGCTAGCGAAGTAGTGGAGGAAACAGAGATGGCCTATCGAGATGCTTGGCGTGCTGAAGACCCTTATTTCTATAAAACGGGACGCCTTTTCTATGATTACGAAAATATTACTTTGAATGGTTATACAGGTCGAGCAAGATTCACATTTTCAAAATCACATCGCTTGGAAAAAGCGACAGTCCATATTCCTGTAGCTTCAAAAGGGGAGCAACAAGTGGTGCTCAACAATCTATCCCAGACTATAAAAAAAGAAATTGAAGCTCTTCCGAATTTTCAATCTGTAACTACCGAGACGGTAGGACTATATGATAACGGCTATCGCTATAAAGTCAAGTTGAAAGGACAAAGGAAAGAACTCAGGGTTGATGTCTATCCGACAGAAGATGAAGATGCTAAAGAAATTGAAGCTAAAAAGTATACTATTCGGGTGGATCAATTTAGGATGTATTAATAACACTCATGAGATTTCAGTATTTTTTACTAGCTCCAAGTTTCAGACTCTAAACTTTTTTCTCTTCTATGAATGTGTTATAATAGTTCTCGCTGTGGCTGTGACCTTGAACAGCTTCAAACGAAGAGAATAAGAGGAGAGAGATGAAAGAAAAAGGATTTTGGGAAGGTGTACAGGCAGCCATGCCGACTGCCCTTGGCTATGTCAGTATCGGACTGGCATGTGGGATTATTGGTGCACCCTATGTAACACCTGTTGAGATGGGTTTGATGAGCCTCTTTGTTTATGCTGGGAGTGCCCAGTTTGCCATGTTGGCACTGATTGCGGTACAAGCGCCTGTTGCTGCTATTGCTATGACGGTCTTTTTAATCAATTTACGACTCTTTTTGCTGAGCTTGCATGCGTCGACTTATTTCCATCATACCAGTCTCTGGCAAAATATCGGTATGTCTAGCCTCTTGACAGATGAGACTTACGGGATTTTGATGGGAGAATTAGCCCATACAGACAAGGTTAATCCTATGTGGATGCATGGGAACAATCTCAATAGTTATGTAGCCTGGTTTGTGGGGACAGTTGTAGGAACGGCTCTAGGTGGTTTACTGCCAAATCCAGAAATCTTTGGACTGGACTTTGCTCTCGTGGGGATGTTTATCGGGATTTTTGCTTCGCAGTTCCAGATCATGCAAAGACGGATTCCTGCTCGCAATCTGCTGATGATCCTAGCAGTTGTTGCGGTGTCTTTCTTTTTGCTCTTGACAGTGGTATCTCAGTCACTAGCTGTTCTATTTGCGACCTTGCTAGGTTGTACCATGGGGGTGGTCTTAGATGGTCAGTAAGTATCTTTTATTAGCCGTTATTTTCTCTGGCTTGGTGACTTGGATTCCCCGTATGATTCCCTTCATCTTGGTTAAGTACAAGGGATTGCCAGCTATTGTCGAGCGTTTTTTGAAATTTTTGCCTGTTTCCATTATCTTTGCTTTGATTCTTTCAAGCGTAGTGACAGGCAAGGTTGGGAGTCTTCCTCAGATCAAGTGGCTGGACTTCTTGGCAGTCTTTCCAACGGCTTGGGTAGCCTTTCGCTACCGCAATCTAGTGGGCACTGTTCTTTTTGGAGTGGTCTTAATTGCAGTCTTGCGTCTGGTCTTTTAGTCAGCCATAAAAAAAACCTATCACCGAGATAGATATCATATAATAGCGAAAAAAATTATTTTCTGATAAGATAGTAAGGTATTCTATTTTGGAGGAAATGACATGAAAAAAATCGTCAAATATTCATCTCTTGCTGCTCTAGGACTTGTTGCCGCAGGTGTACTAGCAGCTTGCTCAGGTGGAGATAAGAAAGATACTGCATCGAGTGAAGCGGCAACACCTGGTAAGAAGGAAATTGTCGTAGCGACTAACGGATCACCAAAGCCATTTATCTATGAAGAAAATGGTGAATTGACTGGTTACGAGATTGAAGTAGTTCGCGCTATCTTTAAAGATTCTGACAAGTATGATGTTAAGTTTGAAAAGACAGAATGGTCAGGTGTCTTTGCAGGACTTGACGCTGACCGCTACACTATGGCTGTCAACAATCTTAGTTATACTAAAGAACGTGCGGAGAAATACCTCTATGCAGCACCAATTGCCCAAAACCCTAATGTCCTTGTAGTGAGGAAAGATGACAACAGTATCAAGTCTCTTGATGATATCGGTGGAAAATCGACAGAGATTGTTCAAGCGACTACATCAGCCAAACAGTTGGAAGAATATAACAAACAACACGCAGATAACCCAACTATCCTTAACTACACCAAGGCAGATTTCCAACAAATCATGGTACGTTTGAGTGATGGTCAGTTTGACTATAAGATTTTTGATAAAATCGGTGTAGAGACAGTTATCAAAAACCAAGGTTTGGACAATTTGAAAGTCATCGAACTTCCAAGCGACCAACAACCTTATGTTTACCCACTTCTTGCTAAAGGGCAAGATGAGTTGAAAACATTTGTGGACAAGCGCATCCAAGAACTCTACAAAGACGGAACTCTGGAAAAATTGTCTAAACAATTCTTCGGAGACACTTATCTACCAGCAGAAGCTGATATTAAATAAGTTTGTAAATCATCCATACTCTAGTAGATGGATGGTTTTCCATTCTTGGGGTATATAGTTTTAAACTATATATCTGCCTATCTATTAACAATTTGTTAAATCAAACAATTTATGAGATACTATTACGGTATTATTTTTAAGGAGAAACAATCATGAAAATTAAAAAATGGCTCGGTGTAGCAGCTCTTGCTACAGTCGCAGGTTTGGCTCTTGCAGCTTGCGGAAATTCAGAAAAGAAAGCAGACAACGAAACAGTTGTCAAAATTGCAACAGTTAACCGTAGCGGTTCTGAAGAAGCGCGTTGGGATAAAATCCAAGAATTGGTTAAAAAAGATGGCATTAAATTGGAATTCACAGAGTTCACAGACTACTCACAGCCAAACAAGGCAACTGCTGATGGTGAAGTTGACTTGAACGCTTTCCAACACTACAACTTCTTGAACAACTGGAACAAAGAAAACGGAAAAGACCTTGTAGCGATTGCAGATACCTACATCTCACCAATTCGCCTTTACTCAGGTAAAAATGGGGAAGAAAACAAGTACACTAAAGTGGAAGAAATCCCAGATAACGGTGAAATCGCTGTACCAAACGATGCAACAAACGAAAGCCGTGCGCTTTACTTGCTTCAATCAGCTGGTTTGATCAAATTGGATGTTTCTGGAACGGCTCTTGCAACAGTTGCTAATATCAAAGAAAATCCAAAGAACTTGAAGATTACTGAATTGGATGCTAGTCAAACAGCTCGTTCATTATCATCAGTTGACGCTGCCGTTGTAAACAATACTTTCGTTACAGAAGCAAAATTGGACTACAAGAAAGCACTCTTCAAAGAACAAGCTGACGAAAACTCAAAACAATGGTACAACATCATCGTTGCGAAAAAAGATTGGGAATCATCACCTAAGGCTGATGCAATCAAGAAAATTATCGCAGCTTACCACACTGATGAAGTGAAGAAAGTTATCGAAGAAACATCAGACGGTTTGGACCAACCAGTTTGGTAATAAGACACAGGGAGGTGGGAGAGAGTTTCCACCTCTTGCTTTTGTCTAGACTGTTGATTTTGAAGAAGATGATCTTGTAGTCCGTCCATGGACACAAGTCCTCAGTAGAAAGTGAGAGAAAAAATGGTTTTTCCTAGCGAACAAGAACAGATTGAAAAATTTGAAAAGGATCATGTAACCCAGCATTATTTTGAAGTTTTGCGCACCTTGATTTCCAAGAAATCAGTCTTTGCCCAGCAGGTCGGGCTCAAGGAAGTCGCAAACTATCTGGGTGAGATTTTCCAGCGTGTGGGAGCTGAAGTCGAGATTGATGAGAGCTACACGGCGCCTTTTGTCATGGCGCATTTCAAGAGTTCGCGTCCAGATGCTAAGACCTTGATTTTCTATAATCACTATGACACTGTGCCAGCGGACGGAGATCAGATCTGGACAGAGGATCCCTTTACACTTTCTGTGCGTAATGGATTTATGTATGGACGTGGGGTTGACGACGATAAGGGCCATATCACAGCTCGTTTGAGTGCTCTAAGAAAGTATATGCAGCACCACGATGACCTGCCAGTCAATATTAGCTTTATCATGGAAGGGGCAGAGGAGTCTGCTTCTATGGATTTAGACAAGTATTTAGAGAAACACGTAAACAAACTTCGTGGAGCAGATTTGCTAGTCTGGGAGCAAGGAACTAAAAATGCCTTGGAGCAGTTAGAAATTTCTGGTGGAAACAAGGGAATCGTGACCTTTGATGCCAAGGTGAAAAGTGCGGATGTGGACATTCACTCGAGTTATGGTGGTGTCGTGGAATCAGCTCCATGGTATCTCATCCAGGCCTTACAGTCTCTTCGAGCTGCAGATGGCCGTATCTTGGTAGAAGGCTTGTACGAGGATGTTCAAGAGCCAAATGAACGAGAACTAGCCTTGGTAGATACCTACGCCCAACGCAATCCTGAGGAAATCAGTCGCATTTATGGCTTGGAATTGCCTCTCTTACAAGAGGATCGTGTAGCCTTTTTAAAACGATTCTTTTTTGAGCCAGCCCTCAATATCGAAGGGATCCAGTCTGGTTATCAAGGTCAGGGTGTTAAGACTATTTTGCCAGCAGAAGCCAGTGCCAAGCTAGAGGTTCGTCTGGTTCCTGGCTTAGAACCGCATGATGTTCTGGAAAAAATTCGGAAACAGCTAGACAAAAATGGCTTTGATAAGGTAGAATTATACTATACCTTGGGAGAGATGAGCTATCGAAGCGATATGAGCGCGCCAGCCATTCTCAATGTGATCGAGTTGGCCAAGAAATTCTATCCACAGGGGGTATCAGTCTTACCGACAACGGCGGGGACAGGACCTATGCATACGGTCTTTGATGCCCTAGAGGTACCCATGGTGGCCTTTGGTCTGGGAAATGCAAACAGCCGAGACCACGGTGGAGATGAAAACGTGAGAATCGCCGATTACTACACCCATATTGAATTAGTAGAGGAGCTGATTAGAAGCTATGAGTAGAGATATTATCAAGTTAGATCAGATCGATGTGACCTTTCACCAAAAGAAGAGAACCATCACAGCGGTCAAGGATGTGACCATTCACATCCAAGAAGGGGATATCTACGGAATCGTAGGATATTCTGGAGCAGGGAAATCAACCCTTGTACGGGTGATTAACCTCCTGCAAAAACCATCTGCAGGTAAAATTACCATTGATAACGATGTGATTTTTGACGGCAAGGTGACCTTGACTGCCGAGCAGTTGCGTCGCAAACGTCAAGATATCGGGATGATTTTCCAGCATTTCAATCTGATGAGTCAAAAGACAGCAGAGGAGAATGTGGCCTTTGCCCTCAAACACTCTGGACTCAGCAAGGAAGAAAAGAAGGCTAAAGTAGCTAAGTTGTTGGACTTGGTTGGCTTGGCAGATCGTGCTGAAAACTACCCTTCTCAACTATCTGGAGGGCAAAAACAGCGTGTGGCCATTGCACGTGCCTTGGCCAATGATCCAAAAATCTTGATTTCAGATGAGTCAACGTCTGCCCTTGACCCTAAGACAACCAAGCAAATTTTGGCCTTGTTACAAGATTTGAACCAAAAACTAGGCTTGACAGTTGTCTTGATTACACACGAAATGCAGATTGTCAAAGATATCGCCAATCGTGTGGCAGTTATGCAGGATGGCCGTTTGATTGAAGAAGGCAGTGTCCTTGAAATCTTCTCAGATCCTAAACAACCTTTGACTCAGGACTTTATCTCAACAGCCACAGGTATTGACGAAGCCATGGTCAAGATTGAGAAACAAGAAATCGTGGAACACCTGTCTGAAAACAGCCTTTTGGTGCAGCTCAAGTATGCAGGGGCTTCAACAGACGAGCCCCTTTTGAATGAATTGTACAAACATTACCAAGTGACAGCTAATATTCTCTATGGTAATATTGAAATCCTCGATGGCACTCCCGTCGGAGAATTGGTTGTGGTGCTGTCAGGTGAAAAAGCAGCGCTAGCAGGTGCCCAAGAGGCTATCCGTCAAGCGGGTGTCCAGTTAAAAGTATTGAAGGGAGGACAGTAAAATGACAGAGTTTATTCAAACCTATTTACCAAATGTCTATAAAATGGGCTGGTCTGGTCAGGCTGGCTGGGGAACAGCCATTTACCTAACGCTCTATATGACAGTTCTTTCCTTTATTATCGGAGGGTTCTTGGGGCTCGTGGCAGGTCTTTTCCTTGTCTTGACAGCGCCAGGTGGTGTCTTGGAGAATAAGGTTGTCTTCTGGATTTTAGACAAGATTACCTCTATTTTCCGTGCGGTTCCCTTTATCATCCTTTTGGCTATCTTGTCACCACTTTCTCACTTGATTGTCAAGACTAGTATCGGGCCCAATGCAGCCCTTGTTCCACTTTCTTTTGCGGTCTTTGCCTTCTTTGCCCGTCAAGTGCAGGTCGTCTTGGCTGAACTGGATGGCGGTGTCATTGAGGCTGCGCAGGCCAGTGGAGCGACTTTCTGGGATATCGTTGGGGTCTACCTATCCGAAGGTCTTCCAGATTTGATTCGTGTGACGACTGTAACCTTGATTTCCCTTGTCGGTGAAACAGCTATGGCCGGTGCGGTTGGAGCTGGTGGTATCGGTAACGTAGCCATTGCCTATGGATTTAACCGCTACAATCACGATGTGACCATTTTGGCAACCATCATTATCATCTTGATTATCTTTACAATTCAGTTCTTGGGAGATTTCTTGACCAAGAAATTAAGTCATAAATAAAAAGAGCCGAAGGGCTCTTTTTTTGTTCTAGGTAGCTGCCAACAGGGGCATTTAAAGTTTTTAAATTATGGTATAATAGATAAAGCTAATTCTCTCTAGTGATAGGATAGGAAAAAACTAGAAAGATAAGTTCTGAAGCAAGATGAGAAAATGAAAAAGGAGTTTGGCTGGTATGAATTATTTTGAGGGGAATGAGTTTTTTCTTCTCTTGTTTGTAGTTTTACTGATCGGTTTTGTGGTAAACTTTTTTGAGAAACGTAAGGACTACTATATTTTGGCGCTCTCCCTCTTATTTGCAGGAGCTATTTATGGCAAGAGTCGAGCGATGATAGTCTATTTGCTTGCCTTTATCGTTTACCAATATTTTCTCGTATTTCTAGCACAGAGGATAGAAGCAAAGCGACTGAAACCACTGGTTTTCCTTTCTATTCTTCCTTTGGTAATCAATAAAGTCTTTGCCCTGACTTCTCTGCATTTGTTGGCCTTTATTGGAATTTCCTACATGTCCTTTAAGACCATTCAGATCATGCTAGAAATATCGGATGGTTTGATCAAAGAAAAGATTAGCATAAAAGACTACCTGCAATTTTTACTTTTTTTCCCTACGGTTAGTGCAGGACCGATTGATCGGAGTAGGAGATTTTTTAAAGAGATAAACGAGGTCATGCCTCGTAAAGACTATCTAGAGTTAGCGGGGGACGGTGTTTATCGTATCGTTTTAGGTCTACTTTATAAGGTTGTTTTGTCAACCTATGTTTACCAGATGTTACTCGCTCTAAGCAATACGGGTACAGTCGTCTACTCGATTAAATATATGTACCTCTATACCTTGTATCTATTCTTCGACTTTGCAGGCTATAGCCTAATGGCTGTTGGAAGTAGTAATATTTTAGGTATTCAGACACCGATGAACTTTAACAAACCTTTCTTGAGTGTCGATATCAAGGATTTCTGGACCAGATGGCATATCACCTTGTCTACCTGGTTGAGAGATTTTGTATTTTCAAGAGTATTGATGCAGGTTATCAGGAAAAAATGGTTTAAAAATAGGCTACACAATGCAACCTATGCCTATATGGTCAATATGTTGGTCATGGGTTTTTGGCATGGTCTTAGTGTTAGCTACATTGTCTATGGTTTTTATCACGGTGTCTTGATGGCTGGATTTGAAGTGTATCAAAAGAAAAGCAATTTTTATAAGAAAAATAAAAACAAAAACTGGTATAAGCTACTGAGTTGGTTTGTGACCATGAATTTGGTTATGGTTGGTTTCTTTATCTTTTCAGGTGAACCCTATAAAATCTTGCTGACGATTTTAAAGAGATAAGAGTTTGAAAAGAAATCGGACAGATCGAAGGGATAGGATAAAACGAGATGATTAAATTAAAAGCATTTTTACTATCGCTTGTGCTCGTAATTGCGACGCTTGCCCTTTTAAATGTGACGTATGTCAAGAAGATTGATGATTATTATAAAGTCAAGGATAACAGTATTCGTTATAGTACCTCGTATGAAAAGTATAAAAGTAGAGATATTTTAACAAGCAATATCACTCCCAATACCCTGGTTTTAATGGGTTCCTCAGAGTTGGTTGCGACGATAAATGAAGACTATCATCCCAATAAAATTTTTAACTACAATGATTTTAATATCATGCAGATTGGGACCAGTTATTCACAAAATATCATTCAGGCTACGACCTTGGGTTCTATTGAAGGATCTATGAGTAAGCGAAAGGTGGCCATTGTCGAGTCGGTTCAATGGTTTGAAAAAGACGGGACTCATCAAGATGCCTTTTTGAACAAGGCTTCTCAGGAACATATTTTCCACATGCTAGATAATGACAAGATTAGTAAGGAAACAAAAGAAAAACTAATCAATCGCATTATCGAGATTACCAAGGGGAATAAGCAACAAAATGACATCTACAAAAAATATAAAAGTTATTTCATAGATGGAAAAGGAACTATTGTTGATAAAAAACTATTAGAGTTCGATAAGGCGATGTATTCCTTTAAGCTCAAACAGACTTTTTATCAAAAACATGCCAAATCAGATTATCCTTCACTAGGAGATAAAACCCCAGACTACGATTGGGAGAAACTGACAAATCAGTTTGTTGAAGAGGTCAAAAAGAAAACAGACAATAATGATTATGCTGTTGATAATAACTACTACAATACCTACTTAAAAGATCGCTATGCATCGCTGAAAGATTCTAACAAAGATTTGAGCTACTTAGAGTCACCGGAGTATTCAGATATGGAACTCTTCTTGACAGTTGCTAAAGAATTGGGAATCGAAGTTGAAGTCATTATTTTCCCAGTAAACGGGAAATGGAACGACTACACAGGAGTCTCAAGAGAGATGCGGGAGAAAACTTATAAAAAAATAGAAGATGTCGCAAAAAGCCATGGTGCAACGGTGCTAAACTATGGAAACAGAGAATATGATGATTACTTTTTATTTGACGTGATGCACGTTGGAGTGAAAGGATGGATGGAAGTTGAAAAAGAACTTTACAAATTTGCAAACCAAGCTAACTAACACACATCGTTTAATCTTGTGGACACTATTTTTCTATACGGTTATCTTAAGCATTGTGATTTACTGTTTTGTGACCGATTTTTCGAATATTCAAGAATTTATCTACAGTGAATTCTAAGATTGTATATTTAAAAAGCCCTGTAGCTAGGCATTGCTAGTCTTCAGGGTTTTTACCTTACATTTTATCGGCTATTTTTTGACTTAGAAACTGCCCAAGTAAAGCCCCAATCAAGGCACCAAGGAGAATGCTTGCGACAAAGAGAAAAATTTTGTCTAACTCTGGAGCGACCATGATACGGTCAATGTATTCCTGAGATTTTCCACGAGCGAGGAGAGTTGCCGCGTAGGATTCTGGACTAATCCACATGAGGAGGATGGGACCACTTGTGCTGAAAGCAAAAACGAGGAAGGAGAGAAGATTTTTAATCTTATCCTGATAGTGATCGAGGCGAGCAATAGCATCTGCTACAAGACCACAAGCGATAGCTGGTAGAAAGGCGCCGGCACCGTGTTTACTAGCTAGGAAAAATAGTGCCATAAAAAGGCTTAGAATCGTGATAGCGCCAAAACGAGGAACCTTTGCTAAAAGAAGCATGTAGACGCTCCCTCCAACAAGGGCAGAAAAGGCAGGCGCATAGAACATATTGCCCGTTGAGTCGACCAGGTGTCCTAGCAATACTCCAATCCCTAGACAGAGGAAGTAGAGAACGACGGCTAAGAGGGTAGTTAAGATATTTTTCTTCATGAGAATCTCCTTATATAAAACTGTCAAAATCAATTGTAGCACGCTTTTAGAGGATTGTAAATGGGTGCTCTATGTTTTTGAAAACGTTTGAAATATGATATAATAGTTACATAGTTGTTTTGAAGGAGGATATTATGGGAAAGTTTCTAGAATTCGTCTTTAATCGTTTCTTTTTAGGAATGATTGCGACGGCTTTTTTCTGGTTATTCACACTAGCAGGAGGAGTGGTCTTTGGTTTGGCACCAGCTAGTGCAACTCTTATGAGTTTATATGCGGAGCACGGTTATACTTACCGAGCTTATAGTTTTAAAGAAGCTTGGGAATTGTATAAGAGTAACTTTGTCAAGAGCAATCTCGCTTTCTATAGTTTTGTACTTGTAGATCTAGTCTTAGTTTATGGTTTGTACCTTTTGGTTCAATTGCCCCACCAGACTATCTTCCATCTCTTGGCAACCTTTCTCAATATCCTTGTTGTTGCCTTTGTTTTTTTGGCTTATACCGTTTCATTGAAACTACAAGTTCACTATGAGCTCTCTTATCGAAATACCGTAAAACTCGCTCTTATCGGGATTTTTATGAATTTGCCGGCAATTGCCAAGGTTTTATTTGGCACAGTCATGCTTGTAGGAATTGGTTACTATATGCCTGCCCTCCTCTTTTTTGTAGGGATTGGTGTGTGGCATTTCTTTATCAGTGATATGTTGGAACCCGTATATGAAAGTATCCATGAAAAATTGGCGACAAAATAAAATGAAGCCGTTCTGGCTCCATTCGCTCTTGCGCATCTATACCTTGGTGATGATTGCCATCATTGCAAGTTTTGCGATCATGCTCTCCTATGCTGACTGGAGTTCCCGTGAAAAAGAAGCTCAACGAGTAGCTCAACGTGTGACGACTCGGACAGTGAGTGAGATTGAATATTACCATAGAGAGTCGACTCAGATTGCCCAGTCTTTGGTTGAAAATCAGGCTCGAATTGAAGGGATTTATAAGTACTTTAGTCTCAGTACACCAGACTATTTTTATTGGCAATTAGAGCGCAAGGCTTCGCCCTATATCTCGGTATCCTTGTATGAAAATATCGATGATCTCTATGTTCGCAATGATTTTGTGACGGGTGTGGCAATTGTCCTTCAAGATTATAAAGAAGTTTTTGTTTCTACCCGAGGGAAACGAAGTGGAGAGAAAATTCCAGCAGAAAACTTCAAACCAGCTCCCAATAGTTTTGCCATTCCCGTTTCCGATCCTGTGTCTGACAAGGATTTAGGAGTCATCTATATCTCCCTTTCCCCAGATGTTCTCCATGATGCTATTGACAATACAAGGGGCCATATCCCGATGGCTGTAACAGTAACTTCGCCTTTTGAGACCGAGATGTTTCAGATTGGGGAGACAGCATCTGCCGAGCGGGAGGACTGGCTTGTAGGAGTTACCTCCCATGGCTATCAAGTTCGTGTAGCCGTTCCTAAGGATTTTGTTCTTAAGGGAACGTTGACCAGTTCGGCTGTCATTATTGGACTAAGCGTTCTCTTTATCATTATCTTGTATATCACTCTGAGACAGACCTTTTCCAATTACCAAAAGCAGGTGGTGGATCTGGTCGAGTCTATTCAGGTTATTGCCCAAGGAGAAGAGGGACTTCGCATTGATACTTCTGGAAAAGATCAGGAATTGCTCCTCATCTCAGAAACAACCAATGATATGTTGGACCGACTGGAAAAAAATATCCACGATATTTATCAGTTGGAACTGAGCCAAAAAGATGCCAATATGCGGGCCTTGCAAGCTCAGATTAACCCCCATTTTATGTATAATACCTTGGAGTTCTTGCGGATGTATGCGGTGATGGAGAGCCAAGATGAGCTAGCAGATATTATCTATGAATTTAGCAGTTTACTACGCAATAATATCTCCGATGAGCGGGAAACGACGCTGAAGCAAGAATTAGAATTTTGTCGCAAATACAGCTATCTCTGTATGGTGCGTTATCCAAAGTCAGTTGCCTATGGTTTTAAGATCGAGCCAGAATTAGAAAATATGAAGATTCCCAAGTTCACGCTCCAACCATTGGTAGAAAACTACTTTGCTCACGGTATTGATTACAGGCGGACAGATAATGTAATCAGTATCAAGGTTTTGAAGGGTGAAGGTTTTGTTGAAATCCTAGTGGTAGACAATGGTCGTGGGATGACTGCTGAGAAACTAGCTAGTTTGCAAGAAAAACTAACTCAGAGAAGTTTTGAGCACGAGGCAAGCTACAGCGGAGAGCGACAATCAATCGGAATAGTGAATGTACACGAACGCTTTGTCCTCTATTTTGGAGATCGCTACCAAATCAGTGTAGAGTCAGCTGAACAAGAAGGTGTTCGTTACCGTATTACTATTCAAAATGAATAGAAAGGAAGGGAAATGTATAAAGTTTTATTAGTAGACGATGAGTACATGGTGACAGAGGGTCTCAAGCGGTTAATCCCCTTTGAAAAATGGGATATGCAAGTCGTCGCAACAGCTAATCACGCAGATGATGCATTGGACTATGTCAAGGAAAATCCAGTTGATGTGATTATTTCGGATGTCAACATGCCAGATAAGACAGGGCTTGAGATGATTAAGGAAATGAAAGAGCTACTTCCAGATACCTATTATATCTTGCTGTCAGGCTATCAGGAGTTTGATTACGTCAAAAAAGCCATGAACCTCAGTGTCGTGGATTATCTGGTGAAGCCAGTGGATAAGGTGGAGTTGAGTCATTTATTAGAAAAAATTGCGAGCCAACTTCAGGAAAAGGTGGAGCAAAGCCAGACTCTCAGCCAAGAATTGGATGAAGAAGGCTTTGTCAACTTCTTAGCAGGCAAAGACAACTGGTGGATAGGCCTTTCCAAGGAAAAACAAGGTTCTTTCACTATTCCTTACTATGTTTTAGGTCAAGACTGGCAGATTTTTATCTCTGATCAACCACTAGATGGAATCGTAGTAACGCCTTTTGGAGCGCCCTACCAACAAGCCTTTGAAAAATGGAAGATCAACGCAGAAAAAGCCCTCTTCTACGGTTCAGTTAATCTAGAAAAATCCGAGAGTCTATTTGCTTATTACGAACCGATTTATCGGGTGATTATCCAAGGAAATATCAATCAAATCATAGAAGAATTGACCCTGCTAGAGAAGGTTGTCTTAGAGAATACTCCGCGCGTGGCGATCACCAAACAGCTCTTCACTCAGTTTGTCATGGATGTCTTCCACTTGTTTGAGCATCTAAAAGCAGATGATATGACCGAGATTGTCAAAGCCATCCATGCCATTAACTCCTTTGAAGAATTGGTTGCCTACATCAAAGAGACCTTGATCAAGTTCTTTGGCCAGTACCGCATGAATGAAAATGTGGTGAGTGTTCTTGAAGTCATCGGGCGTGATTATCAGAAAGAGCTCTCGCTTAAGGATATCAGCAAGGATCTCTTTATCAATCCTGTCTACCTCGGTCAGTTAATCAAGCGAGAAACCAACTCAACCTTCGCGGAATTGCTCAACAAACAGCGGATTAAGGCAGCGCAACAGCTCTTGCTTTCAACCAATGATAGTATTGAAGATGTTTGCTATGCTGTTGGTTACAGCAATGTTGGATATTTCTACAAAGTTTTCCGTAAATTGTGCGGAAAATCACCAAAAGCTTACCGCAAACAAGTCGAAAGTTCCCTGTAAAACTTGTATTTACGTGCAAAAAATGCTATAATGTCCAAAATACCTTAAGGAGGAAAAATTATGAAAAAGAAACCTATTTATCTTTGGGTTTTATTAGTCCTATCCGCATTGATTTCAGCTATGTCCTTGTTTGGAATACTAAGTCCAGTACCTAGTAAAGAAGCACTAGGTGCCAGTCAAGCACAAGTACAAGGCATTAGCGCTCAGCAGCTGGAGGATACGATTAATTATCTACATAAGACAGCTGAATTATCGCATTCGACTGTTAACATTGTTTTGATTATTTTATCTGCGATTTTAGTAGTCGCAGGTATTGTCCTCTTGGTTCGTAATCATTTGCAATATGCAAATTATGCTTACATTGCTTATGTTTTGCTTGCCATTGTTGGTTCGATTTATACTTATATGGGAATGCAAGATGCTGTACAAGCTATCCGTGATGAAACTTTGCGACTAGGAACAGAAGTCCTTGGAAAGGGAACAACGATTTTATTTGTTGTTATCAATGTCCTCTTCCTTGCCATTGTCTTTTACAAGATGTGGCGTCAACAAAAAGATTTGGCTGAGGAAGTTGAAGCAGAAGAAGCTGCCTAAGTATTGACAAAAGGGAACTATCAAGTTACAATCTTGGTAGTTCTTTTAATATCCAAAAATAAAAATCGAGGTCAAAATGAAAAAAATATCCTTAGTTTATATCAGTTTGAGCGGGAATACAGAGAGCTTCGTAAGCCGACTCAAGGACTATCTCTTGTCCCAGTATGAAGCGATTGAGGTTGAAAAAATCCATATCAAGGACCTGGTCAAGGAAGACAAAGATTTCTTCGAGATGGACCATCCTTATGTCGCCTTTTTACCAACCTATCTGGAAGGTGGAAATGGTGTCGATAACGGCGATGTTGAGATCCTGACAACTCCAGTGGGTGATTTTATCGCCTATGGAGACAATGCCAGTAAGTGTTTTGGTGTAGTGGGATCTGGTAATCGCAATTTTAATAATCAGTACTGTCTGACTGCCAAGCAGTACAGCCAGCGCTTTGGTTTCCCTGTATTGGCTGACTTTGAAATGAGAGGAATGCTGGGAGATATTAAAAAGGTCGCGGCGATTATCGCGGACTTATATGGGTTGGATTCAGAAAGTTAGAATCGTTCAAGTAGGCAGTTGGGCTTCCTCAACTGCTTTTTGAATGCAGAAAAAAGCACCCCAGACGAGGGTGCTGCTTTGTGAACTAACCTGCTTTTCCGATGGCAAGTGCATAGATAAAGAAGATGGCAAATCCAAAGAGGAAAATCAATCCTGCAATAGCTAGGAGTTTCAACCAAGAAGGAAGATTTTTATTTTCACTTGTGACCAAGACATAGTTCAAAAGGGCAAAGAACGGTGTTGTAAGGAAAGATCCAATCATGGCAAAGCGGAGCATGATTGAAACTTGTCCAGCAAAAAAGTTGATGATAATGATGCCGATGATAGATGTAATGGTCATCCAGATTTTCAAAGACTTCTTATCGTCCATTTCTTGCTTTGCCAAGAGTTGAAGGGAGGCCTGATTGACACGTGAATAGCCATCGATGACAGTAATCACTGTCCCAAAGATACAGAGGAAAGCGATGAAGGTAATCAAATATCGAGACCATTCGCCAAGGACAGAGGCATACATGCCCACAAATTGCGAGATGTATTTGGCTGAAGCGGCTTCAACTGCTTGACCTGTAGGATACTGAATAAGTGCTCCAAGAGCTACAAAGAATACGGCTAAGATGGCTGTTCCAATGTAACCAACGTTAAAGTCGAAAAGGGCGTCTTCGGTATTAAAGTCAACAGTTTTTTTCTTTTCGGCTGACCAAAGCGAGTTAATAGCTGAGATTTCAATAGGGGCAGGCATCCACCCTAGAAGGGAAACGATAAAAGGGAGGGCCGCCATTTGCCAAGGTGTCTTCTCGACAAAATCAGAGCTGTATTCTGGATGCTTAATTGCTGCAATAATAACTGCAAGAACGGTCGCAATAGTCAAAGCTGACATGATCCATTTTGCCATACCGTCCAATAGTTTGTAGCCACCAAAGAGCAGCATGGCCCAAATGACCGCAACAAGGATAAGGGACCATTGAGTGATGCTAAGACCAATCATTGGAAAGGCGCTAGCGATGATAGCTGAACAAAGGATGGCAACACCGGCAGTATTGACCAAGGCAGAAAAGACATTGAGGATAAAGAAAATCCAGAGATAGAGTTTGCCTTTTTCTGCATAGCCTTCGACCAAGGTCTTTCCAGTATCTGCTGTGTATTCAGCACCAAAACGGAAAAATGGGTATTTAAAGACATTGGCTAAGATGACCAAGAGAAGCAGAGACCATCCATAAGAACCGCCAGCTTGAGTGGAGGATACGATGTGAGAACCTCCGACTGCAGCGGAAGCCATTAGGATCCCGGGTCCCATCGCTTTCAGCTTGCTTGTCCAGGTAGACTGGTGTGATGAAGTAACTTGTGACATAAAAACCTCCTGTTTTTGAATTTTCAGAATAATCTGAATAGATAAGTTCTATTCTACAAGAAACTCAGAAAAAATGCAAGAAAATTTTGAAAAATTTAGAAAATTTCAGAAAAATAATATGAAAGATATGATTGTTACAGGAAAATGGCATTGATGGGAGTAAAAAATCCGAGAAAAAAACTTCTCGGATTTGGATTATTTAAGTTGATCAGTAATTTCCTTGGAAAGTATGAGTCCCAAACGATAGCTTTTGTTGATGTCGGCGATGACATCATTGATATTCTCTGTAGTTTGGATTCTTTCGCGGATATCTGTTTTGAAAGCTTCGTCCCTCAGAAGCTGTTCCTGAAGGAGTTGTTGAAGTTTTTCCTTTTCGTATTTATTGATAAGAAAAAGAACGACAAGACTGATAAGAACTAAGATATAAGCATACTGGCTCATAAAATCTCTCCTGGTTTGATAAAAAAGTTGACGGCATAAGAAAAGCGAAAGAAATTTTCGCTTTTCAACTAAGTGATTAGACTGGCGGAACAGGTATCTGACAGATAAAGCAAGACGGTCTTGACCTTTAATTGAAAAATCCATCCAGCTCTAATGAAGTCTAGTGAAGCGCCAAGCCAAAGACCGAATAGGATTTGGTGTTAGTTACTTAGATTGCTTTGCAATCAAGTAACTTTGGCGATTTACATCTTCTCTGGTGCTTCTACTCCAAGCAAACGAAGGGCTTCTTTGAGAACAACAGCTGTTGCGTAGCTGAGGGCTAGACGGCTGTCACGCTCTGGACTTTCATCCAGAATACGAGTGTGGGCATAGTATTTATTGAAAGCTTGAGCCAAGCTGATTGCATACTTGGCAATGAGCGATGGATCATAGTTAACAGATGCGCGTTTGATGACACGGGCAAAGTCTTGGAGAAGTTTGATAATTTCCCAGCTTTCAGCATCATTTAGACTGTAATTTGCTTGAGCATTTGGTTGGAAGTCTGCTTTTCTAAGTAGAGACTGAATACGAGCGTAAGCGTATTGGATGTATGGACCAGTTTCTCCTTCAAAGGAAACCATAGCTTCGAGGTCAAAGTCGTAACCATTTCTGCGGTCCGTTTTGAGGTCGTAGAATTTAACAGCTCCCACTCCGACAGCTTGGGCAACCTGTTCCTTGTTTTCGAGGTCAGGATTTTTCGCTTCAATTTGTGCTTTAGCACGACTGATAGCTTCCTGAAGGGTAGGTTCGAGCAGGATGATATTTCCTTTACGAGTAGAGAGCTTTTGACGATTTTTGGTTACCAGACCGAAGTCTACGTGAATCATATCATCGCTCCAGTCAAATCCCATTTTTTTCAAGACGGCTTTTAACTGTTTAAAGTGGTTGGACTGTTCTTGACCAACTGCGTAGACATTTTTAACAAAATTGTAAGTACGTGCACGGTAGATAGCTGTCGCAATGTCACGTGTGATGTAGAGGGTTGCACCGTCAGATTTCTTAATCATAGCAGGTGGAAGTTCAACATCATCGAGGTTGACAATGCTAGCTCCGCGTGATTCTTCTAGCAAACCTTTTTCTTCAAGGATTTGCACGGCCTCATCCATCTTATCGTTGTAGAAGGCTTCCCCGTTTAAGCTGTCAAATTCAACGCCGAGTAGTTTGTAGATGCGGTTGAACTCAACCAAACTTTCATCACGGAACCATTGCCAAAGTTGAGTTGCTTCTGGATCGCCATCTTCTAATTTTTTAAACCAGAGACGTCCTTCATCATCAAGAGCTGGGTCATTTTCGATTTCAGCATTGATGCGAACGTACAATTTTAACAATTCGTCAATCGGATTAGCTTCGACGGCTTCCTTACTTCCCCATTTTTTATAAGCAACCATGAGAAGACCAAACTGTTTACCCCAGTCTCCAAGGTGGTTGATTTTAATAGTGTTGTAGCCCATTTTCTTAAAGATATTAGAAAGAGCATCTCCGATAACAGTTGAACGCAAGTGACCGACTGAGAAAGGTTTTGCGATGTTTGGACTTGATAGGTCAATTGTGATATTTTGCCCTTTGCCTTCCGTTTGTTGAGCGTAGTCAGATCCTTTTTCGATGATCTCTTTGATAACTACTCCAGAAATGGCAGATTTATCAAGGAAGAAGTTCACGTAAGGACCAGTTGCAACAACTTTTTCAAAAGCTTGGCTGTTGATTTTTTCAGCGATTTCAGCAGCAATCATTTGCGGTGCCTTGCGTTCGACTTTTGCAAGTGAGAAAGCGGGAAAAGCGATATCTCCCATGTCAGAGTTTTTTGGTTGTTCTAATAAATTGAAAATAGCCTCTTGGTCCAGGCTATCGATGACGCTAGCCAATTCACTAGCAATCAGTTTTTTTGTACTCATAAGTAGGCTCCTTTTGGACTTTTATTCTATTTTATCATAAATTTAGTGAAAGAAGAAAGATTTTTTTGAATTATTCAGTTTTTTTGGTATAATTATATCTAAAAATAAACCCGAAATCGGTTATAAATATTCATGTAAGAGGTTGATATGAGAAAAAAAGAACGGCACCAGTTGATTAAAAAGATGATCACTGAAGAGAAACTAGCTACACAAAAGGATATCCAAGATCGTCTAGAGGTTCGAAATGTCTTTGTAACGCAAACGACCTTGTCTCGCGACCTGCGCGAGATCGGCTTGATCAAGGTTAAGAAAAATGGTATGGTGTATTATGTGCTAGCGAATGAAACAGAAAAGATTGATTTGGTAGAGTTTTTGTCGCATCACCTAGAAGGGGTTGCGAGAGCAGAGTTTACTTTGGTACTTCATACCAAGCTGGGAGAAGCGGCTGTCTTAGCAAATATTGTTGATGAAAATAAGGACGAGTCGATTTTAGGGACGGTTGCTGGTGCCAATACCTTACTGGTTATTTGTCGAGACCAGCATGTTGCCAAGGTCATGGAAGAGCGTTTGCTGGATTTGATGAGGGATAGATAGGGTTTTGGGACTTGTTCCCAAGCCTTATTTTTGACAAGGAGAGAGCCAATATGACGACAGAAAAACTATCACCTGGTATGCAGCAGTATGTGGATATTAAAAAGCAATATCCAGATGCTTTTTTGCTCTTTCGGATGGGTGATTTTTATGAGTTGTTTTATGAAGATGCGGTCAATGCAGCGCAGATTTTAG
The DNA here is from genome assembly GCA_027682205.1 of Streptococcaceae bacterium AF54-32pH5A. Lineage (GTDB taxonomy): Bacteria > Bacillota > Bacilli > Lactobacillales > Streptococcaceae > Streptococcus. The sequence continues at coordinate 159,848 of JAQDAD010000002.1, forward strand.
AGATTTCACTGACCAGTCGTAATAAAAATGCAGAAAATCCGATACCCATGGCAGGAGTCCCCTATCATTCTGCCCAGCAGTATATTGATGTTTTGATTGAGCAGGGCTATAAGGTAGCCATTGCCGAGCAGATGGAAGATCCTAAACAGGCGGTTGGGGTTGTCAAGCGAGAGGTGGTTCAGGTTATTACACCAGGGACAGTGGTCGATAGCAGTAAGCCAGACAGCCAAAACAACTTCTTGGTTGCCTTAGATCGTGATGGCAATCAGTTTGGGCTGGCTTACATGGATCTGGTGACAGGTGATTTTTATGTGACAGGTCCATTGGATTTTACCCTTGTTTATGGGGAAATCCGTAATCTCAAGGCTCGAGAAGTGGTGCTGGGTTATGACTTGTCTGAGGAAGAACAACAAATCCTCAGTCGTCAGATGAATCTGGTACTTTCCTATGAAAAGGAAGGCTTTGAGGACATCCATTTATTGGATTCGCGTTTAGCAGCTGTGGAGCAAGCGGCAGCTAGTAAGTTGCTCCAGTATGTTCATCGAACCCAGATGCGGGAATTGAACCACCTCAAACCGGTAATCCGTTATGAAATTAAAGATTTCTTGCAGATGGATTATGCGACCAAGGCTAGTCTGGATTTGGTTGAGAATGCCCGTTCAGGCAAGAAGCAAGGCAGTCTTTTCTGGCTTTTGGATGAAACCAAAACGGCTATGGGTATGCGGCTCTTGCGTTCTTGGATTCATCGTCCCTTGATTGATAAGGAACGAATCGTCCAACGTCAAGAGGTGCTGCAGGTCTTTCTTGATCACTTCTTTGAGCGTAGTGATTTAACGGACAGTCTCAAGGGTGTTTATGACATTGAACGTTTGGCTAGTCGGGTTTCTTTTGGCAAGACCAATCCCAAGGATCTCTTGCAATTGGCAACTACCTTATCTAGTGTGCCACGGATTCGTGCGATTTTAGAGGGAATGGAGCAACCTGCTCTCTCCTATCTCATCGCACAGCTGGATGCCATTCCAGAGTTGGAGAGTTTGATTAGCGCAGCGATTGCCCCTGAGGCCCCTCATGTGATTACGGAAGGTGGCATCATTCGGACGGGATTTGATGAGACCTTGGATAAATACCGACGAGTACTCAGAGAAGGGACTGGTTGGATTGCTGAGATTGAGGCTAAGGAGAGAGAAAACTCTGGCATCAGCACGCTTAAGATTGACTATAATAAAAAAGATGGCTACTATTTCCATGTGACCAATTCGCAACTGGGGAATGTGCCAGCCCACTTTTTCCGCAAGGCGACGCTGAAAAACTCAGAACGCTTTGGGACTGAGGAGTTGGCGCGTATCGAGGGAGATATGTTGGAGGCACGTGAGAAGTCAGCCAACCTAGAATACGAAATCTTTATGCGTATCCGTGAGGAAGTCAGCAAGTACATCCAGCGTTTACAGGCTCTAGCCCAAGGAATTGCTACGGTTGATGTCTTGCAAAGTCTAGCAGTTGTGGCTGAAACCCAGCATTTAATCCGACCTGAGTTTGGAGAGGATTCGCGAATTGATATTCAGAAAGGGCGCCATGCTGTCGTCGAAAAGGTCATGGGAGCTCAGACCTATATTCCAAATAGTATCCAGATGGCAGAAGATACGAGTATTCAGCTAATTACAGGGCCAAACATGAGTGGGAAGTCAACCTACATGCGCCAGTTAGCCATGACTGCGGTTATGGCTCAGCTGGGTTCTTATGTGCCGGCAGAAAACGCCCATTTGCCGATCTTCGATGCCATCTTTACCCGTATCGGAGCAGCAGATGACTTGGTTTCAGGTCAATCAACCTTTATGGTGGAGATGATGGAGGCCAACAATGCCATTTCGCATGCGACCAAGGACTCCTTGATTCTCTTTGATGAATTGGGACGCGGAACTGCAACTTATGACGGAATGGCTCTTGCTCAGTCCATCATCGAATACATCCACGAGCATATCGGAGCCAAAACCCTCTTTGCCACCCATTACCATGAGTTGACTAGTCTGGAGTCCAGTTTGGAACACTTGGTCAATGTCCACGTAGCAACCTTGGAGCAGGATGGACAAGTCACCTTCCTTCACAAGATCGAACCAGGACCAGCTGACAAATCCTACGGTATCCATGTTGCTAAGATTGCTGGCTTACCAGCCGAACTTTTAGCAAGAGCGGATAAGATTTTGGCTCAGTTAGAGAGTCAGGGCACAGAAAGTCCAGCTCCGATGAGACAAACAAGTGCTGTCACTGAACAGATTTCTCTCTTTGATACGCCTGAAGAACATCCTATCCTAGCAGAATTAGCTAAACTAGATGTTTACAACATGACACCCATGCAGGCAATGAATGTCTTGGTCGAGTTCAAACAAAAGCTATAAAAAGAGCCCACTCATGCATTTGTGAGTGGGCTCTTCTCTATTACTTTTTATGGGTCAAGAGTTGATTGATGTGGTCTACTTTTTTAGCTTCTCTTTTATAGAGGATAGTCCAGATGATGAGGTAGACAATCGCAAATTCGATAATGAGCTGGAGATAGAAGGCCCAGTGGAAGGGGAACCAACCTGCCAGAGTTGCTAATGGGATAAAGCCTACTAGCATGAGAGAAAAATGAGTAAGAGTCGCACGAAGCATGCTCCAGTCACGTCTGAATAATCGGTTGCCAAAATTGAAGAGAATACCGATAGCTGCCCAGATAAGTGTGCAGTAGAGCAAGACCAGGGCACCGTGAACCTGATGTTGAAACATCACTTGGCCGATTAGAGAATCGGAACTCAGTGGGGCGTAGGTACTTGGTGCATAAATGAGTGAAAAAATGATAGAGAGGATGAGGCCGATAAGAACACCAGCGGCTGCATCGTGAAAGATTTGTTTTTTCATAGTTCTAATTTCTCCTTGATGGTTTTTAGGTAACGGCGAGAAGAGTAGGTGAAGCTTTCATTTTTTAGAAAGATTTCTACCAGACCGTTTGGTGTTAGTTTGAGATGAGAGATAGAGTCGATATTGATGATTTCTGATTGGGAAATTTGGATAAAAGTGGTCGGCAGCATTTCAAGAACTTGATAGAGACGCAAATCAATGGTGTAGGTCTGAGATGCAGTTTCTGCAAGAATCTTCCGATTCTCGATATAGAAGCGTTGTATCTTACCAATCTTAACTAGATAGACCTGATCTTCAATCTTTCCTTTGATTGTTTCTTTTTGGTCAAGATTTTCTGCGAACTCGATGACTTTCTGGACTTTTTCGGTTGGCTGAGGTGCTTGGACAATCAGCTTTTCCTCCTCGTAAGTCTCATTAATCTGTAGTTCTACTTTCATAAATTTCTCTCCTTGTCTTTCATACAAAATTGTGATCACTTCTTGTACACCTTTATTAAACACTATTTTACGAACCATGGCAAGAGCATTTGCCTATGTGGAGGGATTTGGAGTCTATGTGGTATTTGCTTTTTCTGGTAGCATCTGAAATATGGTATAATAGCACTAATCAATTTCTAGGAAAACAGATACAGAAAGGGGCTGAAAGATGTCTCATATTATTGAATTGCCAGAGGTGCTGGCAAACCAGATCGCGGCAGGAGAGGTCATTGAACGTCCTGCCAGTGTGGTGAAAGAGTTGGTAGAAAATGCCATTGACGCTGGCTCTAGCCAGATTATCATCGAGATTGAGGAAGCAGGTCTTAAGAAGATCCAAATCACAGATAATGGGCATGGAATTGCCCACGATGAGGTGGAATTGGCCCTACGCCGTCATGCGACCAGTAAGATAAAAAATCAAGCAGATCTCTTTCGGATTCGGACGCTCGGTTTTCGAGGTGAAGCCCTGCCCTCTATCGCTTCTGTCAGTGTCTTAACTTTGTTGACAGCAGTGGATGGTGCAAGTCATGGGACCAAGCTTATTGCACGTGGAGGGCAAGTTGAGGAAGTCATCCCAGCGACTAGTCCTGTGGGGACCAAGGTTTGTGTAGAGGACCTCTTTTTCAACACGCCAGCCCGCCTCAAGTATATGAAGAGTCAGCAGGCGGAGTTATCCCATATCATTGATATTGTCAACCGTCTGGGCTTGGCCCATCCAGAGATTTCTTTTAGTTTGATTAGTGATGGCAAGGAAATGACGCGGACAGCAGGAACTGGTCAACTGCGACAAGCTATCGCCGGGATTTATGGTTTGGCGAGTGCCAAGAAGATGATTGAAATTGAGAATTCGGATCTGGACTTCGAAATTTCAGGTTTTGTGTCCTTGCCGGAGTTAACCCGAGCCAACCGCAACTATATCAGCCTCTTTATCAATGGCCGTTATATCAAGAACTTCCTGCTCAATCGTGCAATTCTGGACGGCTATGGCAGCAAGCTTATGGTGGGACGCTTTCCACTGGCTGTGATTCATATCCATATTGACCCTTATTTGGCAGATGTCAATGTGCATCCGACCAAGCAAGAAGTACGGATTTCTAAGGAAAAAGAACTGATGGCGCTGGTCTCAGAAGCCATTTCCAAGAGTCTAAAGGAACAGAGTTTGATTCCAGATGCCTTAGAAAATCTTGCCAAGTCGACCGTGCGCAATCGTCAAAAGGTAGAGCAGACCATTCTCCCACTCAAAGAAAATACGCTCTACTATGAAAAAACAGAACTCTCAAGACCTTGTCAAGCTGAGGTGGCTGATCATCAGGTTGAATTAACTGAGGAAGGTAGGGACCTAACCCTGTTTGCCAAGGAAACCTTTGATCAGCTGATCAAGCCTGCAAAACTCCATTTTGCAGAGAGAAAGCCTGCTAACTACGACCAACTAGACCATCCAGAGTTAGATCTTGCTAGCCTCGATAAGGCTTATGACAAGCTGGAGCGAGAAGAAGCATCCAGCTTCCCAGAGTTGGAGTTTTTCGGACAAATGCACGGAACTTATCTCTTTGCCCAAGGGCGAGACGGGCTCTACATTATAGACCAGCATGCGGCTCAGGAAAGGGTCAAGTACGAGGAATACCGTGAAAGCATTGGTAATGTTGACCAAAGTCAACAGCAACTCCTAGTACCCTATATCTTTGAATTTCCTGCGGATGATGCTCTTCGTCTTAGAGAAAGAATGCCTCTCTTAGAGGAAGTGGGCGTCTATCTAGCAGAGTACGGAGAAAATCAATTTATCCTGCGTGAACATCCTATTTGGATGGCCGAAGAGGAAATCGAGTCTGGCATCTATGAAATGTGTGATATGCTGCTCTTGACCAAGGAAGTTTCTATCAAGAAATATCGAGCAGAGCTGGCTATCATGATGTCCTGCAAGCGATCTATTAAGGCCAACCATCGTATCGATGACCACTCAGCTAGACAACTCCTCTATCAGCTCTCTCAATGTGACAATCCTTACAACTGCCCCCATGGACGTCCTGTTTTGGTGCATTTTACCAAGTCGGATATGGAAAAGATGTTTCGACGCATTCAGGAAAATCATACCAGCCTCCGTGAGTTGGGGAAATATTAAGAACACAAAAAGCCTTTGTTCCTTTAGGACAAGGCTTTTTAGTTTTTCTAAGGTGGGGTCTTGATTGGACATGGGCAACTTGACACGAGGTTTACACTTGCTTGACAAGACCGATTCTAAAAAATGTTGCGAAAACTGAATTAGGTGATTCAAGGTTTTGTAGAGTCGTCTTTGTCTGAAGGATTCTCAAGACCAATTACCTTATCAAGATAACGCTGCTTAGTTTTGAGAACCTTATTGATAGCAATTGCAGAAGCGATTAAGAGAACGAAGGTTAGCCAGATCCAAGCGGTGAATTCGGCTGGAAAACTAGAACCGGCTAAAAAGAGATAGATAGCCAAAGCCAATACGAAAATATAAATCACTTGCCAGAGACCAAAGGACTTAACTTCTTTATAGTATTTGTCCTTCTCTTCCTCCAAAATCACTGCTGTGGAACCTTTTTCAGAGTTTTCATCCAGTAGTAGATAGTCAGTTGTCACTTGAAAAATCTTGCTTAATTCAATAATTTTTTCGATTTCAGGAAGGACTTGTCCAGACTCCCATTTGGAGATGCTTTGCCGAGAAACATTGATTTGTTCTGCTAGCTTTTCTTGGGACCAACCTTTTTCCTTTCTGAGCTCAAATAGTTTTTCTGCGAGTTTCATCATTCTATCCTCCTTTTTCTACTTCTATCCTAACAATTTTTACTTATATTGAGAATACAATCTCCTGTACTATTTGTCAATCAGAGGTTGCACCTTTTGTTGCAGTCTGTCTTGAGGAAATATGGTATACTAGATAGGCAAAATAAGGGAGAAAAAATCATGTACGAATATCTAAAAGGAATCATTACCAAAATCACTGCTAAATATATCGTCCTTGAGGCAAATGGCATCGGTTATATCTTGCATGTAGCCAATCCTTATGCATACTCAGGTCAGGTGAATCAAGAAACTCAAATCTATGTGCACCAAGTTGTCCGTGAGGATGCCCATCTACTTTATGGCTTTCGCTCAGAAGATGAGAAGAAGCTCTTTCTCAGTCTGATTTCGGTGTCAGGGATTGGTCCTGTGTCAGCTTTGGCTATTATTGCTGCCGATGACAATGCTGGCTTGGTTCAAGCCATCGAGACTAAGAACATCACCTACTTGACCAAATTTCCTAAAATTGGCAAGAAAACAGCCCAGCAAATGGTGCTGGACTTGGAAGGCAAGGTAGTCGTGGCTAGTGATGACCTTCCTGCCAAGGCCTCAGTGCAAGCCAGTGCTGAAAACCAAGAACTGGAAGAAGCTATGGAAGCCATGTTGGCACTGGGCTACAAGGCAACCGAGCTTAAGAAAATCAAGAAATTCTTTGAAGGAACGACGGATACAGCTGAGAACTATATCAAGTCAGCCCTTAAGATGTTGGTAAAATAGGAGATTTTTATGACAAAACGCTGTGGTTGGGTTAAAATGAACAACCCTTTATATGTGGCCTACCATGATGAAGAGTGGGGACAAGCCCTTCATGATGACCGTGCTCTTTTTGAGTTGCTTTGTTTGGAAACTTACCAGTCGGGTCTATCTTGGGAAACGGTGCTAAACAAACGCCAAGGATTCCGAGAAGCATTTCATGGCTATCAAATTCAGGCGGTCGCGGAAATGACAGATGGGGAGTTGGAAGCCTTGTTAGAGAATCCAGCCATTATCCGAAATCGCGCCAAGATTTTTGCGACGCGTGCCAACGCCCAAGCATTTTTACAAATCCAGAAAACCTTTGGCTCTTTTGACGCTTATCTCTGGTCCTTTGTTGAGGGAAAAACCATCATCAATGATGTTCCTGACTATCACCTAGCGCCTGCTAAAACAGCCTTGTCTGAAAAGTTATCTCAAGATCTCAAAAAACGTGGTTTCAAATTCACAGGTCCAGTCGCAGTTTTAGCTTTTCTACAGGCGGCAGGTCTGATAGATGATCATGAGAACGATTGTGAGTGGAAAAGCGGAAGTTAGTGAGTCCAAGCGTCTAACTATCTGAGAATATAGAAAAAGCTGAGAAATTCCTCTCAGCTTTTTGATTATATGCTAGTAATTTTTATAGTGCAGTGAGAAATGTCAGTCCACCTAAGACAACGCCAGCTGAGTTTGGAATAATTAGTATCCAATCCTTCTTAGGTTCTTTTGTCCACCCGTAAATAACCCAAATTAAACAAGATACTGCTGCGGATAAAGGCTGGAATGGTTGAGCTTTGTTGCCTTGTAAATTGGCAAAAATTTGTGGGATGTAGGCGATAAATACAATAATCCCGATAAAGGCTCCAATTGAACCGACAATTTGATTTATTTTTTGTTTAGTCATATATACCTCCTTCAAAAAGATATCATAGAAATAAGCAAAATGCAATAAATTTAGACACAAATTGTAACGAAAATCAATACCAAAGCACAAAAATAGAGAAATTGTTTATTTTTTGTTATGGTCAAAGCGAATGACTTGCTCCTGTGCATCCACATAAGCGTGAACGCCAAAGGGCACAATGGCTCTTGGAGTTGCGTGGCCGACATTCAGATTATAGACAATCGGGATATTGCTGTCAATGATGTCCAGTATTGCTTCCTTATAGTCGTCATAAAAGGTTTCATCCATTGGCTTTCCGACCAAGAGCCCACTGATAACCTCAAATATTCCAGTTTTTTTCAAAGTTAGCAACATATTTTTGAAGTCATCAGGCTCAGGCTTTTCTTCGCTTGTTTCTAGCAAGAGGATCTTTCCTTCCCAGTCGGATAAGTCAGGGAAGAGTTTGTACTTTTGGCAGAGGTCTGTGCTATCTGCGTGTAGAGAGTTGTCAAAAATATCATAGAGGGACTCGATGCAACCACCGAGGATTTCTCCCTCAAACTGAGCATTTCCTTGTAACAAGTCAAAACCTGTATTTACATGGCTGACACGAGGTGTTCCTAAAGCCTTGGGACTGAAGTCAGTTCTTTCCTCATACCAAACGTCACTAGATCGAATTTCTGAGATTCTTCCCGTCTCAATCAATTCTTTGAAGTAGTGGAGGCTATAGGGCAACATTTCTTTGTCTAACTCACAAATGTCCGCTAGAAATGATTGGCCGTAAAAAGTCTTGATTCCTAGTTTATGCAACATGAGATGGTTCATGGTCGTATCTGAAAAGCCAAGAAAAATTTTTTGTTTGATGACCTTTTGTAGTTGGTCATTTTCAAAAAGATAAGGTAGCAAGCGGTAGGTATCGTCCCCACCGATGGCACAGAGGATCATGTCAATGCTATCATCAGAAAAGGCCTGCATCAAATCCTCTGCACGCGCCTCCGGATGGTCCTTGATAAAGTCTAAACCTTTTAGCGAATGGGGCAAAAAGATAGGATTGAGTCCCAAATCCTTGAGACGTTGGATACCCAAGTCAACTTCGTGTTTGACAAAATCCTCTCCGATAACACCACTAGACAAACTAACAATACCAATAGTAGAAACCATATCTCACCCTCCTAGAAATAGATTGAGCCTATTTTATCACAAAAGGTGAGAGAAAACTACAAGAATGAGACTCAGAAGTTCTATTGAATCTCAAGAAAGCAAGTGAAAAAGCAACCGCCTTAGCAGTTGCTTTTCGTTTTTCTAATCTAACCAGATATGAGTTACTTGGTTAACTCTTGATTATAGGAGAGGGCTAAATCAATCCAGTAAGGAAGTTCTTTTTGACCTTCGATATCTAGGTCTATATAGCCATGATAAGGTCGCCCTCTCATCAATGTAGTATGAGCTCCTGTTCGGGGTAGGACTTGCTTTTCCATTTCTTTGCCAATTCTCACCATAACCAGCTCGTTCTTTCTGGAACTGACTGTAAGAACCATTTTCCCACGAATCATAAAGGCCAGGCCACCAAACAGTTTCTTTTCTTCTAGCTCTTCTTCGAAAATTTGGGGAGGAAGTTTGAGTGCTAGAATTTTTCGAATCTGCTGAGCTAAGGATTGACTATATGCCATAGCTTTTCACTTTTCTTAATAACGTGATGGGCCCGCGCTTGCGCTTCGGATATTGAAACGTTTCTTGAGATAGAAGCGAAGGGCGAGAAGGGCTGCTCCTAGGATAGCCAAAGGCAATGGAGCAAGGACTGGATTGAGGTTGGCTGGTAGGAAGCTTGTTGCAAAGAAGACAACCAACCAAAGGACCATAGAGGCCAGAATGACGAGGATTGATTTCCAGAATGGAGGGCGCTGGCTACGATCTGTGTCTGGTCCATAGTACTGGTAGACAAAGTAGTACATCAAGTAGAAGGCAAGTCCTCCTACAAGTCCAACCAACAAGAGGGTAATCACCCCATAGCCAATAGCCTGATCTGTAGAGAAGAAGGTAGTTAGAGCGCTAATCAATGCAAAGAGGCTGGTGATGAAAAGGGCTGAGTCCATAATCATGAGTTTTGGATCGTCATTTTCTTTTGGATGCTCTTTTTCGTATTGCTCCTTGACAGTGAAACTATGAGCCCAGTGGGTTGGGGCCCCGTAGAGGGAACGAGCTGTCGTTCCTTTGGCTTGCTCTTCAAGGATTTGGGGAATGACTTCCTCAAAGACAGCCTTGATTTCAGCGTCTGTCTTACCATCTTTGATAAATTGTTGGGTAGCGATGTGGATAAACTCTTGGTTTTTCTTGGTTAGTTTTTGTAAATCAATCTGAGACATAGGGATTCCTCTTAGAACCATTTTTTATGGATGAGATAGAGAGTGAGCGAGACACTCATAGCAAAGGCGATAAAGACGATTAACCAGAAGGCATGTGGCTCACCGTTCAAAGGGATTTCATTATCCTTAAAGTTCATCCCATAGGCAGAGAAGATCATGGTTGGGATAGACATGACGATGGTCACGAGAGCCAGGGTCTTCATGATGTTGTTCTGGTTGTTGGAAATGATAGAGGCAAAGGTCTCTGTCATAGAGTGAAGGACGTTTCCATAGATATCTGCCATCTCGATGGCCTGTTGGGTTTCAATCAGGGTGTCTTCGAGCAGGTCCTCGTCTTCTAGGTATTTCTTGATATTGCTGGTTGCACTGGTCAATTTCTTAATCACACGCTCGTTCGTCTTAAGTGAGGCCTTGAAATAGACGATGGTCTTTTCCAATTCCATGAGCTCGATTAGCTCTTCGTTTCGAGTGGACTTGTGAAGTTGACTTTCGATTTGTTCACTCTTACGGTCAATCGAACGAAGGGCAGTCAGGTAAAGCTCAGCATTGCGATAAAGGAGTTGAAAGATAAAGCGTGATCGCATGAAGGTGTAGAAGTTACGCAGTTTGCGGTTGATGAAGACATCAAGAACAGGGAGGGATTCCAAACAGGTAGTGATAATGGTTTCCTCGGTGATGATAATTCCCAGCGGAATCGTTACATAGTAGGTACGATTGTTTCTCTCCTCTGTGATGGGGACGTCCACGATGATCAAAGTATACTCGTCTTCGATGGTAATACGGGACATTTCTTCCGCATCGAGTGGTGCTCGAAGGTCGGCAATATCAATGTCAAAGGCATTAGCAATTTCCAATGATTCATTTTGTGTAGGATTGACGAGGTTGATCCAAGTACCCGGTTCAAGCGTGTCGATCTCTTTAAATTCAGTTGTTGTTGAGAGAAAAACTTGTTTCATATCCCCTATCCTTTCCTACTATTCAGTGATTCATTTTTTGCACCGTACTATTATACTACAAAAACAGCTTTTTGGGTAATAGAATTTCACATTTTTTGGTATAATGGAAAGCAATAATGGACTAGAAAGAACAAAGATGCAAGATAAAATTGTGATTCATGGGGCGCGTGCCCATAACTTAAAAAATATTGATGTGGAGATTCCGCGAGACAAGCTGGTTGTCGTGACTGGTTTGTCAGGGTCTGGGAAATCCAGTCTGGCCTTTGATACCCTCTATGCGGAGGGCCAACGTCGCTATGTAGAGAGTTTGTCAGCCTACGCTCGCCAGTTTTTGGGCAATATGGAAAAACCAGATGTGGATGCCATTGATGGCCTCAGCCCAGCTATTTCCATCGACCAGAAAACCACCAGCAAAAACCCTCGTTCGACCGTGGGAACCACGACTGAAATCAACGATTATCTGCGTCTCCTCTACGCACGTGTGGGGACGCCTTACTGTATCAACGGGCACGGGGCTATCAAGGCTTCTTCTGTAGAGCAAATCGTGGATAAGGTCTTGGAATTGCCAGAACGTCAGCGCCTGCAAATATTAGCTCCTGTCATTCGTAAGAAAAAAGGGCAACATAAGAGCGTCATTGAAAAGATTCAGAAAGATGGCTATGTTCGTGTTCGTGTGGATGGGGAAGTTTATGATGTGACCGAAGTGCCAGAGTTGTCTAAGAGCAAGCAACACAATATCGATGTTGTGGTCGACCGTATTGTTATCAAGGAGGGTATCCGTAGTCGTCTCTTTGACTCCATTGAGGCTGCCCTTCGTATCGCAGAAGGCTATGTGATTATCGACACTATGGACGATTCTGAGTTGCTCTTCTCTGAGCATTATGCTTGCCCAGTTTGTGGCTTTACTGTTCCAGAGTTAGAGCCTCGTCTCTTCTCCTTTAATGCCCCTTTTGGCTCTTGTAGCGAGTGTGATGGTTTAGGCATCAAGCTGGAGGTGGATACTGATTTGGTAGTTCCTGATACCAGCAAAACTTTGCGTGAGGGGGCTTTGGCTCCTTGGAATCCTATCTCATCCAACTACTATCCAAACATGCTAGAGCAGGCCATGACAGCCTTTGGAGTGGACATGGATAAGCCCTTTGAAGACTTGTCAGAAGAAGATAAAAACTTGATTCTTTACGGCTCAGATGGCAAGGAATTCCATTTCCACTATGAGAATGAATTTGGTGGTGTGCGCGATATCGACATTCCTTTTGAGGGAGTTGTCAATAATATCAAGCGTCGTTACCATGAAACCAATAGCGATTACACCCGCACCCAGATGCGCCTCTACATGAATGAGTTGACCTGCGGAACTTGTCACGGCTATCGCCTCAATGACCAGGCCTTGTCTGTTCGTGTGGGTGGCGAGCAAGGTCCCCATATCGGAGAAATTTCAGACTTGTCTATCGCTGACCATTTGGAGTTGGTCAGCCAGTTGACACTATCTGAAAATGAAGCCATCATTGCTCGTCCCATTCTCAAGGAAATCAAAGATCGCTTGACCTTCCTCAATAACGTGGGCCTTAATTATCTGACCCTGTCTCGTTCAGCAGGAACCCTTTCAGGTGGGGAAAGTCAGCGTATTCGCTTGGCAACCCAGATCGGTTCTAACCTATCAGGCGTCCTTTACATTCTAGATGAGCCGTCAATCGGGCTTCACCAGAGGGACAATGACCGCCTGATTGCCAGTCTGAAAAAGATGCGTGATTTGGGGAATACCCTTATCGTGGTGGAACACGACGAAGATACCATGCGCGAGGCGGATTATCTGATTGACGTTGGTCCCGGTGCCGGTGTCTTTGGTGGAGAAATCGTCGCTGCAGGGACACCCAAGCAGGTGGCTCGCAACAGCAAGTCCATCACAGGTCAGTACTTGTCAGGCAAACGCGCCATTCCAGTACCGGCTGAGCGCCGTGTAGGAAATGGCCGCTTTATCGAGGTGACAGGAGCGCGTGAAAATAACCTACAAAATGTCACTGCCCGCTTCCCACTAGGGAAATTCATCGCCGTGACAGGGGTGTCCGGTTCAGGTAAATCGACCCTAATCAACAGCATCCTCAAAAAAGCTATTGCTCAAAAGCTCAACCGCAATTCAGACAAACCTGGTAAATTCAAAAACATTACAGGGATTGAGCATGTGGATCGTCTGATTGATATTGATCAGAGTCCTATTGGACGAACGCCGAGGTCTAACCCTGCCACCTATACAGGAGTTTTTGACGATATACGTGACCTCTTTGCCCAGACAAATGAAGCCAAGATTCGAGGCTACAAGAAGGGGCGTTTCAGTTTCAACGTCAAGGGTGGTCGCTGTGAAGCCTGCTCAGGTGACGGGATTATCAAGATTGAGATGCACTTCTTGCCAGATGTTTACGTGGCTTGTGAAGTCTGCCACGGAACCCGCTATAACAGTGAAACCCTAGAAGTTCACTACAAGGAAAAGAATATCTCGCAGGTCTTGGATATGACGGTCAACGATGCAGTGGAATTCTTCCAACACATTCCGAAAATTCAACGCAAACTTCAGACCATCAAGGATGTAGGGCTGGGCTATGTAACGCTAGGACAACCAGCTACGACTCTTTCAGGGGGAGAAGCCCAGCGTATGAAGTTGGCTAGTGAACTCCACAAACGCTCGACAGGTAAGTCATTCTATATTCTGGATGAGCCGACGACAGGACTTCATACGGAGGACATCGCTCGCTTGCTGAAAGTCTTGGCTCGCTTTGTAGACGATGGCAATACAGTCCTCGTCATCGAGCACAATCTGGATGTTATCAAGACTGCAGACCATATCATCGACTTGGGACCTGAGGGCGGTGTTGGTGGTGGAACCATCATCGCAACAGGAACTCCAGAAGAAGTGGCGGCCAATGAAGCCAGCTACACAGGACACTATTTGAAAGGAAAGTTACATCATGAATAAACGTGTACAAGCATTTCTAGCTAAAATGCAAGAAAAAGAACTGGATGGCATCATCATCAACAACCTTAAAAACGTATACTACCTGACTGGTTTTTGGGGCTCAAACGGAACAGTTTTCATCAGTCGTGATCGTCAGGTCTTGGTGACTGACTCTCGCTATATCATTGCTGCTAAGCAAGAAGTGACTGGTTTTGAGATTGTGGCTGACCGCGATGAGTTGGCTGTCATTGCAGGCATTGTTAAGGATATGGGTTTGTCTCGCATTGGTTTTGAGGATGAGATTTCGGTCTCTTATTTCCACCGTATGCAGACTGTCTTTGCAGGAATCAACTTGTTGCCACAGACTCAGTTTGTTGAAGCACTCCGTATGATTAAGGATGAGAAAGAGGTTGCGACCATTCGCAAGGCTTGTTCTATCTCAGACCAAGCTTTTCGAGATGCGCTTGACTTTATCAAACCTGGAAAGACAGAAATTGAGATTGCCAACTTCCTTGATTTTCGTATGCGGGAGCTAGGAGCGGCAGGCTTGTCTTTTGATACTATTCTAGCCAGTGGCATCAACTCTTCTAAACCCCATGCCCATCCCATGCATAAACCAGTTGAACTAGGCGAAGCTATTACCATGGACTTCGGCTGTCTTTATGACCACTATGTCAGCGATATGACACGAACTGTCTACCTAGGCTATGTCAGCGATGAGCAGGCAGAGATTTACAATACGGTTCTGAAAGCCAACCAAGCTCTGATTGACCAAGCCAAGGCAGGTCTAGGTTTCCGTGACTTTGACAAAATTCCTCGTGATATTATCATTGAGGCAGGCTATGGCGACTACTTTACTCATGGTATTGGCCATGGTATTGGACTGGACATCCACGAAGAACCCTACTTTAGCCAAACTTCGAAAGAAGCCATTAAATCTGGTATGGTCTTGACTGATGAACCGGGCATTTATATTGAAGGTAAATACGGGGTTCGTATCGAGGATGATATCCTGATTACAGATAACGGTTGTGAGTTATTGACACTTGCTCCAAAAGAATTGATTGTTATCTAAAAAATGAGATAAATCATTGACTTTTATATTTTAAAGGTTTATACTGATAGACGAAAACGGTAGGTGAGGCTACCATAGGGATACGGATGACTACCGCAAAGCAGTGGAGACACTACTCGTTGGTCAACAGTCCTGGTCGCGAAGGCCAAAACTAAGCTCATTTCATTGCCCTATGGAGTTAAAGCTTGAACGAAAAACAGATAATTAGTTTTTTAATCCTGCCATTTTATGGCAGGATTTTCTACTGTTTTAGAACAGGGAAAGGAGACAGACGATGCAAATTGACGACCACCCAGAACCGCACATACACAGCCAATCGCTGATTTGTGTCGTTCTGCCCTTATAAAGTGATTGGTCTCTGTGTATGAAACACATCATTCATACAGATAGGAGAAACCAATGAAAACTACAAAAGAAAGATTAGCAGCAGCTATTCATACACCTTTAAACGAAACTCTATCTTTTTACAAGACAAGTCTAACAGGCTTAACTGAGGAACAGATAGAAAAGAATCGTGATTTATATGGTGAAAACACCATCACCAAGGGTCAGGAAGACAGTATCCTCAAAAAAATTTACGAATCTATTATCAATCCATTTACAATCATCCTCCTGGTCATCGCTATGATCTCCATGGTGACCAACGTCTGGTTGGCGAAGCCTGGGCAAGAAGATCCGACGACCTCTATCATCATCGTTGTCCTAGTCCTCATTTCTGGTGGCATTCGATTTGTCCAAGAACTGCGAAGTGACAAAGCTGCGACCAATCTTTCAAAAATGATTGTGAATACAGCCACGGTTATTCGCGAAGGCCAGAGTTTAGAGGTCGCGATTGAGGATTTAGTCGTTGGAGATATGGTCAAGTTGAGTGCTGGGGATATGATTCCAGCAGACCTCCTTTTAATTGAATCACGTGATTTCTTTGTTCAACAGTCTGGTTTGACGGGCGAAAGTGATTCGGTTGAAAAATTGGCTTTGTCAAAAATGAGTCAGTCAAATTTTGATAGTCTGCTAGAAGCAGAAGCGCTCGCCTTCATGGGAACCAACGTGATATCAGGAAGCGCCAAGGCTTTGATTCTAGCGGTCGGTGATGACACCATGATGGGGGAAATAGAGCAGACTCTCAATACTTATGACGAGCCCACCTCTTTCGAACGGGATATGAACAGTATCTCTTGGCTCTTAATCCGTTTGATGTTGGTCATGGTTCCCATCGTATTTCTTTCCAATGGCTTGACGGATGGAGATTGGTTAGAGGCTGGCGTATTTGCTTTGAGCGTAGGAGTCGGGCTTACACCTGAGATGCTTCCCATGATCATCACGGCCAGTCTAGCAAAAGGCTCCATTATCATGGCCAAGGAAAAAGTTGTCATCAAAAAACTCAATGCCATACAAGATCTAGGTGCTATTGATATCCTGTGTACGGATAAAACTGGAACCCTTACCCAAGACGAAATTGTCCTTGAATATCCTTTGGATATACATGGAGATTTGGATTTATCTGTGTTGAGACGTGCCTATCTCAATTCCTATTTTCAAACCGGTTTGAAAAACTTGATGGACCGTGCCATTATCAGTAGAACTGAAAAAGAAGCTAAAGAACACGCTATTTTACAAAGTTTGGATACTAGCTTCCAAAAAATAGATGAATTGCCCTTTGATTTTGAACGCAGACGGATGAGTGTCATTGTCAAGGATGAAAACGAAGTTGTTAGTTTGGTAACCAAGGGTGCCCTAGAGGAGATGCTTGCGATTTCAACCCATGTGGAATATCAAGGTCAGATTAGCCCTCTGACGGATGATATCCGAGTGGAAATCTTAAAAGAAGTAGATCAACTTAATCAACAGGGATTGCGAGTCTTGGGAGTCGCCTATAAAACAGGCCTAAAAGAAGGTTTTGCATACTCCGTTGAAGATGAAAAAGAGATGATTCTAACAGGATATCTTGCCTTCTTAGACCCACCAAAACCATCAGCAGCACCTGCTATTCAAGCTTTGTTAGAGCACGGTGTTCAAACCAAGATCTTGACTGGGGACAATGAGAAGGTAACCCAAGCAGTATGTGAAAAAGTTGGTTTAGACGTTGATCAAATCTTGTTGGGTTCTGATATTGATGCCATGTCGGACGAAGAGTTGGCCCAAGCAGTCGAGAAGGTGACCGTCTTTGCCAAACTCTCTCCTGATCAAAAAGCACGAATCATCTTACAAATCAAATCCAACGGACATTGCGTTGGTTATATGGGAGATGGAATCAATGATGCCCCTTCTATGAAAGTAGCAGATGTGGGGATTTCTGTTGACACGGCAGTAGATATTGCCAAAGAGACAGCTGATGTCATTTTACTAGATAAAGATTTGATGGTGCTTGAAAAAGGTCTGGTTGAAGGGCGCAAAGTCTATGCCAACATGACCAAATATATCAAGATGACGGTCAGCTCTAATTTCGGGAATATTCTTTCACTCTTAGTGTCAGGTATCTTTTTACCTTTCCTTCCTATGGCTCCCATTCACTTAATTGTTTTGAATCTTGTCTATGACCTTTCTTGTGTTGCCTTGCCATTTGATAATGTGGATGAAGACTTCTTGAAGCATCCTCATAAGTGGGAGGCTCAGTCCATTACTCGTTTTATGATTTGGATGGGGCCAATTTCTTCTGCTTTCGATATTTTGACCTTTATTTTGCTCTATTTTGTCATTGTTCCAATGGCGACAGGTCAATCCTATGTTCATGGAGCAGAGTCGGCAACGAGCTTTATCATCTTGTTCCAGACAGGTTGGTTCATTGAATCCATGTGGTCCCAAACCATGGTTATTCATATGCTTCGTTCAGCAAAACTTCCTTTCTTACAAAGTCGTCCGTCATGGTTGGTTCTTGGAACGACCTTGCTAGCAGCCAGTTTTGTGACTTTCCTTCCCTACTCTTCAATCGCTGGTGTCCTTCGATTAATCCCTTTGAAACCAATTTATTTCCTTTTTTTGCTCTTGATAATCGTTCTCTATATGATCAGTGTTACAGTAGTGAAACGAATGTATATCAAAAAATTTAAAAGTTGGCTATAAATTGATTTTGTCAAGAAAAAAGTACGGAAATCACTAAAAAAGTTAAATTTTTTTAAAAATAGGTCGCAAGTCGGATGTTTTTTATGGTATAATAGACTAAACTGATAGTAACATGTAGCGAAAGGGGTAGGCACATGATTAAGATTTATACCGTCTCCAGTTGCACAAGCTGTAAGAAAGCGAAGACTTGGCTCAACGCACACCAGTTAAGTTATAAAGAACAAAACCTTGGTAAAGAAGGGATTACGAGAGAAGAACTACTTGATATTCTGACAAAGACAGATAATGGAATTGCCAGCATTGTATCATCAAAAAACCGCTATGCAAAAGCTTTAGGAGTTGACATCGAAGATTTGAGTGTGAATGAAGTGCTCAACTTGATCATGGAAACACCACGGATTCTAAAAAGTCCGATTCTTGTGGATGAGAAGCGCCTGCAAGTCGGTTATAAAGAAGATGATATCCGTGCCTTTTTACCACGCTCTGTCCGTAATGTAGAAAATGCAGAAGCACGTTTACGTGCAGCTCTATAAACATCAAGGCTGGGGTATCTCCTAGCCTTGTTCATTTTTTATCTAAAAATCATGTGAGGAATTATGAAAAAGATAGTAATTGGCGCAGCTACTCTCCTCCTGCTACTTGCAGGTTGTGGTCAAAAGAAGGGAACGACATCCAGTTCAAAAAGTGACTCCGAAACACTCCAATCTACTCTGCCAGTTTTGGAAAATGCGGAAAAGAATACGGTTGTGACCAAGACTTTGATTTTCCCAGAGTCAGGAGATGGCGTCAAGCAAACGCAAACCATTACCTATAAAGGGAAACAATTTCTAAAATTGGTTATCCGGCAGACACGGCCCTTAAGTGAGGAGTTGAAATCCTTTATCGCTGACCACGGTCTTGAAGCTACAAAGAAAGCCTTCGCGGAAGCCGAGGAGAAAGATGAAAGTCTCCAAGAAGCACGTAAGTTAGAGGGTTTTACGGTTGAGACTCAGTTAATCAGCGAGACAGAGATGGAAACTACTACGACTTATGATTTTCAAATTTTAGATGTCAAAAAGGCGGCGCAAGTAGAATATCTAAAGAATATTGGCTTAGAGACTCTTTTGAAAAATGAACCAAGCCAATATATCGCAGACAGAGTGGCAAATGGTGCGACAGAACAGTAAGAAAATCCAAATAAATGGATTGACTTAATTGTAGAACGTAAGGAAATGTGCTATAATAGTACTATTCTAAGGAAAGAGGGTGTTAGAATGGGATTTACTGAAGAAACTGTACGTTTTAAATTGGATGATTCCAATAAGAAGGAGATCAGTGAAACGTTGACAGATGTCTATGCTTCTCTGAATGAAAAGGGGTATAACCCTATTAATCAGATCGTCGGTTATGTATTGAGTGGAGACCCTGCCTACGTTCCTCGTTACAATAATGCACGAAATCAAATCCGTAAGTATGAGCGTGATGAAATTGTTGAAGAATTGGTGCGCTATTACCTTAAAGGACAAGGAGTCGATCTATAATCTATGAGAATTATGGGATTGGACGTCGGTTCAAAAACGGTAGGCGTGGCCATCAGCGACCCGCTAGGATTCACTGCTCAAGGACTTGAAATCATCCAGATTGATGAGGATCAGGGCCAGTTTGGTTTTGACCGGATCAAGGAATTGGTTGACAACTATAAAGTGGAACGCTTTGTAGTAGGTCTGCCTAAAAACATGAACAATACCAGCGGTCCGCGAGTAGAAGCCAGCCAAGCCTACGGAGCAAAATTAGAGGAACTTTTTGGTTTACCCGTAGACTATCAAGATGAACGTTTGACGACGGTCGCAGCCGAGCGTATGCTGATTGAGCAGGCTGACATCAGTCGCAACAAGCGAAAAAAAGTTATTGATAAATTGGCTGCTCAGCTGATTTTGCAAAATTATTTAGATAGAAAATTTTAAGACAGAGGAGAAACTATGTCACACGATCACAACCATGACCACGAAGAACGTGAATTGATTACACTAGTAGACGAGCAAGGAAATGAAACCTTGTTTGAAATTCTTTTGACCATTGACGGGAAAGAAGAATTTGGTAAAAACTATGTTCTTCTAGTGCCTGTTAACGCAGAAGAAGATGAAAACGGCGAAGTTGAAATCCAAGCTTACTCATTCATCGAAAATGAAGACGGAACCGAAGGCGAATTGCAACCAATCCCAGAAGATTCAGAAGATGAATGGAACATGATTGAAGAAGTCTTCAACAGCTTTATGGAGGAGTAAAAACGTCCGGGGGACGTTTTTAGCCCTGCGCTAGAAATTAGAAACGCAGGCAGTCTGGGAGACTGTATCAGCCCAACTCCCAGAAATTGGAGAGAGTTGGAACATCCAGTGGATGTTTTTAGCCCAGCTCCTTGAAATAAGAGGGAGTTGGTAAGTCCAAGGGACGTTTTTAGCCTACGTTAAAATTTATAGTAGCTAGTGATTAGCTAACCAGGTAAGAGGTCGGGATTTTTGTCCCGACCTCGTTTTTTACTTGCAGTAATACTTTGGTGCGATAGTTGATTGGATTTTTGTTAAGGAGATGTATGTTTGAAGTAGAAGAATGGCTCCATAGTCGGATTGGTTTAAACTTTAGATCTGGACTTGGAAGAATGCAGCGAGCAGTGGATTTGCTAGGGAATCCTGAGAGGACTTATCCCATTATCCACGTGACAGGAACTAACGGCAAGGGGTCAACTATTGCCTTTATGAGGGAGTTGTTTGTAGCTCATGGGAAAAAAGTTGGCACTTTTACCTCTCCTCATATCATCAGCATCAATGATCGAATCTGTATCAATGGGCAAGCAGTCGCTGATGAAGACTTTATCCGTATAGCTAACCAAGTCAAAGAGATGGAAAAAACTCTTTTAGAAACACATGATCAATTGTCTTTCTTTGAGTTGCTGACCTTGATTGCTTTGCTTTACTTTAAAGAGCAGAGAGTTGACATAGTCCTGCTAGAAGTAGGGATTGGTGGCTTACTTGATACCACTAATATCGTAACAGGAGAGATTGCAGTTATTACTTCCATTGGCCTAGATCACCAGGAGACCTTGGGTGACAATCTGGAGGAAATAGCAGAGCAGAAGGCTGGTATCTTCAAGGTCGGAAAGAAGGCGGTCATTGCCAAGCTTGCTCAAGAAGCTGAGCTTGTCTGTCAAAAAATGGCAAGAGTGTTAGACGTAGACCTTTATCAAGCTGGGCAAGACTTCACCTTTAATGCTGGGGATTTTTCAAGTAGCCTAGCAAGATTTTCCCAGCTTAAAATCGGTTTGGAAGGCACCTATCAGCGAGAAAATGCTTCCTTGGCTTTACAAAGCTTCCTACTTTTTATGGCGTCAAGAGATGAAAAAGTCGATGAACAGTATGTCAGACAGGCCTTGCAAGAAACTCATTGGGCAGGTCGATTGGAACGGATTCGCCCGCAAATCTACCTAGATGGGGCTCACAATCTTCCAGCCTTAACCCGTTTGGTAGAGTTTATCCAAGAGAAAATCCAACAAGGTTATCAAGTCCGTATCCTTTTTGGTGCCCTTAAACGCAAAGATTATCAAGGGATGTTAGGTTATCTATCTGAGCAGTTGCCTCAGGTGGAACTTAAGGTAACGGGTTTTGACTACCAAGGTTCTTTGGATGAGAAGGATGTGGCGGGTTACGATTTGATTTCTTCCTATGGCGATTTTATCAGAGAATTTGAAGAAAAGGCCAATGATCAGGACTTGCTTTTCGTGACGGGTTCACTCTACTTTATCTCGGAAGTGCGAGCGAGTTTGGTTGGAAGCGATGGGGCTAGTTGACCTTCTAAGCTTAAGTTGTTATACCTGAGGTAGGAGGTACATCTAGAAACTGATCCAGCAAAACATTGGCACAAAAGAAAGGAAATCGCTATGAAAATCAAATCATTCACACTTTCTATTGCTTCCCTAGCAATTCTTAGTCTTTTAGCAGCTTGTGGATCTAAGACACAAGCACCTACCCAGCAATCTGCTCAGCAATCCTCTACTCAACAAGAGTCATCTTCTAGCGTCACAACAAGTGCTAGTCAACCACAGGCGTCCTCAAGTCAGGACACTACTGTAGCTCAACCTACTAACATCGATGGTACCTATACTGGAAAAGATGAGAATGACCAGATCACTCTTGTTGTAACAGGTAAAACTGGTACATGGACTGAGGTTGAACCAGATGGAGATAAGGAAATCAAGCAAGTTAGCTTTAAGCCAGAAAATCAACGTGTCATTATCGGTGATGATGTTAAAATTTACGCGGTTAATGGTAATCAAATGATTATCGATGATATGGACCGAGAGGCATCTGACCGAGTAGTCCTAACTAAGCAATAATCATTAAGTAAAAGTTCCAATGAGATGAAATTAGTCTTATTGGAGCTTTTTTGTTTTAAAATGTGACCAATGGTTCTTTACTGATTTTTTACTTAAAACGCTTACAAATATTTGTAAAACTTATACTGAGGTCGTATACTTAAGGTAAATAATCAAATAGCGCAAAGGCGAAGGAGGAAAAGCATATGGCTACATTTTACGTTCCATCAGTTAACCTTATCGGTAAAGGTGTTGTAAATGAAGTAGGTCCGTATATCAAGGAACTGGGGTATAAGAAGGCTCTCTTGGTGACAGATAAGTTCATCGAAGGCAGTGATATTTTACCCAAAGTCCTAAAATCATAAGATGCTGAAGGGATCGAATATGTAATCTTTAGCGATGTGGAGCCGAATCCGACTTGCAAGAACGTCACAGACGGAGTGGCTGTCTTGAAAGAGCATGGATGTGACTTCATTATCAGTCTTGGGGGAGGATCTCCACAGGATGCGGCTAGTTGTATCTCTATCATTGCTACAAATGGTGGGAAACCACAGGACTACGAGGGACTTCACAAGTCTGCTAAAAAAGGGTTGCCAGTGGTTGCGATCAATACAACAGCTGGAACTTCAGCAGAAATCACCATTAACTATGTGATTACTGACGAAGAACGCAAGGTCAAAATGGTAATGGTAGATAAGAACAGCCTAGCCCTTATCTCTGTTAATGATCCAGAACTTATGCTTTCAAAACCGAAAGGATTGACAGCAGCAACAGGTATGGATGCTCTTACCCACGCTGTCGAAGCCTTGGTAACACCGGGTGCCTATGATGTAACCAAGAAACTATCTATCGGAGCCATTGAACTCATCAAGGAGTATCTCCCTCGTGCCGTAGCAAATGGTCATGATATTGAAGCGCGTGAGGCGATGGTCAATGCTATCTTCCTCGGTGGTATGAGCTTTAACAATGCTGGTTTGGGCTACGTTCACTCAATGGCTCACCAGCTCGGTGCAGTGTATAATTTACCGCACGGTGTCTGCTGTGCTATGCTTCTCCCTGTTGTTGAACGTGAAAATGCCAAACGGGTACCAGAAGCTTTCCGCAATGTAGCTAAAGCCTTGGGACTTCATGTTGAAGGGAAAACAGACCAAGAATGTGCTGCCTACGCTATCGCTGAGATTGAAAAATTGTCTGAAACAGTAGGCATTCCTAAGAAACTCACTGAACTCGGTATCCAAGAAAAAGATTTTGACTTTGACTACCTTTCTAAGAATGCCTTGATTGATGCTTGTGCACCAGGAAATCCGTTTATGCCAACCTTAGAAGAAACTATTGCCTTCTATAAAGAGTTGTTCTAATTTTTAAAGTGAAAAAGAAGCTAAATAATGCTGGAAAGAACTATCATTTTGGTAGTTCTTTTTTTAAAAATTTGCTATCCTAGACATATGAGGAAAATCAAAATTGATGTGGTTGTAGTGCCCTTAAGTGGGCATCTCTTCCCAACACTGAATCTACTCGCACCTTTGTTGAAGGATCCCTTGTATGAGATTCGATTATTTACAGGACCACAACGAAAAGCTGTCGCAGAGGAGATGGGATTCCAGGTGCTTCCCATTTTAGAAAATTCTGTAGATGAGTTTGAGCGTGTAGCCAACAATGAAGGGCAATTAAACCTTATTTCTGCTTATCGACAGTTGTCAGCTAGTCTTGATTTGATCAATGCGGTTTCTGATCAATTAGTGCAAGAGTGGCAGAAAAATCGACCAGATATTGTTATTGCGGATTTTATAACCATCTCTGGAGGACTTGTAGCGGAAGAGTTGGGGATTCCTTGGATTACCACTATGGCGACACAGTTTGCCATTGAAACTACAGATGGACCGCCTTGTTTCTTTGGAGGAATGGGTAGTCCAAAGAATCCTTTCCAATCTATCCAGCAATGGCTAGGAAGAAAAGTGACTCGTTTAGGGAAACGAATCGTAACCTTTCTACTTAGAGAACGCTTGAAACGTTACGATTTTAAGCTCTACAATCACAAAAATCAGGAAACCATTTATTCGCTCTATTCCATCTTGGGAATTGGGATGAAAGAGTTGGAGCTGAAAAGTGGTTTTCCAGAGCACTACCTTTGGGTGGGACCTTTTGGGTCTTCGATTGAGAGGGCAGAGAATTATCCCCTAGATTTGGCTCCTTATGCAAATCA
This sequence comes from Streptococcaceae bacterium AF54-32pH5A, assembly GCA_027682205.1. Classification (GTDB taxonomy): domain Bacteria; phylum Bacillota; class Bacilli; order Lactobacillales; family Streptococcaceae; genus Streptococcus. The sequence goes on from JAQDAD010000002.1 coordinate 184,582, forward strand.
TAAGAAAGTCCTCGTATCTTGTGGGACTCAGCTAGCATGGGCCAAAGACAATCTCCTCTACCAGACACAACAATTGGCAAAAGCCCATCCGGACTGTCACTTCTTTGTAACTCTGGGGTTCGGCGGACAAGACTTCCAATGTGAGGAACTCATGGACAATGTTTCTGTGGTATCCTATCTTCCCTATAAGGAATACATTCCCCAGATGGACTATGTGATTCATCACGGCGGTGCGGGTATTTTTTACCAATGTATTATCTATGGCAAGCCTGCCTTGATTCTCCCTCATGACTATGATCAGTATGACTATGCGGTTCGCGGGCTAGAGGCAGGGATTGCCCTGACTGCTAAACGAGAGGATACGGAAGCGATTGGGCGAGCTTTTGATGAGCTATTGGCTAGAGATGGCTGGTCAGACTTGAACAAACTCAGTCGCGCAGCCCAAGTCTATCAGCCAACAGAGATTCTGAAGAGCGAAATACATCGGCTCTTAGGGGATAAGGAGAAATAAAAGATGAAGAAAGTATTGGTGACAGGTGCTACGGGCTTTCTAGGTAAGTATGTTGTTGAAGAGCTCAGTCAGCATGGCTATCAGGTACGAGCCTTTGGACGTAATAGCAAGGTTGGTCAGTCTTTGGAGAACTCCTCTGTGACTTTTTTTCAAGGAAATTTGACCAGACAAGAGGATTTGAATCAGGCTTGTAAGGGTATGGACATGGTTGTGCATGCGGGAGCTCTTTCTACCGTCTGGGGACCTTGGGAAGATTTCTACCAGACAAATGTCTTGGGGACCAAGTATGTTTTAGAGGCTTGTCGGGAGACGGGGATGCAGCGTTTGGTTTATGTGTCCTCACCTAGCATCTATGCTGCTCCTCGAGACCAGATAGCTATCAAAGAAAGCGATGCGCCTCAGGAAAATAATCTGAACAACTACATTCGTAGTAAACTAGCTTCGGAGAAGCTGTTTAAGGATTATCCCGATGTTCCGAGTATTATCTTACGACCTCGTGGGCTTTTTGGGATTGGGGATACCAGTATTTTACCCCGGGTCCTCAAACTCAGTCAGAAGATTGGCATTCCCTTGATAGGGGATGGTCGTCAGATGATGGATATGACCTGTGTGGAAAATGTCGCTCTGGCCATTCGTTTGGCACTGGAGGCCCCTCATGCTAGTGGAGAAGTCTATAATATTACCAACGGGGAACCAAGAGCCTTTAAGGATCTGATAGAAGAAACCTTGATAGGGTTGGGCTATCCGATAACATACAGAAGAGTACCGGCTCCTCTTTTGTCAGTTATTGCCAGTAGTTTAGAGTTTCTTTATAAGACCTTGAAACTCAAAGGTGAGCCAGCTCTGACACGCTATACCTATTACTTGCTGAGGTATAGCCAGACACTGGACATCAGCAAGGCGGAGCGAGACTTGGGTTATCGCCCTCAAATCAGTATTTCGGAAGGGATTGAACAATATGTCCAAGATTATCGAAAGCATTGATTATTTCCCAGCAGGCTACTGTACTAGCTATACAGGTTTGCTATTTAAGGGAGTCAAGAATCAAAAGATGACCTTTCCAGCAGGTGTTTTTCTTATCAAACACAGATACAAGGGCTATTTGCTATATGATACTGGCTATCACTATGATATTAAGACCAAACTTCGCTACGCTTTCTATCGTTTGGGAACGCCTGTTCAAATGACGGAGAAGGACCAGATTTCATATTTGCTGAGAGCCAAGGGAATCAAACCAGAAGAAATTAACTATGTCATCCTGTCTCATCTCCATCCAGACCATTTAGGAGGAGCTAGTTTTTTCCCGAACGCTCAATTTATTCTGACTCAAGAGGTTTTTGAAGTTTATCAGAAACCCAAGCTCAAGGATTTGATCTTTAAAGAGTTTTTACCAGCTTCTTTTGAGAAAACTCTAACCATTATCAGAGCTGACCAGCAAGATTCAACCTTTCCCTATCGTCCGATTAGTGATCTTTTCGGAGATGGAAGTATCCTAGTAGCTTCTGTTGACGGGCATGCTAGGGGGCAAGCTTGTCTGTACCTTCCAGACTTTAATCTCCTCATTGCAGCAGATCTCTGTTGGGGAATTGACCTCTTAACTTACACCAAGCAGATGCACCTGATTCCTTCCCTGGTGCAGGATAACAAGGAAGCCTATATCAAGGGGACAGAGTTTCTGGAGGAAGTCTTGAGAGATGGTATCGAGGTGCTTGTTAGCCATGACCCTGCCGAAAGGATAGAACGTATCATATATGAAAAAAATAACCTTTCTTAAAACTTTTATCCAAACTCGTTGGCTTCATAATTTTAAGTCTCGAGAAGCTGTAGAGAACTATCAGAAAAAGCAATTAGCTAACTATATGAACTTTTTAAAACGAGAGTCTCCCTACTTTAAAAATGGGGTTCCTAGCGACTTTGACCATATGGACAAGGCTTTTATGATGGAACATTTCAATGAGCTCAACACCCAAGGAGTGGATCGAGATGAAGCTCTAGCTTTGGCCATAGAAAGTGAGAAGACACGTGACTTTACGGAACTAAAAGGTGAAGTAGCTGTCGGTCTCTCTTCAGGAACATCGGGACATAGGGGACTCTTTATCACGACAGAGAAAGAGCGCAGTATGTGGGCGGCGGCAATTCTAGCCAAGATGTTGCCCAAGGGTCAGCTGTTTGGCCACCGCATCGCCTTTTTCCTAAGAGCGGATAATGAACTTTATCAGACCATCAATACAGCACTCATTCGTCTAGAGTACTTTGATATTTTCAAAAATACAGATGAGCATATCGAACGGCTAAATAGCTACCAACCGACCATTGTGGTGGCCCCTGCCTCTATGTTGATTGAATTGAGCAAGCGTCTCAAGGCTGGAGAGTTAGCTATCCACCCACAAAAAATCGTTTCGGTAGCTGAAATCTTGGAAGGTAGTGATAGGGAACGGATCGCAGAAGCCTTTTCTCTATCCATTGTTGACCAAGTTTATCAGGCGACCGAAGGCTTCCTAGCCTGCACATGCTCAGCTGGCCATCTGCATCTCAACGAAGACATTATCTATGTGGAAAAGCAGTATCTGGATGATCGCCGTTTTTATCCAGTGATTACGGACTTTAAACGAAGCAGTCAGCCTGTTTATCGCTACCAGCTCAATGATATCTTGGTTGAAAATCCGAAGCCTTGTCCATGTGGCTCCTGCTATACACGAATTGACAAGGTCGAAGGACGCTCTGACGACATCTTCTATTTCGAAGGACTGGATGGGGGACAGGTGACTATCTATCCTGACTTTATCAGACGTTGCATCCTCTTTGTGGAGAATGTAGGAGATTACCAAGTCAAGCAACATTCCGAGAAGTTAGTGGAAGTTTGCCTAAGCCGACGAGATGAGGGAGTGGAAGCATCTATTCTAGCCCAGTTTCAACTCTTGGCCCAACAAAAACAGTTTATAGTTCCTCAAATCCAATTTTCAGATTATCACTGGGATACTAGCCGTAAACTCAAACGGATCCAACGTTTATGAAAGGATAAAAGACAATGACAGAAGTAAAAAGACATGTAGAAATCGCAGGCTATGGAGTTTGCCTTCCAAAAAATACCGTCCAATTCAAAGACCAAACTCGTTATCGTGTGGTCGAAAATGAAGAAACACAACTAGATTTGGCAGAAGCAGCTATCCATCGTGCACTTGAAAAGGCGAATTTAAAAATAGAAGATATTGATTGCTTGGTTTCAGCCAGTGCTGTGGGAGTCCAGCCCATTCCATGTACAGCAGCCTTGATTCATGAGCGCGTGGCCAAGGGACTCTCTATTCCAGCTATGGATATCAATACAACCTGCACCAGCTTTATTTCTGCTCTATCGACTATGTCCCACTTGATTGAGGCGGGCGAATACAATCGTGTCTTGATTGTATCCAGTGAGGTTGGAAGTTTAGGCCTCAATCCGAATCAAAAAGAAAGTTTTGAACTCTTTAGTGATGGGGCGGCAGCCTTTATTTTCCAAAAAAGCCACGAGGAAAAAGGGGTCATTGCTAGTCTCCAACGTACTTGGTCAGAAGGGGCTCACGATACGGAAATTCGTGGAGGTCTGACCTCCTTTCAACCAAAAGAGTACTCTGAAGCGACTAAGACCAACTATATGTTTGACATGAAGGGAAAGAAAATCCTCCTCTTGTCAGCTCGTAAAATCCCAGTCATGTTTGAAGAGTTTCAAGAAAAAACACAGTTAGCCTTGGGAGACGTGGACTATATCATTCCTCACCAAGCAAGTCGTGCTCTTCCTTTGGTCATGGAAAAACTAGGTGTGGCCGAGGAACAATACCTCAATCTCGTCACTGACTATGGAAATATGGTATCAGTCTCTGTGCCATTTGGCTTGGCTTACTCTTTAGATCATGGGCTGGTCAAGGAGGGAGATGTCATTTATCTTATGGGAACTGCTGCCGGTATGACGGTCAATATGTTGTCTCTCAAACTATAATAGGCATCTGAAAACGGAAGGGGTGGGACTTGAGCAAGGGTAAAAGGTTGCCATCTCCCCCTGAACTGAGGTATACTAGTAGCAATATTAGTTTAGCAAGCAATTAGGGAGAATGTTAGAAAAGGAAGGGGATTATGACAGCTAGAAAAATGCAGCTACTCATGTCTAAGTACGGTTTTAGTATTACCATCATGTTGGCGGAGTTGATTATAGTCTTTGGTTTGTTTCTTTATCTAGGTCGGATGGCTCCGATTCTCTGGATTATCCTAGTTATTTTGGTGAGTATGGCGACCATTGTATCGATTGTCAATCGCTCTATGAATCCAGAAAGCAAGGTGACATGGCTGTTAGTAGCCTTTGTTCCAGTATTTGGTCCCCTACTTTATATCATGTTTGGCGAACGCCGCCTATCTAAAAAAGAGGTCAAGCAGTTAAAGCAACTCCAATCAATGGTTGACCGAGAGGACAATAGCAGAGCTCTTCGGCTGGAGTTAAAGGAAGAGGATAAGTCTGCTTATGGCGTCATCAAATCCCTCCTCAGTATGGATACGAATGCAGATGTCTATGATCGAACGGATACACAATTTTTTGCCTCTGGTGAAAGTATGTGGTGTCGGATGCTAGAGGACCTCAAGAAAGCTGAGAAATTTATCTTTCTCGAATACTACATCATCGAAGAAGGCTTGATGTGGAACAGCATTTTAGAGATTTTGGAAGAAAAGGCAGCTCAAGGAGTAGAGGTGAAGCTCCTCTATGATGACATTGGTTGTATGGCTACCCTGCCTGGAGATTATACCATCCAGCTTCGTGGACGAGGGATTGAAGCCCATAAATTTAACAAGGTGATTCCACGCTTGACCGTCGCCTATAACAACCGTGACCACCGTAAAATCATGATTATCGATGGTCAAATTGCCTATACAGGTGGTATCAATCTAGCAGATGAGTATATCAACCATATCGAACGCTTTGGTTATTGGAAGGATAGCGGTATTCGGTTGGATGGGTCGGCTGTAAAGGCTTTTACCAGACTCTTTTTATCCACTTGGTATATCAACCGTGGAGAGATTAGTGATTTTGATCAATACCATCTCGAAAATCAACCTAGAGACGGGATGGGGCTCTGTATCCCTTATAGTAGTGGGCCAAAACCCATCTATCGATCCCAGGTTGGGAAAACGGTCTATCAAAACCTTATCAATCAAGCTACAGACTATGTCTATATCACGACTCCCTATCTGATTGCCGACTATGATCTCACTGAAAGTATCAAAAATGCAGCATTGAGAGGGGTAGATGTGCGAATTGTGACACCTTGTATCCCAGATAAGAAGGTTATCCAATTGGTTACTCGCGGAGCCTATCCAGATTTGCTATCTGCGGGGGTTCGTATTTACGAGTACAGTCCTGGATTTCTTCATAGCAAGCAAATGCTTGTCGATGGAGAAGCAGCAACAGTGGGAACCATCAATTTTGACTATCGTAGCTTGCTCCACCACTATGAAAATGCTGTGTTGCTTTATAGAACACAGTCCATCATAGATATTGAGAGGGACTTCGAAGAGATTTTTAAGGTTTCTCAAGAAATTTATCCCCACACCATCAAAACAAGCTGGTATCAAAGTTTGATCAAGGAAATTGTCCAGTTGTTTGCACCTATGCTCTAACTACCAACCAAGATCTAGCCCAAGGCTGGATCTTATTTTTTGTCTTTTTGCGAATAGATAAGCAGGAGGATGAAAATGCTAAATCAAGAAGAATATGATTTTATCCTAAAGTTTCAAACAAGCAGTTTACACCGTTTTCGAGAGATTGAACGCTATGCTGAGCTAGATAAGAAATTCAGCAAATATCAATCCCTAGCTGACATTCCTGTAAGATTTTGATATACTAAAACAGATAAACTTACTAGGAGAAATTGAATGAACGTATACGAGGAAAAAGGCGAACAGCTAGAAGAATTTCGATACCAGTATCGGGAACGGCTGGATCGAGAGTCTGAATTTGGACTGGAGCGAGGTAAGAAGAAACGAACTCCGCTTCCATTTTTTAGCATGGTGATTTGGAGTCTGGCTGCTACAGTTGTTTCTGTAATGTTGCCTCTGATCTTTGGTTTGGTGAGCCCCCAACAGATGCAAGATCTTTATACTGGTTGGGCGCTACATCAGAGTGGGCAGATTTACACGGATTATTATGGTTCAAATGGACTGCTTTATTACGTACTAATCTATCTCTCTCAAGGTAGCATTCTATTTGCTTTGGTGGAGTGGTTGGCCTTGTTCGGAGCCGGAGTTTTTTTATTCAAGTCCGCAGATGCCTTGACAGGTCGGGGAGAGCAGGCTAGACAGCTTTTATTGGTTTTTTATCTGTTTGTGGGCAGTCTGGGATTTGGTGGTAGCTATGCAGTGGTTGTGGCCTTGCCTTTTCTATTTTATAGTTTTAGCCTAGTGGCCGACTATCTGGATGATCCAAGTAACGATAAAGGTTTTTTGCGAATTGGGATGAGTTTAGCACTAGCTTTCTTCCTATCACCTATTCCCACAACCTTGTTTGCAGCTATACTTGCCTTGAGTTTGTTTGGATTTAATATTGCCAAGCGTCGATTTGATCATGGTTTGTATCAATTTTTCGCATCAGCTCTAGGATTCTCTCTCATATTTTATCCAATTGGCTACTATACTGTATTAACAGGAACTTTTGGTGATGCGATTGGCCATACCTTGTATCCAGTAGTAACCCTTGGCTTCCTTTCAAATACCAAGTTGATTGATAACGCTACTTTTTATGGCTTGTTAGCCCTTGCTTTAGGGTTGTTGACATTGATTGTTTCAGGAATTGTTCAATCTAAACCTGCTAAGCAGTATGCAGTCTCAATAATGGCTAGCTTGGGCTTGCTAGTAAGTCTTATTCTGTTAATTCTTTCGAAAGAACCTTTACATGGATCGCGTTTGGCAGTAGTTTTGCCCTTTCTGACATTGTTATTGCTAACTAATATTAAAGAAGGGCTTCCTGGCCGTACGAGTCGTAGACGAAGTACAGAATCCTCATCGCTCTTTGGTCGCTACCTCAAGGGAAATTTCTATCTACCATTAGTTGCGATAGTCTATTTACTTTTCCTACCCGTTTTGAGTCGCTATATTTCGCATCCAAGTACTTATCAGGAACGCGAGCAGCTTGCTAGCTTGGTTAAACAGCAAACGAGTTCTGAGGATCGTGTCTATGCTTGGGATGATCGTCCAGATTTTTATCGAGCAAGTGAACGACTGGCTCCGACTTCTCTAGTAACACCAACACTCTATACTGCAAGTGATGAGAATAAAAGTAAACTAGTCAATGACTTAAAAGAGACCCCACCTAAGATGATTTTGGTCAATCAAAAAGTCACATTATGGCCAGATGTAGAAAACTTGCTCAGTGAAAAATACGAACTTGTCAAGACAGATACTAGTCAATTCAAGCTTTATAAATCTAAATAACAAATCAATATCTTGTGTATTTTTAAAAATTTTAGAATTTTTAACACAAGATATTGATTTTTCTTTTTGGAGTGGTATAATATCATTTAAGAAGAAAAATAGAAAAGAGCCTAGATATGATTGTATTGGAAGGGAAAAATGCCCCTGCTTCAACCTTGTTCGTTGAAAAGCGGGACGGCAGACGAGTTTTATTTGATGTAGACAAGATTGACAAAGCGCTTCACAAGGCAGCTGACAAGGTTATGGATGTGACTCCCTTGGTTGAAAGACGTCTCAATGGATTGCTTGAGCGCATTGTTGCGGAGATTCACAGTCGCTTCCCTCAAGGTGTTAAGATTTACGAGATTCAAAATATCGTAGAACATGAACTCCTTGAAGCCAAAGAATATGCGCTGGCTGAGGAGTATATCACTTATCGGACACAAAGGGATTTTGAGCGCTCAAAAGCGACAGATATCAACTTTAGCATCCATAAGCTCCTCAATAAAGACCAAGCGGTTGTCAATGAAAATGCCAATAAAGACAGTGATGTCTTTAATACCCAGCGTGATCTGACAGCAGGGATTGTGGGGAAATCAATCGGACTGCAAATGCTTCCTAAGCACGTAGCCAATGCTCACCAAAAAGGGGATATCCACTATCATGACCTGGACTATAGCCCCTACACACCGATGACCAACTGCTGTTTGATTGATTTTAAAGGCATGTTGGAAAATGGTTTTAAGATTGGAAATGCGGAGGTAGAAAGTCCCAAGTCTATCCAGACTGCGACAGCTCAAATTTCACAAATTATCGCCAACGTTGCTTCTAGCCAGTACGGGGGCTGTTCAGCTGACCGTATCGATGAAGTCTTGGCTCCTTACGCAGAGAAGAATTACCAAAAACACCTCAAGGATGCGGAAGAGTGGGTTTTGCCTGAAAAACGGGAAGATTACGCTTGGAAGAAAACGCAAAAGGACATCTACGATGCCATGCAATCTCTCGAGTATGAAATCAACACTCTCTTCACTTCAAATGGACAAACACCTTTTACCTCACTAGGTTTTGGTCTGGGAACCAATCGTTTTGAGCGTGAAATTCAAAAGGCTATCTTGACTATTCGAATCAAGGGTCTTGGCTCAGAACATCGAACAGCCATCTTCCCTAAACTCATCTTTACACTAAAAAGAGGACTTAACTTAGAGGAAGGTTCACCTAACTACGACATCAAACAGTTGGCTCTTGAGTGTGCAACCAAGCGGATGTACCCAGATGTCTTGTCCTATGATAAGATTATCGAGCTGACAGGTTCTTTCAAGGTTCCTATGGGTTGCCGTTCTTTCCTCCAAGGATGGAAGGATGAGAATGGTGTTGAGGTCAATTCAGGTCGTATGAATCTAGGTGTTGTGACAGTCAATCTGCCTCGTATCGCCCTCGAATCCGAAGGTGACATGAACAAGTTCTGGGAAATCTTCAACGAGCGAATGAACATCGCAGAAGATGCTCTTGTATACCGTGTTGAGCGTACCAAGGAAGCTACACCAGCCAACGCACCAATCCTCTACCAATACGGTGCTTTCGGACGTCGTCTTGGCAAGAAAGAAAGTGTTGATGAGCTCTTCAAGAATCGCCGTGCGACAGTTTCGTTGGGCTATATCGGTTTGTATGAAGTAGCTACGGTCTTCTTTGGTAACAGCTGGGAACACAATCCAGATGCCAAGGAATTCACGCTAGACATCATTCGCGATATGAAACGCCGTGTAGAAGAGTGGTCTGACCAATATGGCTACCATTTCTCTATCTACTCAACACCATCTGAAAGTTTGACGGACCGTTTTTGTCGTTTGGATACAGAGAAGTTCGGCTCTATTCCTGATATTACAGACAAGGAATACTACACCAACTCTTTTCACTATGATGTCCGTAAAAATCCAACACCGTTTGAAAAATTAGACTTTGAGAAAGTCTATCCAGAAGCAGGTGCATCAGGTGGCTTTATCCACTATTGTGAGTATCCAGTCCTCCAGCAAAATCCTAAGGCCCTGGAAGCTGTATGGGACTATGCCTATGACCGTGTTGGCTATCTAGGAACCAATACTCCGATTGATCGCTGTTACAAGTGTGATTTTGAAGGGGATTTTGAACCGACTGAGAGAGGCTTTGCTTGTCCCAACTGTGGCAATAGCGACCCTAGAACAGTAGACGTGGTCAAACGTACGTGTGGTTATCTAGGAAATCCGCAAGCGCGTCCGATGGTCAATGGACGCCACAAGGAAATCGCTGCGCGTGTCAAACACATGAACGGTTCAACCATTAAAACAGCCGGACATGAAGTAACAAATTAGAAGGAAATGCAATGGGGAAATACCAATTAGACGATAAGGGACGCGCACAAGTGACCCGTTATCATGAGAAATACTCTAAAGGTGGAACAGGTAAAAAAGAACGCTTGCTCAACCTCAGAGAACAGTTTTTAAACAAGAACAAGAAAAAATAAAAGTGAGAGTCCGCTCTCGCTTTTCTCTTAATTGGAGGTAAAAATGATACTACGCAGACCAACATTGGCAGATAAAGAGACAGTTTTAGAGATGATGGCAGAGTTTGAACAGACTCAATCAGCCCACGATGGTGGGTTTTGGAACGCCAACAATTTTGTTTATGAAGAGTGGCTAGAAGAAAATCTTCAAGCGGAAGCGGGACTCAATATTCCTGAAAACTGGGTTCCTGCTATCCAGCTGGTTAGTTTTGACGTAGCAGGCCAGGCTCTTGGCTTTCTCAACCTTCGTCTCCGATTAAATGACTACTTACTAGAAAATGGGGGCCATATTGGCTACTCCGTCCGCCCCTCTGAAAGAGGTAAGGGTTATGCGAAAGAATCCCTCCGACAAGGTCTACAAGTTGCTAAGGGAAAGAATATCAAACGAGCGCTTGTGACTTGTAGCACAGAAAATCCAGCAAGCCGAGCTGTTATCTTAGCTAATGGTGGGGAGTTGGAGGATGTTCGAAACGGAACGGAGCGCTATTGGATTGATGTCGATTAAGGAGGAAGCATGGAGCTAAGACGACCAACTTTGGAAGATAAAGAAGCGATATTAGAGATGATTGCGGAGTTCGATGCAGCAAAATCCTATATGCACGGTGGCATGGGCTCCGCTTGGAAGCGAGCAAAGGATTATGAGGATTGTTTAAAGATTGTAGAGCAGCAGGAGGATGATGCCAACCTGCCAGTAGGCTGGGTTCCTGCAATCAAATTTTTATCCTTTGATGAGACTGGCTTGCCTTTGGGATTTTTAGCCCTGCGCTTGTCCTTGAATGACAAATTATTTGTGGAAGGTGGTCATATTGGTTATTCCATCCGCCCGTCTGAAAGAGGCAAGGGTTATGCCAAAGAATCCCTCCGACAAGGTCTACAAGTTGCTAAGGGAAAGAGTATTAAACGAGCTTTAGTGACTTGTAGCACAGAAAATCCAGCAAGCCGAGCTGTTATCTTAGCTAATGGTGGGGAGTTGGAGGATGTTCGAAACGGAACGGAGCGCTATTGGATAGACTTGGAGTAGACAGCATGACATGGAATACACCAAAACCAGGCGAGTGGAAAAGTGAAGAACTCAGTAAAGGGCGAATTATTGATTACAAGGCCTTTAACTTTGTCGATGGAGAAGGTGTGCGAAACTCTCTCTATGTATCAGGTTGCATGTTTCACTGCGAGGGATGTTATAATGTGGCGACTTGGTCTTTCAATGCAGGCATTCCTTATACAGCAGAGTTAGAAGAACAGATCATGGAAGACCTTGCCCAACCCTATGTTCAAGGATTGACCCTGCTAGGAGGAGAACCCTTTCTTAATACAGGAATTCTCTTGCCTCTCGTTAAACGCATTCGGAAGGAATTGCCAGATAAAGACATCTGGTCCTGGACGGGCTACACTTGGGAAGAAATGATGCTGGAAACTCCAGATAAACTGGAACTCTTGTCGCTGATTGACATCCTTGTCGATGGACGGTATGATAAAAGCAAGCGTAATCTCATGCTCCAGTTTCGAGGTTCCTCTAATCAACGAATTATCGATGTGCAAAAATCCCTCAAAAGTGGGCAAATAGTGATTTGGGACAAGCTTAATGACGGAAAAGAAAGCTATGAACAGGTGAAGAGAGAATGAAGAAAAAAGACCTGATAGAACAACTGGTCTCAGAGATAGAGTCAGGGAAAGTCAAAACACTGGGGATTTACGGACATGGGGCTTCAGGGAAATCAACCTTTGCTCAAGAATTGTTTCAAGCCCTAGATGCTGAAAAAGTAAATCTACTAGAAACAGACCCCTATATCACCTCAGAACGCTATCTGGTAGTGCCGAAGCAAGCGCCAAATCAAAAAGTGACAGCTTGTCTACCAGTGGCGCATGAGCTGACAAGTTTGGAGAGGGACATTCTCGCCTTAAAGGCCGGCATGGACATCTTGACGATTGATGAACCTTGGAAGCCAAGCGAAGTCTTATCTGGTTCAAAACCAATACTGATAGTCGAAGGGATGTCTGTGGGTTTTCTACCCAAGAAACTCTTTGATAAAACTATCTGTTTCAACACGGACGAAGAAACGGAATTAAAGAGGCGCCTAGCTCGAGATACGACTATGAGAAATCGCGATGCTTCCTTTATATTAGCTAGCCATCAGATGAGACGGGAGCAGTATCAGCAATACTATAGAGAAACCGAGTCAAAAGCAGATATCTTAGTGGATCAATCAGAAGATAAATTCAAGGTCAGAACGACACACATTATATAGAAGAAAAGATTGATTTTTATAGACGTAAATCAGTAATCGTAGGAAGATGAAATAGGAAAACAGTTTCATCCTAAAAAAACGAAAAAAACCTAACAAATCCCTTGCAATCGCAGGGGCTTTGTGTTATTCTATTATGGTGCTGTAAATTACAGCCTTAGCTTTGATGCAAGAGGTTGCGACACGCTCGGTTGCATTGCCACGCAACACGCGTCGGTTTTCTTGTGGAGCTAGCCTATTATCTTAAATAGACGAAAAGGAGAAAAAGATGGCAAACAAAAAAATCCGTATCCGTTTGAAAGCTTACGAACACCGTACGCTTGACACAGCGGCTGCAAAAATCGTAGAATCAGCTACTCGTACAGGTGCACAAGTTGCGGGTCCAATCCCACTTCCAACTGAGCGTAGCCTCTACACAATCATTCGTGCGACTCACAAATACAAAGACTCTCGCGAACAATTTGAAATGCGTACACACAAACGCTTGATCGATATCGTTAACCCAACTCAAAAAACAGTTGATGCTTTGATGAAATTGGATCTTCCAAGTGGTGTAAACGTAGAAATCAAACTTTAATCTAAAATATAAAAGAGCAGAGGCTGGTGTTTCAATCTAATTGAACACGGGCTAAACTCGGTGTGAAAAAGATAAACCTCCTAGTGTCTGGTAGACACTGCGTCAGTTTCCTATTTTCACTTTGAGTTTGACGCCCTTTGTATCTTAGACTTGAGCATAAAAAACGCTCGTTAAAAACTTTTTGAATAAAAAATATAGAAAAGGAACTATTTTCTCATGACAAAAGGAATCTTAGGGAAAAAAGTGGGAATGACTCAAATCTTCACTGAAGCTGGCGAATTGATCCCTGTAACAGTTATTGAAGCAACTCCAAACGTTGTTCTTCAAGTTAAAACTGTAGAAACAGACGGATACAACGCTATCCAAGTTGGTTTCGATGACAAACGCGAAGTATTGAGCAACAAACCTGCTAAAGGACATGTAGCGAAAGCTAACACGGCTCCTAAGCGCTTCATTCGTGAATTCAAAAACGTTGAAGGCTTGGAAGTTGGTGCTGAAATCACAGTTGAAACATTCGCAGCTGGAGACGTTGTTGACGTAACTGGTACTTCTAAAGGTAAAGGTTTCCAAGGTGTTATCAAACGCCACGGACAATCACGTGGACCAATGGCTCACGGTTCTCGTTACCACCGTCGTCCAGGTTCTATGGGACCTGTTGCACCTAACCGCGTATTCAAAGGTAAAAACCTTGCAGGACGTATGGGTGGCGACCGCGTAACAATTCAAAATCTTGAAGTTGTACAAGTTGTTCCAGAAAAGAACGTTATCCTTATCAAAGGTAACGTACCAGGTGCTAAGAAATCTCTTATCACTATCAAATCAGCAGTTAAAGCTGGTAAATAATAAAGAAAGGGGAAATCAGTCACAATGGCAAACGTAACATTATTTGACCAAACTGGTAAAGAAGCTGGCCAAGTTGTTCTTAACGATGCAGTATTTGGTATCGAACCAAATGAATCAGTTGTGTTTGATGTGATCATCAGCCAACGCGCAAGTCTTCGTCAAGGAACACACGCTGTTAAAAACCGCTCTGCAGTATCAGGTGGTGGACGCAAACCATGGCGTCAAAAAGGAACTGGACGCGCTCGTCAAGGTTCTATCCGCTCACCACAATGGCGTGGTGGTGGTGTTGTCTTCGGACCAACTCCACGTTCATACGGCTACAAACTTCCACAAAAAGTTCGTCGCCTAGCTCTTAAATCAGTTTACTCTGAAAAAGTTGCTGAAAACAAATTCGTAGCTGTAGACGCTCTTTCATTTACAGCTCCAAAAACTGCTGAATTTGCAAAAGTTCTTGCAGCATTGAGCATCGATTCTAAAGTTCTTGTTATCCTAGAAGAAGGAAATGAATTCGCAGCTCTTTCAGCTCGTAACCTTCCAAATGTGAAAGTTGCAACTGCTACAACTGCAAGTGTTCTTGACATCGCAAATAGCGACAAACTTCTTGTCACACAAGCAGCTATCTCTAAAATCGAGGAGGTTCTTGCATAATGAATTTGTATGATGTTATCAAAAAACCTGTCATCACTGAAAGCTCAATGGCTCAACTTGAAGCAGGCAAATATGTATTTGAAGTTGACACTCGTGCACACAAACTTTTGATCAAGCAAGCTGTTGAAGCTGCTTTCGAAGGTGTTAAAGTTGCCAACGTTAACACAATCAACGTAAAACCTAAAGCAAAACGTGTTGGACGTTACACTGGTTTTACTAACAAAACTAAAAAAGCTATCATCACACTTACAGCTGATTCAAAAGCAATCGAGTTGTTTGCTGCTGAAGCTGAATAATCTAAGGAGGAAATATCGTGGGAATTCGTGTTTATAAACCAACAACAAACGGTCGCCGTAATATGACTTCTTTGGATTTCGCTGAAATCACAACAAGCACTCCTGAAAAATCATTGCTTGTTGCTTTGAAGAACAAGGCTGGTCGTAACAACAACGGTCGTATCACTGTTCGTCACCAAGGTGGTGGACACAAACGTTTCTACCGTTTGGTTGACTTCAAACGTAACAAAGACAACGTTGAAGCGGTTGTTAAAACAATCGAGTACGATCCAAACCGTTCTGCAAACATCGCTCTTGTACACTACACTGATGGTGTGAAAGCATACATCATTGCTCCAAAAGGTCTTGAAGTTGGTCAACGTATCGTTTCAGGTCCAGAAGCAGATATCAAAGTCGGAAACGCACTTCCACTTGCTAACATCCCAGTTGGTACTTTGATCCACAACATCGAGTTGAAACCAGGTCGTGGTGGAGAATTGGTACGTGCAGCTGGAGCTTCTGCTCAAGTATTGGGTCAAGAAGGGAAATACGTTCTTGTTCGTCTTCAATCTGGCGAAGTACGTATGATTCTTGGAACTTGTCGTGCAACAGTTGGTGTTGTCGGAAACGAACAACATGGACTTGTAAACCTTGGTAAAGCAGGACGTAGCCGTTGGAAAGGTATCCGTCCAACAGTTCGTGGTTCTGTAATGAACCCTAACGATCACCCACACGGTGGTGGTGAAGGTAAAGCACCAGTTGGTCGTAAAGCGCCATCTACTCCATGGGGCAAACCTGCTCTTGGTCTTAAAACTCGTAACAAGAAAGCGAAATCTGACAAACTTATCGTTCGTCGTCGCAACGAGAAATAATAATAAACTAGTCGCTTAAACAACTAGGAAATCCGCCAGCTCGGTAGCGCTCCATGTGAGCGCAAGCCGCTGTGGTACAACATTTAAAGGAGAAAATATAAAATGGGACGCAGTCTTAAAAAAGGACCTTTCGTCGATGAGCATTTGATGAAAAAAGTTGAAGCTCAAGCAAACGACGAAAAGAAAAAAGTTATCAAAACTTGGTCACGTCGTTCAACGATCTTCCCAAGTTTCATTGGTTACACTATTGCAGTTTATGACGGACGTAAACACGTACCTGTTTACATCCAAGAAGACATGGTAGGTCACAAACTTGGTGAATTTGCACCAACTCGTACTTACAAAGGTCACGCTGCAGACGACAAGAAAACACGTAGAAAATAAGGAGAACATAAATGGCAGAAATTACTTCAGCTAAAGCAATGGCTCGTACAGTACGTGTTTCACCTCGTAAATCACGTCTTGTTCTTGACAACATCCGTGGTAAAAGCGTAGCCGATGCTATTGCAATCTTGACATTCACTCCAAACAAAGCTGCTGAAATCATCTTGAAAGTTTTGAACTCAGCTGTAGCTAATGCTGAAAACAACTTTGGTTTGGACAAAGCTAACTTGGTAGTATCTGAAGCATTCGCAAACGAAGGACCAACTATGAAACGTTTCCGTCCACGTGCGAAAGGTTCAGCTTCACCAATCAACAAACGTACAGCTCACATCACTGTAGCTGTTGCAGAAAAATAAGGAGGTAAAATCGTGGGTCAAAAAGTACATCCAATTGGTATGCGTGTCGGCATCATCCGTGATTGGGATGCCAAATGGTATGCTGAAAAAGAATACGCGGATTACCTTCATGAAGATCTTGCAATCCGTAAATTCGTTCAAAAAGAACTGGCTGACGCAGCAGTTTCAACTATCGAAATCGAACGCGCAGTAAACAAAGTTAACGTTTCACTTCACACTGCTAAACCAGGTATGGTTATCGGTAAAGGTGGTGCTAACGTTGATGCACTCCGTGCAAAACTTAACAAATTGACTGGAAAACAAGTACACATCAACATCATCGAAATCAAACAACCTGATTTGGATGCTCACCTTGTAGGTGAAGGAATTGCTCGTCAATTGGAGCAACGTGTTGCTTTCCGTCGTGCACAAAAACAAGCAATCCAACGTGCAATGCGTGCTGGAGCTAAAGGAATCAAGACTCAAGTATCAGGTCGTTTGAACGGTGCAGATATCGCCCGTGCTGAAGGATACTCTGAAGGAACTGTTCCACTTCACACACTTCGTGCAGATATCGATTACGCTTGGGAAGAAGCAGATACAACATACGGTAAACTTGGTGTTAAAGTATGGATCTACCGTGGTGAAGTTCTTCCAGCTCGTAAAAACACTAAAGGAGGTAAATAACCAATGTTAGTACCTAAACGTGTTAAACACCGTCGTGAATTCCGTGGAAAAATGCGCGGTGAAGCAAAAGGTGGAAAAGAAGTAGCATTCGGTGAATACGGTCTTCAAGCTACAACTAGCCACTGGATCACTAACCGCCAAATCGAAGCTGCTCGTATCGCCATGACTCGTTACATGAAACGTGGTGGTAAAGTTTGGATTAAAATCTTCCCACACAAATCATACACTGCTAAAGCTATCGGTGTGCGTATGGGATCTGGTAAAGGGGCACCTGAAGGTTGGGTAGCACCAGTTAAACGTGGTAAAGTGATGTTTGAAGTTGCTGGTGTATCTGAAGAGATCGCTCGCGAAGCGCTTCGTCTTGCTAGCCACAAATTGCCAGTTAAATGTAAATTCGTAAAACGTGAAGCAGAATAAGGAGAAGGCATGAAACTTAATGAAGTAAAAGAATTTGTTAAAGAACTTCGTGGTCTTTCTCAAGAAGAACTCGCGAAGCGCGAAAACGAATTGAAAAAAGAATTGTTTGAACTTCGTTTCCAAGCTGCTACTGGTCAATTGGAACAAACAGCTCGCTTGAAAGAAGTAAAAAAACAAATCGCTCGTATCAAAACAGTTCAATCTGAAGCGAAATAATAGACTAGGGAAGGAGAAATTTCAATGGAACGCAATAATCGTAAAGTTCTTGTTGGACGTGTTGTATCTGACAAAATGGACAAGACAATCACAGTTGTAGTTGAAACAAAACGTAACCACCCAGTCTATGGTAAACGTATTAACTACTCTAAGAAATACAAAGCACATGATGAAAACAATGTTGCCAAAGAAGGCGATATCGTACGTATCATGGAAACTCGTCCGCTTTCAGCTACAAAACGTTTCCGTCTTGTAGAAGTTGTTGAAGAAGCGGTTATCATCTAATCAAGCCTGAAAGGAGAAAACTGAAATGATTCAAACAGAAACTCGTTTGAAAGTCGCAGACAACAGCGGTGCACGCGAAATCTTGACTATCAAAGTTCTTGGTGGTTCTAAACGTAAATTTGCGAACATCGGTGATGTTATTGTGGCATCTGTAAAACAAGCTACTCCTGGTGGTGCGGTTAAAAAAGGTGACGTTGTAAAAGCTGTTATCGTTCGTACTAAATCAGGTGCTCGTCGTGCTGATGGTTCATACATCAAATTTGACGAAAACGCAGCAGTTATCATCCGTGAAGATAAAACTCCTCGCGGAACACGTATCTTTGGCCCAGTTGCACGTGAATTGCGTGAAGGTGGCTTTATGAAGATCGTGTCACTTGCTCCAGAAGTACTTTAATTGGTTGCTCAATGAAAATTAAAACAAGTCTAGGAAGTGAAACGAAAGCTTAACTTGAGTTAGGTGAGTTGAAACTGACGAAGAATTGCTTTGATTTTCGCAGAGCAAAAACAAACAAACTAGTCCCCTGGATTTACCTCCAGGGTGCCCTTATGGGCGTAAGAAAAATCAAGGAGAAACCTAATGTTTGTAAAAAAAGGCGACAAAGTTCGCGTAATCGCTGGTAAAGATAAGGGAACAGAAGCTGTTGTCCTTACTGCCCTTCCAAAAGTAAACAAAGTTATCGTTGAAGGTGTAAACATTGTTAAGAAACACCAACGTCCAACTAACGAACTTCCTCAAGGTGGTATCATCGAGAAAGAAGCAGCTATCCACGTATCAAACGTTCAAGTTTTGGACAAAAACGGTGTAGCTGGTCGTGTTGGTTACAAATTTGTAGACGGTAAAAAAGTTCGCTACAACAAAAAATCAGGCGAAGTGCTTGATTAATCACGAAGGAAAGGAGAAGTATAATGGCAAATCGTTTAAAAGAAAAATATCTTAATGAAGTAGTTCCTGCTTTGACAGAACAATTCAACTACTCATCAGTGATGGCTGTGCCTAAAGTAGATAAGATCGTTTTGAACATGGGTGTTGGTGAAGCTGTATCAAACGCTAAAAGCCTTGAAAAAGCTGCTGAAGAATTGGCACTTATCTCAGGTCAAAAACCACTTATCACTAAAGCTAAAAAATCAATCGCCGGCTTCCGTCTTCGTGAAGGTGTTGCGATCGGTGCAAAAGTTACCCTTCGTGGTGAACGTATGTACGAATTCTTGGACAAATTGGTTTCAGTTTCACTTCCACGTGTACGTGACTTCCACGGTGTTCCAACAAAATCATTTGATGGACGCGGAAATTACACACTTGGTGTGAAAGAACAATTGATCTTCCCAGAAATCAACTTTGATGACGTTGACAAAACTCGTGGTCTTGACATCGTTATCGTAACAACTGCTAACACTGACGAAGAGTCACGTGCATTGCTTACAGGCCTTGGAATGCCTTTTGCAAAATAATATAGGAGGTAAATCTAATGGCTAAAAAATCAATGATTGCTAAGAACAAACGTCCAGCGAAGTTCTCTACTCAAGCTTATACTCGTTGTGAAAAATGTGGTCGTCCACATTCAGTTTACCGCAAATTTAAACTTTGCCGTGTTTGCTTCCGTGAATTAGCTTACAAAGGACAAATTCCTGGTGTAACAAAAGCATCTTGGTAATTTAAGATATCAAGGGCGTCAAAACTCCAAGTGAAAATAGGAAACTTGACGAAGAAACTGACGTTTCTAGGAAAGTTTATCTTTTTCACACAGAGTTTAGCCCGGGTTCAGTTGGGTTTGCCAATTTGAACACGAGCTACAGCGTTGGCAAAAAAGACCAATTTGCTTTGGAGCATCGTTCCTGCATCAAATTGCCTATTTTTACTCTTGCTGTTACGCTCTTTGTATCATGTATTAACTAGCAAGTGCGACTTGCAAACTACTAGTAAGAGGAGAAAAACAAAATGGTTATGACTGACCCAATCGCAGACTTCCTAACTCGTATTCGTAACGCTAACCAAGCGAAACACGAAGTACTTGAAGTACCTGCATCAAACATCAAAAAAGGGATTGCTGAAATCCTTAAACGCGAAGGTTTTGTTAAGAACGTAGAAATCATCGAAGATGACAAGCAAGGAATCATCCGTGTATTCCTTAAATATGGACCAAACGGTGAAAAAGTTATCACTAACTTGAAACGTGTTTCTAAACCAGGACTTCGTGTCTACAAAAAACGTGAAGATCTTCCAAAAGTTCTTAACGGACTCGGAATTGCTATCCTTTCAACTTCTGAAGGTCTGCTTACTGATAAAGAAGCACGCCAAAAGAATGTTGGTGGTGAGGTTATCGCTTACGTTTGGTAATATTTAGCTCCCAATTTCTTTGTGACTCTTCGTTATCGTCTCTTGCCTAACCCAAGTTATGCCTGCGAGACGATGCCTAGATTCACTTTGAAATTGAAACCTAAATGTTCCTTTAAATCGAGAAATCGGTTTAACCCCGTGAAAACTGGCCGTCATGGCCTGACAATCTAACAGGAGAAAATAAACATGTCACGTATTGGTAATAAAGTTATCGTGTTGCCTGCTGGTGTTGAACTCACTAACAATGACAACGTTGTAACTGTTAAAGGACCTAAAGGAGAACTTACTCGTGAGTTCTCAAAAGATATTGAAATCCGTGTGGAAGGTACTGAAGTAACTCTTCACCGTCCAAACGATTCAAAAGAAATGAAAACAATCCACGGAACTACTCGTGCCCTTTTGAACAACATGGTTGTTGGTGTATCAGAAGGATTTAAGAAAGAACTTGAAATGCGTGGGGTTGGTTACCGTGCTCAACTTCAAGGTAAAAAACTTGTTTTGGCTGTTGGTAAATCTCATCCAGACGAAGTTGAAGCTCCAGAAGGAATTACTTTTGAACTTCCAAACCCAACAACAATCGTTGTTAGCGGAATTTCAAAAGAAGTAGTTGGTCAAACAGCTGCTTACGTACGTAGCCTTCGCTCACCAGAGCCATATAAAGGTAAAGGTATCCGTTACGTTGGCGAATACGTTCGTCTTAAAGAAGGTAAAACAGGTAAATAATGTTGAGTGGTTGATCTTCAACCACCGACCTATTTTCCAACTTTGTGCATAGCACACGATTTAAAACTAAAGAGGTGAAAACTGTGATTTCTAAACCAGATAAAAACAAACTCCGCCAAAAACGCCACCGTCGCGTTCGCGGAAAACTCTCTGGAACTGCTGATCGCCCACGTTTGAACGTATTCCGTTCTAATACAGGCATCTACGCTCAAGTGATTGATGACGTAGCGGGTGTAACGCTCGCAAGTGCTTCAACTCTTGACAAAGAAGTTTCAAAAGGAACTAAAACTGAACAAGCCGTTGCTGTCGGTAAACTCGTTGCAGAACGTGCAAGTGCTAAAGGTATTTCAGAAGTGGTGTTCGACCGCGGTGGATATCTATATCACGGACGTGTGAAAGCTTTGGCTGATGCAGCTCGTGAAAACGGATTGAAATTCTAATAGGAGGACACTAGAAAATGGCATTTAAAGACAATGCAGTTGAATTTGAAGAACGCGTAGTTGCTGTCAACCGTGTTACAAAAGTTGTTAAAGGTGGACGTCGTCTTCGTTTCGCAGCTCTTGTTGTTGTTGGTGACCACAACGGTCGCGTAGGATTTGGTACTGGTAAAGCTCAAGAAGTTCCAGAAGCAATCCGTAAAGCAGTAGATGATGCTAAGAAAAACTTGATTGAAGTACCGATGGTTGGAACAACAATTCCTCACGAAGTTCTTTCAGAATTTGGTGGGGCTAAAGTATTGTTGAAACCTGCTGTAGAAGGTTCTGGAGTTGCCGCTGGTGGTGCCGTTCGTGCCGTTGTGGAATTGGCAGGTGTGGCAGATATTACATCTAAATCACTTGGCTCTAACACTCCAATCAACATTGTTCGCGCAACTGTTGAAGGTTTGAAACAATTGAAACGCGCTGAAGAAGTTGCTGCCCTTCGTGGTATTTCAGTTTCTGATTTGGCATAAGAAAGGGGATAAAATGGCTCAAATTAAAATTACTTTGACTAAGTCTCCAATCGGACGCATTCCATCACAACGTAAAACTGTTGTAGCACTTGGACTTGGCAAATTGAACAGCTCTGTTATCAAAGAAGACAACGCTGCTATCCGTGGTATGATCACCGCAGTATCTCACTTGGTAACAGTTGAAGAAGTAAACTAATGAATTTTTAGGGGATGTGGCAATACTCATCCCCTAAAACTAGATATGGTCATCAAAGATGACAATCGTATAGGCGAGTTGATACGGGGGACAACCTTTTCTCCCCTATCGGCGCTAGCATTTTACAAAAGAGGAGAAAATAATAATGAAACTTCATGAATTGAAACCTGCAGAAGGTTCTCGTAAAGTACGTAACCGTGTTGGTCGTGGTACTTCATCAGGTAACGGTAAAACATCTGGTCGCGGTCAAAAAGGTCAAAAAGCTCGTAGCGGTGGCGGAGTTCGCCTTGGTTTTGAAGGTGGGCAAACTCCATTGTTCCGTCGTCTTCCAAAACGTGGATTCACTAATATCAACGCTAAAGAATACGCAATTGTAAATCTTGATCAATTGAACGTTTTTGAAGATGGTACTGAAGTTACTCCAGTTGTTCTTATCGAAGCAGGAATTGTAAAGGCTGAAAAATCAGGTGTTAAAATTCTTGGTAACGGTGAGTTGACTAAGAAATTGTCTGTGAAAGCAGCTAAATTCTCTAAAACAGCTGAAGAAGCTATCACTGCTAAAGGTGGTTCAGTAGAAGTCATCTAGAGAGGTGACCTATGTTTTTTAAATTATTAAAAGAGGCCCTCAAGGTTAAGAAAGTAAGATCAAAAATTCTCTTTACGATTTTTATCATACTTGTCTTCCGTATTGGGACTAGTATTACTGTACCAGGTGTGAATGCAAAAAGTCTGGAAGCTTTGAGTGGATTATCCTTCTTGAACATGCTTAGTTTAGTTTCAGGGAATGCCATGAAGAACTTCTCGGTTTTTGCACTCGGTGTGAGTCCGTATATCACAGCTTCCATCGTTGTTCAATTGCTACAAATGGATATTGTTCCAAAGTTTGTAGAGTGGGGCAAGCAGGGAGAAGTAGGACGGAGAAAGATAAATCAAGCGACTCGTTATATTGCGCTTGTACTTGCGTTTGTGCAATCAATCGGAATCACTGCTGGTTTTAACACTCTATCTGGTGCAAAATTATTAACGACAGATCTAACCCCTCAAGTCTTTGTTACGATTGGTATTATCCTGACTGCAGGTACTATGATTGTTACTTGGCTCGGGGAGCAAATCACTGATAAGGGATATGGTAACGGGGTGTCTATGATTATCTTTGCTGGGATTGTAGCTTCAATTCCAGAAATGATTCATGGTATCTATGTGGACTATTTTGTCAATATTCCAAGTGATCGGTTGACGTCATCTATTATATTTGTCGTTATTCTCATTATCGCTGTTTTGTTGATTGTTTACTTTACAACATATGTACAACAGGCAGAATATAAAATTCCGATCCAATATACAAAAGTTGCTCAAGGTGCTCCATCCAGTTCTTACCTTCCTTTGAAGGTCAATCCTGCTGGTGTTATCCCAGTTATCTTTGCAAGTTCGATTACGGCAGCTCCTGCGGCTATTCTTCAGTTTGTCAGCGCTATGGGGCTTGATTGGACATGGGTGCGTACGGCACAAGAAATGCTTGCGACAACATCTCCAACAGGTGTTGCCATGTATGCACTGCTGATTATTCTCTTTACATTCTTCTATACATTTGTACAGATCAATCCAGAGAAAGCAGCAGAAAACTTGCAAAAGAGTGGAGCCTATATCCACGGTGTCCGTCCAGGTAAAGGAACGGAAGAGTTTATGTCAAAACTTCTTCGTCGCCTTGCAACTGTCGGCTCCCTTTTCCTTGGTGTGATTTCAATCTTGCCGATTGTAGCAAAAGATGTCTTTGGACTCTCAGAAGCGGTTGCTTTTGGGGGAACTAGTCTTTTGATCATTATTTCGACAGGTATCGAAGGAATCAAACAGCTAGAAGGTTACCTATTGAAACGTAAGTATGTTGGTTTCATGGACAAAACAGAATAAAAGCAAGATTACTTTTGCTTAGAGAGTGGAGTATGAAGATCTACCTAGAAAGATAGATTTTCATCTCCCCTCTTCTATTTTGTTTTTAAATAGGGGTTAAAAAGTTATTTTGCTTCTATTTAAATACAAAATAAGGAGATCAGATCATGAATCTTTTGATTATGGGCTTGCCTGGTGCAGGTAAGGGAACACAAGCAGCTAAAATTGTGGAACAATTCCACGTGGCACACATTTCAACTGGAGATATGTTCCGTGCTGCTATGGCAAATCAAACTGAAATGGGCGTACTTGCAAAGTCATACATTGACAAAGGTGAGTTGGTCCCAGACGAAGTTACAAATGGTATTGTTAAAGAACGCCTTTCTCAGGACGATATCAAAGAAACAGGTTTCTTGTTAGATGGTTACCCACGTACGATTGAACAAGCTCATGCCTTGGACAAAACATTGGCTGAACTTGGTATCGAACTCGAAGGTGTGATCAACATCGAAGTGAACCCAGACTGTCTCTTGGAACGTTTGAGTGGCCGTATCATCCACCGCAAAACAGGTGAAACCTTCCACAAAGTTTTCAACCCACCAGTTGACTACAAAGAGGAAGATTACTACCAACGTGAAGATGACAAACCTGAGACAGTTAAGCGTCGTTTGGATGTCAATATCGCCCAAGGTGAACCAATCATTGCTCACTACCGTGCCAAAGGTTTGGTCCACGATATTGAAGGAAATCAAGATATCAATGATGTGTTCAAAGACATCGAAAAAGTATTGACAAATTTGAAATAAAGCGTTTTTCACACTTGCAAAAAATCGCTACAAATGTTATACTGAGATAGTCTGACTTATAATTGTTGTCTCTATGTTTAGAGGCATCAAATCGAAATTTATGGAGGTGCTTTTGCGTGGCAAAAGACGATGTGATTGAAGTTGAAGGCAAAGTAGTTGATACAATGCCTAACGCAATGTTTACGGTTGAACTTGAAAATGGACATCAGATTTTAGCAACAGTTTCTGGTAAAATTCGTAAAAACTATATTCGTATTTTAGCGGGAGATCGTGTTACTGTCGAAATGAGTCCATATGACTTGACACGTGGACGTATCACTTACCGCTTTAAATAATCGAAAAACTTGGAGGGATAAGAAATGAAAGTAAGACCATCGGTCAAACCAATTTGCGAATACTGTAAAGTAATTCGTCGTAATGGTCGTGTTATGGTAATTTGCCCAGCAAATCCAAAACACAAACAACGTCAAGGATAAGATAGAAAGGAGAAAACATGGCTCGTATTGCTGGAGTTGACATTCCAAATGACAAACGCGTAGTAATCTCATTGACTTACGTTTATGGTATCGGACTTGCAACATCTAAGAAAATTTTGGCTGCTGCTGGAATCTCAGAAGATGTTCGTGTACGTGACCTTACATCAGATCAAGAAGATGCTATCCGTCGTGAAGTGGATGCAATCAAAGTTGAAGGTGACCTTCGTCGTGAAGTAAACTTGAACATCAAACGTTTGATGGAAATCGGTTCTTACCGTGGTATTCGTCACCGTCGTGGACTTCCTGTCCGTGGACAAAACACTAAAAACAATGCTCGCACTCGTAAAGGTAAAGCTGTTGCGATTGCTGGTAAGAAAAAATAATATAGGAGGTAAAAGTCTTGGCTAAACCAACACGTAAACGTCGTGTGAAAAAGAATATCGAATCTGGTATTGCTCATATTCACGCTACATTTAATAACACTATTGTTATGATTACTGATGTGCATGGTAATGCAATTGCTTGGTCATCAGCTGGTGCTCTTGGTTTCAAAGGTTCTCGTAAATCTACACCATTCGCTGCTCAAATGGCTTCTGAAGCTGCTGCTAAATCTGCACAAGAACACGGTCTTAAATCAGTTGAAGTTACTGTAAAAGGTCCAGGTTCTGGTCGTGAGTCAGCTATTCGTGCGCTTGCTGCCGCTGGTCTTGAAGTAACAGCAATTCGTGATGTGACTCCAGTGCCACACAATGGTGCTCGTCCTCCAAAACGTCGCCGTGTATAATCATCGCATTACACTGCTTTTCGTTTAAGAGGGAGTAACTAAATGATTGAGTTTGAAAAACCAAATATAACAAAAATTGATGAAAATAAAGATTATGGCAAGTTTGTAATCGAACCACTTGAACGTGGCTACGGTACAACTCTTGGTAACTCTCTTCGTCGTGTACTACTAGCTTCTCTACCAGGAGCAGCAGTGACATCTATCAACATTGAAGGTGTCTTGCATGAGTTCGACACAGTTCCAGGTGTTCGTGAAGACGTGATGCAAATCATTCTGAACATTAAAGGGATTGCAGTGAAATCATACGTTGAAGACGAAAAAATCATTGAACTTGACGTTGAAGGTCCTGCTGAAATTACAGCTGGAGACATTTTGACTGACAGTGATGTTGAGATTGTAAATCCAGATCATTATCTCTTTACAATCGGTGAAGGTTCTTCTCTAAAAGCGACAATGACTGTTAACAGTGGTCGTGGATATGTACCTGCTGATGAAAACAAAAAAGATAATGCACCAGTTGGAACACTTGCTGTAGATTCTATTTATACACCAGTTACAAAAGTCAACTATCAAGTTGAACCTGCTCGTGTAGGTAGCAATGATGGATTTGACAAATTAACCCTTGAAATCTTGACTAATGGAACAATTATTCCAGAAGATGCTTTAGGGCTTTCAGCACGTATCTTGACAGAACATCTTGATTTGTTTACAAATCTTACTGAGATTGCTAAGTCAACTGAAGTGATGAAAGAAGCTGATACTGAATCTGACGATCGTATTTTGGATCGTACGATTGAGGAACTGGACTTGTCTGTGCGTTCATACAACTGTTTGAAACGTGCCGGTATCAACACTGTGCATGATTTGACAGAAAAATCTGAAGCAGAGATGATGAAAGTACGAAATCTTGGACGCAAGAGTTTGGAAGAAGTGAAACTCAAACTCATTGACTTGGGTCTTGGATTAAAAGATAAATAAAGGAGGAATACATGGCTTACCGTAAACTAGGACGCACTAGCTCACAACGTAAAGCAATGCTTCGCGATTTGACAACTGACCTTTTGATTAACGAATCAATCGTGACAACTGAAGCTCGTGCTAAAGAAATCCGTAAAACTGTTGAAAAAATGATTACTCTAGGTAAACGTGGTGATTTGCATGCACGTCGTCAAGCAGCTGCTTTCGTACGTAATGAAATCGCATCTGAAAACTATGATGAAGCAACTGATAAGTACACTTCTACTACAGCACTTCAAAAATTGTTCTCAGAAATCGCACCTCGTTATGCCGAACGTAACGGTGGATACACTCGTATCCTTAAAACTGAACCACGTCGTGGTGATGCTGCGCCAATGGCGATCATCGAATTAGTATAAAATCATCAATTTTGTTGAGTGTTATGATGATGGAGTCTTGTGCTCTTAGTCTAGCTCTGGTCTACCGCTGGGACTTCGGTCCTAGCGGGAACACTCATCATCATTTGATAGGGTAGACGCTTGTTTACGAAATTGTTTTTTGTTTAAGAACAACTTCGTAAGCAGGCGTTTTTTAGTATTTTCTATGGAAATATGCTATACTAAGGAAAAAGAAAATCAAAAACGTTCAGGTTTTCTAAAAATCGTAGAAATGGGATATAAGGATGAAGGCTATTATTACAGTGGTTGGCAAGGACAAGACTGGTATTGTTGCAGGCGTGTCTACTAAGATTGCAGAATTGGGTTTGAATATTGATGATATTTCTCAAACAGTACTGGATGAGTATTTTACCATGATGGCAGTCGTATCTAGTGATGAAAAGCAGGATTTCACCACTCTGCGAAATGAGTTTGAAGCTTTCGGCCAGACCTTGAATGTTAAAATTAATATTCAAAGTGCAGCGATTTTTGACGCCATGTATAATATCTAGGAGGTCATCATGGATATTAGACAAGTTACTGAAACCATTGCCATGATCGAGGAGCAGAACTTCGATATCAGAACCATCACCATGGGGATTTCCCTTTTGGACTGTATTGACCCAGATATCGAACGTGCCGCTGAAAAAATTTACCAAAAAATCACAATGAAAGCTGCAAATCTAGTGGCTGTAGGAGATGAAATTGCTGCAGAACTAGGGATTCCGATTGTCAATAAACGAGTATCGGTGACTCCGATTTCCTTGATTGGAGCAGCGACTGATGCGACGGACTATGTTGTTTTGGCAAAGGCACTTGATAAGGCTGCCAAGGAGATTGGTGTTGACTTTATTGGTGGATTTTCGGCCTTGGTACAAAAAGGATACCAAAAAGGAGATGAGATTCTCATCAATTCTATCCCGCGTGCTCTAGCAGAAACGGACAAGGTTTGTTCGTCAGTCAATATCGGCTCAACCAAGTCAGGTATCAACATGACTGCGGTCGCAGATATGGGACGTATTATCAAGGAAACAGCTGCGTTATCAGATATGGGTGCGGCCAAGTTGGTCGTATTTGCTAACGCTGTTGAGGACAATCCTTTTATGGCGGGGGCTTTCCACGGTGTTGGAGAAGCAGATGTTATCATTAATGTTGGTGTTTCGGGTCCTGGTGTTGTCAAGCGTGCCTTAGAAAAGGTTCGTGGTCAGAGTTTTGATGTAGTAGCTGAGACAGTCAAAAAAACAGCCTTTAAGATTACTCGTATTGGTCAATTGGTTGGTCAAATGGCGAGCGAACGCCTTGGTGTTGACTTTGGAATCGTAGACCTAAGTTTGGCGCCAACTCCTGCGGTTGGTGATTCTGTGGCTCGAGTACTGGAGGAAATGGGCCTAGAAACAGTTGGTACACATGGGACGACAGCTGCCCTCGCTCTTTTGAATGACCAAGTTAAGAAGGGCGGAGTGATGGCTTGTAACCAGGTCGGTGGCTTGTCAGGTGCTTTTATCCCTGTTTCTGAAGACGAGGGTATGATCGCTGCGGTACAAAATGGCTCTCTGAATTTAGAGAAACTAGAGGCCATGACGGCTATCTGTTCTGTTGGACTGGATATGATTGCCATTCCGGAAGATACGCCTGCTGAAACCATTGCAGCTATGATTGCGGATGAGGCGGCAATTGGTGTCATTAACATGAAGACAACGGCCGTCCGTATCATTCCAAAGGGCAAAGAAGGCGATATGATTGAGTTTGGTGGTTTGCTAGGAACAGCTCCAGTTATGAAAGTCAATGGGGCTTCGTCTGTTGATTTCATCTCTCGTGGAGGTCAAATTCCTGCTCCAATCCATAGTTTTAAAAATTAATAAAAAAGAGAGAGGATTTAAGTTGAGTTTAAGGATGACTGTGTATACTATAATCATTAAATAAAGATCTCCTAACTTTATTTAATTAGAATCCTAAACTTTTTCATAATAATCTCCTAGGAAAGCTACCATGAGGGTAGCTTTTCTTGTGGGAAAATTACGAGAGCGGACTTTACTGTTGAAAGCCGAATATTTCTTTGTTCCATGATATAATAGAAGAAAATGGAGGATAGAAAATGTCTAAAGTAAGATTGTACTTGGTCCGTCATGGAAAAACGATGTTTAACACGATTGGACGTGCTCAAGGATGGAGTGATACACCTCTGACAACAGAAGGTGAGTTGGGAATCCATGAGCTGGGAATTGGCTTACGAGAGTCTGGTTTGCAGTTTGACCGAGCTTATTCTAGTGACTCTGGTCGTACGATTCAGACTATGGGAATTATCCTAGAAGAACTAGGTTTGCAGGGCAAAATCCCTTACCGTATGGATAAGCGCATCCGTGAGTGGTGCTTTGGTAGTTTTGATGGAGCCTATGATGGAGACCTCTTTATGGGGGTCATTCCTCGTGTTTTCAAGGTGGATCATGTTCATCAGTTATCCTATGCCGAGCTAGCAGAAGGCTTGGTAGAGGTTGATACTGCTGGTTGGGCTGAAGGTTGGGAAAAACTCAGTGGTCGTATCAGAGAAGGTTTCGAGTCTATTGCCAAAGAAATGGAAGAACAAGGTGGGGGCAATGCTCTCGTCGTAAGCCACGGGATGACCATTGGTACGATGGTTTATCTCATCAATGGTATGCATCCGCATGGTCTGGATAATGGTAGTGTGACCATCCTAGAATATGAGGACGGCCAGTTTAGCGTAGAAGTTGTTGGTGACCGTAGTTACCGAGAACTAGGACGTGAGAAGATGGAAGAAAATAAGCATTGATAGAAGATAGCTCCGTATAGGAGCTATTTTTATTCAGCTTGACAAGAGTGCTTTCAAAGCCAATCTTTCTTGACAATGGAGGGGAAAAGATTCTTTCTCGACTTTCAAATTCCCCTAAAAATGGTATAATAGTAACATCATAAAATTGGAGAAATAGCATGAGTTTTTACAATCATAAAGAAATTGAGCCTAAGTGGCAAGGCTACTGGGCGAAACATCATACATTTAAGACAGGAACAGATGCCTCAAAACCGAAGTTCTATGCTCTGGATATGTTTCCATATCCATCAGGAGCTGGATTGCACGTAGGACACCCAGAAGGTTATACAGCAACCGATATCCTCAGCCGTTACAAACGTGCGCAAGGATACAACGTCCTTCACCCAATGGGATGGGATGCCTTTGGTTTGCCTGCAGAGCAATACGCTATTGATACGGGGAATGACCCAGCAGAATTTACAGCGGAAAACATTGCCAACTTCAAACGTCAAATCAATGCACTTGGATTCTCTTATGACTGGGATCGTGAAGTCAACACAACAGATCCAAACTACTACAAATGGACCCAGTGGATTTTCACCAAACTTTACGAAAAAGGATTGGCCTATGAAGCCGAAGTACCAGTAAACTGGGTGGAAGAATTGGGAACGGCCATTGCCAACGAAGAAGTCCTTCCTGACGGAACTTCTGAGCGTGGTGGCTATCCCGTTGTACGCAAACCAATGCGCCAATGGATGCTTAAAATCACGGCCTATGCAGAACGATTGCTCAATGACTTGGATGACCTGGACTGGCCAGAGTCTATCAAAGACATGCAACGCAACTGGATTGGCAAATCAACTGGTGCTAATGTGACTTTCAAGGTAAAAGGAACAGACAAGGAATTCACAGTCTTTACCACTCGTCCTGATACTCTTTTCGGTGCGACTTTCACCGTTCTGGCGCCTGAGCATGAATTAGTAGATGCTATCACAAGTCCTGAGCAAGCAGAGGCTGTAGCAGACTACAAACACCAAGCCAGCCTCAAGTCTGACTTGGCTCGTACAGACCTTGCCAAAGAAAAAACTGGTGTTTGGACCGGTGCTTATGCCATCAACCCTGTCAATGGCAAGGAAATTCCAATCTGGATCGCGGACTATGTTCTTGCTAGCTACGGAACCGGTGCTGTCATGGCTGTGCCAGCCCACGACCAACGTGACTGGGAGTTTGCCAAACAGTTTGACCTGCCAATCATTGAAGTCCTTGAAGGTGGAAATGTGGCAGAAGCTGCCTACACAGAAGATGGCCTTCACGTTAATTCAGACTTCCTAGATGGATTGAACAAAGAAGATGCGGTTGCTAAGATTGTCGCTTGGTTAGAAGAAAAAGGCTGTGGTCAGGAGAAGGTTACTTACCGACTCCGCGACTGGCTCTTTAGCCGTCAACGTTACTGGGGTGAGCCAATCCCTATCATTCATTGGGAAGATGGAACTTCAACAGCTGTTCCTGAAAATGAATTGCCACTTGTCTTGCCTGTAACCAAGGATATCCGTCCTTCAGGTACTGGTGAAAGTCCACTAGCTAACTTGACAGACTGGTTGAAAGTGACTCGTGAAGATGGTGTCAAAGGTCGTCGTGAGACCAATACTATGCCACAATGGGCAGGTTCAAGCTGGTACTATCTCCGTTATATCGACCCACACAACACAGAAAAATTAGCTGACGAGGATCTCCTTAAACAATGGTTGCCTGTAGACATCTACGTGGGTGGAGCGGAGCACGCTGTACTTCACTTGCTTTACGCTCGTTTCTGGCATAAATTCCTCTATGACTTAGGTGTCGTTCCGACGAAAGAACCATTCCAAAAACTCTTTAACCAAGGAATGATATTGGGAACAAGCTACCGTGACCATCGTGGGGCTCTTGTGGCGACTGACAAGGTTGAAAAACGTGACGGTTCTTTCTTCCATGTGGAAACAGGGGAAGAGTTGGAACAAGCACCAGCCAAGATGTCTAAATCCCTCAAGAACGTGGTTAACCCAGACGATGTGGTGGAACAATACGGTGCTGACACCCTTCGTGTCTATGAAATGTTCATGGGACCACTTGATGCTTCTATCGCTTGGTCAGAAGAAGGTCTGGAAGGAAGCCGTAAGTTCCTTGATCGTGTTTACCGTTTGATCACAAGTAAGGAAATCGTTGCGGAAAATAATGGCGCTCTTGACAAGGTTTACAATGAAACAGTCAAATCTGTCACCGAGCAAATCGAGTCTCTCAAATTCAACACAGCTATTGCCCAACTTATGGTTTTTGTCAACGCGGCTAACAAGGAAGACAAGCTCTATATTGACTATGCCAAAGGCTTTATCCAACTGATTGCCCCATTTGCGCCTCACTTGGCAGAAGAGCTCTGGCAAACAGTCGTAGCAACAGGTGAGTCAATCTCTTACGTAGCTTGGCCAACTTGGGACGAAAGCAAATTGGTTGAAGACGAAATCGAAATCGTCGTCCAAATCAAAAGAAAAGTCCGTGCCAAACTCATGGTTGCTAAAGATCTATCACGCGAAGAATTGCAAGAAATTGCTCTTGCTGACGAAAAAGTCAAAGCAGAGATCGACGGTAAGGAAATCGTGAAAGTGATTAGTGTACCTAATAAACTCGTTAATATTGTCGTTAAATAACGAGTTTATTAGCCTTATTTACCACCTTCAATAGTCCACTGAACTATTTGAGCCAACTAAACTCGTCAATATCGTTGTTAGATAAGAAATGAATCCTTCAGAGTAGAATCTGGAGGATTTTTTGAATCTTCTTATGAAAGTATGATATACTATGGGCAACTATAAAGTTTGAAAAGTAAAACAAGGAGAAAGCTATGCCAGTAAATGAATATGGTCAGATGATTGGTGAGTCAATGGAAGGTTATACACCAGGTGAATTGCCTTCCATTGATTTCTTAGAAGGACGCTACACTCGGATAGAGCCTCTTTCGGTGGAGAAGCATGCAGAGGATTTGCTAGTTGTTTATGGTCCAGATACGCCTCGAGAGATGTGGACCTACCTCTTTCAGGAGCCAGTGGCAAATATGGAGGAACTGGTCAGCCTTTTAAACCAGATGTTGGCTCGTAGGGACCGTTTTTTCTATGCTATCTTGGATAAGGAGACGGGTAAGGCCTTGGGAACCTTTTCTCTGATGCGAATTGATCAGAATAACCGAGTAATAGAAGTGGGTGCTGTCACCTTTTCACCAGCACTTAAGGGTACGAGGATAGGGACAGAAGCCCATTATTTACTAGCTCGCTATGTTTTTGAGGAGCTTAACTATCGTCGATACGAGTGGAAATGTGATGCTCTAAATCTCCTATCAAGACGAGCGGCAGAACGTTTGGGCTTTGTCTATGAAGGAACCTTCCGTCAGGCAGTCGTTTATAAGGGGCGAACTAGAGATACGGATTGGCTGTCTATGATTGATAAGGACTGGCCTCAAGTCAAAGCTCGTTTGGAAGCATGGCTGGCTCCTGAAAATTTTGATAAAAATGGGCGGCAGTACAAGAGCTTGAGAGAACTCTAAAAGGTGATGACATGATTACCGTTAGAAAGCAAGATTTAGTAAATATAAATGATGTTTTGCATCTCTATCAGGCAGTCGGTTGGACAAATTATACACATCAACCCCAGATGCTTGAGCAGGCCTTGTCTCACTCATTAGCAATTTACCTGGCACTTGATGGTGATGCCGTGGTGGGCCTGGTTCGTTTGATTGGAGATGGTTTTTCATCGGTTTTTGTACAGGATTTGATCGTTTTGCCTAGCTATCAGCGCCAAGAGATTGGCAGCGCCTTGATGAAAGAGGCTTTAGGGGATTACAAAGATGTCTATCAAGTCCAACTAGTGACAGAACAGACAGAAAAAAATTTGGGATTCTACCGTTCCTTGGGTTTTGAAACCTTATCTACTTATGATTGTACAGGGATGATTTGGGTTAATCGAAAAAAATAAAAATAATTATTTTCTCTTAAGTAAAGTTTAAGTCTCCTCGTGTATTATATAGTTATTAGATAAAGACCTCCTAACTTTATTTAATGAAATCCTAAACTTTTCTTTTTCATCATAATCTCCTAAAGAAGTCACCCAATCAGGTGGCTTTTTTGTTGCTTGAGAAAGGAAATTCCATTTGGAAAAAATTTTTTAAAAGATAATAAATCAGAGAAAAAGTTAAGATAATTTTAAGTCTCCTCGTGTATTATATAGTTATTAGATAAAGACCTCCTAACTTTATTTAATGAAATCCTAATCCTTTCTTTTTCATAATAATCTCCCTAAAGAGGTCACCCAATCAGGTGGCTTTTTTGTTTGTGGCTTGGATTTTTGCTATAATAGGAATATGAGTAGAATTTTAGATAATGAGATAATGGGGGATGAGGAGTTGGTAGAACGTACCCTCCGTCCTCAATACTTACGTGAATATATCGGTCAGGATAAGGTTAAGGACCAGCTACAAATATTTATCGAAGCAGCAAAAATGCGTGATGAGGCGCTGGATCATGTTCTTTTGTTTGGCCCTCCAGGACTTGGGAAAACAACCATGGCTTTTGTCATTGCCAATGAACTGGGAGTCAATCTCAAGCAAACGTCTGGTCCTGTCATTGAGAAAGCTGGTGATCTGGTAGCGATTTTAAATGACTTGGAGCCTGGGGACGTCCTTTTTATTGACGAGATTCATCGCTTGCCCATGTCGGTGGAAGAGGTGCTCTATAGTGCCATGGAGGACTTCTACATTGATATCATGATTGGTGCGGGGGAAGGCAGTCGCAGTGTCCATTTGGACTTGCCACCTTTTACCTTGATTGGTGCGACGACCCGTGCGGGTATGCTTTCTAATCCTCTACGTGCGCGTTTTGGGATTACAGGTCATATGGAATACTATGCCCACGCTGACTTGACAGAGATTGTTGAGCGGACGGCAGATATTTTTGAGATGGAAATCACCCATGAGGCAGCTGCTGAGCTGGCCTTACGCAGTCGAGGAACTCCCCGTATCGCCAATCGCCTCCTTAAGCGCGTGCGCGACTTTGCTCAGATTATGGGAGATGGTTTAATTGATGATGTCATTACTGATAAGGCCTTGACCATGCTAGATGTAGACCATGAAGGATTAGACTATGTGGACCAGAAAATCCTTCGTACCATGATTGAGATGTATGGTGGTGGCCCTGTCGGTCTAGGAACTCTTTCTGTTAATATTGCCGAGGAGCGTGAGACGGTGGAGGACATGTACGAGCCCTACCTCATCCAAAAAGGTTTTATCATGCGGACACGGTCTGGACGGGTGGCGACAGCCAAGGCATATGAGCATTTAGGTTATGAATACAATGAAAAATAAGCAAGAAATCCTAGATAGTATTAGAGAAAATCCTGATATGATGGCTATTCTGACCATCATCCGAGACCTTGGTCTGCAAGACTCGTGGTTGGCAGCAGGTTCTGTCAGAAATTTTATCTGGAATCTCTTGTCAGACAAATCGCCTTTTGACCGTGAAACAGATGTGGATGTAGTTTTCTTTGATCCAGCTATCTCTTACGAAGATACGTTGGGTATAGAGAGCGAGCTGAAAGAGGACTTTCCCCAGTACCAGTGGGAGTTAAAAAATCAAGTCTACATGCATCAGCATAGTCCTCACACTGCACCCTATACAAGTTCTCGTGATGCTATGAGTAAGTATCCCGAGCGCTGCACGGCGGTAGGTCTTCGCTTGAACGAAGATTCCACTTTAGAGCTCTTTGCCCCCTATGGTTTAGAGGATATTTTAAAGTTTCAAGTTTCCCCGACTCCTCATTTCCTAGATAATGAGGAAAGGATGAAACTCTATCAAGAGCGATTGTCCAAGAAAAATTGGCAAGAAAAATGGAAAAATCTGACTTTCTCAAATCTCTAAAAAGAAGTGAGTGACTTGATCACATAAGAATTCTATATGTGAGCTTGTAGTCATCACAAGATAAACAGAGAAATCTAAAGGTGCAAAAAATTATATACTTAACAGGAACAATTCATTCAATCTATCATAGCTAAAAGATACCGAATTTGTGAGATTGAGTGAGAAAAATATTTACTAGGTATATCCGTATCGTTCTTGGAAGATAAGAATCAATGAAAATCTTAGCCACCTTATCTATAGATTTGTACTTAAAGGATTAAAACTGACAACTAGAAAATTAGTCTTCTCGGATAGAATGCTGGATCAGCATTATTCTAAAATGATGAGATTATTACTTCAAGTAGCTAACTCAAGCTTGAAAATTGGTATATAAACGCTTTTGAAAAGCCGTAAATTATGATACAATGTTTAGAGAAATTACTAGACGAGGATTTAGAAAACAATGAAAGTACATTTCACAAATTTATTTGGGCAAGCATCAACGAGTGTGGCCTTAATGGCACAGAACAATGTCATGAAAATTGTTCGAGAGTTTGGAGTTAATGAGCTGGGGATCTATTTTTATGATGCAAGCCATGAACCGTGGGAAGAACTGAACTCGCGGATGGATGGGATTGTCGCGGGGGTATCTTATGGAGATGTCGTTTTTTTCCAATCTCCTTCATGGAATAGTGTTGAATGGGACAATCACTTGATAGAAAAGTTAAAGCTTTCTCATGTAAAAATGGTGATGTTTATCCATGATGTTCAGCCATTAATGTTTGAGAGCAATTATTATCTTATGAAGGCCCACATTGACATGTACAACAAGTGTGATGTGGTGGTAGTACCATCAGAACAAATGTACCAGAAACTCGTTTCAGAGGGATTAACCGTCAAGAACTACGTTGTTCAAAAACTTTGGGATCTTCCCCATGGTTTGGAACTCTATACTCCAAAATTTGAGAAAAAATTAATCTTCTCAGGAGACCCATCTCGTTTTCCACATATTGTTGACTGGAAACACAGTACCCCCCTTCATGTTTATGCTACGAGAGCAGAAGGAGTAGATTATTCCAAAGTCCACCTTGAAGGTTGGCGAACTCAGCAGGAATTATTGTTGGAGTTGTCTAAAGGAGGAGGCTTTGGCCTAGTATGGGGAAATTCCGAAAATCCTGCGGAAGAGCGTGACTACTACAAAGAAAATGTTTCGTATAAGTTGACAACTTATCTGGCCGCGGGTATTCCGGTGGTTGTACCAGACTATCTTTCTAATGCGGACTATATCCGTGAGAAAGGTTTGGGCTTTGTTGTGTCCAGTTTGGAAGAAGCTAGCCGCGTGGTTCAGGAATGTACGGCAGAAGAGTATGATCAAATGGTCACAAGAGCAAAATATACAGCTTACTTAATAAAAAATGGTTATTTCACAAAGAAATTGTTTATTGATTCCATGATGCTCTTAGATTAGTCAAAAGTCGGTCATCGGTTTAGCACATTCAGATTTAGAAAGGCAAAATTTCAAGTCGAAGTTAGCCACCTGAGATAATTAGTTTTTATATCAACTGTAATGGGTTGATGAAAAAACTCATCTTGGAGGGAACCAATTTGGTTCTCTCCTTTTTGCTAGACGCTTGAAGCTGATTCCCTGTACTTATAAATTTAGACGTAACAAAATACCCCAAAAACTATCTAACTTTTTTGGGGGAGGTCATATATGGAGGGGGAGAGGATTACAAAATCATCACCAAGGTCCCAATCGTAATTAAGATACAGCCAATGATTGTTTTAAACGTCAGGACATCCTGTAGCAAGAAAAAGGCTAAAACGAGGGTAATGACGAGACTAAACTTATCGACAGCAGATACCTCAGTCGCATTACCCATCTGCAAGGCCTTGTAGTAGCAGAGCCAGGAGGCACCTGTTGCCAAACCAGACAGGATGAGAAAGAGCCAACTTTTTCTACTGATGTTGACGATTTCAGTCTGACTATTGGTCAGGAAAACCATAGCCCAAGCCATAAGGATGACGACGACCGTACGAATAGCTGTTGCTAGATTGGACGGAACTCCCTCAATCCCAATTTTGGCTAAAATAGAAGTTAAGGCTGCAAAGACAGCAGATAAAAGTGCGAAGAAAAACCACATGGTAACTACCTCCTCTCTCTATTATAAGTAATCGAATCCTACTTGTCAGTTCTCAAGTGAAATCTTGCTCTGATGGCATTTTAAAAAACTATACCAATTTTTATGCTTGACAAGTGAGAAAAACAAGTATATACTGTCTTTGCTGGTTCTGTAAAAGGAAAATCAGACTATACCAATTCAAGGGGAAAGCACAGCTGGTCTGTGTCGTATATACTATGTGTGGAATTGTCGGTGTTGTTGGAAACACAAATGCAACTGATATTTTGATTCAAGGGCTTGAAAAGCTCGAATACCGTGGCTATGATTCTGCGGGAATTTTTGTTCTAGGTGGTGCTGAAAATCATCTAGTTAAGGCTGTTGGTCGTATTGCTGAATTGTCTGCTAAGACAGCTGGTGTTGAGGGAACAACTGGTATCGGACATACTCGTTGGGCAACTCATGGGAAACCAACTGAGGATAACGCTCACCCACATCGCTCTGAGACTGGACGTTTTGTCTTGGTCCACAATGGGGTGATTGAAAACTACCTTGAAATCAAGGAAGAATACCTTGCAGGTCACCACTTTAAAGGACAAACCGATACGGAAATCGCCGTTCACTTGATTGGAAAATTTGCGGAAGAAGAAGGCTTGTCAGTGCTTGAAGCCTTCAAAAAAGCTCTTCACATCATCCGTGGTTCTTATGCCTTTGCCTTGATTGACTCTGAAAATCCAGATGTCATCTATGTAGCAAAGAACAAATCACCACTTTTGATTGGTCTTGGACAAGGCTATAACATGGTCTGCTCAGATGCCATGGCTATGATTCGTGAGACCAACCAATACATGGAAATCCATGACCAAGAGTTGGTAATCGTCAAGGCTGATAGCGTCGAAGTTCAAGACTATGATGGCAATCGCCGTGAACGTGCTAGCTACACTGCGGAGCTTGACTTGTCAGATATCGGTAAGGGAACTTACCCTTACTATATGCTCAAGGAAATTGACGAGCAACCAACGGTCATGCGTAAACTCATCCAAGCCTACACAGATGAGGCTGGTCAAGTAGTGGTAGATCCAGCTATCATCAAGGCTATTCAAGAGGCAGACCGCATCTACATCCTTGCAGCTGGGACATCTTACCACGCAGGATTTGCTTCTAAGAAAATGCTGGAAGAATTGACGGATACACCAGTGGAGCTTGGAATCTCTTCTGAGTGGGGCTATGGTATGCCACTTCTCAGCAAGAAACCACTCTTCGTCTTTATCAGCCAGTCTGGTGAAACAGCGGATAGCCGCCAGGTTTTGGTTAAGGCTAATGAAATGGGAATCCCTAGCTTAACTGTAACAAATGTGCCAGGTTCAACTCTTTCACGTGAAGCTAACCATACCATGCTCCTTCACGCGGGTCCTGAAATCGCAGTGGCATCAACCAAGGCCTATACAGCACAAATCGCAGCCCTTGCCTTCCTGGCAAAAGCAGTCGGAGAAGCAAATGGCAACGAAAAAGCCCAAGCCTTTGACCTGGTTCATGAGTTGTCAATCGTAGCTCAGTCTATCGAATCAACCCTTTCAGAAAAAGAAACAATCGATGCTAAAGTTCGTGACCTTCTTGAAACAACTCGCAACGCCTTTTACATCGGACGTGGTCAAGATTACTATGTAGCCATGGAAGCCAGTCTCAAACTCAAAGAAATTTCTTACATTCAGTGTGAAGGTTTTGCGGCAGGAGAACTCAAGCACGGAACCATCGCCTTGATTGAAGAAGGAACACCTGTATTGGCCCTCTTGTCAGATCCAGTCCTTGCTAACCATACTCGTGGAAATATCCAAGAGGTCGCAGCCCGTGGTGCCAAGGTTCTCACTATCGCTGAAGAGAATGTTGCTAAAGAGACAGACGATATCGTTCTGACGACCGTCCATCCTTACCTCTCACCAATTTCAATGGTCGTGCCAACTCAATTGGTCGCTTACTTTGCAACACTCCACCGTGGCTTTGATGTGGACAAACCACGTAACCTTGCTAAGTCAGTAACAGTAGAATAAGATTGAGTATAAATAATTCTTATCAAGCTTATAAAATTTTCATATCATAAAGAACATCATCTGAAAACAATGAGTATAAACACCTTGGGAAACCTGATTTAAAGGGATTTCTAAGGTGTTTTTTCTTTATAGATATAAAAATTTCCAATCGAGTTGATAGTCAATATATATTGGGAAAAGGGAAAAAGGAGTGGTAAGATGGTTTCAATCCAAATGGAAGGAGAAGGGTATGGCAAGTAAAAGAGATCTAGTCTTTAGAGCGATTCGAGGCGATGAAGTGGAAAGA
This sequence comes from Streptococcaceae bacterium AF54-32pH5A, assembly GCA_027682205.1. Classification (GTDB taxonomy): domain Bacteria; phylum Bacillota; class Bacilli; order Lactobacillales; family Streptococcaceae; genus Streptococcus. Next base: position 225,528 of record JAQDAD010000002.1, read on the forward strand.
GTTCCTGTGGGATTTTGGTTTCATTTTGTAACACTTGAAGAAAAGGGACAGGGATTAAATAATCCACGTATCTTTCAAAAAAGTGTTGATGGGCATCGCAACTATGTGGAAAGAATTCACCCTGATTTTGTCAAAATCATGAGCGACGGTTTTTTCCTTTATCCAAGTAATGTCTACAGTCCTAAGGTTGCAAGCATTCAGGAGCTGGCTTCTATTGAGTCAATTGGTGAGGGACACCCATGGATTCAGCAACAGGTGGAAGTGGTACAAGCGATTCGAGAGACCTTTACCGAAGAGATTGCTTCTTTCTACAATATCTTTTCACCGATCTCCTACCTCAAGCGCTGGTTCCGTACAGAAACTTCTCGAGGAGATAGGGAAGTAGCTGATTTATTGCTTGAAAATCCTGAGCAATTCAGAGCGATTCTAGATGTGATTGCAGGAGATATTGCTATCCTAACTCAGAAAATCATCCAGCTAGGTGGAGTCGATGGGATTTACCTCAGCACCCAGGAAATTCAAGATGAGCGCATCACACCAGCACTCTACCAAACCTATATCGAACCGAGCAATATAGCGATTTTGGAGGCTGCCAATCAGGTTGGTGGGACCAATATCCTCCATATCTGTGGATTTGAAGGTGCGAGCAATGATGTGACGATATTTAAGGATTATCCAGCTCAAGTAGTCAACTGGGCGACCCACCATGAGGATGTTAGTTTGACACAGGGGCAAGAGCTGTTTCCAGGTAAGGCCGTTTTAGGTGGTTTTGAAAATGGTAAGAAAAGCTTGCTTTATCGAGGTTCTAAAGCGGAATTGCAAGATGAAACAAGGCGGTTACTGGCTGAAGCTGGTAGTAAAGGAGTTCTTCTGGGAGCTGATTGTACCGTTCCAGATGACTTTGACTTAGAGAGGTTGGACTGGATTCGGCAGGCAGCGGTTCTCTAAAAAGGAGGAGCTATGAAAAGTAAAAGGTGGGGCATCTTTATTGTCGTTGTCGGTTTGCTGGCCTTGGTCGCCATAAGCGTCGTAAAAAATGAGCACTGCAAAAATGGAGAGAGATGTCGTGGAGTTCAGGATTTTTCCAAGTCCAGTCTCCCCTTTCTACGCTCGAATGATATCGCAAGCAGTTTATTAGTTGAAAAAGTAAGAAATGGAGAATAAGAATGTCAGAAAAAAGAGAATGGGTTTTAAAAGCATTTAGAGGTGAGAAGGTTGATCGTGTGCCAGTTGGATTTTGGCACCATTTCACATCAGAAGACGAATGGCTACACGGTTTCTCAAATCCAGCCATTATCGAGAAGAATATTCAAGGCCATAAGCGCTTTATCAGAGAAGTTAAGCCAGACTTTATCAAGCTCATGAGTGATGGGTACTTTGCTTATCCAAATCCAGTGATTGCCAAAGGAAAATCTCTTCAAGAATTGGCGACCATTCAACCACTCGGACCAGAACACCCTTGGATAAAAGAGCAGGTGGACTTGGTTCAGAAAATCAAGCAAGAGTTTACAGAAGATATCGTTGCGATTTACAATATTTTTGCTCCTGTGACCTATCTCAAGTGGCTGCTTGGGGAAGTGTCTGGCGGGGATGACCTTATTGCGGACTTTCTGGTGGAAGATCCTGAAGCTCTGAAGAAGGTGTTGGATGTGATTGCAGAAGATATTGCTAGTCTCAGCCGAGCTGTCATCGAAGAGGCTGGTGCAGATGGGATCTATCTCAGCGTGCAAAGCATCCAAGCTCAACGAGTGTCGGCAGCAGATTATCAAGCTGCCATTGCACCTAGCGAGATAACTATTCTAGAAGCGGCTAGTGCTGTTGGTGGTGTCACTGTTCTTCATATCTGTGGCTACGAGGGAGCGCGAAATGATATTCATCTTTTTGCAGACTATCCTGCCCAAGTCTTTAACTGGGCTGTAGGACCAGAGGGAATCACTCTCAAGGAAGGTCGTGAGATTTTCAAGGGACGTACGGTTCTTGGAGGATTCGAAAATGGCAAGACGGGCTTACTGTATACTGGTAGCAAGGATGCCATTCAGGCTGAGGCAAAGAAACTAGTTGCAGAAGCTGGGAAACAGGGCTTGGTACTTGGTGCAGATTGTACCATTCCAAGTGATATCGCAGTTGAACGTATCCAGTGGGTGAGAGAAGCGCTTGAAAACTAAAGGAGAAAAAGATGAGTAAAAAAGCATGGATTATCGGCGGTGTAGCAGTTGTTGCAGTAATTGGGGCAACGATTATCGGGAGAAGTTTAGCTGGCGCTCCAGCCAAGGAGGGGGAAACAACTTCATCTGGTGAGGTCATAACCTTGAAGGATGCCCATACACAAAACTATGTACCGTATGACTTTGTCAATGAAAAAGGGGAGTCAGATGGTTATGAAGTAGCTGTTTTGAAGGCTGTTGATGAGAAGTTAGCAAACTATCAATTTGAATATACGGGTACCAGTGATGACGACCTTTTGATCGGTCTGGAATCAGGCAAGTATGACATCGGAACCAAGGGAGCTTGGTACACAGATGAACGAGCTAAAAAGTTTGTCATTCCATCTGAACCAGTCGGAGCGAGCATTATCGGATTTACTGTCAGAAAAGAAGACGAACAGAAATACAAAACCATTGATGACTTTGCCAAGAATAAAGGGAAATTGGTTCCTATCTCTCCACAGAATGCTCAATGGAATGTCATCACAAGCTACAATGAAAAACATCAGGATGCACCAATTGAGCTAATTGCAGCGGAATCCTTTAAGGTAGCAGATGCCTATGCCTGGGTCTTAGAAGGACGTTATGATGCCTTCTTTGATATCAAACTGTCCTTTGAAAAAGCAGTTACCGCAGAAGATGGCCCTTACCACCAATATGCGGATAAACTCAGCTGGTTCCCATATAAGGGCATTCCAACTTATCCCTTGATTCACCGTGATGAAAAGGGTGAGAAATTTGCTAAAGAATATGAAAAAGCAATCAAAGAGTTGAAAGAAGATGGCACGCTTGCTAAGCTATCTCAGCAATATTTCAAAGAAGATGTCTTTAGTTACGTAGACAAAGACTAGACCAGAAATTCCAAGACTAGAAAGGGTTTTGCATGGTTTCTTATGATTTTTCCAAGGTCTTTCAGTTTTTGCCGACCTTATTGCAGGCACTTCCTATGACCTTGTCCATTCTCTTTTTTACCACTCTTCTTGGTTCCCTTTTTGGAGGTCTCTTGGCCTGGGCGCAAGTAGGAGAAGACAAGAGTTTTGCAGCAATTTCCAAAGGTTATATTTTTACCCTTCGTTGTACACCGCCGATTGTCTTGCTTTTTCTAGTTTTTTATGGCTTGCCAGAATTTCTGAAATGGTGGCTGGGTTTGGATATCAACAACTGGTCTAAAACTATTTTTGTTCTCCTGACGATGATTCTCTTGTTTGCAGCTATTGTTGCTGAGGTTTTCAAGGCAGCCTATCAAGCTATTCCAAAGGGGCAGACAGAGGCCGGGCTTAGTATTGGTTTGACTCCAAGTCAGACCTTTTGGAGAATCATTTTTCCCCAAGCTTTTCAGGTTGCTCTTCCCAATATAACGACCGCTATTCTCAATCTCATGCGGGATGCTGCCTTGGCCTATACGATTGGTTTCGTTGATGTTATGGGGGCAGGCAATCTCTTAATCAGTCGCAATTTAGGAAACTACTCACTGGAAACCTATACGGCAGTTGCGCTTCTTTACTGGGGGATTGCTTTGGTTATTTCTAGCTTGAGCCGTTTGCTTGAGAAGTCTTTGGAAACAAAAGGGAGGTAAGAAATGGACATAGACTATATTGTAAAGACCTTTCTGGAGACCTTGAAGGGTGTGCCAATCACCTTGATTATCATGATTGTGGCTATGGTCTTAAGCTTTTTACCAGCTCTATTTTTGGCCTTGGGGCAGATTTACAAGGTTCGAGGGGTGAGGAGTTTTTCTCTGGTCTATCTGGCTTTTATCCGAGCGACTCCTCCGATTTTATTGATTCTCTTCTTTTATAGTTTGTTTCCAAGTTTACTGAATCAATTTCTCAAAAGCATAGGAAGTGACTTTGATATTTTCAAGCTTGATCCTCTCTATTATGCCTTTATCATTTATAGTTTGATGACAGTCGGGAGTTTGTCGGAGATTTTGCGTTCAGCTATCTTGACGGTGGACAAGGGACAACTAGAGGCGGCGCATGCGATTGGCTTGACCACGATACAAGCCTATCTAAGGATTGTTTTTCCTCAAGCCCTGCGCTCAGCTTTGCCTAACTTGGCCAATCTGGTGATCAATATCGTCAAAGGGACTTCTCTGGTCTTTGTCATGACTATCAAGGATATTACTGCGATTGCCCGTGTAGAAGCGTCCTACGGTTACCAGTATTTTGAGTCTTATTTTGTGATCTTTTTGCAGTATATTTTGATCTGTGGTTTGATTCAGTGGGGCTTCTCCCTACTGGAGAAAGGCTATGTAAAAAAAGAAAAGAGAGCAAAAGCATCTAGCGCGCGTTTTGTATAGGAGGACAGGATGTTACAAGTAGAACATATCGCAAAAACATTTGGTGAGAGGCAGGTACTAGAGGATGTCAATCTCCAGGTCAACCAAGGGGATGTCGTCGTTATTCTAGGACCATCAGGTTCAGGGAAAACGACCTTTCTCCGTTGTCTCAACCACTTAGAAAAAGCTGACAGTGGCCGTTTGACCTTGGCAGGAAAGACCTATGACTTAGCCAAATTAAGCAAGAAAGACATTCTAGAAATTCGCAAAAAAACAGCCTTTGTTTTCCAACACTACAATCTCTTTGCAAATAAAACTGCTCTGGAAAATATTCTAGAAGGCCTAATCGTCGCTCGTAAAGTTCCCAAGGAAGAAGCGCTCAAACGTGCAGAATCTGCCTTAGAAAAAGTTGGTTTACTGGCCTATAAGGACTACTACCCTTCTCAGCTATCTGGAGGACAACAACAACGAATAGGAATTGCGCGTGCCATTGCCGTCAAGCCCGAGGTCATTTTGCTAGATGAACCAACATCGGCACTAGACCCTGAGTTGGTTGGAGATGTTTTGGATGTTCTGAAACAGTTGGCGGGAGAAGGTGTGACCATGGTGGTCGTCACGCATGAGATGGGATTTGCTAGGGATGTCGCTAACCACGTTATTTTCATGGATGGAGGCCGTATCGTAGAGGAGAACAATCCCCACGATTTCTTTAGTCGTCCACAGGAAGAACGAACCAAGCAGTTCCTAGCTCGTATCTTATCAGATGCTAGCTATAGTGTAGAATACATGATTTGATAGTTAAGTGCATTATGAAAGTAACTTATGAAGCAAAGTTCCAATCTATAAACTATGGAAAAAAGGGTGTCAGCTTGAAATGACCTTCAGAAAAAGCTAGGTTTTAGACTCAGATTGGCTACTTAAGATGATTTGAGGTGCTTTTTCGTACACCCAAGTGGACAATATTATTTTATACTTTTCATTTCTCAAAAAAATTAAGAAAAATTTAAGCTAGGAGGTGTATACTAAGCTCATAAGTTAAGAAGAACTTAACTTAAACTCCTAAAACTTTTTCATAATAATCTCCCTATAAAATAAAGTCGCCCAATCAGGCGGCTTATTTTTTGTTTGTCTACAAGCAAAGGCGGTAACTTAGCAATAGAAGAATAGAGGGAAATATGGTATAATGAAACGATAGATTTTTGAATAGGAATAAGATCATGTTTAGATTTTTTAAGAAAGATAAAGCTGTAGAAGTGGAGATTCCTGTACAGGTTCCTGGTCACATTGGGATCATCATGGATGGGAATGGTCGCTGGGCTAAAAAACGGATGCAACCACGGGTTTTTGGTCATAAGGCGGGGATGGAAGCCCTCCAAAAGGTGACCAAGGCAGCCAATAAACTAGGCGTCAAGGTCATCACAGTTTATGCCTTTTCAACTGAAAACTGGACGCGCCCAGATCAAGAGGTCAAGTTTATCATGAACTTGCCAGTTGAGTTTTATGATAACTACGTTCCTGAATTACATGCAAATAATGTTAAGATTCAGATGATTGGGGAGACGGACCGTCTGCCTAAGCCGACGTTTGAAGCTTTGAAAAAAGCAGAGGAGTTGACCAAGAATAATACAGGCTTGATTCTCAATTTTGCCCTCAATTATGGTGGTCGTGCTGAAATCACGCAGGCTCTTAAGAGCTTGGCTCAGGAAGTTCTAGATGCCAAAATCAATCCTGGCGATATCACAGAAGATATGATTGGGGATTACCTTTTCACGCAACGCCTGCCAAAGGATTTGCGAGATCCTGATTTGATTATCCGCACGAGTGGTGAGTTGCGTTTGAGTAATTTCTTGCCATGGCAAGCAGCCTATAGCGAGCTTTATTTTACGGATACCTTGTGGCCTGATTTTGATGAAGCTGCCTTGCAGGAAGCTATTGCTGCCTTTAATCATCGCAATCGCCGATTTGGAGGAGTTTAGGAGAAGATATGACCAAGGATTTACAAAAGAGAACATTGTTTGCGGTATTGGCTCTGGCCATTTTCCTTCCAGTCTTGTTTGTGGGAGGACTCTTGTTGCAGATAGGGATTGGTTTGTTAGCGATGCTGGCTGTCCATGAGCTCTTGCAGATGAAGGGGCTAAAGACCATGACCATCGAGGGCGCCTTGACCCTCTTTGCGACCTTTGCTCTCACAATCCCCTTAGAAAATTATCTAACTTTTTTGCCAGTTGATGGGAATGTGGTTGCCTACAGCGTTTTAATTACGATTATGCTAGGGACCACCGTTTTCAGTAAAAGCTATACCATTGAAGATGCAGTTTTCCCGATTGCGATAAGTTTTTATGTTGGGTTTGGCTTTAACGCACTACTAGATGCTCGGGTAGCGGGTTTTGACAAGGTGCTTCTGGCCCTCTTTATCGTCTGGGCGACAGATAGCGCAGCTTACCTGATAGGGATGAATTTTGGCAAGCATAAGTTGGCACCAAGAGTTTCTCCTAATAAGAGTATTGAGGGCTTCATCGGTGGGATTCTAGGTGCGGTACTGGTAACAGCAATCTTCATGCTAGTAGACAGCACAGTTGCTCTCCCTTATGGGATTTATAGAATGAGCCTCTTTGCCGTCTTCTTCAGTGTGGCGGGTCAGTTTGGTGACTTGATTGAGAGTGCCATGAAACGCCATTTCGGTGTCAAGGATTCTGGAAAATTTATCCCGGGGCATGGTGGAGTGTTGGATCGTTTTGACAGTATGCTAGTTGTCTTTCCTATCATGCACTTGTTTGGCCTCTTCTAAAGAAAGGAATATTGAATGATTGGATTGCTAACCTTTATCCTAGTTTTTGGGATTATCGTGGTGGTGCATGAGTTTGGACATTTTTATTTTGCCAAGAAATCAGGCATTTTAGTCCGTGAATTTGCTATTGGTATGGGCCCCAAGATTTTTGCCCATATCGGTAAGGACGGCACTGCTTATACCATTCGGATCCTTCCTTTAGGAGGGTATGTTCGTATGGCTGGTTGGGGTGATGATGCGACGGAAATCAAGACAGGAACCCCGGTCAGTTTAACACTTGCAGAGGATGGTAAGGTCAAACGGATCAATCTATCAGGGAAGAAACTGGATCAAACAGCTCTCCCTATGCAGGTAACCCAGTTTGACTTTGAAGACAAGCTCTTCATTAAAGGCTTGGTCTTGGAAGAAGAAAAGACCTTTGCAGTGGATCACGATGCAACAGTTGTTGAAGCAGATGGAACTGAAGTGCGCATTGCCCCTCTGGATGTACAGTACCAAAATGCTTCTACCTGGGGCAAGCTCATCACCAACTTTGCAGGTCCTATGAATAACTTTATCTTAGGAGTCGTTGTTTTTTGGATTTTGATCTTTTTGCAAGGCGGTGTTAGAGATACTCAGACAAATCTCTTTCATGTCATGCCAGAGGGAGCTTTGGCTAAGGTAGGTGTAGCTGAGACCGCTCAAATTACCAAGGTCGGCTCGCATGAGGTTAAGAATTGGCAAGACTTGACCCAGGCTGTGGAAGCAGATACCAAGGACAAGACCTCTCCGACCTTAGATGTGACCATTTCTGAAAATGGTAGCGAAAAACAAGTCACGGTGACTCCAGAAGAGAATCAAGGGCGTTATATTCTCGGGGTTCAACCGGGGATCAAGTCAGACCTCTTATCCATGTTTGTTGGTGGGTTTACAACCGCTGCTGACTCGGGGCTCCGTATCCTTTCGGCTCTGAAAAACTTGATTTTCCATCCAGATTTGAACAAACTCGGCGGTCCCGTTGCCATTTTTAAGGCAAGTAGCGATGCTGCTAAAAATGGAATTGAGAATGTCCTCTACTTCCTGGCCATGATTTCCATCAATATTGGGATTTTTAACTTGATTCCTATCCCGGCTTTGGATGGTGGAAAGATTGTGCTCAATATCCTAGAGGCTGTCCGCCGTAAACCCCTTAAACAAGAAATTGAAACCTATGTCACCATGGCTGGTGTAGTTATCATGGTTGTCTTGATGCTAGCTGTGACCTGGAATGACATTATGCGACTCTTCTTTTAGATAATCGAGGAATATTATGAAACAAAGTAAAATGCTAATCCCTACGCTTCGCGAAATGCCAAGCGATGCTCAAGTTATCAGCCACGCACTTATGTTGCGTGCTGGTTATGTTCGCCAAGTTTCTGCAGGAGTTTATTCTTACCTCCCACTTGCTAACCGTGTGATTGAAAAGGCTAAGAACATCATGCGCCAAGAGTTTGATAAGATTGGTGCGGTGGAAATGTTGGCGCCTGCCCTTCTCAGTGCTGATCTTTGGCGTGAATCAGGTCGTTATGAAACCTATGGTGAAGACCTTTATAAACTGAAAAACCGTGAAAAATCAGACTTTATCCTAGGTCCGACACACGAAGAGACTTTTACAGCTATTGTCCGTGACTCTGTCAAGTCTTATAAACAATTACCGCTTAACCTTTACCAAATCCAGCCTAAGTACCGTGATGAAAAACGTCCACGTAACGGCCTTCTCCGTACGCGTGAATTTATCATGAAAGATGGGTATAGCTTCCATGCCAACTATGACAGTTTGGATGTAACATATGATGAATACAAGGCAGCCTATGAGCGTATCTTCACTCGTAGTGGCTTGGACTTCAAGGCCATCATCGGTGACGGTGGAGCCATGGGTGGTAAGGACAGCCAAGAATTTATGGCCATCACACCAGCTCGTACAGACCTTGACCGCTGGGTTGTCTTGGACAAGTCAGTTGCATCGTTTGATGAAATCCCTGCAGAGGTGCAAGAAGAAATCAAGGCAGAGTTGCTCAAATGGATGGTTTCTGGTGAAGATACCATTGCTTACTCAAGTGAGTCTAGCTATGCGGCTAACTTGGAAATGGCAACAAATGAGTACAAACCAAGCAACCGTGTCGTTGCGGAAGAAGAAGTGACTCGCGTGGAAACTCCAGGTGTTAAATCAATCGATGAAGTCGCAGCCTTCCTTAACGTTCCAGAAGAACAAACCATCAAAACCCTTTTCTACATGGCAGATGGTGAGCTGGTTGCAGCCCTTCTAGTTGGAAATGACCAACTCAATGAAGTCAAGTTGAAGAACCACTTGGGAGCAGATTTCTTTGACGTTGCTAGCGAAGAAGAAGTGGCAAATGTCGTCCCAGCAGGCTTTGGTTCACTTGGTCCAGTTGGTTTACCAGAAAATGTCAAAATTATTGCAGACCGTAAGGTGCAAGATGTTCGCAATGCAGTTGTGGGAGCTAATGAGGATGGCTACCACTTGACAGGTGTAAATCCAGGTCGTGACTTTACGGCAGAATATGTGGATATCCGTGAAGTTCGTGAGGGTGAAATTTCACCAGACGGACAAGGCGTTTTGAACTTTGCCCGTGGTATCGAAATTGGCCACATCTTTAAACTCGGAACTCGTTACTCAGCAAGTATGGGTGCGGATGTCTTGGACGAAAATGGTCGCGCTGTGCCAATTATTATGGGTTGCTACGGTATCGGTGTTAGCCGTCTCCTCTCAGCAGTGATGGAGCAACACGCTCGCCTCTTTGTCAATAAAACGCCTAAGGGTGAATACCGTTACGCTTGGGGAGTTAACTTCCCTAAAGAATTGGCACCATTTGATGTGCACTTGATCACTGTCAATGTTAAGGATGAAGAAGCGCAAGCCTTGACAGAAAAGCTTGAAGCCAACTTGACAGACGCTGGTTACGAGGTCTTGACAGATGACCGTAACGAACGTGTCGGGGTTAAATTCAGCGATAGCGACTTGATTGGTCTTCCAATCCGTATCACTGTTGGGAAGAAAGCAGCTGATGGTATCGTAGAAGTTAAGATCAAGGCGACTGGTGACACCATCGAAGTCCACGCAGATAACTTGCTCGAAACCCTTGAAATCCTCAGCAAGAAATAAAAACTATAATCAGAAGAAAAACAAGGCAAAAATGTAACTAGTTTTTACCTTGTTTTTTCTATATAATAATGGGAGTGAATAAATATATAATCAAGTTAAGAGGTATAAGTATGCTAAAATTTCCAAAGGATTTTGTCTGGGGTTCCTCTACTTCTGGACCACAGACAGAAGGTCGTGTGCCTGGAGACGGCAAGGGAGACAATCTCTGGGATTATTGGTTTCAGGTAGAGCCCAATCGCTACTACAATGGAATTGGACCTGACAAAACATCGACTTTTTACGAAAACTGGGAAAAGGATATTGAGCTACTGGTAGAAACAGGTCATACAGCCTTTCGCACTTCTATTCAGTGGTCACGTATTTTCCCACAAGGTCGTGGAGAAGTCAATCCTCAAGGTGTGGCTTTCTACCGTCAGGCCTTTGAAGCGATTAAGGCTAAGGGGATCCGTCTTTTAGTCAATCTCTACCACTTTGATCTGCCTTTTGCCCTTCAAGAAGACGGGGATGGTTGGGAAAATAAGGCAACTATCAAGGCCTACGAAGACTATGCTCGTTTCTGTTTTGAGACCTACGGTGACTTGGTGGACCAATGGATTACCTTCAATGAGCCTATCGTTCCTGTTGAGTTTGGTTATTTTTATGATGCCCATTATCCTCACAAGGTAGATGCTAAAGCGGCGGTTCAGGTAGCCTATCACACACAACTGGCTAGCAGTCTTGCAGTCAAGGCCTGTCATGAGATTTTGCCTGATTCCAAGATTGGGATTGTCCTCAACTTGACACCAGCCTACCCACGTAGCCAGCATCCTGCTGATGTGAAAGCTGCTCGCATTGCGGATCTCTTTCAAGCCCAGTCTTTCCTAGATCCATCTGTCTTGGGGACTTATCCAGAGGAATTAGTGGAAATTTTAGCTGAGCATGATTTGCTGCCGGAGTCTACAGCAGAAGAGTTGGAAGTCATTCGTGAACATACAGTGGACTTTCTTGGAGTCAACTACTACCAACCTTTGCGCGTTATGGCGCCACGTTTTGCCAAACATCCTGACAGCCCGCTTCTGCCAGAGCATTTCTATGAGCCTTACGTCATGCCGGGCCGTAAGATTAATCCTCACCGTGGCTGGGAGATTTATGAGCAAGGGATTTATCACATCGCCCAAAACATCAAGGAAAACTATGGCAATATCGAGTGGATGTTGACAGAGAATGGCATGGGTGTTGAAGGTGAGGATAAATTCCGTGAGAATGGCATGATTCAAGACGACTATCGTATCGACTTTGTCAAAGGGCATCTGCGTGAACTTCATCGTGCCATTGAAGACGGTGCTAACTGTAAAGGTTACTTAATCTGGACCTTTATCGACTGCTGGTCATGGCTTAATAGCTACAAGAACCGTTATGGATTAGTCGAACTTGACCTGGAAACGCAGGAACGACGTCTGAAGAAATCAGGCCACTGGTTCAAAGAACTCAGCGACCATAATGGATTTTAAGAATAAAAAGAGTGAGATGCCAAGTGAGATGTCATCTCACTTTTTAATATGTAACTACGGATCAGTATAGTTTTATCTACTACAAGTATGATAAAACCTTTCTATCTAAATCGCAAGGAAAATGGTACTAGCTATATATTTTCTTTAATTATGGTAAAATAGTAAGAGAATAATGTGAGGAAATTGAATGTCAAGTAAGTTTGAAATTTTAATGAATCAACTAGGAATCTCTGATCAGCTGAGACAAGATCCTGCTCTTATTGATGCAAGCATTGAGCGTGTTGTGGTTCATAAAATCAGTAAGGTTTGGGAATTTCATTTTGTTTTTTCTAAAATTTTACCCATCGAAATCTTTCTAGAATTAAAGAAGGGGTTGAGTGAAGAATTTTCTAAGACAGGGAATAAAGCTGTTTTTGAAATCAAGGCGCTCTCTCAAGAATTTTCTAATCAACTCTTACAGGCCTACTACAAGGAGGCTTTTTCTGAAGGTCCGTGTGCAAGCCAAGGATTTAAATCTCTTTACCAGAATCTGCAAGTTCGTGCGGAGGGAAATCAGCTCTTTATTGAAGGTTCAGAGGCGGTTGATAAGGAACACTTTAAGAAGAATCATCTTCCGAATCTAGCAAGGCAACTTGAAAAGTTTGGTTTCCCAGCTTTTGTTTGTCAGATAGAAAAGAATGATGCCCTTACACAGGAGCAGGAGGAAGCCTTCTATACGGAGAATGAACAAATCGTTCAGGCTGCTAATGAGGAGGCTTTGCGTGCTATGGAACAACTGGAACAGATGGCTCCTCCTCCAGTAGAAGAGAAACCGGCCTTTGATTTTCAGGCTAAAAAGGTTGCGGCCAAGCCAAAACTAGATAAGGCTGAAGTTACCCAGATGATTGATGTGACGACTGAGGAAAATCGTTTGGTCTTTGAAGGGGTAGTTTTTGATGTCGAGCATAAAGTGACCAGAACAGGCCGTGTCTTAATTAACTTTAAGATGACGGACTATAGTTCAAGTTTCTCTATGCAAAAATGGGTTAAGAATGAAGAAGAGGCTCAGAAATTTGACCTCATCAAGAAGAATTCTTGGCTCCGTGTTCGTGGGAATGTAGAGATGAATAACTTTACACGAGATTTGACCATGAATGTGCAGGACGTGCAGGAAGTTGTTCATTATGAGCGGAAGGATTTGATGCCAGAAGGTGAGCGGCGGGTTGAGTTTCATGCTCATACTAATATGTCGACCATGGATGCTCTTCCTGAGGTAGAGAAAATCGTTGCGACAGCTGCTAAGTGGGGACACAAGGCGGTAGCCATCACGGACCATGGGAATGTCCAGTCCTTCCCACATGGCTATAAGGCAGCTAAGAAAGCGGGAATCCAGCTGATCTATGGAATGGAAGCTAATATCGTTGAGGATCGTGTTCCTATCGTCTATAACGAAGTGGAGATGGACTTATCAGAAGCGACCTACGTGGTCTTTGACGTGGAAACGACGGGGCTTTCAGCTATCTATAATGACCTGATTCAGGTTGCGGCATCTAAGATGTACAAGGGGAATGTTATTGCCGAATTTGATGAATTTATCAATCCAGGGCATCCCTTGTCAGCCTTTACAACTGAGTTGACTGGAATTACAGATGACCATGTCAAAAATGCCAAACCACTGGAACAAGTTTTGCAAGAATTCCAAGAATTTTGCAAGGACACAGTCCTAGTTGCCCACAATGCCACCTTTGACGTTGGCTTTATGAATGCCAACTATGAGCGTCATGGTTTGCCAAAGATTAGCCAGCCAGTTATTGATACGCTGGAGTTTGCTAGAAACCTCTACCCGGAGTATAAGCGTCATGGTTTGGGCCCGTTGACCAAGCGTTTTGGTGTGGCTTTGGAACATCATCATATGGCCAACTACGATGCGGAAGCTACTGGTCGTTTGCTCTTTATCTTTATCAAAGAGGTAGCAGACAAACATGGTGTGACCGATCTGGCTAAGTTAAATATTGATCTAATCAGTCCAGATTCTTATAAAAAAGCTCGGATTAAGCATGCGACGATTTATGTTAAGAATCAGGTAGGTCTAAAAAATATCTTTAAGCTGGTTTCTTTGTCCAATACTAAGTACTTTGAAGGGGTACCACGGATTCCGAGAACGGTTCTAGATGCTCATCGGGAAGGTTTGATTTTAGGCTCGGCTTGCTCTGAAGGTGAAGTTTTTGATGCAGTCGTTTCCCAAGGTGTAGACGCAGCGGTTGAGGTGGCTAAGTATTATGACTTTATCGAGGTTATGCCACCTGCTATCTATGCGCCATTGATTGCCAAGGAGCAGGTCAAGGATATGGAGGAACTCCAGACCATTATCAAGAGTTTGATAGAGGTCGGAGACCGTCTTGGCAAGCCTGTTCTGGCTACGGGGAATGTCCACTATATCGAACCGGAAGAAGAGATTTACCGTGAAATTATCGTCCGTAGTTTGGGACAGGGGGCGATGATTAATCGAACCATCGGTCATGGGGAACATGCCCAACCAGCACCACTTCCAAAAGCTCATTTTAGAACGACCAATGAGATGTTGGATGAATTTGCCTTCTTGGGAGAGGAACTGGCTCGCAAATTGGTTATTGAAAACACCAATGCCTTGGCAGAAATTTTTGAACCTGTTGAGGTTGTTAAGGGTGACTTGTACACGCCTTTCATTGACAAGGCGGAGGAAACGGTTGCTGAATTGACCTACAAGAAAGCCTTTGAGATTTATGGAAATCCGCTGCCGGATATTGTTGATTTGCGGATTGAAAAAGAATTAACTTCCATTCTGGGGAATGGATTTGCCGTGATTTACCTGGCTTCCCAGATGCTGGTGCAACGTTCTAATGAACGGGGCTACTTGGTTGGTTCTCGTGGATCTGTTGGCTCCAGTTTTGTTGCGACCATGATTGGGATTACAGAGGTCAATCCTCTCTCTCCTCACTATGTCTGTGGTCAGTGTCAGTACAGCGAGTTTATCACCGATGGTTCTTACGGTTCAGGTTTTGATATGCCCAACAAGGACTGTCCAAAGTGTGGTCACAAACTCAGCAAAAATGGGCAGGATATTCCGTTTGAGACCTTCCTTGGTTTTGATGGAGATAAGGTTCCCGATATTGACTTGAACTTCTCGGGAGAAGACCAGCCTAGCGCCCATTTGGATGTCCGTGATATCTTTGGTGAGGAATATGCCTTCCGTGCAGGAACGGTTGGTACGGTGGCTGCCAAGACGGCCTATGGCTTTGTCAAGGGCTACGAGCGTGACTATGGCAAATTTTATCGTGATGCAGAGGTGGAACGCCTCGCTCAAGGTGCGGCTGGTGTCAAACGGACGACTGGTCAACACCCGGGGGGAATCGTTGTTATTCCGAACTACATGGACGTCTACGATTTTACGCCTGTCCAGTATCCAGCAGATGACGTGACGGCTGAATGGCAGACCACTCACTTCAATTTCCACGATATCGATGAGAATGTCCTCAAGCTTGATGTACTGGGACACGATGATCCGACTATGATTCGGAAACTTCAGGACTTGTCTGGTATTGACCCCAATGAAATTCCTATGGATGACGAAGGTGTGATGGCACTCTTTTCTGGAACGGAAGTTTTAGGTGTGACACCTGAGCAAATCGGTACTCCGACAGGCATGCTGGGAATACCAGAGTTTGGAACCAATTTCGTACGTGGGATGGTTGATGAAACCCAACCGACAACCTTTGCGGAATTGCTTCAGCTATCTGGTCTGTCCCACGGTACCGATGTCTGGTTGGGAAATGCCCAGGATTTGATTAAGCAAGGGATTGCTGACCTATCAACCGTTATCGGTTGTCGGGACGACATCATGGTTTACCTCATGCACGCGGGTCTCGAGCCTAAGATGGCCTTTACTATCATGGAACGGGTACGTAAGGGCTTGTGGCTCAAGATTTCCGAAGAGGAACGAAATGGCTATATCGAAGCCATGAAGGCTAATAAGGTGCCCGAGTGGTACATCGAATCCTGTGGGAAAATCAAATATATGTTCCCTAAAGCCCATGCGGCAGCCTACGTTATGATGGCCCTTCGCGTAGCCTACTTCAAGGTTCACCATCCGATTTATTACTACTGTGCTTACTTCTCAATCCGCGCCAAGGCCTTTGATATCAAGACCATGGGTGCGGGCTTGGATGCCATCAAGCGTAGAATGGCAGAAATCGCTGAAAAACGGAAGAATAATGAAGCCTCTAATGTGGAAATCGATCTCTATACGACTCTTGAGATTGTCAATGAGATGTGGGAGCGTGGTTTCAAGTTTGGCAAGTTAGACCTCTACCGTAGTCAGGCGACCGAATTCCTCATTGATGGAGACACCCTCATCCCACCATTTGTCGCTATGGATGGTCTGGGAGAGAACGTTGCCAAGCAATTGGTGCGAGCGCGCCAAGAGGGGGAATTCCTCTCTAAAACAGAACTACGCAAACGCGGTGGACTTTCCTCAACCTTAGTTGAAAAGATGGATGAAATGGGTATTCTTGGAAATATGCCAGAGGATAACCAGTTGAGCTTGTTTGATGAGTTGTTTTAAATAAAAATTAACAGACGGACAAATATTGTCCATCTGTTTTGTTATACTTATGCTATAAAAAAAGAAAGTGGTGTAACTTATGAACAATACAGGCTTAAATAACAAATATCAATTTGAAAATTTTATAGTATAGTGGAGATTTGCTTTATAACCGTAAAACGAATAAGTATTATTTAGCAAGTAAGTCAGTTTTTAATAAAAAGGATATACTCGTTATTTCAAAGATTTTATTGGAAAATCGAGCACTGAATAGACCAGAGATTGCTAGCTTACTAAATAATTTACTGGTCTTAGTTCCCCGTGATGATCAGAAAGAAATTGAGCAGATTATTGGAAGTGAAAAGCTTAACTATGCTCCCTTAACGGATCAATAAAATAGAATAGAGAAAATTTGGAATTTATCAGAAGCTATTTTGCATGAACAGGTTCTAGACATTATCTATCAAAAACCTTATTCTGAGTCTTCTAAGAGGCAGACTGTTTTACCAGTCTCTCTTTACTACGATAGTCATTATTTCTATCTGGTTGTCTACCAGTTGAAACATGCTACTTATATTACTTTAAGAGTAGACCGTATCCAGTCCTGGTCTCTTAGTAGTATAGAGAACCCCTCTATTTCTTATCGAGATAAATTTAGAGATGGCGACATTCGAACGAGAGAGTGGATGCTTTTATCGGGAAGAAAATCAGTATTGAAATCGAGTATTTGTACGATCCGACTATTGTGATGGATCAATTTCCAAATGAAAAAATAGTTGGGAAAAATGGCGACTGGACTCATTTTAAGTTTGAAAGTCAGCATACACCGGGTCTTAAATGTTGGCTGCTCAGTCAAGGAGAAGCAGTTAAAATTTTGTCGCCACAATCTTTGGTTGATGATATTCGAAAGAAGATGAAAGAAATTTTAGGTTACTATCAATAATTATTTTCGATACTTGAACTTGAGTGGACAAAAAATGTCCACCAAAAGGTGTAGAATTTATATATTAAGAAATAAAGGAGACAAAAATGATTGAATGGATTGTTGTAGATTGGTTTGGTAATCAAATTACAGGACCATTTTTTGATAAAATAGCAGCAGAAAACGTTGCAAAAGCAATTTCTAATGCTACTATTATTCCAAAGCATTAATGGACCAAAGATTCTATGCTGATAAGATTTTTAGGAGATAATTATGAATGTCAATGAAAAAGAAATAGGGTTTGAAAGTAAAAAAGTATCAGATATATTGAAATGGGATAGCCTAAGAATACCAAATTATCAAAGACCTTATAAATGGAACAGAAAGCATATTCGTAATCTTTTTTATGATTTACGAGATGCTATGGTAAAAAAGGAATATCAAGTTGGCTCTGTTATCTTGCATGAGAATGATGGATGCCTAGATATTGTAGATGGCCAGCAACGATTGCTTTCTATTTCGCTATTTCTTTATGCTTTAGATAGATATGATGAATTTAAAGGAGCAAAAAATTTACTTGAAGCTGACTTTGGAGAACTGTCTTGCTATAATGCTTACGAAAATTTTAATGAATGGAAGAATTTAATCCAACTCGTAGGCGAAAAAGAAGCTGGACAGGTGTGTAGTTTTCTACTTGAAAATTGTTCTATCTCGATGGTTACTATGCCACAGGAACGATTATCAGAGGCCTTTCAGCTGTTTGATTCTCAGAATAATCGTGGGAAATCTTTAGAACCTCATGATTTGCTCAAAGCTTATCATCTTCGTAAGCAAGATTCAGAAGATGAAAAGATTGTTGAAAAGTGGGAACAGTTTGTGGAAGATAAAGATTTAAGTCTCAAAGAATTATTTGATAAACATCTTTTTCGTATGAGACGTTGGTCTCGGGGAGAGACAGGATTAACAAATAAGCGTTATGGATCTTATCTCCGTTTTACGGAGGATTTTATTGACGATTTTAAAGGTGTTGATTTGAATCAGAACTTTCCATATCTAGAATTGTATCGTCATATTGAAAAACTCCCCATGTCAATTACTATGCCAATCATTGACGGAAGTAAATTTTTTGAGTATATTGAATCTGCTCATGAAACCATTAAAGAACATAAAGATTTTTTAAATGAAGAGTTAGGATTTTCTGATGAACCTGAAGGGGAAGAAAAAAATCTAGTTTACCCAGAAGGTATGTTGAACATATACAATAGCTCAAAAGGGCGCTACCTTAAGTGCCACAATATATTCTTAAATATATGCTCGCTTTTTGCAGATAGATTTGGAAAAGATGAGTTATCAAAGGAGATAGTAGAGACCCTGTTTATTTGGTCTTATTACCCTCGAGTTAAGTCTAAAGCTATATATGATGCAACGGTAGGAAACTATGCTGCTGGTGGAAGGTTTAGACAAAAAGAGGTTCAAAAGCTATTTACCAAGCAAGAAATTTCAGAGGGTAATGAAAATGAGCTGACTAGAGGTTACGGACATGCTAAAGACGCATTGAAAAAAGTGCTAGAGGAGCGCGAACTTAATCTTCAGTCTTTCATTGATTATTTTTTTGAGAATGTCATCATTTTTCGGAGTATACTTCCTGAAGACTTAGATTTGAATCTTTATTTCGAACGTTTCAACTCTCGAGGCGAACAACTAGAAGCTCATGAAATCCTTAAGGCGCAAATGATGGCCAAGTTTGGTACAGATCAAGAAATGGCTCAAAAGTTTGCAAGGATTTGGGATGCCTGTGCAGAGTTTGATAAGCCGGTAATAAAAACTTTTCAAATCCGAAGTAGACCAAACAATACTGATGAAGAGGGGGAGAAAATTTTTGGTAAAGAATTTACTAACTTCAAATTGGAAAGTGTATTTGAGAAAATAAGAGTAAAAAAAATTGAGCAACGAAGTTTACTAGATGCAATTACTCAGACAAAATATGAAAGTAGTAGCTTAGTAAATAATGGAGCAGACATTTCAAATTATACGACTGTAATTGATTTTCCAACATTTTTACTTCAAGTTTTTTTCATCATGGAAGGAAATGACGAAACTACATTTGATGATAAAAAATTATTGACAATATTTCAAATTGAACGTCGAGATAGAAAATGGGTTCAACAATTTGGGAATTTACTTTTGACTATGAAGCATATATTTGATACGTTTATCGTAAAAAATGTCCAATTAGAAAATGAAACCGAATGGCAAATCAAACGAGGTCAGTATGAGACATATCAACGAAATGAAAATGGAGGATGGAAATATGTCCGAATTAATTATCAAAAAAATACTTTTGACAATTTAAACAAAAACATTATCCTCCTTCAATCCATGTTTGCTGTGACCTTTACTGCTAATCGTGATAGTCGTTGGTTATATGAAATCTTGCAATTTTTGTTTAACCATATTGAAGAGTTAAATCAAACAGAATTTGCTAGTCAGTTTAAGGATTTTCTTGAGAAAATGGCAATGAGATATGCTGAGGAAAGATTTTTTACTGAGGATAGAAGAATTAAGAAATATGGTGCAATTCCTGTTTATGCTTTTAACTTTGTAGATTATGTTTTATGGAAAAATCGTGAAGAATTAAAGAAAGCATACGATGTTAAGTTTGAAGATTTCAAATTTGCTTATCGTCGCTCCATAGAACATTGGTTTCCACAACATCCAAATAGTGATGAAAGAGTTGAAAAGATTGATGATAAATTTTTGCACTCTTTTGGGAATCTTTGTATCATTACAGATAGTCAAAATTCGAAGTTTGGAAATTTAGTTCCAAGTGCAAAGTATAAACAGTGGGAAGGAATTTTCAATCGCCAGAGTTTAAAATTACAGATGATGGCAGACGTAACGGTAAAGAATGATAAATGGGGTATTCGTGAGATTCAATCTATGGAAAAAGAAGTGGAAAGATATGTACACGACTTTTGTTTTAGTTAATTAAAAACAAGCTTTATTAGGCTTGTTTTTAAATTTACATCATATGTGATATACTAGTAACGGAGGACATTTCATGAAACTAAGAATTTTTGCGGAAGACAAACCTGCTGAAAGGGTCTTTGACTATCAGTTAGAGCTGGCAGACGAAACAATTATCCTATCGACAGCGCTCTTGTCGGGTGCCATTGCTTTAGCAGGATTATTTTCTGCTTTGAAAGAAAAATAAAAATAGAAAAGAGAAAACAACATGGTTTTACCAAATTTTAAAGAAAATCTAGAAAAATATGCGAAGTTGTTGGTTGCGAACGGAATCAATGTGCAACCAGGTCACACCTTGGCTCTCTCAATCGATGTGGAGCAACGTGAGTTGGCTCACTTGATCGTTAAAGAAGCCTACGCACTTGGTGCGCATGAGGTTATCGTTCAGTGGACTGATGATGTCATCAATCGTGAGAAATTTCTCCACGCGCCGATGGAACGTTTGGGCAATGTGCCAGAATACAAGATTGCTGAGATGAACTATCTCTTGGAGAACAAGGCTAGTCGTCTTGGAGTTCGCTCATCTGATCCAGGTGCCTTGAACGGAGTGGATGCTGATAAGCTTTCAGCTTCTGCCAAAGCTATGGGACTTGCCATGAAGCCAATGCGTATCGCAACTCAATCCAACAAGGTTAGCTGGACTGTGGCAGCCGCTGCGGGACTTGAATGGGCTAAGAAGGTCTTCCCAAATGCAGCGAGCGATGAAGAAGCAGTCGACCTCCTTTGGGACCAAATTTTCAAAACTTGCCGTGTCTACGAAGAAGATCCCGTTAAAGCTTGGGAAGAACACGCTGCTATCCTCAAGAGCAAGGCAGATATGCTCAATAAAGAGCAATTCTCAGCCCTTCACTATACAGCTCCAGGAACAGATTTGACACTTGGTTTGCCAAAGAACCATGTTTGGGAATCAGCTGGTGCTGTCAATGCACAGGGCGAAGGTTTCTTGCCAAATATGCCGACAGAGGAAGTCTTCACAGCGCCTGACTTCCGTCGTGCAGATGGATATGTAACTTCTACAAAACCACTTAGCTATAACGGAAATATTATCGAAGGGATTAAAGTAACCTTCAAAGATGGACAAATCGTGGATATCACTGCTGAGAAGGGTGATCAGGTTATGAAAGACCTTGTCTTTGAAAATGCGGGTGCGCGTGCCTTAGGTGAATGTGCCTTGGTACCAGATCCAAGTCCAATTTCTCAGTCAGGCATCACCTTCTTTAATACCCTTTTCGATGAAAATGCCTCAAACCACTTGGCTATCGGTGCTGCCTATGCGACCAGCGTCGTTGGTGGAGCAGAGATGAGTGAAGAAGAGCTTGAAGCTGCAGGACTTAACCGTTCAGATGTTCACGTGGACTTTATGATTGGTTCTAGCCAAATGGATATCGATGGTATCCGTGAGGATGGAACACGCGTACCCCTCTTCCGTAATGGAGATTGGGCAATTTAAGGAGAAGCTATGCTTGGAAGTATGTTTGTCGGTCTCTTAGTGGGACTCTTGGCAGGTGCTTTGACCAATCGCGGAGAGAGCATGGGATGTTTTGGGAAAATGTTTCTCGGTTGGATTGGTGCCTTTCTGGGCCACTTGCTCTTTGGAACTTGGGGACCGATCCTAGCAGGAACAGCTATTATCCCAGCTGTTTTAGGTGCCATGATTGTCTTAGCTATTTTCTGGAGACGAGGAAGTTAGTTTCTTGAAAAATTAGAAAAAGGGAGGTTGGTCATTGAGCCAGCCTCCTTTTGAGTATGATATAATAGTTCTATGAGATTAGATAAATTTTTAGTTGCCTGCGCTGTAGGAAGTCGGACTGAGGTCAAAAACTTGCTCAAGGCTGGGCGCGTGACGGTAAATGGTAAAAAAGAAGAATCAGCAAAACTGCAAATAAATGAAGAAAGAGACCAGATTCATTTTGATGGTCAAAAACTAGAGTATGAAGAGTTCGTCTACTACATGATGAACAAGCCCCAAGGAGTCATTTCAGCGACTGAAGATACCAAGCATAGAACCGTTTTGGACTTGTTGGACGACTATGGACGTGCCAAAGAAGTCTTTCCTGTAGGGCGCTTGGATATTGATACGCATGGTCTTCTGCTCTTGACTAATGATGGTCAGCTTGCCCATGCTCTTCTTTCGCCCAAGCGTCATGTGGATAAAACTTATCTAGCTCAGGTCAAGGGAATCATGACCCAAGAAGATGTGGAAACATTTTCTAAGGGCATTCCGCTTAAGGACTTTACCTGCCAGCCGGCCAAACTGGAGATTGTGTTAGTGGATTCAGGTAAGGATGAGAGTAAGGTTCGGGTGACCATTGCGGAAGGGAAATTTCATCAGGTAAAACGCATGGTGGCCTACTGTGGTAAGGAAGTAGTGGATCTGCAACGTTTGACTATGGGGACTCTAGTTTTGGACGAGAACTTGAAACGGGGTGAATGGCGTCGCATCAGTCAAGCAGAGCTCGAATTGCTTTTTGCTAGTGTAAAATAGTGTCCATAACATGAAAAAAGGTGAGTCTATTTGGCTTGCTTTTTCATTTTTCAGTTGCTTCCTTTGTGAAAAGAGTTATAATAGACAGTAGAATAAAAGGAGGAATCTATGAACGCGATTCAAGAATCATTTACGAATCAATTATTTGCTAACTATGAAGCAAATGTAAAATACCAAGCTATCGAAAACGCTGCCAGCCATAACGGCATTTTTGCAGCCCTAGAACGTCGTCAGAGCCATGTAGACAATACACCTGTTTTCTCACTTGATTTAACCAAGGACAAGGTGACTAATCAGAAGGCCTCTGGTCGTTGCTGGATGTTCGCAGCTCTCAATACCTTCCGTCACAAACTCATCTCGCAATACAAATTGGAGAACTTTGAATTGTCTCAGGCTCACACTTTCTTCTGGGACAAGTATGAAAAATCTAACTGGTTCTTGGAGCAAGTCATTGCGACTGCAGACCAAGACTTGACGAGCCGCAAGGTTAGCTTCCTGCTCCAAACTCCTCAACAAGATGGTGGTCAGTGGGATATGGTGGTTTCTCTCTTTGAAAAATATGGTGTCGTGCCCAAGTCTGTTTATCCTGAGTCTATCTCATCTAGCAATAGCCGTGAACTCAATGCCATTCTTAACAAATTGCTTCGCCAAGATGCTCAAATCTTGCGTGACTTGATTACTTCAGGTGCAGACCAAGCGACTGTTCAAGCCAAGAAAGAAGACCTCCTGCAAGAAATATTTAACTTCCTTGCTATGTCTTTGGGTCTTCCACCACGTCAGTTTGACTTTGCTTATCGCGATAAAGACAACAACTATCAAAGCGAAAAGGGTATCACACCACAGGAATTTTACAAGAAATATGTCAATCTACCTCTAGAAGATTATGTTTCTGTTATCAATGCTCCAACTGCTGACAAGCCTTACGGCAAATCTTACACAGTTGAGATGTTGGGGAATGTGGTTGGTAGCCGTGCGGTTCGTTATATCAACGTTCCTATGGAACGCTTGAAAGAATTGGCAATTGCCCAAGTGCAAACAGGAGAGACTGTTTGGTTTGGTTCAGATGTCGGCCAACTCAGCAACCGTAAAGCTGGAATCCTTGCGACAGATGTTTATGACTTTGAATCAAGCATGGACATTAAACTGACTCAAGACAAGGCTGGGCGTTTGGACTACAGCGAAAGCTTGATGACTCACGCCATGGTCTTGACAGGTGTGGACTTGGATGAAAACGGCAAGTCAACCAAGTGGAAGGTTGAAAACTCATGGGGAGACAAGGTCGGTACAGATGGTTACTTTGTTGCCTCAGACGCTTGGATGGACGAATACACCTACCAAATCGTTGTTCGTAAAGAATTGCTAACAGCAGAAGAACAAGCCGCCTATGAAGCAGAACCAATCGTGCTCGCACCTTGGGATCCAATGGGTGCCTTGGCAGAATAAAACATAGAGAAAAGAGGTTAGGGAAATCCTAGCTTCTTTTTTAATACTTCTTAAAGTGGCGATAAATGATGCTTACCAAGTAAGTCTTTCTTAGTTTGAGTCTTTAAGTGACAGAGAAAAGGATATGTGTTATTATAGTAGTACAAAAGGATATCGGAGTAGAAATGAAGTATTTAAGCAATCAAGACATCAAGGATTGTCAACGAAACATCAGCGACATTAAACCTTACAAAACAACTAAGGAAATCGTCGTTTCAAATATATTTACCTTCTTTAATGCTATGAACTTGGCTCTGGCAGTTCTGGTAGCCACAACCTTGCGATTTGAAAATATGCTCTTTTTAGGTGTGATTGCTATCAATACAGCCATTGGGATTTTCCAAGAAGTGCGTTCAAAAAATGCCTTAGAAAAGCTGAGTTTGCTTGGTAAAAGTAAGTACAGAGTCAACCGAGATGGTCAAACGATTGAGATTGATCCAGAAGACATCGTACTGGGTGAGTATCTGCATCTCAATCTGGGAGATCAGGTGCCTGTAGATGCAGAAGTGCTTGAAGGGAATATTGAAGTTGATGAGTCCTTGCTGACTGGTGAGAGTGATTCGGTCTTTAAAACAGTTGGTGACAAGCTGATGAGCGGAAGCAATGTTGTCAGCGGTACGTGTCTGGTCACGGCGACGGCGGTCGGACCCGATAGTTATATCAACAAACTTGCAAAATCCAGCAAGGAATTCAAAAAATACCCTTCTCAACTGCGCGATTATATGGATAAGATTTTAAAAATCGTCTCTATCTTGCTAGTGCCAGTTGCGATTCTGCTTTATGTCAGAGGTTTTAGTCTAGGACGGTCTTATGTTGAAATTGTCTTGGGAAGTTCAGGTGCCTTGGTCGGCATGATTCCAGAGGGTTTGATTCTCTTGGTTAGCGTCTCCCTAGCGGTAGCAGCCATGAAGTTGGCTAAAAAGAAGGTTCTAGTGCAGGAGCTATACTGTGTAGAGACCTTGGCGCGAGTAGATGTTCTTTGTTTTGATAAGACTGGAACCATCACGACGGGGAATATGAAGGTCCAAGAAATGGATGCTAATGTAGCAGAGAAACTGTCTTCTTATTTGGCTTATTTCGAAGATGAAAATGCAACTTCCCGAGCTCTGAAGACTTACTTAACCTGTGAGAAAAAGTGGGAAGTTCAAGAAGTCGGTGCCTTTTCAAGCAAAAACAAGTATTCCTTTGTCCAAGTAAAAGACAGTGGGACCTATTTCTTCGGAGCCTATGAGTTTTTAGGCTTTACCCAGCCGATGGATGCCTACTATGAAAATCTAAAACAGCAAGGTTTTCGAATCTTGACACTCGCTCATAGCAAGGACCAGATTACTACCCCAGCCAATATGGAATTACTAGGTAACGTCGTTCTGTCAGATGAGATTAAGGATAATACCAAGGAAACCTTTGACTATTTCGAGTCTCAGGGAGTGGAAGTAAAGATTATCAGTGGAGATAATCATGTGGCTGTATATGGGGTTGCTCGTAAGGCAGGTTTTAAAGAAGAAGCCCGTGCGATTGATATGACCAAGGTGAGTGATGAGAACTTTGAAAGAGTGGTTTTGGAGCATGATATCTTTGGTCGCGTGACACCAGAGCAGAAAGAAAAGATGGTGACCGTTTTGCAGAATGCTGGGAAAACAGTCGCCATGAGTGGTGATGGTGTCAATGATGTTCTGGCTCTCAAAAAAGCAGATATTAGTTTTGCTATGAATGGAGCCACCAGTGCAGCAAAAAGCGTCTCCAATATTGTTTTTCTCACAGATGACTTTGCAGTATTTTATGATATCTTGATGGAAGGACGCCGGGTCATTAACAACATCCAAAAGGTAGCCTCTCTTTTTCTAACAAAGACCTTCTTCTCCATCGTTTTTGCCATTTTGAGTGTGGTATTTGGTTTGGAATTTGCCTTTATCCCCATTCAGTTTACAATCATTTCAGCCATTACGATTGGGATTCCATCCTTCTTCCTGACTTTTGAGTCCAATAAAGAAAAGGTTAGCACTCACTTTATGAGAGATATCCTAACCAACGCGGCGATTGGTGGTGGCGTTCTGGTTGCTAGTGTTCTTTTGACCAATTTCTTTATCACTGTCCCAGGTCAGGTCAAATTTATTTGCTTCCTCCTTGCCCTGATCAATGGTCTGTGTCTAGTTGCCAAGGTCAGCTTGCCTTTTAATCGATACAAGATGCTTTTGCTCACGTTTTTGAGCCTTGCAGCCCTTGTTGGTGTACTTGCCAATACTTTTATCCTACAGGGAGCTTTTGTGCCTTTAGAAGCCAAACAGCTACTCTATGTTGCCATACTAGCAGTGGTGATTGGGTGCTTTCATTATCTTACTAGGAGAAAAAGTTGATACATAAAAAGAATCAGGTTTAATCCTGATTCTTTTTTGTTTATATATTCTCACCGAGATTACATGATACCGAAGAAACGAGCTGCGATACCAACTGCAAAGAGGGCAAGGATGATTGTGATTGGAGATACTTTTTTCTTAAGCAACCACATGCAAAGGAAAGTAAGGAGAAGTCCCATCAATCCTGGAATCAATGAGTCCAACTGACCTTGAAGCGTTTGTGGTTGAACTCTATCTAGGCTCATACCACTAAGCGCTTGACCAAGAATGCCCTTCAACTCAGCTCCTGTAACAGGACCTTCTGGGAAGTTGATGTAGGCACCTTCTGACAATTGTTTGCCTGGAAGGTTGATAGTGAAGTTGATGGATACCCAACGTTGTACAAGAACGGCAAGGATGAACATACCAAGGATAGAAGCTCCTTTAGTGATGTCTTTCAAGATACCACCAGACATGTCTTTAGTGATTTCAGATCCAGCTTTGTAACCGAACTCTTGCGTGTACCATAGGAAGGCCATACGGATAGCATTCCATCCAAAGAAGAAGAGAAGGGGACCAACAATGTTACCAGATGCAGCAAGTGATGCACCAAGGGCTCCAAGGATAGGACGAACTGTAAACCAGAATACTGGGTCACCGATACCAGCAAGAGGTCCCATCATACCGATCTTAACCCCTTGGATAGCCGCGTCGTCGATTTCAACACCGTTAGCGCGCTCTTCTTCAAGTGCAAGGGTAACCCCCATGATTGGAGCAGCTACGTATGGGTGAGTGTTGAAGAACTCAAGGTGACGCTCAAGAGCAGCCGCTTGGTCTTCTTTTTTAGTGTACAATTTTTTGATAGCTGGGATCAATGAGTAAGCCCAACCCAAGTTTTGCATACGTTCGTAGTTCCAAGAACCTTGAAGGAATTGTGAACGCCACCAAACTTTTTGACGATCTGATTTTGATAATTGAATTTTTTCAGCCATGATTGTTCCCCTTTCTAGTAGTCTTCTAGGATATCACCGATTGGGTCGTTAGAAGTCGTAGCTCCGCCGCCACCGTTTCCACCTTGTTTTGTAAGGTTAAGGTAGATGAAGGCAAGGGCAACACCGATGACACCAAGGGCAATCAAAGTCAATTGAGAGATTGCTGCAAGAGCAAAACCGATAGCGAAGAATGGCCATACTTCACGAGTTGCCATCATGTTGATAACCATAGCGTAACCAACGGCAACGACCATAGCACCACCGACAGCCATACCACCGTTCAACCAGTCTGGCATCAAACCAAGAGCGTCTTGAACAGCAGAAGCTGGGATAGCGATAAGGAAGGCAGCAGGGATTGCAATACGAAGACCTTGAAGAAGAAGTGCAACAAAGTGAGCACGCTCAACAGCTGCAATGTTTCCGTCTTTAGCAGCAGCATCAGCTGAGTGAACTAAGGCAACTGAGATTGTACGAACAATCATAGTCAAGAAAAGTCCAGCTACAGCAAGAGGGATAGCTGTTGCTGTTGCAACGGCGATACCATCAGTAGTAAAGTTACCACCTTTGATCAAGATGATTGCTGCAGCAACAGATGCAAGAGCAGCGTCAGGAGCTACGGCAGCTCCGATGTTTGCCCAACCAAGGGCGATCATTTGAAGAGATCCACCAAGCATAACACCTGCTTCGAGGTTACCAGTTGCAAGTCCGATAAGGGTACATGCGACGATTGGTTGATGGAATTGGAATTGGTCGAGGATACCTTCAAGACCTGCAAGGAAGGCAACAACTACAACCAAGATAGCAGAAATGATTGAAATATCTGACATGGTTTTATTCCTTTTCTATTTAGTTTTAATAAAGTATTTAATCCTGTTTTCAAAAATGATCGAAACAGATTAAAATTATTGAACGTTTGCTTTCTTAATCAAGTCAAACAAATCTTTTTTCGTGTCGTTTGGTACTTTACGTACGTCAAATTCAACACCGAGGTCACGCATTTTTTCAAAGGTTGCAACGTCTTCTTTGTCCATAGACAAAACGTTGTTGATCATTGTTTTACCTGTTGAGTGAGCCATAGAACCAACGTTAAGGGTCTTGATTGGCACTCCACCTTCGATAGCACGAAGTGCATCTTGTGGAGTTTCAAACAAGATAAGGGCATGAGTTTCGCCGAAACGTGGGTCTTTTGCAACGTCGATCAATTTCTGGATTGGGACAACGTTGGCTTTTACTCCGTTTGGAGCTGCTTGTTTGATCAATTCTTTACGCAAATCGTCGTTTGCAACGTTGTCTGAAGCAACGATGATACGATCTGCTTTTGAATCTGGAGTCCAAGCAGTGGCAACCTGACCATGAAGGAGACGAGTGTCTAGACGAGCAAGGTTGATTTTCAGTTTACCGTCACCGATAACTGTTCCTTCTGGAATAGCAGCTTGTGCAACTGGAGCAGCTGCAGCACTTGCAACTTCCTCAACTGGGTTAAGCTCTTCTGGGAGAGCCTTGATGCCATCTTTGGCTTCTTTAATGATATTCGCAGCGACTTTATCCACACCTGCATTCGCGTCCATAAGGCGCTCTGTGTAGGCTTGGATCAACATCGGCAAGTTCAGTCCTGTGATGATGGCAAACTTACGTTCTGGATTTTCTCCCATCACGCGGCTAGCTTGGTTGAATGGAGATCCACTCCAAAGGTCAGCCAATACTAGAACCTCATCTTCTGCGTCAAATGCAGCAACAGCGTTATTGATCTTAGCGTATAGATCATCTGGACCTTCGTTTGGCATAAAGGTTACAACTTGAACCTTTTCTTGTTCACCAAAGATCATGGATCCGGACTGATGAATACCCGCAGCAAATTCGCCGTGGCTCGCAATAATGATTCCGATACTCATTATTGTCATTCCTCCTTTAAAATGTTTGACTATTTGTTTAAGAAAACTTTAAGCCTAACTTTAAGTATAAACCGTTTTCAAACAAAAATCAACCATTTCTTATAAATATGTATTGGTTTTCAATGAAAACTCGCTTACAAAATGTTAATATATAAACATTTTGTGGAAATGTATGAAAAAATAAGAGAGTAATTTAATATAAAAAAATGAAAACAGGACGATTAATTGAAAAATTGTGAAAATCAAAAAAGCTAGCACAAGCTAACTTTTTGAGCGTTATAGGAATAAATCTTGTAGGGTATGGGCAACACCATCTTCATCATTTGTCAGAGAGAGTTGCTCATCAGCATATGGTAGCAAATCGGGGTTGGCATTTTTCATGGCATATCCTTTGCCTGCAAAAGCTAGCATTTCGGTGTCATTGTGTTCATCTCCAAAGGCAATCAGGTCTTGTCTGTCTCGGTTCATAACATTGAGCAAATACTCTAAAGCAAAGGCCTTGTTGACTCCTTTTGGTGTACATTCGAGAATGTTGAGGGGACCTCCCCAGGTATTGATTGCTAGTTGGTGTTGGTAAAAACGATTCATCTCGTCTGCGAGAGCGTATTTGTCCTCAACTCTTGTTTGCAAGAGGATGCAGTTTGGATCCTTGGTTACCAATTCGGATTTGAATTGATTTTCTGGTTGGAAATTTTCTACACCAAATAGTTTGGGATTGGCAATTTCTTCATTAGGGGCCGTGATATAAAATTTTTTGCGGTATTCTCCTGCAATAAAGTCAGCTTGGATATCCTCTTTGCGTTTGACCATATCTAAGAGGTATTTTTTGTCCAATGTCAAGCACTTTTCATGCTCCCAAGCTTGTCCTGGTAGATGGGTAAGGGAACCATTGAAGTTGATCATAGGTGTGTGCAACTCTAGTTCCTGATAAAATTCTTTTGCCATACGATAAGGACGACCTGTCGTGATGACAACATGGTGCCCCTTTTCGGTAATTTTTTTGATTGTCTTTTTGGTAAAATCGGAGAGCTTGCTTTCACCATTGAGCAGGGTTCCGTCCAAATCGACTGCGATAATTTTTTTAGTCATATAAACCTTCCTAGTAGATTCCAGATAAGATGTCTACTATTATATCAAAAAGAAAGAAGAAAAACAGACTCAAAACAAAAAATAAACATTTCATTTTGTTAAATAAATCAAACAAATATATTGAAAAGGTGAATAATAAATGATATAATACTCATATTGTTCGTAAAAAACAAAAGGAGATTAAACATGGACAAACTATTTAAACTAAAAGAGCACGGGACAGATGTCCGTACAGAGGTGCTTGCTGGTTTAACAACTTTCTTTGCAATGAGTTACATTCTCTTTGTAAACCCTCAAATGCTTTCACAAACAGGAATGCCAGTTCAAGGTGTATTCTTGGCAACAATTATCGGTTCTGTTGTGGGAACCTTGATGATGGCCTTTTATGCTAACTTGCCATATGCCCAAGCCCCAGGTATGGGACTAAATGCCTTCTTTACATTTACAGTCGTATTTGGGATGGGCTATACTTGGAAAGAAGCTCTTGGGATGGTCTTTATCTGTGGGATTATTTCACTGATTATTACCTTGACAAATGTTCGTAAAATGATTATTGAATCTATTCCAACAACACTTCGTTCAGCAATTTCAGCTGGTATTGGTGTTTT
This sequence comes from Streptococcaceae bacterium AF54-32pH5A, assembly GCA_027682205.1. Classification (GTDB taxonomy): domain Bacteria; phylum Bacillota; class Bacilli; order Lactobacillales; family Streptococcaceae; genus Streptococcus. Next base: position 256,821 of record JAQDAD010000002.1, read on the forward strand.
CCTTGCCTATGTTGGTATTAAGAATGCTGGTCTTTTGAAATTCTCAATTGACCCAGGGACTTATACAGTAGCAGGGGAAGGTGCAGATAAGGCTCAAGCTGCGCTTACTGCAAACTCAGCAGCCGTTCCAGGCTTGGTAGACTTCAATACTCCAGCAGTATTGGTGGCTCTTGCAGGTCTGGCTATTACTATCTTCTTTGTTGTTAAAGGAATTAAAGGTGGAATCATTCTTTCTATCCTTACAACGACTGTTCTTGCCATCGCTGTTGGTGTTGTGAAATTGTCAGGGATTGACTTTGCTAGCAACAACCTTTCATCAGCGGTTAATGATCTAGGAACTTTGTTTGGTGCTGCTCTTGGTTCAGGAGGTTTAGGATCTTTGATATCAAACACTTCACGTTTACCAGAAACCTTGATGGCTATTCTTGCCTTCTCACTAACGGATATTTTTGACACAATTGGTACTCTTATCGGTACTGGTGAAAAAGTTGGTATCGTTGCGACAAGTGGAGAAAACCATGAGTCAGCTAAATTGGACAAGGCTCTTTACTCTGACTTGGTGGCAACTTCAGTAGGTGCCATTGCAGGTACTTCAAACGTTACGACCTATGTTGAGTCTGCGGCGGGTATCGGTGCTGGTGGACGTACTGGTTTGACAGCCCTAGTTGTTGCGATCTGTTTTGCCCTATCTAGCTTCTTTAGCCCACTTCTAGCGATTGTTCCAACAGCTGCAACAGCACCAATTTTAATCATTGTCGGAATCATGATGCTTTCTAACTTGAAAAATATTCCTTGGGATGATATGGCTGAAGCGGTTCCTGCCTTCTTCACCTCTATCTTTATGGGATTCAGCTACTCTATCACACAAGGGATTGCTGTTGGTTTCTTGACATACACCTTGACAAAACTTGTCAAAGGTCAAGCCAAGGATGTGCACGTGATGATTTGGATTTTGGATGCCTTGTTTATCCTGAACTATATCAGCATGGCGCTATAAATGGTATAATATAGAAAGGGGGTCTTCCCCTTTTTATTATAAGGAGGTATATCATGAAGAAAAAAAGTATCTGGCAAGAAATTCTGGACAGAGGAATATGGGTGTTGATTTTTTTAATAGGACTGGTGCTATCTCAACTTCCCTTAATTTTATCTGCCCTTTTATCCGCTAGATAATTCCCACTCCTCCAGTCAGGACTCTTAGTGGCTTTGTTGTCGGTTGCTATTCTAACTGTTTTTATCTTTAGTGCGCGAAAAACAGAGATTGCGAACTTCAATCTTTCTTTTTTCAAGGCAAAAGATCTGGCCCGCTTGGTTTTGAGTTATTTGGTTATTTTCACAAGTAACTTATTCGGCTCTGCCTTGCTTCGTCTGATGAATGAATCTACGACCAACAACCAATCAACTATTAATAATCTGGTTCAGAATAGCTCGCTTATTTCCAGTTTTTTCTTACTGGTTCTGATTGCTCCCATTTGTGAGGAAATATTGTGTCGTGGAATTATCCCTAAAAAGATCTTCCGTGGGAAGGAGAAGCTGGGTTATCTTGTAGGTGCAGTTGTCTTTGCCTTGCTCCACACACCGACCAATCTGCCTTCTCTCCTTATCTATGGAGGAATGTCGACAGTTTTAACTTGGACAGCATACAGAACAGAACGTTTAGAGATGTCAATCTTGCTTCATATGATTGTCAATGGTATCGCCTTTTGTTTGCTGGCTTTACTGGTTTTGATTAGTCGAAATTTAGGCTTGCCTTTCTAAACCATTTTCTTACTTGGAAAAGATGAATACTAGCGTATCCATCTTTTTCTTTTTATGGTAAAATAGAGAAATAATGTGGTGAAAAACCTTGAGGAGTGACCCTATGTCTAATAAAGCTAGTCAGGCAAAAACAGCCATTTGCGGAATTATCAATGTAACCCCAGATTCCTTTTCGGATGGTGGGCAGTTTTTTGCTGTTGATCAGGCTCTCCAGCAAGCTCGTAAATTGATAGCTGAAGGAGCAAGTATGCTAGATATCGGTGGAGAATCGACTCGCCCTGGAAGCAACTATGTAGAGATAGAAGAGGAAATCCAGCGTGTTATTCCAGTTATCAAAGCTATTCGCAAGGAAAGTGATGTCCTCATTTCCGTCGATACATGGAAAAGTCAGGTGGCAGAGGCTGCTTTGGAAGCTGGTGCCAATCTTGTCAATGATATCACGGGTCTAATGGGAGATGAGCGGATGGCAACTGTTGTTGCCAAAGCGGGAGCACAAGCGGTCATCATGTTTAATCCAGTTATGGCTCGACCACAGCATCCTAGCTCGCTCATATTCCCGCATTTTGGATTTGGTCAAGCCTTTACAGAGAAAGAGTTAGCTGACTTTGAACAATTACCGGTAGAAGAATTGATGACAGCTTTCTTTGAACGAGCTTTAGCGAGAGCAGATCAAGCTGGGATAGCAAGAGAAAATATCCTGTTGGATCCAGGAATTGGCTTTGGTCTGACCAAGAAGGAAAATCTGCTTCTTCTACGGGATCTTGACAAATTGCGTCAGCAGGGCTATCCAATCTTTCTTGGTGTTTCGCGTAAGCGATTTGTTATCAATATCCTTGAAGAAAGTGGGTTTGAAGTCAATCCTGAGACAGAAGTCGGTTTCCGAAATCGGGACACGGCTTCGGCTCATGTAACTAGTATCGCTACGAGACAGGGTGTAGAAGTGGTGCGCGTGCACGATGTAGCTAGTCACAAGATGGCAATTGAAATTGCCTCCGCCATTCGTTTGGCTGATGAAGCGGAAAATCTAGATTTAAAACAATACAAGTAAGATGAACGAAATTCAAAACAATCAGTGGATTACCCACTACCGGACGGACCAACCGCATTTTGGTTTGGAGAGAATGGTGAAACTCTTGTCACTAAGAGGCAATCCCCATCTCAAGCTAAAGGTCATCCACATCGGTGGAACCAACGGCAAGGGCTCTACCATTACTTTTCTAAAAAACATGCTAGTAAAGCTAGGTCTGAGAGTAGGTGTGTTCAGCTCGCCCTATCTCATTCATTACACCGATCAGATTAGCATCAACGGGGAATCCATCCCACAAGCTAGACTAGAAGCCATGATGGCAGACTATGAGTCTTTACTTGAGGGGGAGAAGGGCCTTGCTTTACAAGGAACGACCGAGTTTGAGATTATCACAGCCTTAGCCTATGATTATTTTGCTGCTGAAAAAGTTGATGTGGCCATCATGGAAGTCGGCATGGGTGGACTTCTGGATAGTACCAATGTCTGTCAGTCGATTCTGACAGGAATTACGACTATTGGATTGGACCATGTGGCTCTACTTGGTGATACTATAGAGGCCATAGCAGAACAGAAGGCTGGGATTATCAAGCAAGGTGTTCCTTTGGTGACAGGTAGCATTGCTCCAGAAGCCTTGGCTGTTATTGATTGCATTGCAGAAGGGAAAGATGCGCCGAGAATTGCCTATGGGAGAGATTACCAGGTTCGTCATCAAGAAAGTGTGGTAACGGGCGAGGTCTTTGACTATACAAGTGATGTCAGAAAAGGTTGCTTCCAGACAGGCCTGCTTGGCTTGCATCAGATTGAGAATGCGGGGATGGCGCTTGCTCTCCTAGACACTTATTGCCAGAAGACTGGGCGAGAATTAGCTAGCAATGATTTGGTTGCTCAAGCCTTGGAGGAAACCAGATGGCCAGGGCGTTTGGAGGTTCTGTCTAGCGAACCTATGATGATTTTGGATGGGGCTCATAATCCCCATGCTATCAAGGCTTTATTGGCCACCCTGCAAGAACGCTTTGCGGATTATCATAAAGAAATCCTCTTTACTTGCATCAAAACCAAGGCCTTGGAGGATATGCTGGACTTGCTAGTGACAATGCCAGATACCGAGCTTACTCTGACACATTTTGACGATAGTCGAGCTACTGATGAGAAAGTGATGCAAGAGACCGCTAAGTCTAGAAATCTCAACTACCAAAGTTGGCAGGAGTTTTTAGATCAGAAAATGACAGAAGATGAAGGAAAAAAAACAGTTAGGATTGTCACGGGTTCCTTGTATTTCTTGAGCCAGGTGAGAGCCTACCTAATGGAGAGGAATAACTAGAGAATGGATACACAAAAGATTGAAACGGCTGTAAAAATGATTATCGAGGCCGTTGGCGAAGATGTTAACCGTGAGGGTTTGCTGGAGACACCTGCTCGCGTAGCTCGTATGTACCAAGAGATTTTTTCAGGTCTTGGTCAGACTGCGGAGGAACATTTATCAAAATCCTTTGAGATTATCGATGACAATATGGTGGTAGAAAAGGATATCTTTTTCCATACTATGTGTGAACACCACTTCTTGCCCTTTTATGGTAGAGCGCACATTGCCTACATTCCAGATGGACGTGTGGCAGGCTTGTCCAAGCTAGCGCGTACAGTTGAAGTCTACTCTAAAAAACCACAGATTCAAGAACGGTTGAATATTGAAGTGGCTGATGCCTTGATGGAGTATCTAGGGGCTAAGGGAGCCTTTGTTGTCATTGAAGCAGAGCATATGTGTATGAGCATGCGTGGTGTTAGAAAACCAGGCACTGCAACTTTGACGACCGTAGCCCGTGGTTTATTTGAAACAGATAAGGATCTCCGAGACCAGGCTTATCGTTTAATGGGACTGTAAAAAAGAATCCGCTTGAAGCGGATTTTTCTAGAAAGGACTAGTTATGGATCAGCTAAAGATCAAAGATTTGGAAATATTTGCTTATCACGGCCTCTTTCCAAGTGAGAAAGAATTGGGGCAGAAGTTTGTTATTTCCGCAAGCTTATCCTATGATATGACCAAGGCAGCGACTGAGTTAGATTTGGCTTCTTCTGTCCACTACGGAGAACTTTGTCAGCAGTGGAAGACTTGGTTTCAGGAAAGCACTGAGGATTTGATTGAAACAGTAGCCTACAAACTAGTAGAGCGTACCTTTGAGACCTATCCTCTCGTTCAGGAGATTGAACTGGAACTCAAAAAACCTTGGGCACCAGTGCATTTACCGCTGGATACCTGCTCAGTGACCATTCATCGTCGCAAACAACGGGCCTTTATCGCTCTAGGAAGCAATATGGGCGATAAGCAGGCGAACTTGGAACAAGCTATCGATAAACTGCGAGCTCACGGTATCCATATTCTCAAAGAGTCCAGTGTCTTGACGACGGAGCCTTGGGGTGGCGTGGAGCAGGATAGTTTTGCTAATCAGGTGATTGAAGTAGAAACATGGCTACCAGCACCAGTCTTGTTAGAGACCTTGTTAAGTATTGAGTCAGAAATGGGACGGGTTCGAGAGGTGCATTGGGGGCCTCGTTTGATTGATTTGGACTTGCTCTTTGTGGAGGACCAGGTCATTTATACAGATGACCTCATCTTGCCTCACCCTTATGTAGCAGAACGCCTCTTTGTCCTTGAGTCTCTGCAAGAAATAGCTCCCCATTTTATCCATCCGATCTTAAAGCAACCAATTCGTCACTTGCTTAATCAGTTGGAGCAAGGCGATGCCTAAACTTACCGAGACCTATAGCAAGTGGAAGAGCATCGGGGAGGGACTGCTTGCTATTATTTTAGGGATTCTTTTGATTCGTTTTGGACAAGTTGTTCCACGGATGGGGTACCAGTTGTTGATGGGCTACTTTTCCTTGTCAGCGCTTTGGCACTTGTTGACTCGCTGGTTTCAGGATAAAAAACGTAGGGAAAACATCCTTGTAACCTTGGCTAAGCTGGTGGTTGCGGCTCTGGTGTTTGACTCTATCATTTTGCAAGACCTTGCCCTCTATCTCCTGGTCTTTATCATTGCGAGTTACCAGCTGTTTACGGGCGCCATTAGTCTTGTGACCTGGTCCCTCTATCGAAAAAATGCCATTCATCCTCGGATTCATCATCTCTTTGATGCTGTATGGATGATAGGATTTGGTCTTTATAGCATTTCTCCTTTTCACGATGCGGCGAATTTTGAATTGCTCTTGCTTGGATTTTACTTGCTCATGCTAGGAGCCAGCAGCCTTCGGGACGGTTTCTTTTTTGAGAGGATAGAAAGCAATCCCAAGCTGAAACGGCGAATGCGAATGACCTTGCCAATCTTTGTGACGGCTCTGATTCCTATCAGCACCTTGCGTAAACTGAATGAGTGGTTGTCAAATCATGAAAACCAAGAAGGAGAAGTTCGTTCAGAAAGAAAAAATGATCAGGTGGTTGATTTGGAAATTTTTGTCCATACTTCAGAAACCTCTTTTTTCCTCGCCATGGGACATGTGGATATTTGTTATCAAGGGAGGGTTATTTCCTATGGCTCGTATGATCCCCACTCGGAGCGTTTATTCGGCATGGTCGGAGATGGTGTTTTGTTTAAGGCCAATCGGGAAAAATACATTGAACTTTGTAAGAGGGAAAGTCAGAAGACCTTGTTTGCTTATGGTCTGAGTTTGACAGAACAACAGAAAGCTGCTATCCAAGCTCGTTTAGAAGAAATAGAAGATTTGTTAATTCCTTGGGAGCCAAGCTCGCAGTTGATGAAAAGAAGAGAGGGCGAGGTCAAGCATACCTACTCCTACCAACTGCAACAGGAAGCAGATGCGACCCTCTATAAATTTAGCTCATCAGAGTTTAAGACCTACTTTGTTCTCAGTACCAATTGTGTCTTGCTGGCAGACTCAATCGTGGGAAAAGCTGGGACTGATATATTGAGTCCCCAAGGTTTCATCGTACCAGGGACTTACCAGGATTACCTTGACTTAGAGTATACAAAACCCAATGGTCTGGTTGTTAGTCGCTCCATTTATTAGAAAAAGAAAACTCTAGTTCCTCAGCTATTTGCGCCGAGAAGCTAGAGTTTTTAAAATAGGTCATTTTCTTCAGGAAGGAGGATGGTTTCTTTCCCGTCCATGTCTAAAATAAGAACCCGAGGAGGGTAAAGAGGGTCAAAAGGATGATTAAAATCAAAGTCGATACTAGTTGGCAGGTGCCGACTAGAGAAATGGAAGGTGATGGTTCCCTTATTATTGAGCAGTTGAAATTCGAGTTCTTCTTCTAATTCAAAGACGTTTTTCAAAAAATGATCGATAATAAACCATAAAGAGTCAATGACATCATCAGGCAAGCTGGTTACAACGCCAAAACTGGCCGAACGTCTCTGGGTATTTGTAAAAGCCATAGCCTCTCCCTCCCTTGTTTTTCTTATCATACAGCAAACTGATTTAAAAATCAAGAAAAGTTTCTTCCTTTTTTTAAAATGTGAGTATCAAATGAAATTTTTTCAAAGTTTCTCTAAAAAATACTTGAAAGTGTTTACAATAAGTGATAAAATGGAGTAAGCAGATGCATGAAAGCGAAATTTTCAATATAGAAAGGAAACGGAATGAACACAGATGATACAGTAACGATTTATGATGTTGCTCGTGAAGCGGGTGTTTCTATGGCAACTGTTAGCCGTGTAGTGAACGGAAATAAGAACGTCAAAGAGAATACTCGTAAGAAAGTTCTAGAGGTAATTGATCGTCTTGACTACCGTCCAAATGCGGTAGCGCGTGGATTGGCCAGCAAGAAAACCACTACAGTTGGTGTCGTGATTCCAAATATCACCAATGGCTATTTTTCAACCCTAGCCAAGGGGATTGATGATATTGCAGAGATGTATAAGTACAATATCGTCCTAGCCAACAGTGATGAAGACGATGAAAAAGAAGTTTCAGTAGTTAATACTCTCTTTTCAAAACAGGTTGACGGGATCATTTTTATGGGCTATCACTTGACTGAAAAGATTCGTTCAGAATTTTCTCGTTCTCGGACACCAGTTGTCCTTGCAGGGACGGTGGATATCGAACACCAGTTGCCAAGTGTTAATATTGACTACAAACAAGCGACGATTGACGCAGTGACCCATTTGCTTAAGGAAAATGAAAAGATTGCCTTTATCAGTGGACCCCTTGTTGATGATATCAACGGCAAAATTCGATTGATTGGTTACAAGGAAGCTTTGAAAAATGCAGGAATCCCTTATAGCGAGGGCTTGGTATTTGAATCTAAATACAGCTATAATGATGGTTATTCCTTGGCAGAACGTTTGATTTCTTCACAGGCTACAGCCGCGGTTGTGACAGGTGATGAATTGGCAGCAGGTGTGCTAAATGGTTTGGCGGATCACGGTATTTCTGTACCAGAAGAGTTTGAAATTATTACGACAGATGATTCTCAAATTGCACGATTCACTCGTCCAAACTTAACGACAATTGCTCAACCTCTATACGACCTTGGTGCTATCAGTATGCGTATGTTGACCAAAATCATGCACAAGGAAGAGTTGGAAGAACGTGAAGTTCTCCTGCCTCACGGTTTGACAGAACGTCGTTCGACACGAAAACGTAAATAGAAAAAATCAGGGAATCGAGAAGATTTCCTGTTTTTCTATTTCAACCTTCCATGTAATTACGAAGTTCTTCTCCTTTTAGCCCGGCGTTGATAGCAATCAATAATTTGAGGCGAGCTTTTTGAGCATTGAGTTCTTTGACAAAGAGAACGCCAGACTCTTGTAATTGAACTCCTCCGCCCGGATAGGCATAAACGGGCTCCGCAATGCCGTTAAAGCATCGTGAAACCAAGGCGACTGGAATGCCTTTTTGGAGAAGATTTTCTAATTTTTGAGCTGTTTCTTTGGGTACATTACCTGCTCCAAAAGCTTGAATGACTAACCCATCTAGGTGATCTAAATCAAGCATATCAATCAGCTCATCGGTCATACCTGCATAAGCGGAGATGATGGGAACCAGTCCTTGTATGTGTTCAAGGTCAAAGCGGACTCGCGGTTCAGCTGTTTTGAAGTAGAGGATTTCTTGTTTCATAATGAGGCCGAGTGGTCCATGAGTAGGGGTCTGAAAAGTACCGACGTTGGTGGTATGGGTTTTAGTAACGTACTTGGCTGCGTGGATTTCATCATTCATGACGACCAGAACCCCCTTATCAGCTGACTTGTCATCGCAGGCAACCCGTAAAGCACTCAGATAGTTATAAACTCCATCACTACCGAGTTCGTTGGAACTACGCATAGCTCCTGTTAGAGCGATGGGCATGTGTGGGATTTCCATGGTATCAAGGAAGTAGGCTGTTTCTTCCAAAGTGTCCGTCCCATGTGTGATGACAACCCCATCGTAGTTGTCTGCTTCCTCTTTAATCTTATGGTAGAGGGCTAGCATGTGTTTGGGTTTGATATGGGGACTAGGGAGATTTAAAAAATCGAGCGCATGGACTTCAATTCCCTCCAGAGGATTGGATACATGGTTCATAGGATTTTCTGGGCTAGTCACAACAGCGCCTGTGGCGTCTGCCTGCATAGAAATAGTACCGCCAGTATGTAAAACAAGGATTTTCTTAGTCATGATTAACTCACTCTTTTCTGAAATGTGGTATAATCATTGTAACACAAAAGGGGAGAATGGGATAGGATGGAAGTCAAAGCTGTTTTTTTTGATATCGATGGAACGCTAGTCAACGATCGCAAGAGTGTTTTGAAATCCACTAAGGATGCGATTAAGATTGTCAAAGAGCAAGGGGTGCTTGTCGGAGTGGCGACGGGGCGAGGACCGTTTTTTGTCAAGGAATTGATGGAAGATTTAGATCTGGATTTTGCAATAACTTATAACGGGCAATATATCTTTAATAAAGAAAAAGTTTTATTTGCTAGCCCGATTGCTAAGTCAAGCTTGCGTCAATTGATTGCTTATGCTAAAAAGGAGCGTAAAGAAATTGCTCTTGGAACCGAGCATGCTGTTGTTGGTTCGAAAATTATGTCCTTTGGTCTTGGATCCTTTTCACAGCTGGTTAGCCGTTTTATTCCAACTGGCTTAACAAGAACTGTTAGCCGTTCCTTTAATCGAATGGTCAGCAAGGCAGTCCCTCAAAAGGAAGATGACCTACTTCGTTTGATTAATGAGCCAATCTATCAAGTGTTAATGCTGATGACACCCGAAGAATCTGAGAAAGCTGCAAGTGATTTTGAAGATTTGAAATTGACTCGAAGCAATCCCTTCGCTGCGGATATCATTAACCAAGGGAATTCCAAATTAGAAGGCATTCGTCGAGTTGGGAAAGAGTATGGTTTTGATCTCAACCAAGTCATGGCCTTCGGAGATTCAGACAATGACCTGGAAATGTTGGCAGGTGTTGGCATGTCTGTAGCCATGGGGAATGGCAGTAGCAGCGTCAAAGAGGTTGCAAAGCACATTACTGCAAGTAACCAACAAGATGGTATCCATAAGGCGCTTGAATATTTTGGAGTCTTGGCTTCAGAAAAAGTGTTTGTCAGTCGAGATTACCATTTTAATAAGGTCAAGACCTTCCACCATATGATGGATGAGCGGACTCAAGAAGAGCCACAAGCATGGGATGTTGAAGGAGCGACCCACCGTGCAGACTTTAAAATTGAAGAATTAGTAGAGTTTGTCCGTGCGGCAAGTTCTTCGGAGGAAGAATTCCAGCAGTCGCTTGCAAGCATGCACGCGGCACTCGATAAGGCGGCCGAAAAGGTGAGGCAAAAAACGCCCGCCCAAAAAGATCTAATCGGGCAAGTTGATGCCTTAATCGATACACTGTATTTTACTTACGGCAGTTTTGCCCTGATGGGAGTGGATCCAGAACGCATCTTTGATATTGTGCATGAGGCAAACATGGGGAAGGTTTTTCCTGATGGAAAAGCCCATTTTGATCCAGTTACACATAAAATCTTAAAACCAGATGACTGGGACGAAAAATATGCTCCAGAACCTGCTATCAGAAAGGAACTGCAGCGTCAGCTCAAGGCTTATGAGCGACACAAAGAGAGAAATAAGTAAGAAAAAGAACCTGATACAAAATAGTTCTCAGCCACAAAAAAGCTAGAGATTCCCAATTATGGAACTCTAGCTTTTTAATTTTGAGTCCTTCTCTTATTGTATTTTAGGAGATTATTGGTCATAAGTACCAATCCCATGTCAATTTTCACTTGACGCTTACCTCTCAGGTTACATCTTTTGTAACTCAAACAAGCTTTTATCTGCTCAAAAACAGGTTCCACATCAATCTTACGTTGAGTGAAAATCTGTCTTTGGGCAGATAAAAGCACCTGATATTCTTTCGTTTTTAAACACTGATAGCGTTCGTTCATATACAGTCCCTTTTGAGGGGCTGATTCAGGTTCATCAGCGTAGTAAATCTTGATTTCCTGTTCAAAGTCCGTCTGTGTTTTCTGATGTTTGATAGGATGAAAACGATAGCACTACCCGTCAGGATATGTGTAGCTATCCTCCTTTGCCATCATAGTACTAATTTGCTAAGTTTCTAGCCGACTGTTTATATCTTCTCTTCTGTTCCTTATCAAACATGGTATATTTAATCAGATGGTTGACCTCCTTTTCACCTAAACGAAAGAGGTTCTCTTCACTTCCATATCCAGCATCTGCGACAACTGTCTTTACGTCATGCGGATAGGTTTCAAGTAAGGGCAGAAGAGTCTTGGTGTCTGTCGGATTTGAGAAGACATCATAGTGAAGAAGAAATTGGGTTTCAGTAGCGATTTGAAGATTGTATCCAGCCTTGACTTGACCATTCTTCATAGGGTCTTCTTTCATCCGTATAAAAGTGGCATCTGTATCTGTTCTTGAAGTTTGGCGGAAAACTTGTCCCTTGCGTTTTTCCACACGAAACTATACTTGTTGGCATAACCTTTCTAAATGATTTAGTGATCAATTTTATTTTACCAAGACTATCGCAACCATGCAAAAAGAGTCTGGTACAAAAGTTTAACCTTAAATATAAAAAGCGAACAAAACGAGTTACCTGACACTCAGAATTCTGTCTTGTTCGCTTTTTTGTCTAATCTATCGATTTTAAAAATTTATAATAAAGAATTTCTAAAATCAAAATCTTTTTGTCCTAGGCTCTTTTTAAAATCCTGTCACTGTAATTCCTAGTAGACGAACGCCTTTTTCTTTTTCAGCTAGTTCTTCGTAGAGTTGAAGGGCAGTTTGAGAAATCTGACTAGCATCCTGTGTTGCTTGTGGGAGGCTTTTTCGTCTAGTTAGAGTAGAGAAGTCAGCATATCGTATTTTTAGGATAATGATTTTTCCAGCTTTGTCTTGTTTACTGAGATTGAGAGCCACCTTTTCAGAGAGAAGAGTCAGCTCTTTTTTGATGTCTTCTTCTACTTGCAGAATCTTTCCGTATGTTTTTTCCTTGCCAATAGACTTACGAATGCGATTGGACTTGACTGGAGAATTGTGAATACCACGAGCCTTTCGATAAAGGTCAAAACCGAGTCTGCCAAACCGATCGATTAAAGTGACTTCTGAGACGTCCAATAAGTCTGCACCAGTATAAATGCCCATTTCATGAAGACGTTCAACTGTTTTTTTGCCCACACCGTGAAATTTAGCAATGTCCATTTGTTTGAGAAAGTCTTGGGCTTGGTCAGGGAGGATGACTGTCAAACCATGTGGCTTTTGATAATCACTGGCCATTTTAGCTAGAAATTTATTGTAAGAAATGCCAGCAGAAGCAGTCAAGTGCAGTTCCTGCCAGATATCTTGTTGAATCAATCGGGCAATTTTAACAGCTGACTTGATACCGAGTTTATTTTCTGTTACATCTAAGTAAGCCTCGTCAATACTCATAGGTTCAATCAAATCAGTATAACGTTTAAAAATAGCTCGAATCTGAAGTCCCACAGCCTTATACTTTTCATAATTTCCGGAGATAAAGACGGCTTGGGGACAACGTTCATAAGCTTCTTTAGAACTCATGGCAGAGTGAATACCAAAGGCTCGTGCTTCGTAACTACAAGTAGACACAACTCCTCGTCCGCCTGTTTGTCTAGGGTCACTTCCAATGATGACAGGTTTTCCCTTTAACTTAGGATTGTCTCGTATTTCCACCGCAGCAAAAAAGGCATCCATGTCAATATGGATGATTTTTCTTGACAAATCATTAATCAATGGAAATATGAGCATTTAGCTTCCTTTCTAATGTCATTTTTTATTCATTATACCTTTTTTTCTGAAAAAATGGAAAAGAGTAATCCTACTTTCAAATATATAATACAGATAGTGTTAAATAACAGACTGTATTAGAAAAGAAAGTGACAGAAAAGCCTTTTTTCGCTTGTTGAAATCGGTTACTGTATGGTATACTGGTCTCATGAATGTAACAGATGACTGTTGCTAGAAAGAAAAATGAGGACATTAACATGGTTGTTAAGACAGTTGTTGAAGCACAAGATATTTTTGATAAAGCTTGGGAAGGCTTTAAAGGCGTAGATTGGAAAGAAAAAGCAAGTATTTCTCGCTTCGTTCAAGCTAACTATACACCTTACGATGGAGATGAAAGTTTCCTTGCTGGACCAACAGAACGTTCACTTCACATCAAAAAGATTGTAGAAGAAACGAAGGCTCACTACGAAGAAACTCGTTTCCCAATGGACACTCGTCCAACATCTATTGCTGATATTCCTGCCGGATTTATCGACAAAGAAAACGAATTGATCTTCGGTATCCAAAATGATGAACTCTTCAAATTGAACTTCATGCCAAAAGGTGGTATCCGTATGGCTGAAACTACTTTGAAAGAAAATGGATACGAACCAGATCCAGCTGTTCACGAAATTTTCACTAAATATGTAACAACAGTTAACGACGGTATCTTCCGTGCCTATACTTCAAACATTCGTCGCGCTCGTCACGCTCACACTGTAACTGGTCTTCCAGATGCCTACTCACGTGGACGTATTATCGGTGTTTACGCACGTCTTGCTCTCTATGGTGCAGACTACTTGATGCAAGAAAAAGTAAACGACTGGAATGCAATTAAAGAAATTGATGAAGAAACAATCCGTCTTCGTGAAGAAGTAAACCTTCAATACCAAGCATTGCAACAAGTCGTTCGCTTGGGTGATCTTTACGGAGTTGATGTCCGCAAACCAGCGATGAACACGAAAGAAGCGATCCAATGGGTTAACATCGCCTTCATGGCTGTCTGCCGTGTTATCAACGGTGCTGCTACATCTCTAGGACGTGTACCAATCGTACTTGACATCTTTGCAGAACGTGACCTTGCTCGTGGTACATTTACTGAATCAGAAATCCAAGAGTTCGTTGATGATTTCGTTATGAAACTTCGTACAGTTAAATTTGCTCGTACAAAAGCTTATGACCAATTGTACTCAGGTGACCCAACTTTCATCACAACTTCTATGGCTGGTATGGGTAACGATGGTCGTCACCGTGTTACTAAGATGGACTATCGTTTCTTGAACACTCTTGACAATATCGGTAACTCACCAGAACCAAACTTGACAGTTCTTTGGACTGACAAATTGCCATACAACTTCCGTCGCTACTGTATGCATATGAGCCACAAACACTCTTCTATCCAATACGAAGGTGTAACAACAATGGCTAAAGACGGATACGGAGAAATGAGCTGTATCTCATGCTGTGTGTCACCACTTGACCCAGAAAATGAAGATCAACGCCACAACATCCAGTACTTCGGTGCTCGTGTAAACGTATTGAAAGCCCTTCTTACTGGTTTGAACGGTGGTTACGACGATGTTCACAAAGACTACAAGGTATTTGATATCGATCCTATCCGTGACGAAGTTCTTGAATTTGAATCAGTTAAAGCTAACTTCGAAAAATCTCTTGACTGGTTGACTGACACTTACGTAGATGCTTTGAACATCATCCACTACATGACTGATAAGTACAACTACGAAGCTGTTCAAATGGCCTTCTTGCCAACTAAACAACGTGCCAACATGGGATTCGGTATCTGTGGATTTGCTAACACTGTTGATACATTGTCAGCTATCAAGTACGCTACAGTTAAACCAATCCGTGACGAAGATGGCTACATCTACGATTACGAAACAATCGGTGAATACCCACGTTGGGGTGAAGATGACCCACGTTCAAACGAATTGGCAGAATGGTTGATCGAAGCTTACACAACTCGTCTACGTAGCCACAAACTATACAAAGACGCAGAGGCTACAGTATCACTTTTGACAATCACATCTAACGTTGCATACTCTAAACAAACTGGTAACTCACCAGTCCACAAAGGTGTATACCTCAATGAAGATGGTTCAGTGAACTTGTCTAAACTTGAATTCTTCTCACCAGGTGCGAACCCATCTAACAAAGCTAAAGGTGGATGGTTGCAAAACTTGAACTCACTTGCTAGCCTTGACTTTGGTTACGCAGCTGACGGTATCTCATTGACAACTCAAGTTTCTCCACGTGCTCTTGGTAAAACTCGTGACGAACAAGTGGATAACTTGGTAACAATCCTTGATGGTTACTTTGAAAATGGTGGACAACACGTTAACTTGAACGTTATGGACTTGAACGATGTTTACGAAAAGATCATGTCAGGTGAAGACGTAATCGTACGTATCTCTGGATACTGTGTAAACACTAAATACCTCACTCCAGAACAAAAAACTGAATTGACACAACGTGTCTTCCACGAAGTCCTTTCAATGGATGATGCATTGAGCTAAGATTCAATTAGAATAATAAGAAAGCCAGTCAAAATGACTGGCTTTTTTTGTACTTCAAAAAATTTTTTAAAAATAGTCAAATTTGGTCAAAAAGTTATTGACTTTTACTGACCAATGTGATATAGTAGAAACATAAGGAAAATGAATTCCTTAAAAAACTCATTTTCAACGAATTATTCCTTGAGAATGAAGAGTAGAATCCCAAGGAAGGGGTGAGGCCTATGTTTAATCTAACAGATTTTGAAAAGAAGATGATAAAAGGCCTATTTAAAAAAGAAAAACCAGAAATTATACGTAGAGTAGCTAGATAGCTAGCCTAAATTTTTTAAAACAAAGGTCAAAGATAGTCAATATCAGAGATCGCAAATAATCAATATTAAACGAGGTAAAGAATATGAATAACAACTTTAATAACTTTAACAACATGGATGATTTATTTAACCAATTGATGGGTGGTATGCGAGGATATAGTTCTGAAAACCGTCGCTACTTGATTAATGGACGTGAAGTGACACCTGAGGAATTTGCTCACTATCGTGCAACTGGGAAATTACCAGGAAATGCAGAATCTGATGCGCAAATGCAACCACATGCTTCAGGTATGAAACAAGACGGTGTCCTTGCTAAACTAGGTCGTAACTTGACAGCAGAAGCTCGCGAGGGCAAGTTGGATCCTGTTATCGGGCGAAACAAGGAAATTCAAGAAACATCTGAAATCCTCTCACGCCGCACTAAGAACAATCCTGTTTTGGTCGGAGATGCAGGTGTTGGTAAGACAGCCGTTGTCGAAGGATTAGCGCAAGCTATTGTGAACGGAGATGTTCCAGCCGCTATTAAGAACAAGGAAATCATTTCCATTGACATCTCAGGTCTCGAGGCTGGTACTCAATACCGTGGTAGCTTTGAAGAAAATGTGCAAAATCTAGTCAATGAGGTAAAAGAAGCAGGAAATATTATCCTCTTCTTTGATGAAATTCACCAAATTCTTGGTGCTGGTAGCACTGGTGGAGACAGTGGTTCTAAAGGGCTTGCAGATATTCTCAAGCCAGCTCTTTCCCGTGGTGAGTTGACTGTTATTGGAGCGACAACTCAGGATGAATACCGTAACACGATTTTGAAGAATGCAGCTCTTGCTCGTCGTTTCAATGAAGTCAAGGTCAATGCTCCTTCAGCAGAGGATACCTTTAAAATCCTTCAAGGAATTCGTGACCTCTATCAACAACACCACAATGTTATCTTGCCAGACGAAGTTTTGAAAGCAGCAGTGGATTATTCTATCCAATACATTCCTCAACGTAGCTTGCCTGATAAGGCTATCGACCTCGTCGATGTAACGGCAGCTCACTTGGCGGCTCAACATCCTGTAACAGATGTTCATGCTGTTGAACGTGAAATTGAGGCAGAAAAAGACAAGCAAGAAAAAGCAGTTGAGGCAGAAGATTTTGAAGCAGCTCTTAATGCCAAAACTCGCATTGCAGAATTGGAGAAAAAAGTCGAAAACCACACAGAAGATATGAAAGTGACTGCCACTGTCAATGATGTGGCCGAATCGGTGGAACGAATGACAGGTATTCCAGTATCACAAATGGGGGCGTCAGACATCGAACGTTTGAAAGATATGGCTCATCGTTTGGAACACAAGGTAATCGGCCAAGATAAAGCAGTAGAAGCAGTGGCTCGTGCTATCCGTCGTAACCGTGCTGGTTTTGATGAAGGCAATCGCCCAATAGGTAGCTTCCTCTTTGTAGGTCCAACTGGGGTTGGTAAGACTGAGCTTGCTAAGCAATTGGCACTCGATATGTTTGGGACTAAGGATGCGATCATTCGTTTGGATATGTCTGAATACAGTGACCGCACAGCTGTATCTAAGTTAATTGGTACAACAGCCGGTTATGTGGGATATGATGACAATAGCAATACCTTGACAGAACGTGTTCGTCGCAATCCTTACTCTATCATTCTCTTGGACGAAATTGAAAAGGCTGATCCTCAAGTAATCACCCTTCTCCTTCAGGTCTTGGATGATGGTCGTTTGACTGATGGTCAAGGAAATACCGTTAACTTTAAAAACACTGTTATTATCGCAACATCAAATGCTGGATTTGGCTATGAAGCTAACTTGACAGAAGATGCGGACAAACCAGAATTGATGGATCGTTTGAAACCATTCTTCCGTCCAGAATTCCTCAACCGCTTTAACGCTGTTATCGAGTTCTCACACTTAAATAAGGAAGACCTTTCTAAGATTGTGGACTTGATGTTAGCTGAAGTCAACCAAACCTTGGCTAAGAAAGACATTGATTTAGAAGTCAGCCAAGCAGCTAAGGACTTTATCACAGAAGAAGGCTATGATGAAGTCATGGGTGTTCGTCCTCTCCGTCGTGTAGTTGAACAACAAATCCGTGATAAGGTGACAGACTTCCACTTGGATCACCTAGATGCCAAACATTTGGAAGCAGATATGGAAGATGGCGCTTTAGTCATTCGAGAAAAAGCCTAAATCGAGATTTTGAGAATAAAAAAGAACCAGTTACAATAACTGGTTCTTTTGCGTTTAGATGACATGGCGTTCAAAGGCATCATCTGAAATACCTTGTTCCAGGATGAGTTTAGCCCATTCTTTAGCAGAAAAGAGGCTGTGGTCCTTGTAGTTTCCGCAAGATTCGATGGTTGTTCCAGGGACATCTTCCCAAGTAGTAGTCTCAGCAATTTCCTTGAGTGAATCCTTGATAACGGCTGCAATCTCAGCACTGGTGTGACGTCCCCACATAATCATGTGGAAACCAGTACGGCAACCGAAGGGCGAACAGTCAATCATGCCGTCAATGCGGGTACGGATGAGTTTGGCCAAGAGGTGCTCGATAGTGTGAAGGCCAGCGGTTGGGATAGAGTCTTCGTTTGGTTGCACCAAGCGAATATCAAAGTTGGAGATGACATCTCCCTTTGGCCCTGTTTCTTCTCCAATCAAGCGGACATAGGGTGCTTTCACAATGGTGTGGTCAAGTTCAAAACTTTCAACAATAACTTCTTTTGACATGGTAGTTCCTTTCAGTTTTCTTCTTTCATTATATCATAAAGCCTGTTCTTGATGGAGTTTGATAAATGACTTTTTGGTACTAGAATGATAATAAAGTATCCATACATAAACCTCAGAATTATAAAGAAAGAATGGAGAGAAGAATACCTTGTGAAAGAAAAGTTTAGTTTTTTCTAGTGGAACTAAGGTGATTTTTGAAAAGTGGATCAATTTTTTCTGAAATTTCTGTTTAATCTCTGAACTAATTCTGAACTAGATTGCATATACTGGAGAAAATAAAGATAAAGGAGTTCAGTATGGAACATATGGTGAAAATAGAAGGCGTCTGCAAAAAGCATGGCAGCAAGCAGATTTTAGAAGATATTTCTTTTACAGCTAGAAGCGGCCGGATTACAGCTTTTCTAGGCCCAAATGGTGCAGGGAAAAGTTCGACCTTGAGGATTCTCTTGGGCTTAGATCGGGCGACAGCAGGAACTGCGACTTTTGATGGGCGAACTTATCAGTCAATGACTTATCCGCTCAGAACGGTAGGTGCAGCCTTTGACGGCATTGGCGGTCTGCCCAATCGAAAGGTCTATGACCACTTGAGAATTATTGCGGCGAGTAATGCTATTCCCAAGTCTCGGATCGATGAGGTTTTGGAGATGACTGGAATCGCTCATAAGAGGAAGGACCTCTTGTCAAGCCTGTCTCTGGGGGAAGGACAGCGGTTGGGTTTAGCAGCAGCTTTGCTGGGTGATCCTCAGTTTCTTATATTAGATGAGCCGACTAATGGACTAGATCCAAGTGGGATTAAGTGGTTTAGAAAGTTCATCCGTCAGCAGGCTGATTTAGGAAAAACGGTACTTCTATCCTCCCATATCCTATCAGAGGTGCAAATGGTGACTGATGATGTAGTCTTGATTCATCATGGGCGAATTATTGAGCAGGGAAGATTGGAAGAGGTGCTGCAAGATTCAGACAGTCTAGAAGAACTCTTCTTTGATTTGACAAAGGAGGTTTAAGATGAAAGAAACGCTGTCCTTATTGCATTCAGAATGGTTGAAAATCCGCTCAACAAAGGCTTTCAGAGTGAGTATGGCCTTTATGTTGCTATTGGTGCCTGTCGTATCCTGGCTGGAGGGCCGACAGTATTTGTCTATTGGCTTGGATGCTACGCCTGAGACGGTTCCCGGTTTGGCAGAAGCCATTGATCCGCTGGAATATCTAGGTCTCAACGGGGCCTCTATGGCAGGCATGGTTTTGGTCGTTTTAGCTGGAATTTTGGGAGCTATGGAATTTCAGTCTCATAGCTTGAGAACTAGCCTCTTGACCTGTAATAACCGCCTGAAGTTGCTTGTGGGGAAACTCATGACCTTTGCTTGCTTTTCTCTTGCTACTAGCTTTTTATCAATTTGCTTTAGTTATATGGCCATGCATCTGGCTTTAGGAAAGGAAGGGCTTGCTCCGATTCTGCTCAATCAGGCAGCTTGGAGTCTGATTTTGTGGAAAACCTTATCTCTGACCTTATTGGGAATCCTTTCGTTTTTGTTAGGTTTATTGGCTCGGACCATGCTAGTTCCTCTGCTTTTTCTCGTACCCCAGATCTATAATCTAGGAAACTACCTGGCAGCTCACACGAGTTGGGGGGCTTATTTGCCACAGCCAGCAGGAGAGCTGCTTACTGCAACACCAACTTCCCAATATGTCAACAATCCCTTGCAAGGGCTCTTGATACTAGGCGCATGGTTGCTAGTCATCGGCAGCATGACCTCTCTGCGCTTTTTGAAGACGGATTTAGGAGGGCGCTACTGATGATCAAAGCTCTGCTTAGAAGTGAATGGATTAAGTTCCGTTCTTACTATCTCGCTCTTGGTGCCGCCTTGGTGGCTCTGGTAGTCGTTCCTTTTTTTCTGATGAATCTTGACTATAGTCAGACAGCAGTTGGTCAGACGAAGGCTCTGAGCGAGGCTTTGCATGCTCTCTATCTAGTGCAGCCTGTCATGGTCATCTTTACTTCACTCTATTTTGCCCAGGAGTTTGTCAAATCTGGGATGCGAACGAATTTTCTAACCGTATCAAATAGAAAGGCTTGGTTAGCTGGGAAATTCCTTTTTCTGGTCTTGCAGCTCTTAGTTCTCTACAGTGTCATGGTAAGCAGCTGTTTCCTTGTTATGCTGGCTCGTTTTGACCTAAACTTTAGCTGGTTCTTACTGGGGAAATTCCTCTATTACAGCTCTTTTGGTCTTCTCAGCAATCTTTTTCTGGCTTTTTTAACCGCCGGCCTCGCTTTGCTATTTCAATCTTGGGTTGTGCCGGTATCGGTGCTCTTTCCTCTCTTGATTGGTCTCAGCCGTTTATTGGCAACTTTCATCAAGGAAGCAAAATACCTGCCCGATCTGGCTACCCTAAATCTTTTTGAGTATGAAGGACTCCAGCATTCAATAGATCTCTCTGGGCTGGGAATACAGCTGTTATGGTTAGCTTTGGTTTGGAGCTTTGCTATATTCTTAACCTTGAAACGAGATGTTCGCTAGAGGTATGCTATAATGGAAATCATGAGACAGTATCGTATTTTGGTGGTTGATGATGACTGGAGTATTTTGAAGCTGGTGAAAAACGTCCTAGAGCTCGATGCTTATGATGTGACGACGCTTGATCGGATAGAAGACCTAGAGCTGACGCATTTTGTCGGATATGACTTGATTCTGCTGGATGTGATGATGGAGCCTGTTAATGGTTTTGAGTTATGTTCCTACATTCGTCCTCATCTTTCATGTCCAATCATCTTTCTGACGGCTAAGGAGTTGGAGGCAGACAAGGTGGAAGGGCTCTTTCGCGGAGCAGATGACTATATTGTCAAGCCTTTTGGGGCCAAAGAATTGCTGGCGCGTGTCAGAGCTCATCTTCGGCGGGAGGAAAGACGGAAGGAGCGCTATTCTGAAATTGCTTCTTGTCAATTTTATCCAGAGCGCTATGAAGTTGCCTGTTTTGGTAAAGTCTTGAAATTTTCAGAGCGAGAGTTTAAGTTACTGCATTTACTAGCTAGTAATCCCAAGCAGACTTTTTCAGCTGAACGCCTACATGCCTTGCTTTATCCAGAAAGCTCAGAAACACAGCTTCGCTCCATCTCAGAATACGTATATCAGATTCGTCAAAAATGCAAACAAGAAGGACTGCAAGTAATCGCAACAGTGAGAGGAGTAGGCTATAGATGGCAATTAGAACACGGAATTTCAAAAGCCTAGTCTGGACAACCAGCTTAAAAATCGTCTTTTTCCATGTTTTGATTTTTGTGCTTATAGGCTATGAATTTACGCAAGGAAGTGATCACGTTCTTTTCACCTTGTTCTTTTGGGCAGGGAGTTTGCTGCTGATTACTTTTTATCATATTTTGAAATTGCTCCGAAAAATCGACAGGGAAATAAAAATGCTAAAGAGCGAGAAGCTTTTAGAAGAAAATCAAAGTCAGCTTTTTCGGATTGAGGAAATGCTAGAAGTCTATAACGATTTACGGAGCAGCCACCAAGAAAATGCTCGTCTTCTAGAAAAAGAGCAGCAGCATAATCAGGAGTTGATTTTACAGCTATCAGCGACATCGCACGATTTGAAGACGCCTCTAACTGTGATTAAGGGGAATGCTGAGCTCTTGGAATTGGTGCAGTTGAGCCAGCCACAGGCAGACTATGCTGCTGAGATTTTGCAGGCCAGTCACAAGATGGAAGAATATTGTGGCTCTTTGATTGATTACGCTAAGACTTTTCAGATTGATTCGAATCAGTTCAGTCAGCTTTCCTTAGGGGACTTTTTGGCTGATTTACAGGACGATTGGGCACTGTTCAGCAAACAGGAAAGTTATCGTTTTTCTCTCCAAAAAGATTGTGATCTTAGTCTGATTTTGTCGATTCATTTGGACTATCTCAAACGGGCTTTGCTCAATATTTTACTGAATGCGCTTGAACATGCAGACCAGGATCAAAAGGAAGTCAAGCTAACGGTATCAGTGCAGCAGGATCAGTTGGTTTTTGCTATCTGGAACAACGGCCCTTCATTTTCAGAGGAGATGCTGCTGGGAGCGGAACGGCTCTTTTACCAGAGTGACCAAAGCCGTAATTCAGCTAATCCCCATCATGGTATCGGCTTAGCCTTTTCTAAGCAGGTGTCTCTCTTGCATGGTGGTCGTCTGACCCTGCTCAATTCAGATCAAGGAGGAGCCTGTGTTGAGTTGACAATTTCATTGAAATAAGTGAGGTTGAAAAAAATCATAAAACGCATAATACCAAGTGTTCAAAAAACCTTGATATTATGCGTTTTATCTTTTATCGTGTAAAGATTTACTGGATTTTCCCTCAGATGGAGTTTTTGCCCAGCCTTGTTCATTTATTTGCGATACAAGCGATCGTATTGGTAGTAAGGGTCAAAGGTCACGTTGATGCCTAGCTTGCGAAGGACGTTCTTGTCTTCGTCTGTCAAGATGATGGTTGAGTGGGCTTCGCTTCCTTTGAGATTACCAAGTTCCTTCATGGCGCGCGCAGCGTCAGGGTTTTCCATAGCTGTGATGGCAAGAGCAATCAGGATTTCATTTGAGTGCAGGCGCGGATTGCGACTGCCTAGATGATTGATTTTAAGACCTTGGATTGGTTTGACAACTTCAGGCTCGATTAGTTTCACTTCTTTAGCGATGTTGGCTGATTTCTTGATGGCATTGATCAAGGCAGCAGCTGTTGGGCCAAAGAGTTCTGAGTTTTTACCAGTGACAATGTCACCAGATGGCAATTCGAGGGCTAGAGCAGGTCCGCCGGTTTCATCAGCCTTTTGACGTGCTGCGACAGCAACTTTACGGTCTGCAGGTGTGATACCGAGGTCGTTCATGAGAAGTTCAATCTTCTTGACAGCAGTTTCTCCGACTTTTTCAGCTTTGAAATCAAGAACGGTTTGATAGTAGCGACGGATGATTTCTTGCTTAGAAGCTTCGATAGCGGCTTCATTATCTGTAATAGCAAAACCAACCATGTTGACACCCATGTCTGTCGGTGAGGCATATGGAGATTCACCTAGAATACGTTCTAGCATGCGCTTGAGCACTGGGAAAATTTCGATATCACGGTTGTAGTTGACAGTGGTTTCTCCGTAGGTTTGGAGATGGAAGGGGTCAATCATGTTGACATCGTCAAGGTCAGCTGTGGCAGCCTCGTAGGCCAAGTTGACAGGGTGATGAAGGGGCAGATTCCAGACTGGGAAGGTTTCAAATTTAGCGTAACCAGACTTGATACCGTTGATTTGGTCGTGGTACATATTGGACACACAAGTTGCCAATTTCCCAGAACCAGGTCCAGGAGCCGTTACGACGATTAATTTACGACTGGTTTTGATGTAGTCGTTTTTCCCCATTCCTTCAGGCGAAATGATGTGATCCATATCCGTTGGGTATCCTTTGATTGGATAATGAAGATAAGAATCAATTCCGTTTTTCTCTAGCTGGTTGCGGAAGGCATCTGCAGCGGGTTGGCCAGCGTATTGTGTGATGACAACAGATCCGACAAAAATCCCCAATTCATTGAATTTGTCAATCAAACGAAGAACTTCTTGGTCATAGGAAATACCCAAGTCACCACGTGCTTTGGAATGCTCGATGTTGCTAGCATTAATAGCAATCACAACCTCAACCTGCTCTTTCAACTCCTGCAAGAGCTTGATTTTATTGTCAGGCTCATAACCAGGGAGTACACGAGCAGCGTGGAAATCTTCTAACATTTTGCCGCCAAACTCTAGGTAAAGCTTGCCGTCAAATTGGTTAATACGCTCCAAAATGTGGTCGCGTTGTAGATTCAAATATTGTTCAGAACTAAAAGCTTGTTTTTTCATTTTTTTACCTCTGACCTCCATTATAATAAAAAATTGGAAGTTAGGAAACTATAAAGGTAAAAAAGAAATCAAAAAGATTAGGCAAACGCTTGCATAAAATTTTAAAAAGCGCTATCATAGACTATAGAATATTAAAATAATGAGGTAAAAAGATGCAAGAAAAATGGTGGCATAATGCCGTAGTCTATCAAGTCTATCCAAAGAGTTTTATGGATAGTAATGGAGATGGAATTGGTGACTTGCCAGGAATTACGAGTAAGTTAGACTATCTAGCCAAGCTAGGAATCACAGCGATTTGGCTTTCTCCCGTTTATGACAGTCCTATGGATGATAATGGCTATGACATTGCTGATTATCAAGCGATTGCTGGTATTTTCGGGACCATGGAGGATATGGACCAACTGATCGCAGAAGCTAAGAAGCGTGATATTCGTATCATCATGGACTTGGTGGTCAATCACACCTCGGATGAGCATGCTTGGTTTGTCGAGGCCTGTGAAAATCTGGACAGCCCTGAGCGTGACTACTATATCTGGCGGGATGAACCCAACGATCTTGATTCCATCTTCAGTGGGTCCGCTTGGGAATACGATGAAAAGTCAGATCAATACTATCTTCACTTTTTCAGTAAGAAACAGCCCGATCTCAACTGGGAAAATGAAAAACTCCGCCAGAAAATTTACGATATGATGAACTTCTGGATTGATAAAGGTATTGGTGGTTTCCGTATGGATGTCATTGATATGATTGGTAAGATTCCTGATGAGAAGGTAGTTAATAATGGTCCTATGCTCCATCCCTATCTCAAGGAGATGAATCAGGCAACTTTTGGGGACAAAGATCTCCTGACAGTGGGAGAAACTTGGGGGGCAACGCCAGAAATTGCTAAGCTCTACTCGGATCCGAAGGGCCAAGAATTGTCTATGGTTTTCCAGTTTGAGCACATCTGTCTTCAGTATCAGGAAGGGCAACCTAAGTGGCACTACCAAAAAGAATTGAATATCAGTAAGTTGAAAGAAATTTTCAATAAATGGCAGACAGAGTTAGGAGTTGAAGACGGTTGGAATTCCCTCTTCTGGAACAACCATGATCTTCCTCGTATCGTATCTATCTGGGGAAATGATCAAGAATACCGCGAAAAATCTGCCAAAGCCTTTGCGATTTTGCTTCATCTCATGAGAGGGACACCTTATATCTACCAAGGTGAAGAGATTGGGATGACCAACTATCCATTTGAAACACTGGATCAAGTAGAAGACATTGAATCCCTCAACTATGCGCGTGAGGCTCTTGAAAAAGGCGTTCCACTAGAGGAAATTATGGACAGTATCCGTGTCATCGGACGTGATAATGCCCGTACCCCGATGCAATGGGATGAGAGCAAAAACGCTGGTTTCTCAACAGGTCAACCTTGGTTAGCCGTTAATCCAAACTACGAAGAAATCAACGTTCAAGAAGCACTGGCAAATTCAGATTCTATTTTCTATACCTATCAGAAACTCATCCAAATCCGTAAGGAAAACAGCTGGTTGATTCGAGCTGATTTTGAATTACTCGATACGGCTGATAAGGTCTTTGCTTATATCCGTAAGGACGGTGACCGTCGCTTCCTGGTCGTGGCTAATTTGTCCAATGAAAAACAAAACTTTTCAGTGGAAGGAAAAGTTAAATCGGTCTTGATTGAAAACACTGTGGCTCAAGAAGCACTTGAAAAACAGGTCTTGGCTCCATGGGATGCCTTCTGTGTGGAAATGACTGACTAAAATGAGAGAACCTCAAGCTTTTGAAGCTTGAGGTTTTTTACTAAAAATTGTATAGAAAAATCTTTTAAAAATATTTGTTAGAATTTTCTAAAAAATTGCCTGAAAGTCCTTGCTTTTATGAAAAAATAGGGTATAATGGTGAAAACACTATCTTTAAGGAGATTACTTATGAGATCGAAAAAGTGGCTCTTAGGAGCAGGTGCTGTTTTGAGTGCGGCCCTACTGTTAACTGCTTGTGGGCAAAGTGAAAAGAAGGCTGATGCTCCCAAGACATTTTCTTATGTCTATGCAATAGATCCATCATCTTTGGACTACAGCGTGACGAGCAAGAGCTCAACTTCTGACGTTATAGCCAACGTTGTCGATGGCCTCTTGGAAAACGATAAATACGGGAACTTGATTCCGTCGCTTGCAGAAGACTGGTCTGTTTCTAAAGATGGCTTGACTTATACCTACAAACTTCGTAAGGGTGTAAAATGGTATACTTCTGAGGGAGAAGAATACGCTGAAGTCAAGGCTCAGGACTTTGTTACTGGTCTGAAACATGCAGCTGATGGTAAATCAGACGGCCTCTCTCTCCTTCAAGATTCTATCAAAGGTTTGGCTGCTTACATCAGTGGTGAAAGCAATGACTTTTCTACTGTAGGGGTAAAAGCTGTTGACGATTACACGGTTGAATATACACTCAACAAACCAGAAAGTTTCTGGAACTCTAAAGTTACAACTGCTACCATGCTTCCAGTTAATGAAGAATTCTTGAATTCCAAAGGGAGCGACTACGGTGCGCCAACACCATCAAGTATTCTTTATAACGGTCCTTATTTCTTGAAATCATTGACTTCAAAATCCGTCATTGAATATGAAAAGAATCCAAACTACTGGGACAAGGACAATGTTAAGATTGACAACATCAAACTAACCTTCTATGATGGTTCCGACCAAGAATCCTTGATTCGTAGCTTTACACAAGGTGCCTATACAACAGCTCGTCTCTTCCCAACAAGCTCAAACTTTGAGTCAACTAAGAAAGAGTACGGCGATAAGATTGTCTACAGTCCACAAGAAGCGACAAGCTACTACCTCACTGTTAACGTAAACCGCCAGTCTTATAATAAAACAGCTAAAACAGACGAGGCTCAAAAAACATCAACAAAAGAAGCTCTTCTCAACAAGAACTTCCGTCAGGCCTTGAACTTTGCCCTTGACCGTCACTCTTACACGGCTCAGTTGAATGGTGAAGAAGGTGCGGACAAGATTATCCGTAACAGTCTAGTACCTCATGACTATGTTCAAGTAGGTGAAAAGACATTTGGAGAGTTGGCACAGGCAGAGTTGGTTTCTTACGGAGACCAGTGGAAAGATGTAGCTCTTACAGATGGTAAGGATACGCTTTACAGTCCTGAAAAAGCTAAGGCAGCCTTTGCTAAGGCCAAGGCAGAATTGCAGGCTAAGGGTGTGACCTTCCCAATCCGTTTGGATGTTCCAGTTGAACAGACCGATGTGATTGCTGTTCAACAAACTAACTCACTCAAGCAATCTATCGAATCAACACTCGGAACTGAGAATGTCATTGTCGATGTCCTTCAAATGACCGATAATGAAAAAATGAGCATTACGTCTCAAGCTAAGGTTCCATCTCAAAAAGACTATGACTTGAATGGAACTGGTTGGGGACCAGACTACCAAGACCCAGCTACCTACCTAAACATTCTTGATGCTAAGAAGGGTTCTGCCCTTAAACACTTGGGTATCACTCGTGGAAAAGATCCAGAAGTGATGGCTCAAGTCGGCCTAGACGAATACAAGAAACTCTTGGATGATGCCGCTGCTGAAACAAGCGACCTCAATAAGCGTTACGAGAAATACGCTAAAGCTCAAGCCTGGGTATCTGATAGTTCACTCTTGATTCCAGTTGCTTCTTCAGGTGGTTCTCCAACTGTTAGCCGTACTGTACCATTCTCAAAAGCGTACTCTCAAGTCGGAATCAAGGGAGACCCATTTGTCTTCAAAGGTTTGGAGTTGCAAAATGATGTCGTGACTACAAAAGAATACGAAGAAGCTCTTAAAAAATGGCAGAAAGAAAAAATTGAAACAAATGCCAAATACCAAAAAGAGTTAGAAAAACACGTTAAATAATGTATAAGAAAGGAAGTTGCAGAAAATCTGTACTTCCTTTTTTGTTTTTGAGACAGCAGTAGTCGTAAAACCAGGAACTTTACAATTCAGGATAAATTTGATAAAATATACCTATGTTATAAAAAGTGACATAAAGGAGTGGATGACGAAAATGAAAAAAAGACTCATCGGAACTGGTCTTGTCCTAGCTACAGGGATTTTACTGACAGCTTGTGGACAGTCCAACTCAGATACAAGTATCTTCTCATCAACATTTAGTGCAAATCCGACGACATTTAACTATCTTTTAGACTATTATGCAGATAACACTGCGGTGATCACCAATCTTGTGGATGGTTTGCTAGAAAATGATAGCTATGGAAATCTAACGCCAGCTCTAGCTGAAGAGTGGTCAGTTTCGGCAGATGGTTTGACCTATACCTACAAACTCAGAAAAGATGCCAAGTGGTACACTGCTGATGGAGAAGAGTACGCTCCAGTCAAAGCTCAAGATTTTATCACCGGAATTAAGTATGCTGCGGACAACAAGGGGCAAGCCATGGATCTCATCCAAAACTCTATCAAGGGATTGAATGACTATGTGACAGGTGTGACCAATGACTTCACAACGGTTGGTGTGAAAGCCTTAGATGACTATACGGTTGAGTACACTTTGACTCGACCAGAGCCATACTGGAACTCAAAGACAACCAACAGTATCCTTTTCCCAGTTAACGAAGAGTTTTTAAAATCCAAGGATAAAGAATTTGGAACCTTGACGCCAAACAGCATCCTTTACAATGGGCCGTACTTGTTAAAAGATTTTACATCAAAATCTTCGATCGAGTATGTGAAGAATCCACATTATTATGATCATGACAAGGTAACCATTGAGAAAGTTAAGTTAGCCTATTTTGATGGCTCAGATCAGGAGATGACCATTCGAAACTTTGAAAGTGGTGCTTATACGCTTGCGGGAGTCTATCCAAATAGTTCCAACTATGCTAAGACAAAAGAAAAATACCAAGATAATATCGTTTATAGCTTACAAGACAAGACGTCTTGGTACTTCAACTTTAACGTTAACCGTAAAGCCTATAACTATACTGCAAAAAACTCAGACCAGCAAAAGAAATCAACGCAAACAGCGATTTTAAATAAAAATTTCCGTCAGGCCTTGAACTTTGCCATCGATCGTACAGCCTATTCTGCCCAATCTAACGGGCAAGAAGCGGCTAGCAAGACCCTTCGTAATACTCTAGTTCCCCCAACTTTTGTCCAGATTGGAGATAAGACCTTTGGAGAAGTGACAGCTTCTAAACTTGTCAACTACGGATCAGAGTGGTTAGGCATCAACTTGGCGGATGCCCAAGATGGTTACTTTGACAAGGAAAAGGCCCAAGCCAAATTTGCGGAAGCTAAAAAGGAATTGGAAGCCCAAGGGGTTATCTTCCCGATTCATTTGGATGTTCCTGTTGATCAAACCAATAAAAATGCGGTTTCTGGTATGAATTCGGTTAAACAAACCCTTGAAACAGTACTAGGTTCTGATAATGTCGTCATTGATGTTCAGCAACTTTCAACGGATGACTTTGGGAATGTGGCTTTCTTGGCACCAAATCCAGCAGCTCGTGATTACGATTTAAACTTTGATGGCTGGGTTGGTGATTACCAAGATCCGTCAACTTATCTGGATCCATTTAATGCCGAAGATGGTTTTTATCTCAAAATTTTCGGTCTAGATGCTAAGGAAGACCAAGAACTTATCAAGAGTCTAGGACTTGATACCTATACGAAACTTCTAAAAGAAGCAGACGCTGAGAATCAAGATGTCGCTAAGCGTTATGAAAAATACGCTGAAGCTCAAGCTTGGATGATTGATAATTCTCTGATCATGTCTACGATGTCAAATGGTGGTACGGCTTCTGTAACCAAAGTAACTCCTTTCACACGTGCCTACTCCCTAGTGGGAATCAAAGGTGATGGAAATAACTACAAGTACATGAGACTCCAAAAAGATCCTGTTACCAAGAAACAATTTGACGAAGCCAAGGCTAAGTGGGAAGAAGAAAGTAAAAAGGCTATCGAAAAGAGCCAGAAAGAGTTTGAAAATCATATCAAATAAAAAGTTGAAATAAGGTCTCTTGCAAGGGATCTTATTTTTGTTTGCTCAAGCTCCTAAATAATGAAAGCGGTCACTTCGAGATATAGCTAAGAAAAAATGAATGAAAACGCTAAGAATTGTGGGAATAAATGGAATTTACCCTACTTTTGTGATATAATTACTTTAATTATTATAGTATGGGGGAGTGTCATGACGAAACGTTCAAAGAGATCTCGCTCGAGGAAAGTAAAGCGAAGCGTTAACATAGCCTTGTTAGCTGTTTATCTATTGTTGGCTGGCTTTTTATTGTTTTTGATTTTTAAATACCATATCCTTGCTTTTAGATATCTTAATCTAGTGGCAACTGCCTTAGTTCTACTAGTTGCCTTAGCAGGGCTGCTCTTGATTATCTATAAAAAAGCTGAAAAGTTTACCATTTTTCTGTTGGTGCTCTCTATCCTTGTCAGCTCTGTTTCACTTTTTGCAGTACAGCAGTTTGTTGGACTGACCAATCGTTTAAATGCAACTTCTAATTACTCAGAATATTCGATCAGTGTTGCTGTTTTAGCAGATAGTGAGATTGGAAATGTTACGCAGCTGAAGAGTGTGACAGCACCGACTGGGACTGATAATGAAAACATCCAAAAACTACTAGCTGATATCAAGTCAAGTCAGAATACCGATTTGACGGTCAATCAGAGTTCGTCTTACTTGGCAGCTTACAAGAGTTTGATTGCTGGAGATACCAAAGCCATTGTCCTAAATAGTGTCTTTGAAAATATCATCGAGTCAGAGTATCCAGACTACTCATCGAAGATAAAAAAGATTTATACTAAGGGATTCACTAAAAAAGTAGAAGCTCCTAAGACGTCTAAGAGTCAGTCTTTCAATATCTATGTTAGTGGAATTGATACCTATGGTCCTATTAGTTCGGTGTCGCGTTCAGACGTCAATATCCTGATGACTGTCAATCGAGATACCAAGAAAATCCTCTTGACCACAACGCCACGTGATGCCTATGTACCAATCGCAGATGGTGGAAATAATCAAAAAGATAAATTGACCCATGCGGGCATTTATGGAGTTGATTCGTCCATTCACACCTTAGAAAATCTCTATGGAGTGGATATCAATTACTATGTGCGATTGAACTTTACTTCATTTTTGAAATTGATCGATTTGTTGGGTGGGGTAGATGTTTATAACGATCAGGAATTCACAGCTCTACACGGGAAGTTTCAATTCCCTGTGGGCAATGTTCATCTCGATTCAGAGCAGGCTCTAGGTTTTGTTCGCGAGCGCTATTCACTAGCAGATGGTGACCGTGACCGTGGACGTAATCAACAAAAGGTGATTGTGGCTATCCTTCAAAAATTAACGTCGACCGAAGCACTGAAAAATTATAATACGATCATTGATAGCTTGCAAGATTCTATCCAGACAAACATGCCGCTTGAGACTATGATGAACTTGGTCAACGCTCAGTTAGAAAGTGGCGGAACTTACAAAGTGAATTCGCAAGACTTGAAAGGTACGGGACGGATGGATCTTCCTTCTTATGCGATGCCAGATAGTAACCTCTATATGATGGAAATTGACGACAGTAGCCTTGCATCTGTGAAAACTGCTATTCAGGACGTGTTGGAGGGCAGATGAAATGATTGATATTCATTCGCACATTGTCTTTGATGTAGATGATGGTCCAAAGTCAAGAGAAGAAAGCAAGGCTCTCTTGACAGAAGCCTACAGGCAGGGGGTACGAACCATTGTCTCTACCTCTCACCGTCGCAAGGGCATGTTTGAAACTCCGGAAGAGAAGATAGCAGAAAACTTTCTTCAGGTTCGGGAAATAGCTAAGGAAGTTGCGAGTGACTTGGTCATTGCTTATGGGGCTGAAATTTACTACACACCAGATGTTCTGGATAAGCTGGAAAAAAAGCGGATTCCGACCCTCAATGATAGTCGTTATGCCTTGATAGAGTTTAGTATGAACACCCCTTATCGCGATATTCATAGTGCCTTGAGTAAAATCTTGATGTTGGGAATTACTCCAGTCATTGCCCACATCGAGCGCTATGATGCTCTTGAAAATAATGAAAAACGCGTTCGAGAGCTGATCGATATGGGCTGTTACACGCAAGTAAATAGTTCACATGTCCTCAAACCTAAACTTTTTGGAGAACGTTATAAATTCATGAAAAAAAGAGCTCAGTATTTTTTAGAGCAGGATTTGGTTCATGTGATTGCAAGCGATATGCACAATCTAGACGGTAGACCTCCTCATATGGCAGAAGCATATGACCTTGTTTCCCAAAAATACGGAGAAGCGAAGGCTCAGGAACTTTTTATAGACAATCCTCGAAAAATTGTAATGGATCAACTAATTTAGGAGAAATGATGAAAGAACAAAACACGATAGAAATAGATGTATTTCAATTACTTAAAACCTTGTGGAAACGCAAGCTAATGATTTTATTAGTGGCACTTGTGACAGGTGCGGGGGCTTTTGCATATAGCACTTTTATTGTTAAGCCAGAATATACGAGCACCACGCGCATTTACGTAGTCAACCGTAATCAAGGAGATAAGCCGGGGCTGACAAATCAGGACTTGCAGGCAGGAACTTATCTGGTAAAAGACTACCGTGAAATTATCCTTTCTCAGGATGTATTGGAAAAGGTAGCGACAAATTTGAAATTGGATATGCCAGCAAAAACGTTAGCTAGTAAAGTTCAAGTGACTGTACCAACTGACACTCGTATCGTTTCAATTTCTGTCAAGGATAAACAGCCAGAGGAAGCCAGCCGCATTGCTAATTCTCTACGAGAAGCTGCTGCAGAAAAGATCATCGCTGTAACGCGAGTATCTGATGTAACGACGCTTGAAGAAGCGCGACCAGCTACGACTCCCTCTTCTCCAAATGTTCGACGCAACACCTTGTTTGGTTTTCTTGGAGGAGCAGTCGTAACAGTAATTACCGTTCTTTTGATTGAGTTACTCGATACCCGTGTGAAACGTCCTGAAGATGTCGAAGATGTACTGCAAATTCCACTTCTAGGGGTCGTTCCAGATTTGGATAAAATGAAATAGGAGGAAGTTATGCCAACGTTAGAAATCTCACAGGCAAAATTGGATCTTGTGAAAAAGGCAGAGGAGTATTATAATGCTTTGTGCACGAACCTACAGTTAAGTGGAGATGATTTGAAAGTATTTTCTATCACTTCTGTGAAACCAGGAGAAGGAAAATCAACGACTTCTACCAATATCGCTTGGGCTTTTGCGCGTTCAGGTTACAAAACCCTGCTGATTGATGGAGATATTCGCAATTCGGTTATGTCAGGTGTCTTTAAAGCAAGGGATAAAATTACAGGTCTGACAGAATTTCTATCAGGGACTACAGACCTGTCACAGGGGCTTTGCGATACCAATATCGAAAATCTCTTTGTGATTCAGGCTGGCTCTGTGTCACCGAATCCGGCAGCCCTTCTTCAAAGTAAGAATTTCAGAACAATGCTTGAAACTTTGCGTAAATATTTTGACTACATCATTGTAGATACTGCTCCTGTCGGTGCTGTGATTG
Organism: Streptococcaceae bacterium AF54-32pH5A; assembly: GCA_027682205.1. GTDB lineage: Bacteria > Bacillota > Bacilli > Lactobacillales > Streptococcaceae > Streptococcus. Next base: position 290,810 of record JAQDAD010000002.1, read on the forward strand.
ATGCGGCTATCATTACGCGAAAATGCGATGCCTCTATTTTAGTGACAGCAGCAGGTGAAACAAATCGACGGGATATTCAAAAAGCGAAGGAACAGTTGGAACAAACTGGGAAGCCGTTTTTAGGAGTTGTGTTGAACAAATTCGATACTTCAGTAGACAAAAACGGTCCTTATGGAAATTACGGAGATTACGGAAAAAATAAAAAATAGGTTGAGGGATAGAGATGAATGGGAAAGTAGTAAAGCCCTCATTGGCCATAATCCAGAGTTTTCTTGTTATTTTATTGACTTATCTACTTAGCACTGTGAGAGAAACGGAGATTGTTTCAACAACAGCTATTGCACTTTATATCCTCCATTATTTTGTCTTTTATATCAGTGATTATGGACAAGATTTCTTTAAAAGGGGATATTTGCTTGAACTTGTCCAGACATTGAAATATATCCTATTCTTTGCGCTAGCAATTAGTATTTCTAATTTTTTCTTAGAAGATCGTTTTAGTATTTCCAGAAGAGGCATGATTTACTTCCTCATATTACATGCTCTCTTAGTCTATGTGCTAAACTTATTTATCAAGTGGTATTGGAAGCGGGCTTATCCCAACTTTAAAGGAAGTAAGAAAATTCTCCTACTTACAGCAACTTCTCGTGCTGAAAAGGTACTGGATAGACTAATAGAATCAGATGATGTTGTTGGGAAGTTGGTAGCCGTCAGTGTTTTAGACAAACCAGATTTTCAGCATGATTGGTTAAAGGTAGTAGCAGAGGGGGAGATAGTAAACTTTGCGACTCATGAGGTAGTCGATGAAGTCTTTATCAATCTTCCAAGTGAAAAATACAATATTGGAGAGCTTGTCTCTCAGTTTGAAACGATGGGAATTGATGTTACAGTCAATCTAAATGCTTTTGATCGTAGCTTGGCACGTAACAAGCAAATTCGTGAGATGGCAGGATTAAACGTTGTGACTTTTTCTACAACATTTTATAAGACTAGCCATGTGATTGCTAAGCGAATTATTGATATTATCGGTTCCCTGGTGGGTTTGATACTATGTGGCTTAGTCAGTATTGTACTGGTTCCTTTGATTCGAAGGGATGGGGGCTCTGCTTTTTTTGCTCAGACGCGTATAGGAAAAAATGGCCGCCATTTTACTTTTTACAAGTTTCGCTCTATGTGTGTGGATGCTGAGGATAAAAAGAGAGAACTCATGGAACAAAATACCATGCAGGGTGGAATGTTTAAGGTGGATGATGACCCACGTATCACGAAAATTGGTCGTTTTATAAGGAAGACTAGTTTGGACGAGCTACCACAGTTTTACAATGTTCTAAAGGGAGATATGAGTTTGGTAGGTACACGACCACCAACAGTGGACGAGTATGAGCACTATACCCCAGAACAAAAACGCCGTCTAAGTTTTAAACCTGGCATAACAGGTTTATGGCAGGTCAGCGGACGAAGTGAAATCAAGAATTTCGATGAAGTTGTCAAATTAGATGTGGCCTATATTGATGGTTGGACAATCTGGAAAGATATTGAAATTCTATTGAAGACAGTTAAAGTAGTATTGATGAAGGATGGAGCGAAGTAAGGATGAAAGTATGTTTAGTTGGGTCTAGTGGGGGTCACTTAACTCATTTGTATCTGTTAAAACCTTTCTGGAAAGATAAGGAAAGATTTTGGGTAACCTTTGATAAAAAAGATGCAAGAAGTATCTTGGGAAATGAGACATTTTATCCTTGTCATTATCCTACTAATCGTAATTTGAAAAATCTTATTAAAAATACGATTCTTGCTTTCAATATTTTGAGAAAGGAACGCCCTGATGTTATCATCTCATCAGGGGCTGCTGTAGCAGTTCCGTTCTTTTATCTAGGAAAGTTATTTGGTGCTAAGACAGTCTATATTGAAGTTTTTGACCGTATTGATACGCCAACCTTAACAGGGAAATTAGTGTATCCGGTGACAGATAGCTTCATAGTGCAGTGGGAGGAAATGAAAAAAGTATATCCAAAAGCAATCAATCTTGGAGGGATTTTTTAATGATTTTTGTGACAGTGGGTACTCATGAGCAACAGTTTAATCGACTTATTAGAGAGGTTGATCGATTAAAAGGTGAGGGACTTATTCAGGATGATGTTTTTATTCAGACTGGTTTTTCAGATTATGAACCAGTGCACTGCCAATGGAAAACTTTGATTTCTTATGATGAGATGAATCGCTATATGGATGAAGCAAATATTATCATTACACATGGCGGACCTGCAACATTTATGGGAGTGATTTCCAAGGGGAAGAGACCAATTGTAGTACCTAGACAGGAAAAATTTGGCGAGCATGTGAATGATCACCAAGTGGAATTTTGCAATAAAGTAAAGTTGAAGTATCCAATTATTGTAATTAATGATATAGAAAACCTAGTTACAAATGTAAAAAATGATAAATCGGAAATAAAAATAAATAGCAACAATAAAGGATTTTGCAGGAGATTAGAAGAAAGAATAGGTAGTTTGTGATGAATTTAAACAAATCATTGCGTTTATTTGCTCAAAAAACAATATTTAAAGTATTCTCACTAATTAATAAATATATAAATAAAAAAAAACAAATACTCATATATTCTCCTAAGGAACTCTCAGATAATTCATTATCTCTATTTGAATATTTGATAGATAATGAATATTATAAAAAATATAAGATATACTGTTCTTGCACGGATTATCATGATCTAAGTTCAAAATATGAGAATCTAAAAAATGTATATTTTATAAATGGAATTGAGGGAGTGAAAAAATACTTTACAAGTAGCTTTGTATTTTATTCATTTGGAAAAATTCCTATTGTCCCTTCTAATCAACGTGTAATACAGATGTGGCATGGTATGTTTTTTAAAGATATTGATAAATATCAGAAAAAGGTTATAAAAAAAGAAAAATATTACACTGATGTAATCGTTACAAGCGAGATGTTTAAAGAACTAGCTACTAAAGTTCATTCTTGTGATATCGGAGTTGTTAAAATCTGTGGTCAAAGTAGAACAGATATTTTTTTTAGTGAAGGAAAGAAAGTCGAATCTAAATATATTGTCTGGTTGCCAACATTTAGACAATCTGAGAAATTAGGATATAGAGATACAAATTCGAAAGAAATTTTGATAGGGGATTATTCATTCGGAGAGTTAAAAAAAGTGGACGACCTCCTGAAAGAAAAAAAACTCAATATGATAGTGAAGCTTCACCCGCTTCAAACATTGCCTACACACATACCTATTTATAGTAACATCCGGATACTATCAGAAGAAAATAGTAGGGGAAATAATCTAAAGTTATATGAATTGTTAAGAGATAGTAGAGCTTTAATAACAGATTACTCCTCGGTTTTTTATGATTACTATTTATTAGATAAGCCAATAGCTTTTTGCATAAGAGATTTCGATGATTATAATAAAAATAGAGGATTTATAGTAGAGAACCCTATGAGTTATTTAAAGGGAAATAAAATAAAATCTTTAGATGATATGTATGATTTTATAAATGAAATTGCTAATAATGAAGATAAATTTAAAGAAGAACGAAGGGAATTTAATGAAAAAGTAAATAAATATAGAGATGGGAATAACACTAGAAGATTGTTAGAAAAAATTGGAATTAACTAAAGGGGGACAGTTATGAAAATTGCGCTATTGACAGCATCAGGAATAGGAAGTCGAATAAAACAAGATATACCTAAACAATTTATACATGTTGATAATAGACCTCTTATCATTCATACGCTAGAAAAATTTCAAAATCATCCAAACATTGATGAAATTTGTGTTGTAGTATTAAAAGGGTGGGAAGAGATGTTGAAAACATACGCTAGGCAGTTTAATATTACGAAATTAAAATATATAGTAAATGGTGGAGAAACTGGTCAGTTATCTATATATAATGGTCTTAATGAAATAAAGAAAAATAATATAGATAAGCAAGTAACTGTTTTAATTCATGATGGTAATCGTCCAATGGTAAGCAATGAAATTATTGACGATGCTTTTTTAACTTATAATAAATATGGAAATGCAGTAGCTGCAATTCCTTGTGTTGAGGTTACTTTTGTATTAGATAACGAGACTGAAAATCACTCTGTTAGCTCTTTAAAAAGAGAGCTATTGAGGAGAACACAAACACCACATATTTATAAGCTAGATGATATATTAGATCTTCAGAATAGAGCTATAGAAAAAGGAATAACTGAAGTTGCGGCTTCATGTGAATTAATGAAAATGTTTGGTAAAGAGACTTATTTTTCTATGGGATCTGAAAAAAATTTAAAAATAACTACGTTAGATGACCTAGAGATTTTTAAAGCATTACTCAAGTCTAAAAAAGAAAATTGGATTAAGGAATAAACTGTGAACTTATTTGATATAAGTCTATATAAGGATTATGTAGGCAAATCTATAATTAATGTGGTCGGTTCGGAGGCTTTAAAAGAGAAATCAATTCTTATTACGGGTTCAACAGGTCTTATTTGTTCGGCTATTATTGATCAGTTGATAATACTGAATCAGCATCACAAATTTGGAATAAAAATTTATGCTTGTGCAAGAGGTGAAGAGGGACTTAGAAGACGATTTGGAAATTATGTAGATAATGAGAATGTTGTTTATGTTCCTTATGATGCTAATAAAGATATTAATTTTGATTTCGCTGTTGATTATATAATCCATGGAGCTAGTAATGCCAGCCCAGAATTATATATCAGCAATCCTGTGGATACGATGCTTAGTAATTTTGTAGGTATGAAAAATTTACTAGACTATGCCTTAAAAAAATCAGTAAAGTCTGTAGTTTATGTTTCATCTAGTGAAGTGTATGGTAAAAAAGAAAATAATGCTCCTTATCTGGAAGATGAGTATGGATATATAAATATTTTAGATGTTAGATCTTCCTATTCAAGTTCAAAACGAGCTACTGAGACATTATGTAAAAGTTATTCTGAACAATTTGGGGTAGCTATAAAAATTGTTCGTCCAGGGCATATTTATGGTCCTGGCTTAAAAATAACAGATAAAAGGATTTCATCTGCTTTTATGTACGATGCAATTAGAGGAAAAAATCTAGTTATGAAAAGTAAAGGAGAACAACTACGATCATATTGTCATAGTTTAGATTGTGCAAGTGCTATATTGACAGTTCTTTTGCAAGGTAAATCTGGTGAGGCGTACAATATTTCAAATAAGAAATCTATTATATCAATAAGAGAAATGGCTTATATAATATCTGAAGTAGCTGGAGTAAAATTATTTTTTGAATTACCTAATGAATTAGAAGAAAAACAAAAAAATCCTATGAATAATTCTAGTTTAGATAGTACAAAGTTGGAAAAACTGGGTTGGGTAGGTATGTTTGAACCTAAGGAAGGCCTAGAGAGTACATATAAAATTTTAAGTAGAAGTGAAATCAAAAGAGCATCTAAAAATATATAAAATATAGAATTGGACTTCAACTACTTTAACAGAAGTATTGGCAGGAGGAGTAATGAAGAAAATTTCAGTAATAGTTCCAGTATATAATGTTGAAAAATATTTAAAATATAGTGTAGGTGGCATTCTAAAACAAACCTATAAAAATTTAGAAATTATTTTAGTGAATGATGGCTCCGAGGATAATTCTCTTGCTATATGTGAAGAATATTCTAAGAAAGATGATAGAATTAAAATAATTACAGTGGAGAATGGCGGACAAGGAAGAGCACGGAATATTGGATTGAAAAATTCAACGGGTGACTGGATTTTGTTTTTAGATGCAGATGATTATTATGATAATAATGCAGTAGAGTATCTTGTCGAATTAGCTGAACAATATGAATCAGATTTAGTAATAACCCCATTAAGAGTGGTAAGAGACCATGCTAAAAATAGAGATGATTTTTCAATCGTGAATGAAAAAATAATTATCTTAAATAAAGATAGATTGATACAAGAAATGTATTATGGAAGACTCTTGGGAGCTACACCGTGTGGTAAATTATATAAAAGGGAAGTATTGGAGAAGTGGCCATTCCCAGATCAACTGTTTGAAGATTTAGCTATAGCTTATAAACATTTAATGTATGCTAAAAAAGTAGTTGTATCAAATCAATATTATTATAATTACTATCAACGTCTTGGAAGTACGACGAAGAGTAAATACACACCACAGTTAGAAGATTTTTACAGAGCTATAGAAAAAAATTCTAAATATTTAGAAGAAGATTTCCCAGATAATAGAGAATTGTCTGTTGCTTTGAAAAGTAGAATGTTTACAGGAGGTTTTCAAGTGGTAAATTCCATGATTGACTCTGGAATGACTAAAGAAGTAAAAGCTAAGTCTTTAGAGTATCGAAAAGATTTATTCATGATAATTTTCAATAGAAAAATCACTAAAAAAGATAAAATAAAGCATATACTATTTGCTATTAGTCCTAACTTGTATGCTTTTGCTCGGAAAAAGTATCTAAGTAACTAATAAATAATTCAAAAATAAGGAGGTAGTAATGATTTTAAGTATTGTTGTTCCAACATATAATATAGAAAAATATATAGAAAGAAATATAGAGTCTTTTCTTAAGGTAGAGGACGACCTGAAGAGTTTATTTGAAGTATTAATTATTAATGATGGAAGCACAGATAGTACACTACAAGTAGTAACAGCATTAATAAAAAAAATAGATTGTTTAAATATAAGAGTAGTAAATAAGGCTAATGGTGGACATGGTTCAGCAGTAAATAGAGGAATAGAAGAAGCTAGAGGAAAATATCTCAAGGTAGTCGATGGAGATGATTGGGTAAAAAAATCAGATTTTGAAGAATATTTAAAAAGATTAAAAAATGCTGATGTAGATATGGTTGTTACAAATTTTAGCAAACAATATACTTATGAAAATAGAGTAGAATTGGAAAAAGTAAGTAATGTTGAAGATTTCTATAGAAGCAACAGAATTCCCCGAATCTTCCCAATGCATAGTATAACGTACAAAACAAGTATTCTAAAAGAACACAATATCAAACTGACAGAGAAAATATTTTATGTTGACATTCAGTATATAGTATTTCCATTGAAATATATTAATAATTGGGAGTACTGGGATTTAGATGTATATCAGTATTTTTTGGGTAGACCTGATCAAAGTATGACTATAGAAAATAGAATGAAGAATATTGAACATAGTCAAAAGGTCACAGAAAGTATTTTGGAATTTTACAGTACATTGGGAGATGTATATCTTAAAGATACTGTTCATTCCCTTTTGAAAGGTTTACTGAATACGAGATATCTGTTAGCGTTCTTATCAGAAGATAGAGACCGGTTATTAAAAGAAACAACAGATTATATTAGAAAATATAATTTGAAATATACCTATGATTCTCGTATGAAGACAAGTTACTTATTATATATCAATGAGATGCATAATAGAAGATTTTCATTTATAGTGTATCCTATAGTTAGCTTTAAATTGAATAGATTAAGTAAGTACGGGATATAGGAGAATCTAGCATGAGTATAAAAGTAAATATACATCAGTTGCTTTTTTATATATCTTTTCTTATTATAGTAGGCTCAAAATATATAGGGCAAACGGTCTTTGTAAATGAATATCCTCCATTAAGTGAGTTGATAAAAATTTTGATAATTGTGGCATGTGTCCTTTTATTAATAAAATATATTTTAGAACCACATACTAAAAAGTTAATTATCTTTTCAATAGTTATTTCGACGATAGGAGTGGCAGTATCTTATAATTCAGATAGCTTTTTCACTTTAATGCCGGTAGTAGCATTAATCTTAAATATGAATAACATAGATATAAATAAGGTTATAAAAGTCTGGCTTATAGAAATTATAGCATTAATGACCTTTATAGCAATATGTTATCGACTAAATATAGTAGGGGAAGTTATAAATTCAGGAGTTAGAGCAGATGGGAAAATACGATACGCTCTAGGATATACATATTCAACATTTAGTTCGAATTACTTTTTCCATGTAACTATTTTCTATTTATATTTAAGAAAAAATATGATTAAGTATGTAGAAATAATATCTTTATTTCTCATAAATTTATATTTATATACTTGGACTGATACAAAGGCGGTATTCTATTATTCTACTGCCGCTATTATCGTTTGTTTGTTTTTAAAAGTATTTAAGATAAAAGCATATAGCACTCTTTTGAATAAATATAGTATGTTATTTTCAGCAATAATAGCTGGAGTTTTGTCGTGGAGTTATAGGTATAGACTATCACTTTTAGATCAGCTAGATTCAGTATTAACAGGTAGATTACGACTTGCAAGTGATGCTTTCGACAACTTTGATATAACGCTTTTTGGACAAAGAATAAGATGGATTTTTGAACAAAATATGTTTTCAGAATCAACATATAATTATGTGGACTCCTCGTATTTAAATATTTTATTTAGATTTGGAGTAATAATTTTAGTGTTTATATTAGTTGGATATTATATTATTGGAGAAAAAACTCTAAGTAGAAATACATATTATACAATGATGATTGTATTCTTATCACTACATTCTATGTTTGATCCTCAATTAATAGAAATAATGTATAATCCAGCGATATTGTTTTTAGGATATGTTATATATAATATAAATGAGCTGAAAAGTTCAAATAGAATTTATTAGAAAACCTCTAAAAACTGACTGTTTTCTATTGAATATAGTTAAGAAAACTTTAAATCAATAATTCGCAAAATATAAAATATATTTTTAGCTGTACCCACAAATATAGAGATAAAAGAATCCATATTATTGGGGAAGGATAACCTATGTAGGAATTATTGAGGGATACTCAGGTTAATTCTTGTCGTATCTAGCATAATTATAAGAGATTTTTATTTTCAAGCCCTCATCATATTTTTATGTTAATAATTTGAAAAATTCTAATTCTTATGAACATCTCTAAAGATAAAAAATTTAAGAAAACAAAATGTTTGTTTACAAAAGTATTTATATCCAATCTAAAGAAAAAGGAGTTTTAAGAGACTCCCTTAAATATATAGATTGAATTTTCAATGATTCATTTTTTTAGTTTGTACTATAACTATGTTTAACGAAAGGATGCAGGACCTCCACTTTAAAATGAAAATTCTAAAAAATTACGTTTATAATCTATCATATCAGTTGTTGGTGATTATACTTCCGATTATTACGACTCCCTATGTGACACGGGTCTTTTCTTCGGATGATTTAGGAACTTATGGTTATTTTAACTCCATCGTTACTTATTTTATCCTCTTAGCGACTCTAGGGGTTGCCAACTATGGGACCAAGGTCATTTCAGGGCATCGCAAGGAAATTGAAAAAAACTTTTGGGGAATCTACTCTCTGCAATTAGGTGCAACAGTCCTTTCTCTAACCTTGTATGGTCTTCTTTGTCTAACTCTTCCCTTTATGCAAAATCCAGTAGCCTACATTCTAGGCTTGGCTTTGGTTTCTAAAGGATTAGATATATCCTGGCTCTTTCAAGGGTTGGAGGATTTTCGAAAGATTACAGCAAGAAATATCATTGTGAAACTCGTAGGTGTAAGTTCGATTTTTTTATTTATAAAATCAGCTAGTGACCTTTACCTTTATGTTTTTCTTTTGACAATATTTGAATTGTTAGGCCAGTTAAGTATGTGGTTCCCAGCCCATGAATTTATTGGAAAATCTCATTTTGATTTAGAGTACGCCAAACATCATTTGAAGCCTATTATTTTGCTATTTTTACCACAGATTGCTATTTCGCTTTATGTAACTTTGGATCGTACGATGCTTGGTGCTTTATCCTCTACAAAAGATGTAGGAATTTATGATCAGGCTCTTAAATTGGTAAATATTTTATTAACATTGGTAACATCGCTTGGGAGTGTTATGTTACCTCGAGTTGCTAATTTATTAGCAACAGGAGATTATAAGGCAGTCAATAAGATGCACGAGATGTCTTTTTTAATCTATAACTTGGTGATTTTCCCAATCATAGCAGGAATGTTGATTGTTAATGATGATTTTGTCCAATTTTTCCTTGGTCAAGACTTTCAAGATGCACGCTATGCAATTGCCATTATGATTTTCCGTATGTTCTTTATCGGTTGGACCAATATAATGGGAATTCAAATCTTGATTCCGCACAACAAAAATAAGGAATTTATGGTTTCAACGACGGTCCCCGCTATTCTGAGTGTGGGATTAAATTTGTTGTTTCTTCCCCAATTTGGTTATGTAGGAGCAGCCATTGTCTCTGTATTGACAGAAGCACTTGTATGGGCAATTCAATTGTTCTTTACTCGTAAATACTTAAAAGAAGTTCCCATTATTGGATCTATGACAAAAATTGTACTCGGATCTGCTATCATGTATGGCATTTTGCTGGCTTCAAAAACATTTATACATTTTTCATCGGTCATAAATGTTTTAGTGTTTGTGGTGCTTGGTGGAATCATTTACCTTTTTTTGATTCTATCTCTAAAACTGGTAGATGTGACAGAATTAAAACAAATGATTAGGAAAAATTAGAATGTGCAAATATCGAAATATTAATTTAGATCTATTAAAAGTACTTGCATGTGTTGGAGTTGTTCTACTTCATACAACGATGGGTGGGTTTAAAGAGACAGGTTCTTGGAATCTTTTGACATATTTATATTATTTAGGAACCTATTCTATCCCTCTATTTTTTATGGTCAATGGTTATTTATTGTTAGGAAAGAGAGAGATTACCTATTCTTACATACTGCAGAAAGTAAAATGGATTCTAATAACAGTGTCATCATGGACCTTTATCGTCTGGCTGTTTAAAAGAGACTTTACAGAGAACTTAATTAAAAAAATTGTAGGTTCTTTAATACAAAAAGGTTATTTTTTTCAGTTTTGGTTTTTCGGAGCCCTAATACTTATTTATATATGTTTGCCGATTTTGAAAAAATTTCTAAATTCAAGAAGAAGTTATTTATACATTCTATCGGTATTACTAGTTATTGGTTTGATTTTTGAGTTAACAAATATTGTACTTCAAATGCCAATACAAACATATGTTATACAAACCTTTAGATTATGGACTTGGTTTTTCTATTATCTTTTAGGTGGTTTTATAGCTCAATTTGATAAAGATATTATCAAAAATAGGTTTAAGAAATGGATGAAAGTAGTTGTGGTACTTTTATTCTTGATTTCGCCTTTAATATTATTCTTCTTGGCAAAAACCACTTACCATAATTTTTTTGCTGAATATTTTTATGATATTTTATTTGTAAAAGTTGTAAACTTGGGAATTTTTCTAACTATCCTCACGCTTACTGTGAATGAAAAACGGAGCGAATGTATTGTTTCCCTTTCTAACCAAACTATGGGTGTCTTTATAATACACACTTATATTATGAAAGTGTGGGAAAAACTATTTGGTTTTAGTTTCGTAGGTTCATATTTACTTTTTGCTATATTTACTTTAAGTGTTAGTTTTATTATTGTTAGAATGCTAATGAAAATTCCTTATTTCAATCGAATCGTAAAATTATAAAAAGGAGATTTAATATGTACGACTATCTAATCGTCGGTGCTGGTTTGTCTGGAGCAATCTTCGCACACGAAGCTACAAAACGTGGAAAAAAAGTAAAAGTGATTGATAAACGCAATCACTTTGGAGGGAACATCTACTGTGAGAATGTAGAAGGTATCAATGTCCATAAATATGGTGCCCATATCTTCCATACTTCTAATAAAAAAGTTTGGGACTATATCAATCAATTCGCTGAGTTTAACAACTATATCAACTCACCTGTCGCAAACTACAAAGGAAGTCTTTATAACCTTCCTTTCAATATGAATACCTTCTATGCTATGTGGGGCACAAAAACTCCACAGGAAGTAAAAGATAAGATTGCTGAGCAGACAGCTGATATGAAGGATGTTGATCCGAAAAATCTGGAAGAACAGGCTATCAAGTTGATTGGTCCAGATATCTATGAAAAGTTAATCAAGGGTTATACTGAAAAGCAATGGGGGCGCTCAGCAACGGAACTTCCTCCATTTATCATTAAACGTCTTCCAGTTCGTCTAACCTTTGATAATAACTATTTTAACGACCGTTATCAAGGGATTCCTATTGGTGGTTACAATGTCATTATCGAAAACATGCTTAAAGACGTTGAAGTTGAGCTTGGTGTTGACTTCTTTGCTCACCGTGAAGAGTTAGAAGCATCAGCTGAAAAAGTTGTTTTCACAGGAATGATTGACCAGTATTTTGACTACAAACACGGGGAGTTAGAATACCGCAGCCTTCGCTTTGAGCATGAAATTTTGGATGAGGAAAATTATCAAGGGAACGCTGTAGTGAACTATACAGAGCGTGAGATCCCTTATACTCGTATTATCGAACACAAACATTTTGAATATGGAACGCAGCCAAAGACAGTTATCACGCGTGAATATCCAGCTGACTGGAAGCGTGGGGACGAGCCTTACTATCCGATCAACGACGAGAAAAATAATGCTATGTTTGCTAAGTACCAAGAGGAAGCAGTGCAGAATGATAAGGTTATCTTCTGTGGGCGTTTAGCAGATTATAAATATTACGATATGCATGTGGTAATTGAACGAGCGCTTGAGGTTGTGGAGAAAGAGTTAAGTAATTAAAGATTTGATATTAAAATGAGGGACTACTTCTTTTCCTCATTTTATTCCTCTTAATGGGAGATGGAAAAAGCGGCTCTTTGTCAGCTATAGTGGGTTGATGTCAACTAACATCTGGGGAGGACAATCACTGTCTTCTCCTTTTTGTTTTTTCAGAATATACCAAATTAACACAAAAATTCTGAAAATTCTGTTGACATCTTTCTGAAAAGGTTCTATAATAGATAGAAAGTTTTAAAGGAGAAAATGATGAAAAGTTCAAGACTATTTGCCCTTGCGGGCGTGACATTATTGGCGGCGACTATTTTAGCTGCATGCTCTGGATCAGGTTCGAGCGCTAAAGGTGAGAAGACATTCTCATACATTTATGAGACGGATCCTGACAACCTAAACTATTTGACAACCAATAAAGCAGCTACAGCAAATATTACCAGTAACGTGGTTGATGGCTTGCTAGAAAATGACCGCTACGGTAACTTTGTGCCGTCTATGGCTGAGGATTGGTCTGTATCCAAGGATGGATTGACTTACACTTATACTATCCGTAAGGATGCAAAATGGTATACTTCTGAAGGTGAAGAATACGCGGCAGTCAAAGCTCAAGACTTTGTAACAGGACTAAAATATGCTGCTGATAAAAAATCTGATGGTCTTTATTTAGTTCAAGAATCAATCAAAGGATTGGACGCCTATGTGAAAGGAGAAATTACAGACTTCTCTCAAGTAGGAATCAAGGCCCTTGATGATTATACAGTTCAGTACACATTGAACAAGCCAGAAAGCTTCTGGAATTCTAAGACAACGATGGGAGTTTTGGCCCCGGTAAACGAAGAGTTTTTGAACTCTAAAGGGGATGATTTCGCCAAAGGGACAGATCCTAGTAGTATTCTCTATAATGGACCATTCTTACTCAAATCGATTGTAGCCAAATCTTCTGTTGAGTTTGAAAAGAATCCAAACTATTGGGATAAAGAGAATGTCCATATTGGCAAGGTGAAATTGTCATACTGGGATGGCCAAGATACCAACAAACCAACTGAAGCCTTCAAAGATGGCAGCTTTACAATGGCACGTCTCTTCCCAACAAGTGCGAGCTACCCAGAGACTGAAAAAGCCTTTAAAGACAATATTGTTTACACACAACAAGACTCAACAACTTTCTTAGTTGGTATCAATATTGACCGTCAGTCTTATAAGTATACTTCTAAGACAACGGATGAAGAAAAAACATCTACCAAGAAAGCTCTTCTAAACAAAGATTTCCGTCAAGCTCTTGCCTTTGGTTTTGATAGAACTGCCTATGCCTCTCAAGTAAACGGTGCAAGTGGTGCGACTAAACTGCTTCGTAACTTGTTTGTCCCACCTACATTTGTCCAAGCAGATGGCAAAAACTTTGGTGAGTTGGTCAAAGAAAAATTGGTGACATACGGTGACGAGTGGAGCAACGTGAACTTGGATGATGCCCAAGATGGTCTCTACAATCCAGAAAAAGCCAAAGCAGAATTCGCTAAGGCTAAGACAGCTCTTCAAGCGGAAGGTGTGAAATTCCCAATCCACTTGGATATGCCTGTAGACCAAACAAACACAACGAAAGTTCAACGTGTGCAATCTTTGAAACAGTCACTTGAAGCAACTTTGGGAACAGATAATGTAGTTGTGGATATCCAACAACTTCAAAAAGATGATGTATTGAACATCACTTACTTTGCCGAGACTGCTGCTGGTGAAGACTGGGATATCTCAGATAACGTTGGTTGGTCTCCAGACTTTGCGGATCCATCTACCTACCTTGATATCATCAAGCCATCTGTCGGAGAAAATACGAAGACTTACCTAGGATTTGACTCTGGAACAAACAATGCTGCGGCTAAGCAGGTTGGTTTGGAAGATTACGAGAAAATGGTTGTCGAAGCAGGAGAAGAAGTGAGTGACGTTTCAAAACGTTATGAAAAATATGCAGCTGCCCAAGCTTGGTTGACAGACAGCGCCTTGCTCATCCCGACAACTTCTCAAACAGGTCGTCCAATGTTGTCTAAGATGGTGCCATATACTCTTCCGTTTGCTTACTCAGGTAACAAGGGTATGAGTGAAGCCCTCTTGTATAAATACCTAGATCTACAAGATAAGCCAGTAACAACAGAAGAATATCAAAAAGCCCAAGAAAAATGGCTGAAAGAAAAAGAAGAGTCTAATAAAAAGGCCCAAGAAGATCTCGCAAAACATGTGAAATAACTGTTGCAAAATATAAGAAAGGATTTAGTATTTCTCTTGAATACTGAATCCTTTTTTACATTTGTAAAGAAAGACTCTAAATTTGGAGCCTATTTTTGTCAGATTAGAGAAAATTTTCCTTAATTTTACTTGTTTCCTATTGCTTTCTTAGCTATTATTTGTTATATTAAAAGCACAATTATTTTTTATTTATCAGGGTTAAGCATTGCACTTTCAGAGGAAGGAGTATTTTTTAAAAAAGAAATGTAAACGCTTACTCAAAAATGAAAGGATTTAGGACTTTATGAATAAAGGATTATTTGAAAAACGTTGTAAATATAGTATTCGGAAATTTTCATTAGGTGTTGCTTCGGTTATGATTGGGGCTGCATTCTTTGGGACAAGTACAGTTCTTGCAGATAGCGTGCAGTCTGGCTCCACAGCGAATTTACCAGCGGATCTAGCTACTGCTCTTGCAACAGCAAAAGAGAATGATGGGCGTGATTTTGAAGCACCAAAGGCGGGAGAAGACCAAGGGTCTCCAGAAGTTACGGATGGACCTAAGACAGAGGAAGAACTATTAGCACTTGAAAAAGAAAAATCAGCTAGTTCAGATAAGTTACCAGAAGGCTTAGAGGGCAAATTAGATAAGGCTGAAGATAAAGGGAAAGAAGTTGACAAGGATCAATTAGCTAAAGATACTGAGAATCTCGTTCCAGAAGATGTAGCTAAAACCAAGAATGGTGAATTAAATTACGGAGCAACTGTCAAAATCAAGACACCATCAGGTGAAGGTAGTGGGATTGTCATTGGCGAAAATCTTGTTTTAACTGTTTCACATAACTTTATAAAAGACGTTCCAGATGGCAATAATCGCAAGGTCGTTGACAATGATAATGGAGACGGAGACATCTACAGCATCTCCTATCCAGGACTACCAGATGTTAAATTTAGTAAAAAAGACATTATTCACTGGGATCGTGAAGGTTTCCTAAAAGGCTACAAGAATGATTTGGCTCTTGTTCGATTGCGAACAGTTCTGGAAAATGCTCCAGCAGAAGTGACTGAAAAACCTGCAGTGAAAAAGGTTGGAGATAAATTGCATGTCTTTGGCTATCCAACTGGAAAATTATCACCAGTCCTCAATACAACTGTTGAATTAGTCGAATCCTACGGTGAGGGCGTAAAAGGGATCGGTTATCAAGGTAGTCATCCAGGTGCTAGTGGTGGTGGTATCTTTGATACAGAAGGAAAACTCGTCGGTGTTCATCAAAATGGAGTTGTTGGCCAACGTAGTGGTGGTATTCTCTTCTCACCTGCTCAATTGAAATGGATCCAAGATCACATGAAGGGAATTTCAAGTGTTAAACCAGCAGACTTGGAAGAGAAAGAAAAACCAGCCGAAGACAAACCCAAAGAGGACAAACCAGCTGCTAAACCTGAAACACCTGAGAAAGTGACAGCCGAATGGCAAACGGTAGAGAAAAAAGAACAACAGGGAACAGTTACTATCCGAGAAGAAAAAGGTGTCCGCTACAACCAACTATCCTCAACTGCTCAAAATGATAACGCAGGCAAACCAGCTCTGTTTGAAAAGAAGGGCTTGACCGTTGATGCCAATGGAAATGCAACTGTTGATTTAACTTTCAAAGAAGATTCTGAAAAGGGCAAGTCACGCTTTGGTGTTTTCCTGAAATTTAAAGATACCGATAATAATGTTTTTGTCGGTTATGACAAGGATGGCTGGTTCTGGGAGTATAAATCTCCAACAACTAGCACTTGGTATAGAGGTAGTCGTGTTGCTGCTCCTGAAACAGGATCAACCAACCGTCTCTCTATCACTCTCAAGTCAGATGGGCAACTCAATGCAACGAATAATGATGTGAAGCTCTTTGATACAGTAACTCTACCAGCTGCGGTCAATGACCATCTTAAAAATGAGAAGAAGATTCTTCTCAAGGCAGGCTCTTATGGCGATGAGCGAACAGTTGTTAGCGTTAAAACTGATAACCAAGAGGGCGTGAAAACAGAGGATACTCCTGCTCAGAAAGAAACAGGTCCTGAGGTAGATGATAGCAAGGTGACTTATGACACTATTCAGTCTAAGGTTCTCAAAGCAGTGATTGACCAAGCCTTCCCACGTATTAAAGAATATAGCTTGAACGGACATACCTTGCCAGGACAAGTCCAACAATTCAATAAAGTCTTTATCAACAAGCACGAAGTCACACCTGAAGTTACCTACAAAAAAATCAATGAGACAACTGCAGAGTACTTGATGAAACTCCGTGATGAGAAAAATCTAATCAATGCGGACATGACGGTTCGTTTGCAGGTTGTGGATAATCAGTTGCACTTTGATGTGACCAAGATTGTCAACCACAATCAAGTTACTCCAGGTCAAAAGATTGACGATGAAAGAAAACTGCTTTCTTCTATTAGTTTCCTTGGCAATGCTTTAGTCTCTGTTTCAAGTGACCAAGCTGGTGCTAAGTTTGATGGAGCAACTATGTCAAACAATACCCATGTCAGCGGGGATGATCATATCGATGTAACCAATCCAATGAAAGACTTGGCCAAGGGTTACATGTATGGATTTGTTTCTACAGATAAGCTTGCTGCAGGTGTTTGGAGCAACTCTCAAAATAGCTACGGTGGAGGTTCTTATGACTGGACTCGTTTGACAGCTTACAAAGAAACAGTTGGAAATGCTAACTATGTTGGAATTCATAGCTCTGAATGGCAATGGGAAAAAGCATATAAGGGCATTGTCCTCCCAGAATATACTAAAGAACTTCCAAGTGCTAAAGTTGTTATCACTGAAGATGCCAATGCAGATAATAAAGTAGACTGGCAGGATGGAGCCATTGCTTATCGTAGCATCATGAACAACCCTCAAGGTTGGGAAAAAGTCAAGGATATCACAGCTTATCGTATCGCGATGAACTTTGGTTCACAAGCACAAAACCCATTCCTTATGACTCTGGATGGTATCAAGAAAATCAATCTCCATACAGATGGTCTTGGACAAGGTGTTCTCCTTAAAGGTTATGGTAGTGAAGGGCATGACTCTGGTCACTTGAACTACGCTGATATTGGGAAACGTATTGGTGGTGTCGAAGACTTCAAGACCTTGATTGAGAAGGCAAAGAAATATGGTGCTCATCTAGGTATCCACGTTAACGCTTCTGAAACCTATCCTGAGTCTAAGTACTTCAATGAAAAAATCCTTCGTAAGAATCCAGATGGTAGCTATAGCTATGGCTGGAACTGGCTAGACCAAGGTATCAACATTGATGCTGCTTATGACCTAGCTCATGGTCGTTTGGCACGTTGGGAAGATTTGAAGAAAAAACTTGGCGAAGGCCTCGACTTTATCTATGTGGACGTTTGGGGTAATGGTCAATCAGGTGATAACGGTGCCTGGGCTACCCACGTTCTCGCTAAAGAGATAAACAAACAAGGCTGGCGCTTTGCGATTGAGTGGGGCCATGGTGGTGAGTACGACTCTACCTTCCATCACTGGGCAGCTGACTTGACATACGGTGGCTACACTAATAAAGGTATCAACAGTGCCATCACCCGCTTTATCCGTAACCACCAAAAAGATGCTTGGGTAGGAGACTACAGAAGTTACGGTGGTGCTGCAGACTACCCACTTCTAGGTGGCTACAGCATGAAGGACTTTGAAGGTTGGCAAGGAAGAAGTGATTATAATGGCTACGTAACCAACCTATTTGCCCATGATGTCATGACCAAGTACTTCCAACACTTCACTGTAAGTAAATGGGAAAATGGTACACCAGTGACCATGACTGACAACGGTAGCACCTATAAATGGACTCCAGAAATGCGAGTGGAATTGGTAGATGCTGACAATAATAAAGTAGTTGTAACTCGTAAGTCAAATGATGTCAATAGCCCACAATACCGTGAACGTACAGTAACTCTCAACGGACGTGTGATCCAAGATGGTTCAGCTTACTTGACTCCTTGGAACTGGGATGCAAATGGTAAGAAACTTCCTGCTGATAAGGAAAAAATGTACTACTTTAATACGCAGGCCGGTGCAACAACTTGGACCCTGCCGAGCGATTGGGCAAAGAGCAAGGTTTACCTTTACAAGCTTACTGACCAAGGTAAGACAGAGGAGCAGGAACTAACTGTAACAGATGGTAAGATTACCCTAGACCTTCTAGCTAATCAACCATACGTACTTTACCGTTCGAAACAAACCAATCCTGAAATGTCATGGAGCGAAGGCATGCACATCTATGACCAAGGATTTAATAGCGGTACCTTGAAACATTGGACCATTTCAGGCGATGCTTCTAAGGCAGAGATTGTCAAGTCTCAAGGGGCAAACGATATGCTTCGTATTCAAGGAAACAAAGAAAAAGTCAGTCTCACTCAGAAATTAACTGGCTTGAAACCAAATACCAAGTATGCCGTTTATGTAGGTGTCGATAACCGTAGTAATGCCAAGGCAAGTATCACTGTGAATACTGGTGAAAAAGAAGTGACTACTTATACCAATAAGTCCCTCGCTCTCAACTATGTTAAGGCCTACGCCCACAATACACGTCGTGACAATGCTACAGTTGACAATACAAGTTACTTCCAAAACATGTACGCCTTCTTTACAACTGGATCTGACGTATCAAATGTTACTCTTACTTTGAGTCGTGAAGCTGGTGATGAAGCAACTTACTTTGATGAAATTCGTACCTTTGAAAATAATTCAAGCATGTACGGAGAAAACCATGATACAGGTAAAGGCACCTTCAAACAAGACTTTGAAAATGTTGCTCAGGGTATCTTCCCATTCGTAGTGGGCGGTGTCGAAGGTGTTGAAGACAACCGCACTCACTTGTCTGAAAAGCACGATCCATATACACAACGTGGTTGGAACGGTAAGAAAGTTGATGATGTTATCGATGGAAATTGGTCACTCAAGACCAATGGACTGGTTAGCCGTCGTAACTTGGTTTACCAAACTATCCCACAAAACTTCCGCTTTGAAGCTGGTAAGACCTACCGTGTGACCTTTGATTATGAAGCAGGTTCTGACAATACCTACGCCTTTGTAGTCGGTAAGGGAGAATTCCAATCAGGCAGCCGTGGTACGAAAGCAAGCAACTTGGAAATGCATGAGTTGCCAAATACTTGGACGGATTCTAAGAAAGCCAAGAAGGCAACCTTCCTCGTGACAGGTGCAGAAACAGGCGATACTTGGGTAGGTATCTACTCAACTGGAAATGCAAGCAATACTCGTGGTGATTCAGGTGGGAATGCCAACTTCCGTGGTTATAACGACTTCATGATGGACAATCTTCAAATTGAAGAAATTACCCTGACAGGTAAGATGTTGACAGAAAATGCTCTGAAGAACTACTTGCCAACTGTAGCCATGACCAACTACACCAAAGAGTCTATGGATGCCTTGAAAGAAGCGGTCTTTAACCTCAGTCAGGCCGATGATGATATCAGTGTTGAAGAAGCACGTGCAGAGATTGCCAAGATTGAAGCCTTGAAGAATGCCTTGGTTCAAAAGAAAACAGCCTTGGTAGCAGAAGACTTGGAAAGTCTCAATGCTCCTGCACAAGCTGGTGAAGGCTTGGAAAATGCCTTTGATGGCAATGTATCTAGCCTATGGCATACATCATGGGACGGAGGAGATGTCGGAAAACCTGCCACCATGGTCTTGAAAGAGCCAACTGAAATTACAGGACTTCGTTATGTACCACGTGGTTCAGGTTCAAACGGTAACTTGAGAGATGTGAAACTGGTTGTGACAGATGAGTCTGGTAAAGAGCATACCTTCACTGCAACTGATTGGCCTGATAATAATAAGCCAAAAGACATTGACTTTGGTAAGACAATCAAGGCTAAGAAGATTGTCCTTACTGGTACCAAAACATACGGAGATGGTGGAGATAAATACCAATCTGCAGCGGAACTTATCTTTACTCGTCCACAGGTAGCAGAAACACCTCTTGACTTGTCAGGATATGAAGCAGCTTTAGCTAAGGCTCAAAAATTGACAGACAAAGAAAATAAAGAGGAAGTGGCTGGAGTTCAGGCGAGCATGAAATACGCGACGGATAACCATCTCTTGACGGAAAGAATGATCGAGTACTTCGCAGACTATCTCAACCAATTACAAGATAAGGTTGCTAAACCAGATGCCCCTACAAGCAGCAAGGGTGAAGAACAACCTCCAGTTCTTGAAGTTCCTGAATATAAGGGAGGAGTCAATGCGGCAGAAGCGGCTGTACATGAAGTACCAGAGTTCAAAGGCGGTGTCAATGCGGCAGAAGCGGCTGCACATGAAGTACCAGAGTTCAAAGGCGGTGTCAATGCAGCAGAAGTGGCTGTAAATGAAGTACCAGAGTTCAAAGGCGGTGTTAATGCGGTTGAAGCAGCTGTTCATAACCTACCAGAGTTCAAGGGAGGAGTCAATGCAGTTCAAGCCTTGGTACACGAATTGCCAGAATACACCGGTGGCGTCAATGGAGTTGAGCCAGCCGTACATGAAAAACCAGAGTACACAGGCCCACTAGGTACAGCAGGTGATGAACCAGCACCAACTGTTGAGAAACCTGAGTATAAGTTGACACCAGCTCCACTAGCTGATACAAAGACATCAGAAATCAAAGATAGCCTGAAAAATGAAGAAAGCAAGAAGACACTCCCAGAAACAGGAGAAGACCAGTCTGATACAGCCCTCTTCCTAGCAGGAATCAGCCTAGCATTGTCAGCCGCCCTCTTTGCCATTAAAAGTAAAAAAGAATAAATATTTATTTATTCCACAACTACATTGTTTGGATAAGTGACTTGGACTTCTATGGGAGTCAGAGTCGGAAAATGAATCAAACACCCGGAGAGGACCTCTTGGTTCTCTCCTTTTTAAAAGGAGAAATGATAACGCTTACTAGTGTAAGCGGATGAAAGGAAATAGGAGAAATATGGACAAACACTTTTTTGAGAAACGCTGTCATTATAGTATCCGCAAATTTGCAATTGGTGCAGCCTCAGTTATGATTGGTGCTAGTATTTTTGGAGCCAATATGGTTCAGGCAGCAGAAACAGCAGCGCCTTCAGAAACAGAGGGAAGTATAACCCATGTTCAAGCACTGGATAAGTTACCCGATGATTTAGCCACTGCGCTTGAAAAGGCGGATGCAGAAGCTGCAACGGAAGCAAGTCATGAGGAGACTACAGCGACTGACGAAGGAAGCAATCCTACATCAAGTGAAGAGGCAAAACCTGAGACAAGTCCTGCAAGTCCTAAGCCAGCAGAAACGCCGAAACCGGTTGAAACACCAAAGGTAGACAATCAACCAGCTGAAACTGCTACGCCCGAAACAAAACTAGCTGAAAAGCAAATCGAAGATAGAGAAGATGTCAACCACCTCGAAGGCGCTACTGCTTCAGCAAACAACCATGAGGCTGGAACAAGCTTTACAGCTGACAAAGCAGTTGATGGTGATGATAATACTAGATGGGCAACGGACAGAGATGTACCAAAACCAACTTTTGAACTAACTCTTCCTAAAACAACTCTTATCAAACATGTTGAAATTGACTGGGATCGTCGTCTTCGTAATGGGCAAAATGACCCCAATATCAAATCTTGGAGTCTCTACTACGCCGGTCAAGAAGACGTGGGCGCTAATGGAGAAAAACAATGGAAACTAGCTCATACCAAGACTGGAGATCCAGTTTTAGACGAGAAAGTAGACCTAGCTGAAAGTATCAAAGCGAAGTATCTCAAACTTGAGGTTACTGATTACCAAGCGGGAACAATGGGCTGGAGAAACGTTGGAATCCAAGAAATTCGAGCTTATTCTAACGTTCCGGACCATAGTAAGGTAACGGATATCCGCCAAGTAGACCAGTTGGATGTGGCTGAAGATGGAAAGTCTCTTGTCCTACCAAGTTTGCCAGGTCAGGTTAGTCTAATCGGCAGTAACAAGCAGGGTGTAATTGATCTTCAAAATCGCATCTACCAACCTCTTACTGATCAGCGCGTGAAGGTTATGGTGCAGCAAATCAAAGACAGCCATACTTTCACTAAGGAATTTGAAGTAGTCATCAAGGGACTACATCAGGACGAGGGTGTGGGTGTGAAACCAAAAGTAGCGCCAGCTGTTCAACAATGGTATGGAAAAGAAGGCCAATCTTCTATTACTTCAGATACAGTTCTTGCGACAGGTGATTCAGGATTTGATCAGGCTGCAACCTTCTACCAGTCAGACCTTGCAAGCCGTGGATTGGAACTTGCAACAGGTGACAAGCAAGCTCAAAAACGAATTGAATTTAAAAAGGTTGAAAACAAAGGTTATGGTAAGGAAGGCTATGGCATCACTATCCAAGATGGTGTCATTACCATCGAAGCTGCAACGAACACAGGAGCCTTCTACGCAACTCGTACTCTTCTTCAAATGGGAGAAACAGACCTACAAAATGGCGAAATTCGTGATTTCCCAAGTTTCAGTCACCGTGGCTTTATGTTGGATACGGGTCGTAAATTTATCCCTTATGACACCCTTGTAGACATCATGCTCAACATGGCTTACTACAAGATGAACGACTTGCAGTTGCACCTTAATGATAACTATATCTTCCTCAAGGAACACTTGGCAGGTAAGAATTTAACACCAGAAGAACAACTCAAGTATGTACTTGAACACGCTAAGACTGGTTTCCGTTTGGAGACAGATATTGTCGGTGAGAATGGTCAAAAATTAACATCAGATGAGCATTATACTAAGGAAGAAATGCAAAATCTGATTAAATTGGCCAAGGCTCTTCACATCAACCTAGTACCAGAAATTGATACACCAGGACACGCTCTTTCATTTGTCAAAGTTCGTCCAGACCTCATGTATCAAGGTAGTTTGAGCGATTATGCAGGCAAGCACAATGTCGAACGAGTTGCCATGCTAGACTTGGATACTAAGTATGAAGAAACTCTCGCTTTTGTCAAATCCGTCTATGACAAACTCCTAGATGGACCAGATGCTCCTTTGCATGGCGTGTCCACTGTTCATATCGGAACGGATGAATACTATGGTAGTAGAGAAAGCTATCGTCGCTATGTCAATGACCTTATCAAATACATTAAAGGAAAAGGCTATACCCCTCGTATCTGGGGCTCACTCAGTGCGAAACGAGGTAAAACAGCGGTTGATTGGAACGGAGTAGAAGTTGATATCTGGAGTATTGGATGGCAACGACCAAATGAAGCCATTGCTCAGGGAGCTAAGATTATTAACATCACGGATGTGCCGACATATAGTGTCCCAAGTGGAAGCAATAGTCAAGCAGCCTACGGGGACTATGCTAACTACGAACGTCAGTACAATAGCTGGACACCGAATGATTTCAGAACAGGTGGAGGTCCGCTTCTAGCTGCTTCTCATCCAAGTATTATCGGTGGTGGTCACGCAGTTTGGAATGACAATATCGACCTTCATGAGACAGGTTTGACCTCTTATGATATCTTTAAACGCTTCTTCAAGAGCATGCAAACTACTGCAGAACGTACTTGGGGATCTGATCGTGCGGCTGCGACCTTTGCAGAACGTACCCTACCAACAAGCCCTTATGCACCACAGTCAAATCCTGATAAAGAGATTGATCAAAGTGATTTGTTTACTATCAATCCTAAGACAGTGAAGAACTATGCAAGCAAGAAGGTGAAGACAAGCGAGCAAGGATTGGCTTTTGAGAAAGATAGCAGCATCGAAGGCTTGGCTGGTGATGTTGGTCCAAGTCACGTCTTGAAGTTTGATGTGACTGTCACTGGTGACGGTGAACAAACCTTCTCAACAAGTGGGAACAACCGTATCTATCTAGCTGATAAAGATGGCTACCTTGCTTATCAATTTGAACAGTTCCATATCCAGTTCAAGAAGAAACTTGAAAAGAACAAACGTTATCAAATCTCTATTGTGACCAAACCACAATCAACTGAAGTGTATGTGGATGGTGAAAAGATTGAGCGTATCGCAGATCCTGCGCATCCACGCTTGGCTCATACAAGCTTGGTATTACCACTTGAAAGCATTGGCGGGTTTAAAGGAATCTTGCATAGCGCTGAGTTGACTGATAAAGCATTTGTAAATCCTCGTTTGATTGCAAATGACAAATTCACTGCTACTGCAAGTAGCCAAGAATTGCCAGGAACAGCGACTGAAGGCGCTGTTGAAAAGGCCTTTGACAATGATCCAAATACCTTCTGGCATACTAAATGGACTGGTGACACTGCGCCATACAGTCTGACTATGACCTTGAAAGAAGCAGAAAAAGTCAATGGATTGACATACCTCCCACGTCCAGGTGGTGGAAATGGTGTTGTAACGCGCTATGAAATCTACGCACAAAAAGATGGCCAAATGGTCAAGGTTTCAGAAGGAAACTGGGACAACAATGCCCAAGAAAAAACGGTTAACTTTGCGGCGGTACATACCAACAAGATTGAGTTGAAAATCTTGGAAGGCGTTGGTGGTTTTGCAAGTGCGGCTGAAGTTCATCTGTTGAAACCTATCAAAGAAGGACAAGAAACACCTGAACCAAGCCAACCTGAACCACCAATTACTCCTGAAAAACCAAAAGTAGACCAAACCGGTGATGGAACAGTTGAATTGGTTGATCAATTCACTGCAAGCAAACCAGCTAGCGAAGACAGCATTGCAGCTGCAAGCAAGAGCTCAGACTATCTCAAGAAAGAATACAAGGTCTTCCCAACTCCACAAAAAGTGACCTATGGAGAAGGTGTTACGGCTCTTCGTAAGCAAGTCAATCTGGTTATGGGGGATCAACTCGATATTTATACTCGCAATCGCTTGAAGAGTGTCTTGCAGGACAATCAAGTATCTTATACAACAGGTAAATCTGCAGTTGCAGGCGCAACCAACATCTATCTTGGAGTGCATGGACAAGGTTCACAAGCAGAACAAAACTTGTCCAATGTTTCAGCAGGTCTCTTTGACAAGATTGATGCCTATACTTTGACGATTAAGGATAACTCGATTTCCATCGTCGGGAAAGATACAGATGCAGTCTTCTATGGTTTGACAACCTTGAAACACATGCTCAAGGAAAGTCAAGTGCCAGTCCTTCGTAATGTGACGGTGGAAGATTACGCAGAGCTCAAGAACCGTGGTTTCATCGAAGGTTACTATGGAAATCCATGGTCGAATGCCGATCGTGCAGAGCTCATGCGTTATGGCGGCGATTTGAAATTGAACCAATACTTCTTTGCACCAAAAGATGATCCATACCACAACAAGAAATGGCGTGAACTCTATCCAGAAGAAAAACTAGCTGAAATTCGTGAACTTGCTCGCGTCGGAAATCAGAGCAAAACTCGCTATGTATGGACAATTCACCCATTCATGAACAACCGTATCCGCTTTGGTAATGAAGCGCATTACCAAGAAGATTTGGCAACCATTAAGGCTAAATTTACCCAGTTGATGAAAGTGGGTGTCCGTGAATTTGGTATCCTAGCAGATGATGCACCAAGCCCAGTCGGAGGCTACAATAGCTACAACCGCTTGATGCAAGATATGACCAAGTGGTTGACAGAAATGCAGGGAACCTACAGTGGTCTTCGTAAAGAAATGATCTTTGTTCCTGGTCAGTATTGGGGCAATGGACGTGAGGATGAGTTGAAATCCCTCAATGAAAATCTCCCACATTCAACATCCATGACCTTGACGGGTGGTAAGATTTGGGGTGAAGTCTCTGAAAGTTTCCTCTCAACTCTCAAGAACAATTTAACCGCAGGTGGCAAGACCTATCGCCCAGTTTCACTTTGGATTAACTGGCCAGTAACAGATAACTCCAAACAACACTTGATTCTAGGTGGTGGTGAAAAATTCCTTCATCCAAATGTGGATCCAAGCTTGCTATCTGGTATCATGTTGAACCCAATGCAACAGTCTGAACCATCTAAGATTGCTCTCTTTTCAGGAGCTCAATACTCGTGGAAACAGTGGAAATCAGAAGAAGAAGCTAAGAAAATCAATGATATTGCCTTCAACTTTGTAGAAAATGGTCATTTTGAAGATAGCAAGGTATCAGCAGCCTTCCGCGAACTTGGTAAGCACATGATCAACCAAAACATGGATAATCGTGTCGTCAAACTAGAAGAATCAGTAGACTTGGCTCCAAAATTAACAGACTTCATGACCAAACTCAAAGCAGGTCAGGATGTGACTGCTGAACGTGCAGCCTTGCGTGCAGAATTTGCCAAGATTAAAGAAGCAGCTGAGCTCTATAAAGCATCAGGTGATCAAAAGATGGTTGCGCAAATCCACTATTGGTTGGATAATGCAATCGATCAAATGAATGCTCTCGATGCCTTCCTTACAGGAACTGAAGCGATGGCTACAAACGATGCAGCCAAACTTTGGGACAGCTACTATAAAGGCTTGAAGTTCTACGAACAGTCTCAAACTCATACCTTCCATTATGTAGATCATATGGAAAAGGCTGAATTGGGTGTTCAACACATTCGTCCATTTATCCTATCCCTGAAAGAAGTTCTAGCGTCTGAAGTTCAAAAAGTCTTGCACCCAGATCAAATCATCAGCACCTTTATCACTAATCGAACAGGTGTAGAAGGTGGTTTGGCAGAAGTAACGGATGGTGACTTGGCAACCCATGCGATTATTAAATCACCAAATAGCATCAAGACAGGTGATTATATCGGTATGAAATTCAACAAGCCGGTAGCTATCCAAACCTTGACCTTTGCTATGGGAACTCAGGCAAATCCACGTGATACCTTTAGTAAGGCAGAAGTGCAGTATCAAGATGAAAATGACAACTGGGTAACCTTGAAAGAGCCAAACTATGTCGGAAATGAATCCATTCTTAAGTTTGAGAATCTCAATATCAAGGCTAAGGCAGTTCGTATGATTGCGACAGAAGACCGAGGGAACACTTGGTTTGCAGTTCAGGAAATTGCAGTTAATCGTCCAGTTGAAAAAGCTCGTAGCCAACAAGCAACGACAGTTAGTCTGAGCTCAAATCTAGTCTACAAACTAAATACCTCAGCTCGTCAAATCACTGATGGCAAGGACAATACAGAAGCCATGATGGCAAATGCTGATGGTAGCAATACCACTCCAGTAGATGCCTGGGCACAACTTGATCTCGGTGAAGTCAAGTCAGTGACTAAAGTTCGCCTTCGTCAAGGAACAGGTGATAAACTTTCAGCGGGTGTACTTGAGTACTCTACAGATGGAACTGCATGGCAAGAGTTGGATCGCCTATCAGGTGAGCAAACCAAGGAAGTGACTAGAGCTATCAATGCTCGTTATATCCGAGTACGCAATACTAAGGCAATCGACCTCTGGTGGCGTATCCAAGACTTCTCTGTTGAGACGCGCTCTGGAAATAGTGAGTTAACGGACACCAACGTCGATGCTTTGAAGGAAACGCCGGTAGTGGATAGCTTGGGACGTTATGAACTTCAAATTCCAGCTGGAACTAAACTTCCTGCAAATAGCTATCTGGGTATGAAACTTGCTCGTATCCATCAGGTCAAGAGCATCCAGCTCCAAGGCCAAGCCAACCCAGCTCTTAGCCTTGAGTACTCTGCAAATGCGCAAGAATGGATGCCAGCTAGCCAGTTGACTGATAGATCTGCAGCAAGCCACTTAGTACGTTATGTACGTCTGGTCAATAAAACAGATCAGGAACAAGCTGTTACAGCCACTTCTCTCCTTGTGACTACTAAAGAAGTGCAACCAACAAAACTAGAATCCACTACAATGGGAATCCACCCAGCATATGGTAGCAATGATGTTCGTAAACTGAACAACTTAGATCAATTATTTGATGGTATTTACAACAACTTCGTTGAGTTTTCAGACTATGCTCATAAAGATGGCCATGTGACCTTGAAACTTGGCAGCGAACGCACTATCAAGAAGATTAGAGCTTATATCCAAGACGGAACTCAAAACTACCTTCGTGATGGTAAGATCCAAGTCAGCCAAGACGGTAAAACTTGGACTGATGTCGTTACAGTTGGAGATGGTGTGGCCAATAGCCAACACGATGATTCATTGACAGATGGTTGGACACATGATTCTAAGATGCCAGGAAATCGCTACATCGAAGGTGAGTTGGCGACACCAGTCAAAGCCAACTATCTCCGTGTCCTCTATACAGCGGATTATGATGCCCGTTTTGTAGGATTTACAGAATTGGTCATCAACGATGGTGAATTTGTCAAACCAATCAATGATCCAACAGTAGAAGGAAACGGTGGAGAAAGCCAAGGCAACCTCTACAATAATCTTGTAGATGGAAAAGTCTTGACCAGCTACAAGTCTGAAAAAGAGAAGGGCGAGTTAGTTTATCACTTGTCTGAGCCAACCAATGCTAACCACCTTCGTCTGGTCTCTAGTCTTCCTGAAGGAGCTAAGGCACGTGTTCTTGCTAGAACACTCAAGGATGGTCAAGACAGCTGGACAGACCTCGGTGCCATTACATCTAGTCTCCAAACCTTCGCTATCCGAAATGGTGGCTCTCTTCTAGACGTCAAATTAGTCTGGGAAGGCGGCAAGGCTGAGTTTTATGAATTGGCAAGCTTCTATCAAGAATTGACAGAAGAATCTGTTCAATCAAGCAAGGGTGATGAAGAACCACCAGTTTTGAGCAAACCGGACTTTACAGGTGGTGTGAATGCGGCTGAGGCAGCAGTGCATGAAGTACCAGAGTACACAGGCTCACTTGGTACAGCAGGAGATCAGCCAGCACCGACAGTTGAGAAACTAGAATTCACAGGTGGTGTGAATGCGGTTGAGGCGGCAGTGCATGAAGTACCAGAGTACACAGGCTCACTTGGTACAGTAGGAGATCAGCCAGCACCGATAGTTGAGAAACTAGAATTCACAGGTGGTGTCAATGCAGTTGAAGCCTTGGTACATGAGCTTCCAGAGTACACAGGTCCACTTGGTACAGCAGGAGATCAGCCAGCACCGACAGTTGAGAAACCAGACTTTACAGGTGGTGTGAACGCGGTAGAGGCAGCAGTACATGAAGTACCAGAGTACAAATTGAACTTAAGTCCACTCGCGGATACTAAGACTCCAGAAGTTAAACATGATGATCAGAAGGAGCTTCCGGCAACAGGTGAAAGCAAATCTGACACCGCTCTCTTCCTAGCAGGCGTAAGTCTAGCCCTATCTGCTATCTTTATCGCGAAAGGGAAAAAGGAATAGCTTCTGATTACCTTTGCTTTTGACACATTTTAGCATTGAGAGGAAGTGAAAAGACAGCACCATAACCTTTATAATAGTTAGAGAAACTATCAAAAGAGTTATGGTACTGTTGGGATAAACTATTGTGCTATAAAGAATAAAAATCCTGAGAATTTTACTTCTCAGGATTTTGCTTATTGTTGCGGTTGACTTGGTTGGTTTTGCTCAGCAGGTGCAGTTCCTGATTGTTGAGGAATAGTCTGCGTTTGACTTGTACTTGGGGTAGTTGAACTTGACTGAGAAGTTGAACTCTCAGATGTTGAGCTAGAACTTTCAGATGTAGAACTTTGTTGTGTAGATGATGAAGGGGTCCACGTATTGCGTGCTCCATTCTTAAAGACAAATTCTCCGCTTCTGTAAAGGCCTTCAGGCATGGTCCAATCCCCTGGATGGTCATCTGTTGAGAGGTAGGTCATCATAGAACGGTAGACCTTAGCTGCAACGTAGAAGCCATCACCCACGATAGGAGTAAGTCGGTTAGAGTAACCGGTCCAGACAGCCATTGAATATTTACGAGTATAGCCGACAAACATTTCGTCTGGAGCTACATAACCAGAGTTCTTGATGTATTTCTCGATTTCATCATCTGTATAGTTTGATGTTCCAGTCTTACCAGCTTGTGGTAGCCATGAAAGGTAGGCTCCACGTCCTGTTCCGTAGGTCAGAACTGTTTTCATCATCTCTGTCATCATGTAGGCAGTTGTTTCTTTCATAGCGCGTGTTCCTGAATCAGAAAACTCTTTTGAACTACCATCACTAAAGATGATTTTGTTGATGTACATTGGCTTATGGTAAATACCGCCATTGGCAAAGGCAGCATAGGCTACGGCCATTTTTTCACTGCTTGCTCCATACTTTTTGTCAGATTCGGTTGTATTGCTTGAAATAGCATTAGCATAGTGTATGCTTGGATAGTCAATACCTAGTCCATTTAGAAACGTCTTGGCACGATCTAGCCCTACTTTCTCTAGCGTTTCTACAGCCGGTACATTCCGTGATTGCTGGAGAGCATACTGGAGTGTTATGTTTCCAAAGTAACTCTTATCCCAGTTATAGACAGGGGTAGAGGTTCCAGGGTAATTATAAGGGCTATCGTGAACAATTGAAGCAGTTGAGTCATAAATGCCATATTCCAAAGCAGGAGCATAGTCTGTAATAGGCTTCATGGTAGAACCCCAGTCACGGTTAGTTTCTACAGCCTGGTTTATTCCAAATGAAACATTACTTGATTGGTGGCGAGCACCTAATTGGGCAATGACTTTCCCGTTTGTGACATCGACGATAGTAGAGGCTACCTGTAACTCATCATCTGGATAGTTGACATACTCGTCCGTATTGTAAATATCCCAGAGACGTTGTTGAACCTTAGAATCAACGTTTGTATAGACTTCCATACCTGTAGTTAAAAGGTTGTAACCCGTTTCCTGTTCAACTTGATCAATCACCTCTTTGAGGTAATTATCCATGTATGGAGGATAACTATTAGCAGATTTTAGGCTTTGGAGTCCATCTGTAATCGGAGTATTAATCGCTTTTTCATATTGCTCAGCTGTAATGTAGCCTTGCCCCTTCATCTCAGAGAGGACGAGATTGCGACGTTCTTGTGCCGCTTCTGGATGAGAATAGGGATCATATTGATTTGGAGCCTGAGGCATTCCAGCTAGGAGAGCCAATTGAGGCAGACTTAAATCTTTGAGGTCTTTACCATAGTAGTTTTGGGCTGCCGTTTGCATCCCATAATTTCCGTTGGACATATAGACCTTGTTGATGTAGTAAGTTAGGATCTCTTGTTTAGTCGCTTTTTGTTCTAGCTGAACGGCTAGCCAAGCTTCCTGTGCCTTACGTGAAAGTGTCTGGTCAGATGTTGATGTTGAAAAATAGGTTAATTTAATCAACTGCTGTGTCAGGGTTGAAGCCCCCTGAAGTCCCCCTCCCCCACGAAGGTTTCGTAGAGTGGCACCGAGGATACGAATGGTATCGACTCCTCGATGACTGAAGAAACGATGATCTTCAATAGAGACAATTGCATTGACCAGCTCTGTCGGAATTTCGTTTGCTTGTGCATTGACACGTCGTTCTGATCCAAGATCGGCAATGAGTTCGTCTTTGTTGTCATAAATCTTACTAGACGTTGTAGCGACTAGCTTGCTTTCGGATAGGGCCGGAGCCTTGCTGACATAGTAGAGAAAGAGGCCTCCACCTAGCATAATAGCTGCGATAAATACAGTTAAGAGGCAGATACTGACATACTTAGCAATTCGCAGGAAAGTTTGTTTGTTCATCTTGTTTTACCACCTAGTAAATGTTCTTTGATAACGTCGAGATAGGGAATCTGTGGAAAGGCACCAGGCTCAATCTTATATCCATTTTCTCGAATATATCCAAGTGGCATTGACTTTTGTCCCATATCTTGATGATAGAAACGAATCAAATCAATGGCCGGCAATAAGTAGGTTTCTTGCTGAGAAGAAAAGTGAAGGAGGACAAAGCAGATTCCTTGCTGGGCAAGAACTTGTTCCATGTGCTGGATCTGGTGAAGATGGAAATTCTTCATCGGAATCGCATGTTTTTGCCTAGTTTCCTTGGCTTCAAAGTCGATGTAGTATCCATCATAAACCCCCGAATAGTCAGTCGTTGAGGCCTGTCTAAAGTAGGCTTCAACAATCTTGGCACGACTTCTTTTGGGATAATCGACACGCACGATTTGGATGGGAGTTGGTTTCTTGTGAATAACAGCCAGTCCATGCGACAAATAGTAGTCGTTGGTAGCGTTGATCATCTTTTCAAAAGACATTCCCCGATTTGCGAAATTTTTAGTTTGTGAAGGGAATGTTTGTCTTTTTTGAGATGAAAGTTTATGTGGATAGTTGACCATAATTCTCCTTATTGGTACAATAACATCACTCTATTATATCATAAATTCACAAAGAAAGGGTTAAAAATGACAACAGCCTTGATTTTAGGCTATTCTGCCTTCGACCTTGGTCTCTTTAATGACAAGGATATACGCATTGACATTATTAAACAAGCCATTCGTCGGGATCTAGAGAGTCTGGCAGAAGAAGGGGTGACCTGGCTTGTCTTTACAGGGACTCTGGGCTTTGAGTACTGGGTGCTGGAAGTGGCACGGGATATGAAGGCAGACTATGGATTTCAGTTGGCGACCATTTTTGATTTTGAAACCCATGGTAGTAACTGGAATGAAGCAAATCAAATCAAACTCAGTGAATTTAAGCAGGTTGATTTTGTCAAATATGCTTATCCTCACTATGAACATAAGGGACAATTACGCGATTATCAGAAATTCCTCCTGGAAAATACGGATGGATGCTATCTGTTTTACGACGAAGAAAACGAGACTAGGTTACGATATTTTCACCAGATGATGAAAAATCAAGAAGGCTATGTTACGAAAAGATTAACATTTGAGGATCTGAACGAAATAGTGGAAAATTTTTCCGAAAAGTGAGGCTTTGACCTTGATTTTTGTTTGTCTTTTTTTATATAATAAGAATAGCAATCAAGAATGGAGAGAGAAATGGCAAGTATTATTTTTTCAGCAAAAGATATTTTTGAACAAGAGTTTGGACGTGAAGTTCGCGGATATAGTAAGGCGGAGGTAGACGAGTTCCTAGATGATGTGATCAAGGATTATGAGACCTACGCAGCTTTGGTCAAATCTCTTCGTCAAGAGATTGCTGATTTGAAGGAGGAATTGTCTAACAAGCCACAGGCAAGTTCTACTCAACAAAGTTCTATCGAAGTAACAAGTTCTACTCCAATGACAAATTTTGATATTTTGAAACGATTGAATCGACTTGAAAAAGAAGTATTCGGTAAGCAAATCGTAGACAATTCTGAGTTATAATCAGGTGTCTGTTAGATGCAATTTTTGGATAATCGCGTGAGAAGCGAGATTTCTCATGAGGAAAGTCCATGCTAGCACAGGCTGTGATGCCTGTAGTGTTTGTGCTAGGCGAATCCATAAGCCTAGGGACGAGAGATCGTTACGGCAGTCGAAATGGCTAAGTCTTCGGATAGGTCATAGTAGGCTTGAAAGTGCCACAGTGACGGAGTCTCTCTGGAAACGGAGAGAGTGGAACGCGGTAAACCCCTCAAGCTAGCAACCCAAATTTTGGTCGGGGCATGGAGTGCACGGAAACGAACGTAGTACTCTGACTGCTGGCAGCTCCATGCTGTTAGCGGTAGACAGATGATTATCGAAGGAAGTGGTCCTAGTCACTTCTGGAACAAAACATGGCTTATAGAAAATTGCATATAGGTTGGGGCTGAGAACTTTTTCTCAACCTCATTTTTTAAAGTGTACAAAAGAAAGGTCTTGCAAGAATGTAAAATGAAAAAAGAATTTAATTTAATCGCAACTGCTGCGGCGGGTCTCGAGGCTGTCGTTGGGCGTGAGGTGCGAGAGCTCGGTTATGACTGCCAGGTTGAAAATGGGCGTGTCCGTTTTCAAGGAGATGTCCGGGCAATCATCGAGACCAATCTTTGGCTTCGAGCAGCTGACCGCATCAAGATTGTAGTCGGGAGCTTTCCTGCTAAGACCTTTGAGGAACTCTTTCAAGGAGTTTTTGCTCTGGATTGGGAAAACTATCTCCCACTTGGAGCGCGTTTCCCTATTTCTAAGGCCAAATGTGTTAAGTCCAAACTTCACAATGAACCCAGTGTTCAGGCGATTTCCAAGAAGGCGGTTGTGAAGAAACTGCAAAAGCACTATGCCCGTCCAGAAGGGGTTCCCTTGATGGAGACTGGTCCCGAGTTTAAGATCGAGGTAGCCATCCTGAAAGATGTGGCAACAGTCATGATTGACACGACAGGATTTAGTCTTTTCAAGCGTGGCTATCGTACAGAAAAGGGTGGAGCACCTATCAAGGAAAACATGGCAGCAGCCATTTTACAACTCTCTAACTGGTATCCAGACAAGCCCTTGATCGATCCGACCTGTGGTTCAGGAACTTTCTGTATCGAGGCGGCTATGATGGCTAAAAAGATGGCTCCTGGTCTTCGCCGTTCCTTTGCTTTTGAAGAATGGAACTGGGTTAGCGATCGGTTAATCCAAGAAGTGCGTACTGATGCTGCTAAGAAAATCAATCGTGAGGTTGAACTGGATATCATGGGTTGTGATATTGATGCTCGTATGGTGGAAATCGCCAAGGCAAATGCCCAAGCAGCAGGCGTAGCAGGTGATATCACCTTTAAGCAAATGCGGGTACAGGACTTGCGTTCAGACAAGATCAATGGCGTTATCATTTCCAATCCGCCATATGGTGAACGTTTGTCGGATGATGCAGGAGTTACCAAACTCTATACTGAGATGGGACAGGTCTTTGCACCACTGAAAACCTGGAGTAAGTTTATCCTGACTAGTGACGAAGCTTTTGAAAGCAAATACGGAAGTCCAGCTGATAAGAAACGAAAGCTGTATAACGGGACCTTAAAAGTGGATTTGTATCAATACTTTGGTCAGCGTGTGAAACGCCAAGAGGTAAAGTAGAAAGGAAGACAGATGAGTAAAAAAAGGCACAATCGTCATAAAAAAGAGCATCAAGAGTCCAAATTTGATTTTGATGAAGCTAAAGATTTGACAGTTGGTCAGGTCATCCGTAAAAATGAAGAGGTTGAAGCTGGCGTACTGCCAGAAGATAATATTCTAGACAAATATATCAAACAGCACCGCGAGGAAATTGAGGCGGATAAGTTTGAAACACGTCAATTTAAAAAAGAAGAACTGCTAGAAACTCAGGCTCAAGAAGAATTGACACAGGAAGTTTCAGAAATCACTGAAGAGTCGGCGCCAATCATAGAGGAACCCGAGACAGTTTCAGAAGAAATGGTGTCAGACTCGGCTGAAACTACAAGCTCGGACGTGATTTTACCTCCTTTGGGAGAGGAAAATCAAGACTTGGAACCGCTTGTGTTGGAAAAACAAGAGCCAGCAGAGGTTGCTGATGAGAAAGAAGAGGAAGAGACAGCTCTACTTTCACGCTCAGCTCAGGCAGAATCAGAAACAACTTCTAATTCTAAAAAGAAGCGCGTGTTTGTTATCGGTTCGGCCTTAGCTGCAGTCCTTATCCTGGCAGGTAGTTACTATATCTATCGCCAAGTAGATCGCTCTAACCAAGCTATCCAGTCTTCTCAATCATCTTCTAACAATCAGGAAACACAAACAGCCCTACAAGAGTTTAATACCCTCTACGATGCTTTTTATACGGATGCTAATAAAACAGCCTTGAAAAATAGTCAGTTTGACAAGTTGAACCAACTCAAGGCTCAGCTAGATAAACTCGAAGGCAGTCGAGAGTATACCCTTGCAAAATCTAAGTATGATAGTTTGGAAACTCAAATCAAGGCTGTGCAAGAAGTGAATAATCAGTTTGAAACTCCAGCAATTACTGATGGTGTCTTGGATACCAATGCAAAAATCAAGGCAGACGCTAAATTTACAGAAATTAAAACAGGAAATACAGAGCTAGATAAACTGTTAGATAAGGCCATTAGCCTTGGTAAGAGTCAACAAACAAGCGCCTCTAGTTCAAGTTCAAGTAGCAGTAGCCAAGAAAGTTCAAGCACAACGACTGATAGCAGTACGAGCAGTTCGTCTGCTTCATCAAGTTCAGCGCCTGCCAGCAGACCAGAAAGTGGAGGTTTGTCTAGTGATGGTGTCAATCTTCAAAGAAGTGCTAGTCGTGTACCCTACAACCAATCAGCTGTAGAGGATAGCAACAACCCTGCTTGGAATTTTGCTGATGGTGTTTTGGAACAAATCCTAGCAACATCACGTGCTCGTGGCTATATCACTGGCAATCAATATATCCTAGAACGTGTCAATATCGTAAACGGAAATGGTTATTACAACCTCTACAAACCAGATGGAACCTATCTCTTCACCCTCAACTGTAAGACTGGATACTTTGTCGGTAATGGAGCTGGTCACGCGGATGACTTGGATTACTAGTCCAATTGTTACAAAATTCTTTCCTTTCATAGGTAAAAATGATAAAATAAAACATATTAAATAAGAGGAGTGTCACATGACAAAAGCTAACTTTGGTGTCGTTGGTATGGCCGTAATGGGTCGTAACCTTGCCCTAAATATCGAATCTCGTGGCTATACAGTTGCCATCTACAACCGTAGTAAAGAAAAAACAGAAGACGTAATTGCTTGCCATCCAGAAAAGAAATTTGTTCCAAGCTACGATGTAGAGTCTTTCGTTCAATCTATCGAAAAACCTCGTCGTATCATGCTCATGGTTCAGGCTGGACCTGGTACAGATGCGACTATCCAAGCCCTTCTTCCACACCTTGACAAGGGTGATATCTTGATTGACGGAGGAAACACTTTCTACAAAGATACCATTCGTCGTAATGAAGAATTGGCAAATTCAGGCATCAACTTTATCGGTACTGGGGTTTCCGGTGGTGAAAAAGGTGCTCTTGAAGGACCTTCTATCATGCCTGGTGGACAAAAAGAAGCCTACGAATTGGTTGCTGATGTTCTCGAAGAAATCTCAGCCAAAGCACCAGAAGATGGCAAACCATGTGTGACCTACATCGGTCCTGACGGAGCTGGTCACTATGTGAAAATGGTCCACAACGGTATCGAGTATGGTGACATGCAATTGATCGCAGAAAGCTATGACCTCATGCAACACTTGCTTGGCCTTTCTGCAGAAGACATGGCAGAAATCTTTACTGAGTGGAACAAGGGCGAATTGGACAGCTACTTGATCGAAATCACAGCTGATATCTTGAGCCGTAAAGACGATGAAGGTCAAGATGGACCAATCGTAGACTACATCCTTGATGCCGCAGGTAACAAGGGAACTGGTAAATGGACTAGCCAATCAGCACTTGACCTTGGTGTGCCATTGTCACTCATCACTGAGTCCGTATTTGCACGCTACATCTCTACTTACAAAGAAGAACGTGTGCATGCTAGCAAGGTGCTTCCAAAACCTGCTGCCTTCAAATTTGAAGGAGACAAGGCTGAGTTGATCGAAAAGATTCGTCAAGCTCTTTACTTCTCAAAAATCATTTCATACGCACAAGGTTTTGCCCAATTGCGTGTGGCTTCTAAAGAAAATAACTGGAACTTGCCATTTGCGGACATCGCCTCTATCTGGCGTGATGGCTGTATCATCCGTTCACGTTTCTTGCAAAAGATTACAGATGCTTATAACCGTGATGCAGACCTTGCTAACCTTCTCTTGGATGAATACTTCTTGGATGTAACCGCTAAGTACCAACAAGCAGTGCGTGATATTGTAGCTCTTGCTGTTCAAGCTGGTGTACCAGTACCAACTTTCTCAGCAGCTATTACTTACTTTGATAGCTATCGTTCAGCGGATCTTCCTGCTAACTTGATCCAAGCACAACGTGACTACTTCGGTGCTCACACTTACCAACGTAAAGACAAAGAAGGAATCTTCCACTACTCTTGGTATGACGAAAAATAAGTAGGTCTACCATGGGGAAACGGATTTTATTACTTGAGAAAGAACGAAATTTAGCTCATTTTCTCAGTCTGGAACTCCAAAAAGAGCAATACCGTGTTGATCAGGTAGAGGAGGGGCAAAAAGCCCTCTCCATGGCTCTCCAGACGGACTATGACTTGATTTTACTGAATGCTCGTCTGGGGGATATGACGGCCCAGGATTTTGCAGACAAGCTGAGTCGGACAAAGCCAGCCTCAGTGATCATGGTCTTGGACCATCGAGAAGAATTGCAAGATCAGATTGAGACAATCCAGCGCTTCGCCGTTTCTTACATCTATAAGCCAGTGATTATTGATCAGCTGGTGGCTCGTATTTCAGCGATTTTCCGAGGTCGGGACTTCATTGACCAACACTGTAGTCAGATGAAGGTCCCAACGTCTTACCGCAATTTGCGTATGGATGTAGAACATCATACCGTTTATCGTGGCGAGGAGATGATTGCTCTGACGCGCCGTGAGTATGACCTTTTGGCCACTCTCATGGGAAGCAAGAAAGTCTTGACTCGTGAGCAGTTATTGGAAAGTGTTTGGAAGTACGAAAGTGCGACAGAAACCAATATCGTGGATGTTTATATCCGTTATCTACGTAGCAAGCTTGATGTAAAAGGTCAAAAAAGCTACATTAAAACCGTACGTGGTGTTGGTTACACCATGCAAGAATAGGAAAGCAGTTGCAGTCGTGTAACTGCTGTTTGAGCTCCATACTATCTGTAGCAGGAATTCCTGAATACCAGATAGTATGGGGCTTTTTTTGAATAGGTAAAAATGCAGGCCCCTAGACGGCTTGTAAGGCTTCAAAGAGATGGTCAGAGAGGATGATTTCTTCTTGACCATAGTTTATACTTAATGAAAATTAATACTCAATTGTTTTCATTATAATATTATAATATAATAAATGGTTAAACTCCTGAAATTATCTGAAAATAATGTAAATCATAAGTAATAACATTATAATTGACAAATCTGCTAATGTAGATTACAATACAAGTGTATGTGTACTACATGCTATTTTTAAATCAAAAGGAGAAAATGTTATGTATTTTAATCGTAAAAATGCAGAGCAAAAGAACTGGAGAATGATCAAAAAAGGAAAACATTTCCTTTTTGGATGTTCGCTTGTTTTTGCGGTTGGGGCAGCTTTGGTGGCTCCATCAGTCAAAGCAGATACAGTAGGAACTAAGCTAGTTGCAGCCAAGGAGAATGTAACTTATACAGCACCAGCTGTAGAAGTAGCACCAGCAGCAGTGGCTGAAGAAAAAGTTGAAAAAACAGTTGAAACTACTCAAAATTCTAAAGAAGAAGCAGTGGAGGCAACTGAAAAAGCTAAGGAAGCAGTGGAGGCGACTGAAAAAGCTAAGGAAGCAGACAGCATCCAAGCTCCAGAAGTGACTGTGGTTTACAATCCAGCAGCACTTACTGATGAAGAAAAAGCAAAAGTTGTAGCAGCTGTTAAGGCAGCAAACCCTACAGCAACTGATGTTCAAGTCCAAGCAGACGGATCAGCAGTTGTGACTTTTGCAGATGGTTCAAGAGCAAACTTGACAGCAGCTCAAACTATTAAAGATGGTTCTCAAGTAGCTAAACGACGTAGAGCACGTGCGACAGTAGCGGCTCCAGTCATCACTTCAAACCTTGATGGAAAAGGAAGTTCTGCAACGGATGTAACTGTCCAAGCACCAGCAGGTTCAACTGTTAAACTCTACAATACTGATGGTGTTGTTATCGGTCAAGCAGTAGCAAATGCTCAAGGTGTAGCTACAGTTACGCCAACAAACAGCCTTCCTGTAGGCGAAATCACAGCTACAGCTACACCAGCAGGCGAAAGTGAGTCACCTAAGAGTGCACCTGTAACAGCGACACGACCAACATTGACAACTGTAGAAGGTGGTGTTTCAAGAGGGAACGATAGTTATAATACCCAACTACTCGTTACCAAATCACACATCACTGTTTATCCAGGTGAATCTGTTAAGGTTGGTGTTACAGCAGTATCTCAAGGGCTTGAAAACTTTTCGGCTTCTAATAATTACGCAGCTGTCAAGGGCTTGCTTCCTAGAGGTGCTTTCTTGAAGTCAGGTGGGGAAGGTGGTGAACCCGTTAGAAGACGTGATAACGGGTACGGAGGTACTGTTGCTTGGGACCAACCAGCAGGTGATACTGTTGTGACCTTCTCAGCTACAAGTAAGAATAATGTACGTGTAACGAGAGACCTTAGAGTTACCGTTTTGGAACTTACTAAGAAGCTTGATGCTGTTCCAGGTGAAAAAGTAGAAGTTGCTGATCTTAACAACGTTTCTGAAGATGAGAAAAATAAAATTATCG
Source organism: Streptococcaceae bacterium AF54-32pH5A (assembly GCA_027682205.1). Lineage (GTDB taxonomy): Bacteria > Bacillota > Bacilli > Lactobacillales > Streptococcaceae > Streptococcus. The sequence continues at coordinate 331,798 of JAQDAD010000002.1, forward strand.
CAGCAACTAAAAAAGCAAATGCAAGTTTCCCTCCAGGTACTTTGTATAATGTTGATCAAAGAGGAAATCTTGTAATTACTTATCCTGATAAATCAACAGATAAGATTGACGCTTCATACCTAGTTACTCCGTCAAATAAACCTGCTGATCCTAATAAGCCAGCAGGCCAAGCACCAGAGATCACTTCAGACCTATCAGGTAAAGCAAGTACGCCAACTGATGTGACTGTTAAAGCAGAACCTGGTTCTACAGTAAAACTCTACAATAATGACGGAGTTGTGATCGGCGAAGCCGTAGCAAACGATCAAGGTATTGCTACTATCTCTCCAATAAATAGTCTTCCAGAAGGACAAATTACAGCGACAGCTACACCAGCAGGTGGAAGTGAATCTCCTAAGAGCACTCCTATTACAGCGACTCGTGCAGAAAAACCTGAAGTGGGCGGAGATGTTTCAAGATCAAAAAACAATGATACCCAACTTCTTGTTACTAAATCTCACATAACTGTTTATCCAGGTGAGAAAGTTGACGTAAGTATTAAGGCATATGCCTCACAGATGGCAAGATTTGAGGTTTCAAAAAATCCTGTGACAATAGCAGGAATTATTCCGGTTGGAGGTTTTTTGGAAAGACCTGGGACAGGTGAACCCGTTCGACAACGTGAGGCTAAGTATTCTGGTACTGTTGCTTGGGGACAACCAGCAGGCGATACGATTGTCCAGTTTCTTGTTCGTAATGTAAATGGAACAGTTGTAACGAGAGACCTTAAAGTTACCGTTTTGGAACTTACTAAAAAGCTTGATGCTGTTGCAGGTGAAAAAGTAGAAGTTGCTGATCCTAACAATGTTAGCGAAGATGAGAAAAACAAGATTATCGAAGCAACCAAAAAAGCAAATGCAAGTTTCCCTCCAGGTACTACATATAGTGTCGACGAAAAAGGAAATCTTGTCATTACATATCCTGATAAATCAACAGATAAGATTGCAGCTGCATACTTAGTTACACCAGCGCCTAAGGAAGCAGACAAATACACACCAACTGCTAAGGCACAAACAGTTGCTCCAGGTTCAACACCAGAGGCTAAGAACTCAATTGGTAATGTTTCAGATCTTCCAAGTGGTACTACCTTTGCTTATAAGACACCAGTAGATACAGCAACCAAAGGTGAAAAAGACGCGATAGTAGTAGTTACTTATCCCGATAAGTCAACTGATGAAGTTCCAGTTAAAGTAACTGTAAAAGATCCACGTAGCGATGCAGATAAGAACGATCCAAAAGCTAAAGCTCAAGACATTTACAAGGGTTCAACACCAGACGCTAAAGGCTCAATCGACAATGCTGATGAACTTCCATATGGTACTAGCTTCGCTTATAAGACACCAGTAGATACAACAACACCAGGTGAAAAAGACGCGACAGTAGTTGTAACATACCCAGACGGATCTAAAGATGAAGTTCCAGTTAAGGTGACTGTAGAAGATCCAGATAAGATATCTGATGCAGAAAAGAACACTCCAACAGCTAAAGATCAAACTGTTAAAGTTGGTGAGAAACCAAAAGCAGAAGCTTCAATCGGAAACTTTAACAAACTTCCTAAGGGAACAACAGTAGAGTTCAAGACACCAGTAGATACAACAACACCAGGTGAAAAAGACGCGATAGTAGTAGTTACTTACCCAGATACGTTAACTTATGAAGTTCCAGTTAAGGTTACTGTAAAAGACCCACGTAGCGATGCG
>JAQDAD010000003.1:0-120546 GCA_027682205.1 Streptococcaceae bacterium AF54-32pH5A
ACACAGATAGTGTGAACGATGGCACTTGGACCTTCAAGGGCTATGATACAGCTAGCGCTGTCGTGAACAAGGCTAATGTTAAGTTTGTCGGTAAATGGACCTTTGAAGCCAACAAGTACCAAGCTACTTACAGTTTCGCAAGCGCAACAGCAGGTAAGCAACTTCCGGCAGGTATCGCAACGCTGCTTCCAAGTGACAGCGCAACTTATGAGAATGGTGACTCTGTTTCCGCTAAGCAGCCATCACAAACCACTTACACAGATAGTGTGAACGATGGCACTTGGACCTTCAAGGGCTATGATACAGCTAGCGCTGTCGTGAACAAGGCTAATGTTAAGTTTGTCGGTAAATGGACCTTTGAAGCTAACAAGTACCAAGCTACTTACCGCTTCGAGAGCGCAACGGCAGATAAAGCACTTCCAGCAGGTATCGCAACGCTGCTTCCAAGTGACAGCGCAACTTATGTGAATGGTGACTCTGTTTCCGCTAAGCAGCCATCACAAACCACTTACACAGATAGTGTGAACGATGGCACTTGGACCTTCAAGGGCTATGATACAGCTAGCGCTGTCGTGAACAAGGCTAATGTTAAGTTTGTCGGTAAATGGACCTTTGAAGCTAACAAGTACCAAGCTACTTACCGCTTCGAGAGCGCAACGGCAGATAAAGCACTTCCAGCAGGTATCGCAACGCTGCTTCCAAGTGACAGCGCAACTTATGTGAATGGTGACTCTGTTTCCGCTAAGCAGCCATCACAAACCACTTACACAGATAGTGTGAACGATGGCACATGGACTTTCAAGGGCTATGATACAGCTAGCACTGTCGTGAACAAGGCCAATGTATCCTTCGTCGGTAAATGGGAATTTGTAGCTAACAAGTACCAAGCCACTTACCGCTTCGAGAGCGCAACGGCAGGTAAGCAACTCCCAGCAGCTATCGCAACGTTGCTTCCAAGTGACAGCGCAACTTATGAGAATGGTAACTCTGTTTCAGCTCAACAACCAGCGCAAACCACATACACAGATACAGTGAATGATGGCACATGGACATTCAAAGGCTATGATGTGACTAGCGTAGTTGTTAATAAGGCTAATGTATCCTTCGTCGGTAAATGGACCTTTGAAGCTAACAAGTACCAAGCTACTTACCGCTTCGAGAGCGCAACATCAGGTAAGCAACTTCCAGCAGCCATCGTAGCATTGACCCCAAGTGACAGTGCAACATATGAGAATGGTGAGTCTGTTTCCGCTCAACAACCATCACAAACCACTTACACAGATAGTGTGAACGATGGCACATGGACTTTCAAGGGCTATGACGCAGCTAGCGCCGTTGTCAACAAGGCCAATGTATCCTTCGTCGGTAAATGGGAATTTGTAGCTAACAAGTACCAAGCTACTTACAGTTTCGCAAGTGCAACATCAGGTAAGCAACTTCCAGCAGGTATCGCAACGCTGCTTCCAAGCGACAGTGCAACATATGAGAATGGTAACTCTGTTTCAGCTCAACAACCATCACAAACCACATACACAGATAGTGTGAACGATGGCACTTGGACCTTCAAGGGCTATGAAGCAGCTAGCGCTGTTGTCAACAAGGCCAATGTATCCTTCGTCGGTAAATGGATCTTTGAAGCCAATAAGTATCAAGCTACTTATCGCTTCGAGAGCGCAACAGCAGATAAAGCACTTCCAGCAGCCATCACCGCTTTGACACCAAGCGACAGTGCAACTTATGTGAATGGTGACTCTGTTTCCGCTCAACAACCATTACAAACGACCTACACAGATACTATGAACGATGGCACTTGGACCTTCAAGGGTTACGATGTAGCTAGCACTGTTGTCAACAAGGCCAATGTATCCTTCGTTGGTAAATGGGAATTTGTAGCTAACAAGTACCAAGCTACTTACCGCTTCGAGAGCGCAACATCAGGTAAAGCACTTCCAGCAGGTATCGCAACGCTGCTTCCAAGTGACAGTGAAACTTATGAAAATGGTAATACTGTTTCAGCTAAGCAACCATCACAAACCACTTACACAGACACAGTGAACGATGGCACTTGGACCCTCAAGGGCTATGATGTGACTAGCGTAGTTGTCAACAAGGCTAATGTTAAGTTTGTCGGTAAATGGGAATTTGTAGCTAACAAGTACCAAGCAAGTTATCACTTCGAGAGTACAACATCAGGTAAAGCTCTTCCAGCAGGCATCACCGCTTTGACTCCAAGTGACAGTGATTCGTATGTGAATGGTAACTCTGTTTCCGCTCAACAACCAGCGCAAACGAGCTACACAGATAGTGTGAACGACGGCACTTGGACCTTCAAAGGCTACGATGCAGCTAGCGCTGTTGTCAACAAGGCCAATGTATCCTTCGTCGGTAAATGGGAATTTGTAGCTAACAAGTACCAAGCAAGTTATCACTTCGAGAGTGCAACATCAGGTAAAGCTCTTCCAGCAGGCATCACCGCTTTGACTCCAAGTGATAGCGCAACTTATGTGAATGGTGCCTCTGTTTCCGCTAAGCAACCAGCGCAAACCACATACACAGATACAGTGAACGATGGCACTTGGACCTTCAAAGGCTATGACGCAGCTAGCGCCGTTGTCAACAAGGCCAATGTATCCTTCGTTGGTAAATGGGCCTTTGAAGCTAAGAAGTACCAAGCTACTTACCGCTTCGAGAGCGCAACGGCAGATAAAGCACTTCCAGCAGCCATCGTAGCATTGACCCCAAGTGACAGTGCAACATATGAGAATGGTGAGTCTGTTTCAGCTCAACAACCATCACAAACGACCTACACAGATAGTGTGAACGATGGCACTTGGACCTTCAAGGGCTACGACGCAGCTAGCGCTGTTGTGAACAAGGCTAATGTTAAGTTTGTTGGTAAGTGGGAATTCAAGGCGAATCCGACAAACGCTGAAACTTATACGCCTCAGGTAACGGAAGAAACTATCAAGGTTGGACAAACACCTGACTTGACCGATAATGTGACGAACTTGCCAAGCCTTCCAGCTGGCACTAAGGTAGTAGATATCACACCTGCAGGTCAAATTGACACAACAAAACCAGGAACTTACACAGGTAAAGTACGAGTTGATTATCCAGATGGTTCTTCTACTGAAGTTCCTGTACCAGTTAATGTTTTGCCTGCACCGGTAACTGAAACCTATAAGGTGACTTACCGCTTCGAGAGTGCTACAGCAGACAACAACTTGCCAGCAGAAGTATTGAGCTTACTTCCACAAAGTGGAACATATACCACAAGTTCTTCTGCAGCGATTGCTTTCGTTCCAGAAGCACCAATGCCTGTAGAAGTTGCTGTTGCAAATGGTACATGGACATTCCTAGGTTATCAAGAAGTGGAAGAGGGAGCAAATCTAACCTTCATCGGCAAATGGACCTTTGAAGCTAAGCAAGCTCCTAGTCCGCAACCGGAACCAGCGCCGCAACCACAGCCACAACCAGAACCAGCGCCACAGCCGGAACCAGCACCGCAACCAAATCCAGTTCCACCAGTGAACCCAGGGGGAGAGCAGGGAGCTGATAATAATCAGGCAAATAGACTTCAACCAAGAAAACCTGAAGAGAATCCACCAGCTCAAAGTCCGGCAGGAGAAAAAGCAAAACAAGCTACATTGCCAAATACAGGTAGCACTGCACCACTTTCACTCACTGGACTAATGACAAGCCCTCTTCTTGCAGGTCTAGGAGCATTACTTCTTGGTCGCAAGCGGAAAGATGATTAAGTACTGATTTCATCTAGAGTATATCGACTTTTATAAGATTATTAAGCAGGTAGTTGACTGTTTGACAAATCTATCTGAGTCACAAGTTTTAAGGCTGAGAGAAGACCAATTTGGTCTTCTCTTTTTGCGTTTTGGATAGAAATCAAATGCTTAATTTCAAGACTAAGAGAGGTATTTGGAGAAATTGATAGCCTTGTGATAGGCCAGATGAGTTGGACTACTGAAAATGTTCAAAATATGGTATAATGGTTAAATGAATAGAATTGAGGATAATATGTCATTTACGAAATTTCAGTTTAAAAACTATATAGAAAAGGCATTGGAGGAGTTGAAGTTTACAACTCCTACCGAAGTTCAGGAAAAGTTGATTCCTATTGTCTTGGCAGGTCGAGACTTGGTTGGTGAGTCAAAAACAGGTTCAGGAAAGACCCACACTTTCTTGCTCCCTATTTTCCAGCAATTGGATGAAACAAGTGATAGTGTGCAAGCGGTGATTACTGCTCCAAGTCGTGAATTAGCTACTCAGATCTACCAGGCGGCTCGTCAGATTGCTGCCCACTCAGATGTGGAAGTCCGTGTGGTTAACTATGTTGGTGGTACGGATAAGGCTCGTCAGATTGATAAGCTCGCGAGCAATCAGCCCCATATTGTCATCGGGACTCCAGGCCGTATCTATGACTTGGTCAAGTCTGGTGATTTGGCTATTCACAAGGCCAAGACCTTTGTTGTTGATGAAGCCGATATGACCTTGGATATGGGATTCTTGGAAACCGTTGATAAGATTGCTGGAAGTCTTCCAAAAGACTTGCAATTCATGGTTTTTTCAGCGACCATTCCACAGAAGTTACAACCGTTTTTGAAAAAATATTTGTCAAATCCTGTTATGGAAAAAATCAAAACAAAAACAGTCATCTCTGATACCATTGATAACTGGTTGATTTCGACCAAGGGACGTGATAAGAATGCTCAGATTTATGAATTGACTCAAGTCATGCAACCGTATTTGGCAATGATTTTTGTTAACACCAAAACGCGTGCAGATGAATTGCATTCTTATTTGACTGCTCAAGGATTGAAGGTGGCTAAGATTCATGGGGATATTGCTCCTCGTGAACGCAAGCGAATCATGAATCAGGTGAAAAATCTGGATTTTGAGTACATTGTCGCAACGGACTTGGCAGCGCGTGGAATTGATATTGAGGGTGTCAGTCATGTTATCAATGACGCTATTCCTCAAGACTTGTCCTTCTTTGTTCACCGTGTTGGACGGACTGGACGCAATGGTCTACCTGGCACAGCTATTACCCTTTACCAGCCAAGTGATGACTCGGATATCCGTGAGTTGGAAAAAATAGGAATCAAGTTTACTCCGAAGATGGTCAAAGACGGAGAGTTTCAAGATACTTACGACCGTGATCGTCGTGCCAACCGTGAAAAGAAGCAGGATAAGCTTGATATTGAAATGATTGGCTTGATTAAAAAGAAAAAGAAAAAAGTCAAACCAGGCTATAAGAAGAAGATTCAATGGGCGGTGGATGAAAAACGTCGCAAAACCAAGCGTGCTGAAAATCGTGCTCGTGGCCGTGCCGAGCGTAAAGCTAAACGCCAAACATTTTAAAGACAAAAATGGAGCTGCATAGCTCCTTTTTCTAACTTCGTTTTATGAATTTTTAAAAATACTGCAAAAAAAAGTAAAAAGTGGTATAATGATAAGGTTATATAGTCCCGATAAGATGGTAGAAATATCTATCAGTACTTTGTAACTCTATAACAATATTTTTAAGGGGGGACATTTTTATGTCAGAACGTAAATTATTCACGTCTGAATCTGTATCTGAGGGGCATCCGGATAAGATTGCAGACCAAATTTCAGATGCGATTTTGGATGCTATTTTAGCGAAGGATCCAGAGGCGCACGTTGCTGCTGAGACAGCTGTATATACTGGTTCTGTCCACGTTTTTGGTGAAATTTCTACAAATGCCTATGTGGATATCAACCGTGTGGTTCGTGATACCATTGCAGAGATTGGTTACACCAATGCAGAATATGGATTTTCTGCGGAGACGGTGGGAGTTCACCCATCTTTGGTGGAACAATCTCCTGACATTGCTCAAGGAGTTAATGAAGCCTTGGAGGTTCGTGGAAATGCGGATCAAGACCCGCTTGATTTAATCGGAGCTGGTGACCAAGGTCTCATGTTTGGATTTGCAGTGGATGAGACAGAGGAACTCATGCCATTGCCAGTTTCACTTAGTCACAAACTGGTTCGTCGTTTGGCAGAACTTCGCAAGTCTGGTGAAATCAGCTATCTTCGCCCAGATGCTAAATCACAAGTTACAGTTGAGTATGATGAAAATGACCGTCCAGTACGTGTGGACACAGTCGTTATTTCAACTCAGCACGATCCAGAAGTCAGCAACGAACAGATTCACAATGATGTGATTAACAAGGTTATCAAAGAAGTTATCCCAGCCTCTTACTTGGATGAGCAAACAAAGTTCTTCATCAATCCAACTGGTCGCTTTGTTATCGGTGGACCTCAAGGAGACTCAGGTTTGACTGGCCGTAAGATTATCGTGGATACTTATGGTGGCTACTCTCGTCACGGTGGTGGTGCCTTCTCTGGTAAGGATGCGACTAAGGTGGATCGTTCAGCCTCTTATGCTGCTCGCTATATTGCAAAAAATATCGTTGCAGCAGGTTTAGCTAAGAAGGCAGAAGTTCAATTGGCCTACGCCATCGGTGTTGCGCAGCCTGTTTCTGTCCGTATTGATACCTTTGGTACAGGAACAGTAGCTGAAAGCAAGCTTGAAAAAGCGGCTCGTCAAATTTTTGACCTTCGCCCAGCAGGAATTATCCAAATGTTGGACCTTAAACGTCCAATTTACCGTCAAACAGCGGCTTATGGACACATGGGACGTACAGATATTGACCTTCCATGGGAACGTTTGGACAAGGTAGATGCTTTGAAAGAAGCTGTGAAATAAAAATAAAAGATTGGTAGGACCTACCAATCTTTTTTGCAAAAGAAAACCAGCTTTTGGCTGGCTTTCTTATTTTGTAGGAATAGAAATTTCAATCAATTTATCTGAATAAAGCGTCTTGATATTGGCTTCATCAATGCTATCTTTATCAATTTTGCGTTTCATGAAGAAATCTTGGATGGTTTCGATTTCTGGTTCACGAATAGCGCGGTGTTTGTTGGAAATGAGGATTTCATAGTGAAGCGGAGCTTGTGTGAAAATCACATCTGTGTTTCCAGCAGAATAGACCTCAACAAGCGTTGCGTCAGTGCTTTCTAATTGGCTTTTAACAAGTTGCGAGTGTGAATTAGTCGTGTTGATAAGCTTCATAATAGTTCCTCCGATTTTCTAACTCTATTATAGCACTTTTTGGATAAAATCGTGTATTTTAGTCAATTCCATGCTGGATTTTCCAAGCTTCAATTCCCCATTTGTGGCTACCACGTTTGAGTTTTTCTATTGCCTTATCAATAGGAAACCAAGCAATATGATTAAAGTCTTCTAAAGGTTTTTGTACTTCTTGGAAAGAAATCGCTTCGTAGAGATAAGCTGGATTGTAGTAGTAGGTGTCACGGTGACGAGAGTAGAAATACTCATCAGCTTGTCCGAAATAGTTTCCGATTTCAGCTGTAAAGCCAAGTTCTTCGATTAGTTCTCTCTTTAGTGCTTCTTGATGGTCTTCGCCCGCTTCAATCTCTCCACCTGGCAAGAACCAAGCACCATTGGGAGCTTGAACTAAAACGATTTGTTTTTTTTCAGGATCAGGAATAACTGCGTACACACCATAGCGGGGCTGGTAGGTCACATTCTCTTTTTTATCACCAAAAGTTGGGTTTGCCATAGAACTTTCCTCATTCTCAAGTATCTTTATTATTATCATAATGGACGAGGGGCAAGCTGTCAAGAATTTACAGTTATTTTAGTAAAAAAGGTGCAGAAAATGATAGACTTCCTGCACCTGTTAGATCGTTTTATTCTTCTTTTTCAGAAGCAATCTCTTCTATTTTTTCAGTTTTTTTGGCAGATTTGATTTGAATCTTACCATTGCTTGTCATGACGGCCTTGAGATCCTTTTCGCTTGGATTTTCAAGGTAGTAGTCTGTGATAGCATCCTCGATATGGTCTTGAATAGTACGACGGAGTGGGCGAGCTCCCATTTTTGGATCATAACCTAGGTCAACCAACTTTTCCTTGACTTTGTCTGTCACTTCGAGGTGGATGTTATTGCTAGAGAGGCGTTTGTTAACATCTGCTAGCATGAGTTCGACGATTTGGAGAAGGTTGTCCTTGCTGAGAGCTTTGAACTCGATGATGCCGTCAAAACGGTTCATAAACTCTGGACTAAAGAAGTTGCCGAGTTCACCGAGAACAGAGTTGGTTCGCCCTTCACGAGCAGCTCCAAAACCAACGCTGGCTTCGGCCTTACCAGTCCCAGCATTTGAGGTCATGATAATGATAGCATCTTTAAAGCTAACTGTACGTCCTTGCCCATCTGTCAAACGACCATCGTCCAAGACTTGAAGGAACATGTGCATGACATCAGGGTGAGCTTTTTCCACTTCATCTAGAAGGATGAGAGAATAGGGATTACGGCGAACTTTTTCTGTTAATTGACCCGCTTCATCGTAGCCTACATAGCCTGGAGGGGCTCCGACCAATTTAGCCACGCTGTGTTTTTCCATGTATTCGCTCATATCAAAGCGAATCATGCTATCAGCTGAACCAAAAAGTTCAATGGCTAGTTGTTTGGAAAGTTCTGTCTTACCGACTCCAGTTGGTCCGACAAAGAGGAAACTTCCGATTGGGCGGTTAGGAGTTCCAAGTCCAACACGATTACGACGGATGGCTTTGGCAATCTTATCGACAGCTTCATCTTGACCAATGACATGAGCTTTGAGGTCGTCTGCTAGATGGATAAGCTGAGACTGTTCTTTTTCTTTGAGTTCCCCAACAGGGATATTGGTTTTCTGCTCGATGATGTGTTCAATCGTTTTCTCACTGATGATAGGAGTATCCTGATCGGTCACCTTGTTCTTTTGCATTTCCTTGTACTTGGCAATCTGATCACGGAAGTAGGCAGCTTTTTCAAAGTCTTCCTCTCGTGTAGCTTGAGCCTTGAGATTCTCAGCCTCAATTAAACGCTGGTCAATCACTTTAGGATCAACAAAGTTCAGCGTCAGATTCATTTTTGAACCGGCTTCGTCCAAAAGGTCAATAGCCTTGTCGGGTAAGAAACGGTCTTGGATGTAACGATTGGACAGATTAGCAGCTGCCTCGATAGCAGCATCAGTATACTTGACGTGATGGTAGTCTTCGTATTTCTTTTGAATCCCTTTGAGGATGATAATGGTTTCTTCGACAGTTGGTTCATCTACCTTGACAGGTTGCATACGGCGTTCAAGGGCTGCGTCCTTTTCAATGATGCGGTATTCATTGAGAGTAGTAGCACCGACTAATTGCAATTCACCACGGGCAAGGACAGGTTTGAGGATATTTCCTGCATCCATATTGCCATCGCCAGCAGATCCTGCACCGACAATTTCATGGATTTCATCAATAAAGAGAATGACGTCTTCACGTTTGCGAATCTCTTCCATGAGTTTTTGCATACGTTCTTCAAATTGGCCTCGGATACCTGTTCCTTGAACTAGACTGACCACATCCAAACGGATGACTTGCTTGCCTTGGAGTTTATGGGGAACATCACCATCAACGATTTTCTGAGCTAAACCTTCGACAACGGCTGTTTTACCAACACCAGGTTCACCGATGAGGACAGGATTGTTCTTGGTTCGACGGTTGAGGATTTCGATAACGCGGATAATCTCCTCATCTCGACCGATAACAGGATCAATATCTCCTCGACGGGCAATCTCGGTTATGTTGATACCATATTCCTCTAGGAGACCTCTTTCTTGGCTAGGAGGTGTTTGAAGTGGGCCACGGTTTTGAGGTCCGTAGTCCCCATTGCCCCCATATCCTCCACCTGATTGAGTTGGAGGAACGTTATTAGAAGAAGGTCTGAAATTGTTCAAATCATTGAAAAAGTCTCCAAAAGGATCAAAGTCACGATTGTTCAAGTCAGTCATTCCTTTAAAGAGGGTATTGTTCGGGTCCGTTTTGATAATTTTATAGCAATTTTGACAGAGATCAATTTGTTTTTGCTGTCCATTAATATTGGTATACAGATGAATTGTTGAGTCGTTAATTTTACAGTTTTGACAGAGCATACATCTACCTCATTTCATTCTTATGCTTGGCCCAAGAAAAAGGTCAAAAATAGTCAAAGTTTTATACTCTCATTATAGCATGATTAAGGTGTAAAGCAAGTAAAAAGATTGGGAAGTGGTCGTTTTTATAAGAGAGATTCATGGGAAATCAAGCGACTTTGAAGGTAAGAAAAAATCCCATTTGTGGGGACAAAAAGGATTCTCGTTCATCAGTCAGGTTTTCCCTGCTACTTTTTTATTAGTAAAGGAGTTCGTAGATCTCCATTGCAATCAAATCAATGCTATCAAAAGTATAGGTTTCACGTGCTTCAACATCGCGAAGGGTGAAGAGTGATCCGTTTTCTTCGTCGTGGCTGTAGGCAACTTCTGCGACAACAACTCCTTCACGTTCAAAATTACGTTTTAGATTTCCGCCATCTTTTGTCATAGCTTCTAGGCGGTTGATGATTCTAACCAAATGTGATTCCATTATGATTCTCCTCCATTTCTTATCGTTTCTATTTTACCATAAACCACGGGGACTTGACTAGAAAAAACTAAGATTTCTCGCTATTTCTCTTTTGCATAAAATTATTGGTGAAAACCAGTGAAAAAATATTGTATTTTAATTCAAATCATGTTATAATCATACAATCTGATATTTAGAAAGCTGAATTTATATGAATTTTTCCTTTTTACCAAAGTATTTACCTTATTTTAATTATGGTGCTCTTATCACTGTAGTGATTTGAATTCTGGTAGTCTTTTTCGGTACCATTCTAGGTGTCTTATTGGCCTTTGCTCAACGCTCACGTTTTAAACCTCTTGTCTGGTTTGCAAATGTTTATGTATGGATTTTCCGAGGAACACCGATGATGGTTCAGATCATGATTGCCTTTGCTCTTATGCATATCAATGCTCCGACTATCCAAGTGGGAATTTTAGGAGTTGATCTCTCTCGTTTGATTCCTGGTATTCTGATTATCTCGATGAACAGTGGAGCTTACGTTTCGGAAACTGTTCGTGCGGGGATCAATGCGGTTCCTAAAGGGCAGTTAGAGGCAGCTTATTCCTTAGGTATTCGTCCCAAAAATGCTATGCGTTATGTTATTTTGCCACAGGCAATTAAGAATATTCTGCCAGCATTGGGAAATGAATTTATCACCATTATCAAGGATAGTTCCCTCTTGTCAGCGATTGGGGTAATGGAGTTGTGGAATGGTGCAACGACAGTAGCAACGACGACCTATCTACCCTTAACGCCTCTCTTATTTGCAGCCTTTTATTACTTGATTATGACTTCTGTTTTGACAGTGGCTTTGAAGGCATTTGAAAATTACATTGGACAAGGAGACAAGAAATAATGACAGAAACCTTGATAAAAATTGAAGAACTACATAAGTCTTTTGGGAAAAATGAAATTTTAAAAGGAATCAACCTTGAGATCAAAAGAGGGGAAGTCGTGGTGATTATCGGTCCGTCAGGGAGCGGGAAGTCAACCCTTCTTCGTTCGATGAATCTGCTCGAAGAAGCAAGTAAGGGAAAGGTTATCTTTGAAGGTGTCGATATTACGGATAAGAAGAATGACCTTTTTGCCATGCGTGAAAAGATGGGCATGGTATTCCAACAATTCAACCTCTTTCCAAATATGACGGTCATGGAAAACATCACCCTGTCTCCAATCAAAACCAAAGGAGAAAGCAAGGAAGTTGCGGAGAAAAGAGCGCAAGAACTGCTAGAAAAAGTTGGCTTGCCAGATAAGGCGACGGCCTATCCACAGAGTTTGTCAGGTGGTCAGCAACAACGGATTGCCATTGCACGTGGACTTGCTATGGAACCAGATGTTTTGCTCTTTGATGAGCCGACTTCAGCCCTAGACCCTGAGATGGTTGGAGAAGTTCTAGCTGTTATGCAAGACCTCGCTAAGTCAGGGATGACTATGGTGATTGTGACGCATGAAATGGGCTTTGCGCGTGAGGTAGCAGACCGTGTTATCTTTATGGCAGATGGGGTTGTTGTCGAAGATGGAAGGCCAGAGGAGATTTTTGACCAAACAAAAGAACAACGGACCAAGGATTTTTTGAGTAAGGTTTTGTAAGACCTCATTTTTAGAAGAAATGGAGCAGAAATCATGGCTTCAAGTAAGGAATATTTAGCCTTTATTCTCAATCAGCTATCGGAGTTAGAGGAGATGAGTTATCGTCCAATGATGGGAGAGTATATCCTTTATTATCGTGGGAAGATTATTGGGGGAATCTATGATAATCGTTTGTTACTGAAGCCTGTGAAGGTAGTCATGGATCAACTGGGCCAGACAAGACTCGAACGTCCTTATGAAGGAGCCAAAGAGATGATTTTGCTAGAAGACCTTGAAGATAGGTCATTTCTAGCGAAACTAATCAAGGATATGTATGAAGTCTTACCGGCTCCAAAAGTTAAAAAGAAAGCATGACAGATTTACCTAATGTAAATAGGCATAAAAGCTCGAGAAGAGCTTTTTCTTATAGTCTCAGACTATAAGGTCCATTAGTCAAGAAGTGTTAGAATGACAAGGTATTTTTTGATATAATAGAGTATATTTGATAGAAAAGAGAAGAAATATGGCACAGATTATTGATGGGAAGGCTCTTGCAGCTAAGTTACAAGGACAGTTGGCTGAAAAGACTGCCAAACTAAAAGAAGAAACAGGTCTAGTTCCAGGTTTGGTGGTGATTTTGGTGGGAGAAAATCCTGCTAGCCAAGTCTACGTCCGTAACAAGGAACGGTCAGCTCTTGCTGCTGGATTCCGTAGTGAAGTAGTGCGAGTTCCAGAAACTATTACACAAGAAGAATTGTTAGACTTGATTACCAAATATAATCAAGATCCAGCTTGGCATGGGATTTTGCTCCAGTTGCCTTTACCTAAACATATTGACGAAGAGGCCGTTTTATTAGCCATTGATCCTGAAAAGGATGTGGATGGTTTTCATCCGCTAAACATGGGACGCCTCTGGTCTGGGCATCCAGTTATGATTCCTTCAACTCCTGCTGGGATTATGGAGATGTTTCATGAGTATGGGATTGAGTTGGAAGGTAAAAATGCGGTCGTTATTGGTCGTTCAAATATCGTTGGGAAACCAATGGCTCAGCTTCTTTTAGACAAAAATGCTACTGTTACTTTAACTCATTCCCGTACAAAAGATCTAGCTCAAGTAGCATCGCAAGCGGATATTCTTGTCGTAGCTATCGGTCGTGCCAAGTTTGTGACTGCTGACTTTGTCAAACCAGATGCAGTTGTCATTGATGTAGGTATGAACCGCGATGAAAATGGCAAGCTTTGTGGAGATGTTGACTATGATGCCGTTGCACCATTTGCCAGTCACATCACACCCGTACCTGGTGGAGTCGGTCCTATGACCATTACCATGCTGATGGAGCAAACTTATGAAGCAGCACTGAGGACATTGGACAAGGACTAGGAAGATGAAATTCGTATTTGATCTGGATGGGACGCTGTCTTTTGACTATATGACCATAGATGAGGAGATTAAGCAGGTTCTTTTAAAAGCTAGCGATTATGGGCATGAGGTTGTATTTGCTTCAGCTCGCTCTTATCGGGATTGTTTGGGCTTGTTGGGTCCTGAACTCAGTCAGCGTTTGGTTATAGGTTTGAATGGTGGCGTAGCCTATTATCTGGGGAAAGCTATCTATGAAAGAAATCTCGATGCTAGAGTTTATCAGGCGCTAGTGGATTATTGCCAGACCTATAATCTCACTTTCTTTGTGGACGATTGCTTTGACTATAGTGGTCAGATCGTGGAGAAGATTCCATTTATCTCTAGCGTGGATCCCCTAAAGGTAGCTCGTCATCAGAAACTCGAGGACTTGGGTACTCCGATTAAGGTTGTCGTTTATATGGGAGATCATGAGGATTTGCTTGATGACCTGCTTGGACAGTTAGAAAGACTGGGGCAGGCTCATCTGTCCTATCATGCGCATGAAAAGTGCCTTTATGTCAACCCCTTGGACACTCATAAGGCGACAACTGTTGAAAAGTTGTGTGGAGAGAACTTTATTGCTTTTGGAAATGACCAAAACGATATTGAACTGTTTAAAACGTCTCTTTATTCAGTCCAGATAGGAGATTTCGCAGGCCTTAGTCCATATGCAGATGAAACGGTTGAGCTAAAAGGAGAACCTTCTCCAGCAGTAGCAGCTAAAATCTTACAGACCTTTGCGGAATTTAAGGGAAAATAGATAAAAGGAGGTATGAACCTCCTTTTGTAGTATAATGGAGTGAGAGGTGATTAGATGATTTTAAAAATTTATAATGGAGAATATAGTTTACAATGGGATGGAATATATCACTTAGCACTAATTGATTATCCAAATATTCAAGAGTGGGAATTAGAAAAAATTGCTAAATTTATAGCTTACGAAAAACTTCATAAACGTCAAACAAGTATCGAGTGTACTGATTCTTGTTTAAAAAAAGAGATTTTAGATTACCTCTGTCAGCATCCCTTTCTGCCACCATTTACCCCTACAGATAAAAGAGTAGCCTCGACCTATGACCTACATAAGAGGTTAGTGACTTCAGACTACTGTAGTCATACTACTACTATAGATGCAGCGGTCTCTATTTTTAAAACTGGTCAGCTCTTATCTGCTGTGAACGCCTTTGGGCGAGATGCTGAAGAGTTGGTTTTGGATAGTAGAAATGCTGCATCGGATCCGATAGATTATTTTGACTATGTCATGTTAGGGTGGTCAAATACAAGTTCTGGTTATCGATTAGCGATGGAGCGTTTATTAGGTCGAGCTACTTCAGATAAAGAATTACAAGACAAGTTTATTCCGGGAGTAAGTTTTCATTTTATCTATACAGATTTGATTAAAGTTCCTGGTTATATTTTTGATGGTTACCATGTTGCAAAAATTAAGGACATGCTTAATTTATTAAGTGAGTTGTATATTTGTATTATTCCAACTCATAATAAGAGCCAATTTGAAAATATTATTCCAACTAAAATACAATATAGAGTGCATTATCTTGACTATGATGGAGAAGACTTAGAAGAGTGGACTAAGAAAGTCTATCAAGTTGTTTTAAAACAATCAGATAAAGGATAGTTGAGGAAAAAACGATGAAAGTGATTGATCAAACTTTACTAGAAAAAATCATTGTAGAACGGCCACGTCACAGTCATAAGGGGGATTACGGTCGCCTGCTCTTGCTGGGAGGAACCTATCCTTATGGGGGTGCTATCATCATGTCAGCCATTGCAGCTGTTAAGAGTGGGGCTGGTTTGGCGACTATTGGCACGGATAAGGAGAATATCCCAGCTCTGCACAGCCATTTACCTGAAGCCATGGCTTTTTCTCTAAAGGATAAAGCATTACTAAAGGAACAGATGGAGAAAGCAGAAGTTGTCTTGCTAGGTCCGGGTCTGCGAGAGGATGCATTCGGAGAAGAACTTGTAAGACGAGTCTTTGACAGTCTTAGAAAAGATCAGATTTTGCTTATAGATGGTGGTGCTTTGGGCATCTTAGCAAAAGGTCAGTTAGCATTTCCGTCCAGTCAGCTCATCCTAACTCCCCACCAAAAGGAATGGGAAAGATTGTCTGGTATAGTTCTTGACCATCAAAATACGGAGACGACTGCTGGGGCTCTCTCAGCTTTTCCTCAAGGCACGATTCTAGTTGAGAAAGGTCCAGCAACTCGTATCTGGCAAGCTGGCAAACCTGAATGTTATCAATTAGAAGTTGGAGGCCCCTATCAAGCAACTGGTGGGATGGGAGATACTCTGGCTGGGATGATTGCAGGTTTTGCAGGTCAGTTTCATCAAGCCAGTCTTTATGAGAGAGTGGTGGTAGCGACCTATCTTCATTCAGCTATCGCACAAGAACTAGCTCAAGAACACTATCTTGTCTTGCCAACGGAAATTAGCAAGGCTATACCGAAAACAATGAAAACAATATCTCAAAAAGGCAACTGAAATCTTAATTGCCTTTTTATGTTTTTACAGTTGCTTTGTTTTTCTGGTAACATTTTCAAATACCTCAGAACCAGTAACCAACTTCTGAACTTGCGAGAAATTCTCACTTTTAAGGTCTTGATTTTTAATCAAACTCACAAATGAAGTGAGATTGTTATCAAAGTTGAGGGGTGTCAAATCATGCTTTTTTTGATATAATTTTTAATGATGAATGCGAGAAATGATCGGTATGTGGTCGTTGATTTAGAGGCGACTAGCACCGGAAGCAAGGCAAAAATTATTCAAGTAGGCATTGTGGTGATTGAGAATGGCGAAATTATCGATCAGTATGCGACCGATGTCAATCCCCATGAACCCTTGGATTCTCATATCAAAGAATTAACAGGTCTGACCGATCAGCGTTTGGCTACGGCACCAGAGTTTTCTCAGGTGGCTGGAAAAATTTTTGAATTGGTTAAGGACGGTGTTTTTGTTGCGCACAATGTACAATTTGATGCCAACCTCCTTGCGGAATTTCTCTTTTTTGAAGGATATGAATTGCGCACACCGCGGGTGGATACGGTTGAGCTAGCCCAGGTTCTGTATCCTCAGTTTGAAAAGTACAATCTAGGCATCCTTTGTCAAGAGTTGGGAATTGAACTGGAACAGGCCCATACGGCTCTGTCTGACGCTCAGGCAACAGCAGAACTCTTGCTTTACATGCGTCAAAAACTTTTCGAGCTACCAAAAGGGCTTTTAGAAAGCTTGTTAGACCTTGCAGATAACCTTCTATATGAAAGTTATCTGGTGATTGAGGAGGTCTATCAGCAGCAATCTCTCCTGTCTTCGCCAGACTTGATAGAATTACATGGGCTTTTCCTGAGAAAGGAAAGTCAAGCCTTGATCCCACGCAAATTATCCAAAGATTTTGCTAAAAATATTTCTTTATTGGGGCTGGAGGAGCGTCCGCAACAGTTGGAATTTGCGGAGAAGGTTGAGAACTTATTAGAAGAGCGCCAGACTTCCTTTATCCAAGCTCAAACGGGACTGGGCAAGACATATGGCTATCTCCTCCCAGCTTTGAATTTGGAGACTGAAGCAGGTATTTTAGTGAGCGTTCCGACTAAAATTCTTCAAAATCAGATCATGCAGGAAGAAGGTCAGCGTTTAAAAGAGGTTTTCCATCTGGAGATTCATAGTCTCAAGGGTCCTCAAAATTATTTAAAACTGGATACCTTTCACCGAGTTCTCCATCGCCCTGAGTCCAATCGCCTTTTCACACGCTTTAAAATGCAACTGCTCATCTGGCTAACAGAGACAGAGACTGGTGACTTGGACGAAATTGGACAACTTTATCGCTATCAGCACTTTCTGCCTGAACTAGTCCACGACGGCAAGCTTTCAAAGAAAAGTTTATTTGCCACAGAGGATTTTTGGAAACGAGGGCAGGACAAGGCCAAGACCAGTCGTGTTCTCTTGACAAATCATGCCTATCTGGTCACTCGTTTGGAGGACAATCCAGAGTTTGTCGACAACCGTTTGGTGATCTTGGATGAAGCTCAAAAAATGCTCCTAGCCCTTGAAAATCTAGCCCAGCAGGCTTATCGCCTTGAGGATCTTGTAACTCAAATTGAAAAGTCCTTGGAGACAGAGGAAGATCTGATTCAGAAACGTTTGCTTGAGAGTATAGGTTTTGAATGTCGTTACTTGATGGAGCAGTATCAGTCAGGACTTAAGAATGGAAAGTGGTTGGATTCTCTCGAACAGTTGCGCCAACATTTTTCGGAGTTAGCTCTTCCAGAGCACAGAGAGTTTACAAACTTTTTTACATCGGACCGTGAATTTTGGCTTGCTCCAGCAGAGAAACCTAGTAAGGATGTCCTGATTTGTTCAAGCAAAAAAGGTCGCTTTATTCTAGCAGACTTATTGCCAGAGGATTGTAGGCTCCTAGGAGTATCTGCCACTCTTGAAATCAGCAATCGAGTTTCCTTGGCAGATTTACTGGGATTTCCAGATGCTCCACTTGTTAGGATTGATGTAGCAAAGCAGGAGCAACAAGAAGTCTTTCTAATCGATGACTTTCCTCTCGTGACAGAAGTTTCGCCTTTTGACTATGCTAGTGAAGTGGCTTCTGTCATCCGAAGTTTACAAGTCTTTCAAGAACCCTTATTGGTTTTGTTTACCTCAAAAGAGATGTTGCTGACAGTTTCGGACTTGCTTGACCAACCGCATCTGGCTCAGTATAAGAATGGGGAACCAAGTCAACTGAAAAAACGTTTTGAAAAAGGTGAACGCCAAGTTTTGCTTGGAACAGGTAGTTTCTGGGAAGGAGTTGATTTTTCAACCCATTCATTTGTACTCCAAGTGATTCCGAGATTGCCCTTCCAAAATCCCCAAGAGCCGTTAACCAAAAAGTTAAACCAAGAACTGCGCCAAGAAGGGAAAAATCCCTTTTATGATTATCAGTTGCCGATGGCTATTATTCGGTTGAAACAAGCCCTTGGTCGTACTGTTAGACGGGCTGACCAAGGTTCGGTTGCTGTAATCTTAGACAGTCGTGTCGTCAGCAAGCGCTATGGCAAACAAATCGCCCAAACCTTGTCAAAAGAAAGAACGGTTCGGGTCCTTGCTAGAAATCAACTTGAGTCTGCAGTAGCAGATTTTCTCCAAACTCGTCGCGATAAAATGAAAGAAAAATCCAAGAAAGAGAAAAGGTAAAAAATATGAAACGTTCTTTCGACTCTCGAGTCGATTATAGCCTCCTTCTACCAGTTTTTTGTTTACTGGTGATTGGAGTAATGGCCATTTATATAGCAGTTAGCCATGACTATCCCAATAATGTACTTCCAATTTTAGGTCAGCAAATTGCTTGGATTTCCTTGGGCCTTGTCATTGGTTTTGTGGTCATGTTCTTCAATACCGAGTTTTTATGGAAGGTGACTCCCTATCTTTATGGCTTAGGTTTGGCCTTGATGGTTCTCCCCCTTGTTTTTTACAATCCGAGTTTAGTAGCTTCTACAGGTGCCAAAAACTGGGTGTCAATCGGGGGAACCACGCTCTTTCAACCATCTGAGTTCATGAAGATTTCCTACATCTTGATATTGGCTCGAGTCATTGTACAATTCACTCAAAAACACAAGGAGTGGCGACGGACTATTCCCTTGGATTTCCTATTGATTGGTTGGATGATTGCCTTTACCATCCCAGTCTTGATCCTTCTAGCCCTACAAAGTGACTTGGGGACTGCCTTGGTCTTCGTAGCTATTTTTGCAGGCATGGTCCTCCTTTCAGGTGTTTCGTGGAAGATTATCATTCCTGTTTTTGCAACAGGAGTGACTGCAGTAGCAGGCTTCATGTCCATCTTTATAAGCAAGGACGGACGTGCCTTCTTGCACCAGATTGGAATGCCGACCTACCAGATTAACCGTATTTTGGCTTGGCTCAATCCCTTTGACTTCGCGCAAACAACAACTTACCAACAGGCGCAAGGGCAAATTGCTATTGGAAGTGGTGGCTTATTTGGACAAGGTTTCAATGTGTCCAATCTCCTCATTCCAGTACGTGAGAGTGATATGATTTTCACAGTGATTGCTGAAGATTTTGGCTTCATTGGTTCAGTCTTTGTCATTGCCCTGTACTTACTTCTTATCTATCGGATGTTGAAGATTACGCTCAGATCAAATAATCAGTTCTATACCTATATTTCGACTGGCTTTATCATGATGCTACTCTTCCATATCTTTGAAAACATCGGTGCCGTAACAGGCCTACTTCCTTTGACAGGGATTCCTCTGCCATTCATTTCTCAAGGGGGTTCCGCAATTATTAGTAACCTCATCGGAGTCGGTCTCCTCTTGTCTATGAGTTACCAGACCAATCTAGCAGAAGAGAAAAGTGGAAAAGTTCCTTTCAAACGAAAGAAAGTCGTCTTAAAACAAATCAAATAAGGAGGCCACTATGGCAAAAGTAGCAGTTGTCTTAGCTCAGGGTTTTGAAGAAATCGAAGCCTTGACAGTAGTTGATGTCTTGCGTCGAGCAAACATTTCCTGTGATATGGTAGGATTTGAGGAACAGGTGACAGGATCACATGACATTCAGGTAAAAGCCGATCGTGTCTTTGATGGTGATTTATCCGACTATGATTTAGTAGTTCTTCCAGGTGGTATGCCTGGATCAGCAAATCTACGGGATAATCAAGCCCTCATTTCTGAGATTCAAGCCTTTAACCAAGAGGGAAAGAAGATTTCGGCTATCTGCGCAGCCCCAATTGCCCTCCACCAAGCAGGTGTTTTAAAAGACAAGCGCTTTACCTGTTATGACGGTGTTCAGGAGCAAATTACTGACGGGATTTACCAAAAGGAAACAGTTGTTGTGGATGGCAATCTAATAACCAGCCGAGGACCGTCAACTGCACTTGCCTTTGCCTATGAATTGGTGGAGCAGTTGGGAGGAGATGCTGAAAGTTTACGAGTCGGCATGCTCTATCGGGATGTCTTTGAAAATTAACAGTAAAACGAGAGGTAAACTCTCGTTTTTTACTTGGAAAAATCTAGGAAATCATCGCTTTTTTCATAAAAAAATGGTATAATGAAGGGTATGAAATATCACGACTACATATGGGATTTAGGTGGTACCCTATTGGATAATTACGAGACTTCTACAGCAGCCTTTGTAGAAACCTTAGCCCAATATGGAATTGAGCAAGAACACGACCGTGTTTACGAAGCCTTGAAGGTTTCGACAGCTTTTGCCATTGAGAAGTTTGCCCCAGATATAGAGGATTTTTTAGAGAACTACAAAGAAAATGAAGCACGTGAGCTAAAGCATCCAGTTTTGTTTGAGGGAATTCCAGAGTTACTCAAAGATATCTCTGACAAGGGTGGTCGCCATTTCTTGGTTTCTCATCGAAACGACCAAGTTCTGGAACTTCTTTCTAAGACCCAGATAGCGAACTACTTCACAGAAGTAGTGACTGCCAGTTCCGGTTTTAAACGAAAACCAGATCCTGAGTCCATGATTTATTTACGTGATAAATATCATATCTCATCAGGTTTGGCCATTGGAGATAGAAAGATTGATGTCGAAGCAGGTAAAGCTGCAGGCCTAGATACCTATCTTTTTGACAATGTTGCAACATTGAGACGAGCAATAGACATGTAAGAAAAAGGGAAAAAATGACAGAAGAAATCAAAAATCAACAGGCACAGGATTATGATGCCAGTCAAATTCAAGTTTTGGAGGGGCTTGAAGCCGTTCGTATGCGTCCAGGTATGTATATCGGATCAACTTCAAAAGAAGGTCTTCACCATCTAGTCTGGGAAATTGTTGATAACTCAATTGACGAGGCACTAGCTGGATTTGCCAGTCATATCCAAGTCTTTATCGAACCTGATGATTCTATTACCGTTGTGGATGACGGTCGTGGAATTCCTGTTGACATTCAGGAAAAGACGGGACGTCCTGCTGTTGAGACAGTCTTTACGGTTCTTCACGCTGGAGGAAAATTTGGCGGTGGCGGATATAAGGTATCAGGTGGTCTTCACGGTGTGGGTTCATCAGTAGTAAACGCTCTTTCAACGCAACTAGACGTTCATGTTCACAAAAACGGTAAGATTCATTACCAAGAATACCGTCGTGGTCATGTTGTTGCTGATCTTGAGGTCGTTGGAGATACGGATAAAACTGGAACAACAGTTCACTTCACGCCGGATCCAGAGATTTTTACTGAAACAACGACCTTTGATTTTGACAAATTAAACAAACGTATTCAAGAATTAGCCTTTTTGAACCGAGGACTTCGGATCTCAATCACGGATAAGCGTGAAGGTCTCGAACAGACCAGACATTACCACTATGAGGGTGGGATTGCTAGCTATGTTGAGTATATCAATGAGAACAAGGATGTTATCTTTGATACACCAATCTACACAGATGGTGAGATGGATGATATTACAGTTGAAGTAGCCATGCAGTACACAACTGGTTACCACGAAAACGTCATGAGTTTCGCCAATAATATTCATACCCATGAAGGTGGAACGCATGAGCAAGGTTTCCGTACAGCACTGACGCGTGTTATCAACGATTATGCCCGCAAAAATAAATTGCTAAAAGACAATGAAGACAACCTGACAGGGGAAGATGTTCGTGAAGGTTTGACTGCTGTTATCTCTGTCAAGCATCCAAATCCGCAGTTTGAAGGACAAACCAAGACCAAACTGGGAAATAGCGAAGTAGTTAAGATCACCAACCGTCTCTTTAGCGATGCCTTTTCTGATTTTCTCATGGAGAATCCACAGATTGCTAAGCGCATCGTGGAAAAAGGGATTTTGGCTGCCAAGGCTCGTGTGGCTGCCAAGCGTGCGCGTGAAGTCACTCGCAAGAAATCTGGCTTGGAAATTTCCAATTTACCAGGAAAACTAGCAGACTGTTCTTCAAACAACCCTGCTGAAACAGAACTCTTCATCGTTGAGGGAGACTCAGCTGGTGGATCAGCTAAATCTGGTCGAAATCGTGAATTTCAGGCAATCCTGCCAATTCGTGGTAAGATCTTGAATGTTGAAAAAGCCAGCATGGATAAAATTCTTGCCAACGAAGAAATTCGAAGCCTTTTCACAGCCATGGGAACAGGCTTTGGAGCAGAATTTGATGTCACTAAGGCTCGTTACCAAAAACTCGTTTTGATGACTGATGCCGATGTTGACGGAGCCCACATTCGAACCCTCTTACTGACCCTGATTTACCGCTACATGAAACCAATTCTAGAAGCCGGCTATGTCTATATTGCCCAACCGCCAATTTACGGAGTAAAAGTTGGAAGTGAGATCAAAGAATACATCCAGCCAGGTGCGGATCAAGAAATTAAACTCCAAGAAGCCTTAGCACGTCATAGTGAAGGGCGCTCAAAACCAACCATCCAACGTTATAAAGGTCTGGGAGAAATGGACGACCACCAACTGTGGGAAACCACCATGGATCCAGAACACCGCTTGATGGCGCGTGTTTCAGTAGATGATGCTGCTGAAGCAGATAGAATCTTTGATATGTTGATGGGAGACCGAGTTGAACCTCGTCGTGAATTTATCGAAGAAAATGCTGTTTACAGTACGCTTGACGTCTAAAAATGTGGGAAATAGTTCCCATGACATAAAAAATATGATATAATCAATACGATTGTTTCTAGTATAAAAGGAGTTTGATATGTCTAATGGACAACTAATTTATCTAATGGTTGCGATTGCAGTCATTTTGATTCTGGCTTATGTAGCGGCAATCTTCTTACGTAAGCGTAATGTAAGTAGATTGACGGCCCTCGAAGAAAGAAAAGAAGAACTCTACAACCTTCCTGTAAATGATGAGGTTGAAGCGGTTAAAAACATGCATTTGATTGGTCAAAGTCAGGTAACCTTCCGTGAATGGAATCAAAAATGGGTCGATTTATCCCTTAACTCATTTGCTGATATTGAAAATAACCTGTTTGAGGCTGAAGGTTATAATAATTCTTTTCGCTTTTTCAAAGCGGCTCATCAAATCGATCAAATCGAAAGTCAAATTGATTTAATTGAAGAAGACATTGCGGCGATTCGCAATGCGCTTTCAGAACTTGAAAAACAAGAGTCTAAGAATAGCGGACGTGTTCTGCATGCTTTGGACTTATTTGAAAGTCTGCAACATACTGTAGCAGAAAATTCGGAACAGTATGGTAAAGCCCTTCCTGAAATTGAGAAACAATTGGAAAATATCCAGTCAGAGTTTTCTCAATTTGTAACCTTGAACTCTTCAGGTGACCCAGTTGAAGCTGCAGCAATTCTTGATTCAACTGAAAATCATATTCTTGCTTTGACACATATCGTTGATCGAATTCCAGCTCTTGTTGCAACCTTGACAAAGGAACTGCCAGAACAATTGGAAGATTTGGAGGAAGGTTACCGTAAACTCTTAGATGCTAATTATCACTTCACTGAAACGGACATCGAGTCACGCTTCCAACTTTTACATGAATCCTTGAAAAACAATCAAGAAAACATCCGCCAGTTGGAATTGGACAATGCGGAGTATGAAAATACACAAATCCAAGAAGAGATTAATGCGCTCTATGATATTTTTACGCGTGAAATCGCTGCTCAAAAAGTCGTTGAGAGTCTCCTTTCAACGCTTCCAACCTATCTCAATCACTTGAAAGAAAATAATCAGGTTTTGGTTCAGGATCTTGAACGCTTAAATAAGACCTATCTTCTTCCAGAAAGTGATGGGAACCATGTCCGCCGTCTTCAAGCTGAATTGTCAGGTCTTGATACCGCAATCACAGAGGCAACTGAAGATCAGACAGAACCTACTCAGGCCTACTCTGTTCTTGAAGAACAGTTGGAAATGCTGCAAAGCAACCTTAAGGATATTGAAGACGAACAAGTTTCTGTTAGTGAACGCCTAGCTCAAATCGAAAAAGACGACATCAATGCTCGTCAGAAAGCCAATGTTTATGTGAATCGTTTGCATACCATTAAACGGTATATGGAAAAGAGAAACTTGCCAGGTATTCCTCAAAGTTTCTTGAAACTTTTCTTCACTGCAAGCCATAACACAGAAGATCTGATGGCAGAGTTAGAGCAACCACAAGTGAATATTGAATCCGTTAAACGAATTCTTGAAATTGCGACCCATGATATGGAAGCTCTTGAAACAGAAACCTACAATATTGTTCAATATGCGACCTTGACGGAGCAACTTTTGCAGTATTCAAATCGTTACCGTTCATTTGATGAGCGTATCCAGCAAGCTTTCAATGAAGCGCTTGAAATTTTTGAAAAAGAATTTGACTACAAGGCATCATTTGAGAAGATTTCTCAGGCCTTGGAAGTTGCAGAACCAGGAGTCACAAATCGCTTTGTTTCTTCTTATGAAAAAACACGTGAAGCGATTCGCTTCTAATACCCGAAAAGCTTAGATCATCTAGGCTTTTTATTATTTCTTTCAAAAATAGAAGAATATCGATTTATCATTGAAATTATAGTTCTGATTTGATATGATGGAGGTATGAAGAAAAATGGAGAGAAGCGTGTTTCCCACGATAAAAAAAGAAATGTATTACTTGTTTTAGTAGGTATTTTAAGTCTTGCTATGATCTGCCTAGGTGGCGTGATTGGTCACAAGATTCTACAGAAACAATCCTATGAACAAAAAATTGAAGCCTTAAAAAACGAAAAAGACCAACAATTCAACGCAGGCAGTCAGAAAGACCATTTCCGAAAAGGTCAAGCTGAAGTGATTGTCTATTATCCTCTTCAAGGAGAGGAAGTCATTGCGCCTGTTAGAGAAAAAATCAACCAGGATATTAAAGAAAAGCTGGAAGATAAAGAAGATTTGGTCTTTTATTATACCGAGCAATTAGATCCTGTTTTAAAGGGAGTTGTTGCTCGTAATATTAGTAAGCAAGTTTACGATTTGTCTGCAACAAAGGTTGAAGAAAAAGAAAAGACGTCTTTGGGGAAAGTTTACTTGACAGAAGATGGTAAACTTTTTACTCTTAGTCAACTTTTCAAAGATGCCAGCAAGGCTAAGGAACTCCTGCTGAGTCAAATCAAATCAACTCTAGAAGATAAGAAGCTCGACCAGACAAAAATTGATCAGGTCCTAAAAAACTTTACAGACCAAGATCTGGCATCATGGAGCTTTGATTATAAAGATAGTCAAATCATCCTTTATCCTGAGAATCCAGGGGAGACTCTGGAGGAAATTGCCCTACCAATATCCAGTTTCTTTGATGTCATTGAGTCCTCTTATCTATTAGAAAAGGATGCTGAGCTCTACCAAGCTTACTTTGTACAAAAAAATAAAAAAGTTGTAGCCTTGACTTTTGATGATGGTCCAAATCCATCTACAACGACACAAGCTTTGGATACATTGGCTAAGTACAATGTAAAAGCGACCTTCTTTGTACTTGGTAAAAACATTGCTGGCAATGAAGATCTTCTGAAACGAATGAAGTCTGAAGGGCATGTTGTGGGAAATCATAGCTGGGATCATCCTGTCCTTTCTAAATTATCTCTCGAAGATGCTAAAAAGCAAATCACGGATACAGAAGATGCCTTGACCAAGGTTTTAGGATCGAGTTCTAAACTCATGCGTCCGCCTTATGGTGCCATTACTGATGATATCCGTAACAGTCTGGACTTGAGCTTTATCATGTGGAATGTGGATAGTTTGGACTGGAAGAGTAAGAATGAAACAGCTATTTTGACAGAGATTCAGCATCAAGTTCGTAATGGATCGATTGTTCTTATGCATGATATTCATGGCGCTACAGTTAATGCTCTTCCAAAGATTATAGAATATCTGAAAGACCAAGGTTATACATTTGTGACGATTCCGGAATTGCTGAATTCTCGATTGAAAGCTCACGAAATGTATTATGACCGTGATCAATAATCGACAAAATCTAAAGAGACGTGCCTCTGTTAATCTGGCTTTGTTTCTTTAGATTTTCTTCACATAGAAAGGAAAAATGATGAAATTTTATACTCTTAATAACGGAGTTTCAATTCCAGTTTTAGGATTTGGGACGTGGAAAGCTGAAAATGGAGAAGTAGCTTACCAAGCTGTTTTAGAAGCCTTAAAGGCTGGTTACCGTCATATCGATACTGCAGCTATCTACAAAAATGAGGAGAGTGTTGGTCGCGCTATTCGAGATAGCGGTATTCCACGCCAAGAAATCTTTGTAACAACCAAACTTTGGAACACCAATCACAGCTATGAAGAAGCTCGCCAAGCTTTTGAGCAATCAATGGAAAAATTGGGATTAGACTATCTAGATTTGTACCTGATCCACTGGCCAAATCCAAAACCACTAAGAGAAAATGACGAATGGAAAAGTCGCAATGCTGAAGTCTGGAGAGCGATGGAGGACCTGTACCAAGAAGGCAAAATCCGCGCTATCGGAGTTAGTAATTTCCTTCCCAAGCATTTGGATGCCTTGCTTGAAACAGCAAGAATTGTTCCTGCAGTCAATCAGGTGCGCTTGGCACCAGGAGTTTATCAAGAGGAAGTGGTTGACTACTGTAGAGAGAAAGGTATTCTTCTAGAGGCCTGGGGACCTTTTGGGCAAGGAGAGTTGTTTGATAAGAAAGAAGTCCAAGAAATTGCTGCTAAGCATGGGAAATCAGTGGCTCAAATCGCCTTAGCTTGGAGTTTGGCAGAAGGCTTCTTACCACTACCTAAGTCCGTGACTGCCTCTCGTATCCAGAGCAATCTTGACTGTTTTGGGATTGAACTTAGCAAAGAAGAGCGAGAAATCTTAAAGACTATCTCGGTGACTTCTGGGGCACCACGTGTGGATGAGATGGATTTTTAGAAAGTAAGAAAAAGAATTGTAAATTTTGTACCTTTCTGATATAATATTCAACAGGAAAGAAAGTCTTATGGCGTTCTTCAAGCGAGCTTGGGATAGTGGGAGCCAAGTAGAACAAGCTAAGAAACTGGCGCTTTCTGTCGTATTTTTTAAAAACAATGAAGTAATAAATTAGGGTGGAACCGCGTTTCTGACGCCCCTAGTCGCAAGGCTTGGGTGTTGAAATTCGGTTCTTTTTGTATCCAAAGTCGCAAGTAATTTATAAAAAAAGGAGTAAACAATGTCTAAGAAATTGACTTTCCACTGCGTCAGTGGCAGAGACCTCCTTACAGTCGGACTGCCCCACGCTCAGCACTAGAGTGCCTGAGCTAGACGCAGTACTAACTCGTCTTGCCTCGTATAATCGACAAGGCAGACTCGTGTCGAAAAAAATCATTTTTTATTAAGGAGTATTCAATGTCTAAGAAATTAACATTTCAAGAAATTATTTTGACTTTGCAACAATTTTGGAATGACCAAGGTTGTATGCTCATGCAGGCTTATGATAATGAAAAAGGTGCAGGGACAATGAGTCCTTACACTTTCCTTCGTGCTATTGGTCCTGAGCCATGGAATGCGGCTTATGTGGAGCCATCACGCCGTCCTGCTGACGGTCGTTATGGGGAAAACCCTAACCGTCTCTACCAACACCACCAATTCCAAGTGGTTATGAAGCCTTCTCCATCAAATATCCAGGAACTTTACCTTGAGTCTTTGGAAAAATTGGGTATCAATCCTTTGGAGCACGATATTCGTTTCGTTGAAGATAACTGGGAAAATCCATCGACTGGTTCTGCTGGTCTCGGTTGGGAAGTTTGGCTTGATGGTATGGAAATCACTCAGTTCACTTACTTCCAACAAGTCGGTGGATTGGCAACTGGCCCTGTGACTGCGGAAGTTACCTATGGTTTGGAACGTTTGGCTTCTTACATTCAAGAAGTGGACTCTGTCTATGATATCGAGTGGGCTGATGGTGTAAAATACGGAGAAATCTTTATCCAGCCTGAGTACGAGCACTCAAAATATTCATTTGAAATTTCGGACCAAGAAATGTTGCTGGAAAACTTTGATAAGTTTGAAAAGGAAGCTGGTCGTGCCTTGGAAGAAGGATTGGTTCACCCTGCCTATGACTATGTTCTCAAATGTTCACACACCTTTAACCTGCTTGACGCGCGTGGTGCCGTATCTGTAACTGAGCGCGCAGGCTATATCGCCCGTATCCGTAACCTGGCCCGTGTCGTAGCCAAAACCTTTGTCGCAGAACGCAAACGCCTAGGTTACCCACTTTTGGATGAAGCAACACGAGCTAAACTCCTAGCAGAAGACGCAGAATAGTAAGTAATACTGTGCTCTAAAATCGTTAAAGACAAGTCGAAGACTTGCTAGAGGGATATGCACCGCCGTACTGTTATGTGGGGATTTTTGAAACCTTGGGTTCAAAAATCAGTCAGCTAAATCCACTTTGATGAGACTGTTGGAAATCTTGATCAATTTTGCATTAGATTTCCATACAGATTCACAAAGTTAATTAGCGACGTCCCCAGTACCTAAGGGGCATATCAAAAAAGATTGAAGAAAATGTAAAGGAAAAAACATGACAAAAAACTTATTAGTAGAACTCGGTCTTGAAGAGTTACCAGCCTACGTAGTAACTCCAAGTGAAAAACAACTAGGTGAAAAAATGGCAGCCTTCCTCAAGGAAAATCGTCTTTCCTTTGAAGCCATTCAAACCTTCTCAACACCACGCCGTTTGGCTGTTCGTGTGACTGGTCTTGCAGACAAACAGTCTGATTTGACAGAAGATTTCAAGGGACCAGCAAAGAAAATTGCCTTGGATAGTGATGGAAACTTTACCAAAGCAGCTCAAGGATTTGTCCGTGGGAAAGGCTTGACAGTTGAAGATATTGAATTCCGTGAAATCAAGGGTGAAGAATATGTCTATGTTACCAAGGAAGAAGTGGGGCAACCAGTTGAAGCCATTGTTCCAGGTGTAGTAGACGTCTTGAAGTCACTAACTTTCCCTGTCAGCATGCACTGGGCTAACAACGCTTTTGAATATATCCGCCCTGTACACACTTTGACAGTTCTTTTAGATGAAGAAGAATTTGACTTGGATTTCCTTGATATCAAGGGCGGTCGTGTGAGTCGTGGCCATCGTTTCTTGGGGCAAGAAACTAAGATTCAGTCAGCATTGAGCTACGAAGAAGATCTTCGTAAGCAGTTTGTAATCGCGGATCCTCGTGAACGTGAGCAAATGATTGTTGACCAAATAAAGGCAATCGAAGCTGAACATGGTGTACGTATCGAAATTGATGCTGATTTGCTCAATGAAGTCTTGAACTTGGTTGAATACCCAACTGCCTTTATGGGAAGTTTTGATGCAAAATACCTTGAAGTTCCAGAAGAAGTCTTGGTGACTTCGATGAAAGAACACCAACGTTACTTCGTTGTCCGAGATCAAGATGGAAAACTCTTGCCAAACTTTATTTCTGTTCGTAACGGAAATGCAGAGCATTTGGAAAATGTCATCAAGGGTAACGAAAAAGTTTTAGTTGCCCGTTTGGAAGACGGAGAATTCTTCTGGCGTGAAGACCAAAAATTGGTCATTTCTGACCTTGTCGAAAAATTGAACCATGTGACCTTCCACGAAAAGATTGGTTCTCTTCGTGAACACATGATTCGTTCTGGTCAGATTGCCATTCTCTTAGCAGAAAAAGCTGGTTTGTCAGTGGATGAAACAGTTGACCTTGCTCGTGCAGCAGCTATTTACAAGTTTGACTTGTTGACGGGGATGGTTGGTGAGTTTGATGAACTCCAAGGGATTATGGGTGAGAAATATGCCCTTCTTGCTGGGGAAACTCCAGCAGTTGCAGCTGCTATTCGTGAACACTACATGCCGACATCAGCTGAAGGAGAACTCCCTGAGAGCAAGGTTGGAGCCATTCTAGCCATTGCAGACAAATTGGATACGATTTTGAGTTTCTTCTCAGTAGGCTTGATTCCATCAGGTTCTAATGACCCTTATGCTCTTCGTCGTGCGACTCAAGGTGTTGTTCGTATCTTGGATGCCTTTGGTTGGCACATTGCCATGGATGAGCTCATTGATAGCCTTTATGCTTTGAAATTCGACAGCTTGACTTATGAAAACAAAGCAGAGGTCATGGACTTTATCAAGGCTCGTGTCGATAAGATGATGGGTTCTACTCCAAAAGACATTAAGGAAGCAGTCCTTGCAAGTTCGAATTTTGTCGTGGCGGATATGTTGGAAGCTGCAAGTGCTCTCGTAGAAGCAAGCAAGAAAGAAGATTTCAAATCGTCTGTTGAATCCCTCTCACGTGCCTTTAACTTGGCTGAGAAGGCAGAAGGTTCTGACATGGTTGATCCGGCCCTCTTTGAGAATGAGGAAGAAAAAGCTTTGG
This sequence comes from Streptococcaceae bacterium AF54-32pH5A, assembly GCA_027682205.1. GTDB lineage: Bacteria > Bacillota > Bacilli > Lactobacillales > Streptococcaceae > Streptococcus. Next base: position 30,751 of record JAQDAD010000003.1, read on the forward strand.
CGGAGGCAGTAGAATCATTAGTTTTATCAGGAACTGCAAGCCAGCAATTAGAACAACTCTTTGCGCTCAGTCCAATTATTGATGCTTTCTTTGAAAATACCATGGTAATGGCTGAAGATCAGACTGTCCGTCAAAATCGTTTGGCCATCTTGTCACAACTAACCAAGAAAGCAGCTAAGCTCGCTCGTTTTAACCAAATCAATACTAAATAAACTCAGTCAAACGGACTGTATCTTATCACAAAGGAGAAAAAATGGATCCGAAAAAAATCGCTCGTATCAACGAGCTTGCCAAAAAGAAAAAAACAGAAGGTTTAACCTCTGCTGAAAAAGTGGAACAAGCTAAACTTCGTGAGGAATACATCGAAGGCTATCGTCGTTCTGTTCGTCACCACATTGAAGGAATTAAAATTGTGGACGAAGAAGGCAACGACGTTACACCAGAAAAACTACGTCAAGTACAACGTGAAAAAGGCTTGCACGGCCGTAGTTTAGATGATCCTAACTCATAAAATGAAAGAGGTTTGTAGATGATTTACAAGCCTCTTTTCTGTTGTAATAAAAAAGGAGCCATTTGGCTCCTTTTTGGTTTCTTAGTTGCTTGCGCCAGAAGTAGCGTCTGCGCCACCACCGTGGCCTCCAGCGTCACCTGAATCAGAAGCGCCAGAAGTAGCATCAGCATCTCCATGTCCTCCAGCAGCAGGAGCAAATGGTCCGCTACCACCTACCAAACGTTGACCAGTTTCTTTTAGGTACCAGTCAAGCCATGGTTGGAAGTTAAAGACAATTTCATTGATTCCAGCGTATGATCCATCAGGATAGTACATTGCTTGGTAGTTGTGAGTGTTGATAACGCCAGCAGGAGAACCTGGAACGATCGTACGGACGTATTCTTGGTTTCCGTTGCGAAGTGTTCCGATAACCCACTCTACATTCTTCATGCGAGCTGGTGGAAGAGAAGCATGCACAGTTGACATACGGTTACCTGATTGAGGTGGTACACGTTTAGCAAACATAGTGTCTGGATCTTGGTGAGCGTTGTTGTAGTAGAGGAATTGGTTGTTGTCATCAGCATATGTCAATTCAAATGGCATAGCTTTCAAGAACATATCAATTTGGTTAACTGTAAGGATACCGTGGTCCAATTTGACATAGGTATCACCAGAAACAGCACCAGTGATTGCTGCAACTTTTTCTACCCATTCTGGATCGTCAGGGTCAACTTCTGTAATGGTTGTAGCAATTGGTCTTCCACAATCTAAGTCTTCTGGTTCGATTGGTTTTGGTTTTTTCAATTTCGAAACGACTCCTACGTATTTAACAAAGTTATCTAAGCAAGTTTCAAGGAATTTAACAGTTCCTTCGTTGGTGATGTTTCCATTGTTATCAAAAGCTTCTTTGGCTTTACCAAGAAGGAATTCGTTACCTGGAAGCGTGTAGGCATTGACACCTGGAGCGTCAAGGATCTTACGAAGGTGAACTTGGGCACGTGAAGTTCCTTGGTCATAGTATGATGCACCCACAATCATAACAGGCTTGTTTTCAAATGGATGAACTTCGTATGAAAGCCATTCGAGTACAGATTTAAGTGAAGCTGAGATAGTGTGGTTGTGCTCAGGAGTAGCGATAATAACACCATCAGCACGTGTAATCTTGTTATACAAGAAACGCAATTGGAAGCTTTCGTCCCATTTTTCGTCTTGGTTAAACATTGGAACTTCGTCGATTTCAAGAACTTCTAATTCAAATTTGAATTTGAAGTTGCGACGGATAAATTCCAAGAGTTTGCGGTTATATGATTGATCGTAGTTTGATCCAACAAGTCCAACAAATTTCATTCTTTCGGTCTCCTATCTTACAAATTTTCCCAGTCGAATTCTTCGGCATCTTTGCGAAGTAATTCTTGTGCATTGCGCAATTTCTCGGTAATTTTCACAAAGATACGGAAGTCATCAAAGATGGCATCCAATTTCTTGATAACATCAAGGTCAACCAAGTCACCACTTGGGTTAAATGCTTGAAGAGAGTGAGAAAGCAAGAATTCATCTGGTAGAACATTTGCCTTAATTTCAGGAGCGTTCAAGATTTGACGAAGTTGCAATTGGGCACGAGATGAACCAAGAGTACCGTATGATGCACCAGTGATCATGATTGGTTTGTTCAAAAGTGGGTAGATTCCATAAGATAGCCAAGCAAGAGCGCTCATCAAAACTGCAGGGATAGAGTGATCGTACTCAGGAGTACCGATAATGACACCATCAGATGCTTCGATTTTAGCAGCAATTTCAAGAATTTCAGCAGGAAGAAGTTTATCCGCTGGTTTGTTGAAAACAGGAATATCCTTGATTTCAACGAGTTCAATTTCAGCTTTATCAGCAAAGTGTTTTTGCATGTATTGGAGCAATTGGCGGTTTGTAGAACGTTTAGAGTTCGTTCCAACAATGGCAATAAGTTTTAGCATGAGATTTCCTTTCTCTTTTTACATAATACAATTTTGAAGGCCTGAAGAACAAGCAAGGCGTCCCTCTTTGTCGATGAGGATGGCTTCGATACCATCTAAACTTTCGACTTGCCAGAGGATAGAAGCGCTACGTTCTCCGAATAGGCGGGTTGTCCAAATCTCACCATCAACGGATTTTTCAGAGATAATCGTTAGGCTAGCGAGGTCTGTTTCGACAGGGAATCCTGTCTCACTATCAAAAATATGGTGATAGTCTTTTCCGTCTATTGTCAGGTGGCGTTCATAGATACCTGAAGTGACGACGGATTTGTTAGAAGCAGGAATGGTTAGGAGATGATTGCCACGAGGATTTCGCGGATCTTGAATCCCAATCTGCCAGGCTTTCCCTTCTTTGGCTTGATTATTCCCGATAGTGAGAATATTTCCTCCGAGATTGATCACGGCAGAAGTGACTCCGTGTGCTTTTAAATACTGAGCAACCTTATCTGCACTATAGCCTTTGGCTAAACAACCTAAATCAAGCTTCATTCCTTTCTTCTCTAAAAAGACAGTAGAGCTAGTGGGATCTAACTTGATAAAATGAGGGTCAACTAGAGGCAAGACAGCTTCGATTTCATTTAGCTCTGGGAGTCGGGCATCTGAAAAGCCAATTCGCCAGGTTTGAATCAAGGGACCAATACTGATATTGAGATGGCTAGATGGAGCTAGGCTGTGTTCTAAACCAAGTTCAATCAGTTCAAACAGGTCAGGATGGACCTTTACAGGTGCAATTCCAGCCCGATGATTGATTTCCATCAGTTCGGATTCTTGACTATTGGCGTTGAAGCGGTATTCGAGCTCTTTGAGCAAATCAAAGGCTCCTTGAAGCAGGCAGTCTGCCTGTTCATCTACTAATGAAATGGTGATAGTTGTTCCCATTAGCCGTTCAGAACGTGAACGAAGAGGCACGCTACCAACTCCTTTCTTCTTACTAGGAAATCATTCAATATAAGATAGTTAGAGAAATTAAACCCCTTACATTTTCTTTCCATGTATCTAGCATACCATAAAGTCAGCGTTTTCACAAATAAATTTTAACAAAAGTCAAGAAATATGCTTAAAAATTGGAAGGAAATGAAACAAACAATATAATAAAGAATAATTTTTTCTGAAAAAAAGAGAATTCCAAGCAAATACCTTGTAAACGCTAACAGTAAATGATATACTAGGAGAGTAAATTAAATTTTAAAGGTGGAATTATTCTATGAGTAAAATCGTTGTAGTTGGTGCTAACCACGCTGGTACAGCATGTATCAACACTATGTTGGACAACTTTGGACATGAAAATGAAATCGTTGTATTTGACCAAAACTCAAATATTTCATTCCTTGGTTGTGGAATGGCGCTTTGGATCGGGGAACAAATTGATGGCCCAGAAGGCCTCTTCTACTCTGATAAAGAAACGCTTGAAGCTAAAGGTGCGAAAATTTACATGAACTCACCTGTACTTTCAATCGACTACGATAACAAAGTTGTGATTGCAGAAGTTGAAGGTAAAGAACACAAAGAGTCTTATGATAAATTGATCTTTGCAACTGGTTCAACTCCAATCTTGCCTCCAATCGAAGGTGTTGAAATCGTTAAGGGCAACCGCGAATTCAAAGCGACCCTTGAAAATGTTCAATTTGTTAAGTTGTACCAAAATGCAGAAGAAGTTATTGAAAAACTTGCTGACAAGAGCAAACACCTTGAACGTATCGCTGTAGTTGGTGGTGGTTACATTGGTGTTGAGCTTGCTGAAGCTTTCGAACGTCTTGGAAAAGAAGTTGTCCTTGTTGATATCGTTGACACAGTATTGAACGGATACTATGACAAAGACTTCACACAAATGATGGCTAAAAACTTGGAAGACCACAACATCCGTTTGGCTCTTGGACAAACTGTTAAAGCTATCGAAGGTGAAGGTAAAGTTGAACGCTTGATCACTGACAAAGAAACATTTGATGTGGATATGGTTGTTCTTGCAGTTGGATTCCGTCCAAACACAGCTCTTGCTGACGGTAAGATTGAACTCTTCCGTAACGGTGCCTTCCTTGTTGACAAGAAACAAGAAACATCAATTCCAGGTGTTTATGCAGTAGGTGATTGTGCGACTGTTTATGACAACGCTCGTAAAGACACTAGCTACATCGCGCTTGCTTCAAACGCTGTACGTACTGGTATCGTTGGTGCTTACAATGCTTGTGGACATGAATTGGAAGGAATCGGAGTTCAAGGATCAAACGGTATTTCAATCTACGGTCTTCACATGGTTTCAACTGGTTTGACTCTTGAAAAAGCCAAAGCTGCAGGCTATAATGCAACTGAAACTGGCTTTAACGATCTTCAAAAACCAGAATTTATGAAGCATGACAATCACGAAGTTGCCATCAAGATTGTCTTTGACAAAGACAGCCGCGAAATTCTTGGCGCTCAAATGGTATCACGTGATTCTGCTATCAGTATGGGGATCCATATGTTCTCACTTGCTATCCAAGAGCATGTGACAATTGATAAATTGGCCTTGACAGATCTCTTCTTCTTGCCACACTTCAACAAACCATACAACTACATCACAATGGCTGCACTTACAGCTGAAAAATAATAGAATTGTTATTTGAATATGAAAACAAAAAGTTGAGAAAAGATTCTCAACTTTTTGACATGTAATAAACAATAGCGATGTATTGGAGTGCAGATGCTGCTAGGATAAAGAGATGCCAAATCATGTGGAAATAAGGTTTTTTCTTAGCGTAAAATCCAGCTCCAACTGTATAACAGAGTCCGCCAGTTACCATAAGACTCCAGAAAATTGGCGTTGTTTGACTGATGATGGCAGGAATGATAGCTAGAACCAACCAGCCCATAATCAGGTAAAGAGCAAGGCTGAATTTCTCATTGACCTTTTTAGCAAAGATTTTATAGAGGATACCAAAGATGGTTGTTCCCCACTGAATGGCAATGATCAGATAGCCAAACCAGTTATTCATCAAAGTCAATACGACTGGCGTGTAAGAGCCTGCGATAGCCACGTAAATCATAGAATGGTCGATGATTCGCAAGACGTATTTGTGGGTCGAACCATAGGCCATAGAGTGGTAAATGGTTGACGAGAGGAACATGAGAAATAGACTGATAACAAAGATAGAAACACCAAAAGATGATAAAAATCCGTGTGCTTCATAACTATAGGTGGATGAAATGGGGAGTAAGATGAGCATGATAACGGCACCCACAGCATGGGTTACGCTATTAGCAATCTCCTCTCCAAAACTGAGTTTTTTACTGAGTTTTAGACTGGTATTCATTGGATTTCCTCCTCCTCTTTGATAAGGATTAAGTCTAGAGTTTGATGATAGAGTTTAACCGTTTGGCAGCTGGTTTGGATAATAGGATTTTCTGGATCGATCCCATCGTTCATGTAGTCCACAAAAGCATCGTAGAGCTGGTCCGAGCTTGCATGAGTGTGCAGAGTATTCAGTGTCTGAGCGATTTCTTGAATGGAAAAGACAGATTTGAGAGTAGTGATGGCAATCAAACGGGCAATCTGTTTGCGTTGGTATTTCTTCTTGTCCGGCTTTGTCAGGTAGCCATGTTTGACATAGTTATTGACCATGGATGCGGTCAGGCCCTTTTCTTTATCTGGAGAAATGGGGGCGCAGACTTGATTGACATAAAGCAAAACCTGATCCAGATAGAGGTCAATGTTTGGAATGTCTTCCCATTTTGGGTAGGAAAAGACAGAATTCATTTCCAACTCCTTTTTATCTAGTTTTGATAACTAGATTATAAAATAATAAAAAACAAAAGTCAAGTTTCAACTGCTTGTAGAAAGCTTTAAATTATGCTATGATGAGAGAAAATAGTTAGAAATGAGGGGAAAAGATGGAGATTCGTTTAGCTTTTCCAAACGAAGTAGATGCGATTATGCAGGTGATGGAGGATGCCAAAAAGTGCTTAGCCAAGTCTGGTAGTGACCAGTGGCAAAATGGCTATCCAAATGTCGACATCATTATTGATGATATCATCTCAGGTCAAGCTTATGTGGCCTTGGAAGAGGGAGAACTGCTAGCCTATGCTGCTGTGACCAAGAGCCCAGAGAAAGCCTATGAAGCTATTTATGAAGGAAGTTGGCAGGGGGGAGAGTCAGAATATCTGGTCTTTCACCGTATCGCTGTGGCAGCAGATGTCCAAGGACAAGGTGTTGCTCAGACTTTCCTAGAAGGCTTGATTGAAGGTTTTGATTATCTAGATTTTCGTTCAGATACACATGCAGAAAACAAGGCCATGCAGCATATCTTTGAAAAGCTGGGCTTCCAACAGGTTGGTAAGGTTCCAGTTGATGGGGAACGTTTGGCCTATCAGAAATTAAAAAAATGAAGCAGAAAAAGTACGCAAAAATGCTCTACTCGTCGCCAATTGGAACCTTATCCTTAGTTGCTGACGAGCAATATCTGTATGGAATTTGGGTACAGGACCAAACTCATTTTGAGAGGGGTATTGATACGGAAAGGATAGAAGTCGTTAAGGGGTATCCTATCCTTGATCAAGTTATTTCCTATTTAGATACTTACTTTGATGGATGTGTTCAAGATTTGTCTTCCTTGCCTCTGGCTCCCAGTGGAACAGATTTTGAAAAGCGGGTCTGGGCTTACTTACAGAGCATTCCTTATGGTCAAACAGTAACTTATGGACAAATAGCTCAAGACCTGCAAGTGGCTTCTGCCCAAGCGATTGGCGGAGCAGTGGGGCGCAATCCTTGGTCCATCCTCGTACCCTGTCACCGTGTGCTGGGATCAGGCAATCGCTTGACAGGCTATGCATCGGGAGTCGAAAAGAAAGCCTGGCTCTTGCAACATGAAGGTGTAGCATTTCAAGAAAATAAAAAATAGAAAGAAAAGAAGATGTTAGAATTTATCGAATACCCAAAATGTTCAACTTGTAAGAAAGCAAAAAATGAATTAGATCAACTCGGATTTGAGTATCAAGATGTCCACATCGTAGAAGAAACACCAAGTGAAGAAGTGATTTTGAACTGGTTGGAAACTTCCGGTTTTGAAGTGAAACAATTTTTCAATACCAGCGGGATCAAATACCGTGAACTGGGCTTGAAAGATAAGGTGGGAAGTTTGTCAAAACAAGAAGCAGCCAAGCTTCTAGCGAGTGATGGCATGTTATTGAAACGTCCAATTCTGGTGGAAAACGGTTCTGTTAAACAAATCGGCTATAGAAAACCCTATGAGGACTTAGGTTTGAGATAGTTTTTATTTATCTCCTTGATAGGTAAAATATATAGCCTCCCTGTTTTAAAGTGTGATAAACTAGAAGGTAGACAAAGTCTTCTTTTCCCGTAGCAAATAATTTGCTTGCGAGCAGAAGTATGGTAGAATGAATCATTATCAGGAGAGGATGTTTTTATGACTGTTACAACATTTTTAGCATCAGATTGGTACCAAAGTTTGATGCAGCTGATTCCAGATGGCAAGCTCTTTAGCTTGCGTTCGGTTTTTGATGGAATTCCAAGGATTGTCCAACAACTGCCTACAACCATCATGTTGACGCTTGGAGGTGCGATTTTTGGCTTGGTGCTGGCCTTGGTTTTTGCCATTGTTAAAATCAATCGCGTTAAGATTTTATATCCCTTGCAGGCCTTTTTTGTCAGCTTTTTAAAAGGGACACCGATTTTGGTTCAGCTCATGTTGACCTACTACGGGATTCCACTTGCACTGAAAGCACTCAATCAACAATGGGGAACCAGCTTCAATATCAATGCTATTCCAGCAGCAACCTTTGCTATTGTAGCTTTTGCCTTTAATGAGGCAGCTTATGCCAGCGAAACCATTCGTGCAGCCATCCTTTCTGTCAATCCAGGTGAGATTGAGGCAGCGCGCAGTCTTGGTATGACACGTGCGCAAGTTTATCGTCGTGTAATTATTCCTAATGCAGCGGTGGTAGCTACTCCAACCTTGATCAATTCCCTCATCGGTTTGACCAAGGGAACTTCTCTAGCCTTTAGTGCAGGTGTTGTAGAAGTTTTTGCTCAAGCTCAGATTTTGGGTGGAGCGGATTATCGCTATTTTGAACGCTTCATCTCCGTTGCTCTTGTTTACTGGGTTGTCAATATCGGAATTGAAAGCCTCGGTCGCTTTATCGAGAAGAAAATGGCAATTTCAGCACCGGATACAGTAACTTCAGATGTGAAAGGAGACCTTCGTTAATGATTAAGATTTCGAATTTAAGCAAATCCTTTTCAGGACAGACTGTCTTGGATCATCTGGACTTGGATATCCAAAAGGGAGAAGTTGTGGCCTTGATTGGTTCATCTGGAGCTGGAAAATCAACTTTCTTGCGTAGCCTCAACTATCTTGAAATACCAGATAGTGGAACGATTCAGATTGACAATTTCAAAATTGATTTTTCTCAGATTAGCCAAGAAGAGATCCTAACCCTTCGTCGCAAGTTGTCCATGGTTTTCCAACAGTTTAATTTGTTTGAACGCCGAACAGCGCTTGACAATGTTAAGGAAGGCTTGGTCGTTGTTAAGAAACTATCGGACGAGGAAGCAACCAAAATCGCCAAGGAAGAGTTGGCTAAGGTTGGACTTTCTGATCGTGAACAGCATTACCCTCGTCATTTGTCAGGTGGGCAAAAGCAACGGGTTGCCCTAGCGCGTGCCCTCGCTATGAAACCAGACGTCTTGCTCTTGGACGAACCAACATCAGCTCTCGACCCAGAATTGGTCGGAGAAGTGGAAAAGTCTATTGCAGACGCCGCTAAGTCTGGTCAGACCATGATCTTGGTTAGTCACGATATGTCTTTTGTGGCTCAAGTGGCAGATAAGATTTTGTTCCTAGATAAGGGGAAAATCATCGAGTCAGGCACACCGGATGAAATCATCAATCATCCGAAAGAAGAACGGACAAAAGAATTCTTCGCTAGTTACAAACGGACTTATATTTGATATAATAGTAAAAGGAAAACTCAGTTAGTTGGACTAGCTGAGTTTACTCTTTAAAAAAGATAGAAACGAGAGAGATCATGCTGCTGCAACTATTTTCTTTATATTTCGAGAGTTTGATCTTAACGACCATTCTCGTCGTGATTTCTTTAGGGATTTGGATTGGATTGCGAGCTATGTCTGGTGTGGACAAGACAGCCAAGGCCCGTCAAGCCCATCTCTATGATATGATTATGATTGGGGTTTTGGTGATTCCAGTATTATCCTTTGCCGTCATGAGTCTCATTTTAGTTTTCAGAGCATAATGCTTGCTAAATAAACTTCAAACAGTTAGAATAAAGATAGTTACAACAAGAAAGAAGGAATCGAAATGTACGATACGATTATTATCGGTGCTGGACCTGCGGGAATGACAGCTGCCTTATATGCCGCTCGAAGCAATCTGAAAGTAGCTTTGATTGAAGGTGGTCTGCCAGGTGGGCAAATGAACAACACATCTGATATCGAAAACTATCCTGGTTATGCCAATATTAGTGGACCTGAATTGGCAGAGAAGATGTTTGAACCTCTTGAAAATCTTGGAGTAGAGCACCTTTATGGATTTGTTGAAAAGATTGAAGATCATGCTGACTATAAGAAGGTAATCACAGATGACCAAGTTTATGAAACTCGTACTGTCATTGTGGCTACTGGGTCTAAACACCGTCTTTTGGGTGTTCCTGGAGAAGAAGAACTAAATAGTCGAGGCGTTTCCTACTGTGCAGTCTGTGATGGAGCTTTCTTCCGTGATCAAGACTTGCTCGTAGTCGGTGGTGGAGATTCAGCGGTAGAAGAAGCCCTCTTCTTGACTCGCTTTGCCAAGACTGTTACTATAGTTCACCGTCGAGATAAACTTCGTGCTCAAAAGGTCTTGCAAGACCGTGCCTTTGCTAATGAGAAAGTCAATTTTATCTGGGACTCTGTAGTCAAGGAAATCAGAGGTGAAAACCGAGTAGAATCAGTTGTATTTGAAAATGTAAAAACGGGTCAAGTGACAGAGCAAGCCTTCGGTGGTGTCTTTATCTATGTTGGTTTGGATCCTGTTAGTGATTTTGCCAACGATTTGAATATCCAAGACCAGTCAGGCTGGATTGTGACAGACAACCACATGAAGACTGCCGTTAATGGTATCTTTGCAGTTGGGGATGTTCGCCAGAAAGACCTTCGCCAAGTGACAACAGCAGTTGGAGATGGGGCTATCGCAGGTCAAGAAGCCTATAAATTTATCACAGAACATAGTTAAGCAAAAAAGTTTCCAATCAAGTGATTGGAAACTTTTTTATAGTCGGTTTCGGAAAACTTCGTACATGAGAATGGCTGCAGCAACACTGGCATTGAGGCTTTGAACATGCCCATTCATCGGAATGGTAATCATCTCATCAACCTGTTTTTTGATGTTGCTAGAGATGCCTTTTCCTTCATTTCCGATGATGAGGGCAATTTTCCCTTTTGTATTCCACTTGTGGCAAGGGGTTCCATTCATATCTGTTCCAAAGGTCCAGAAACCTTCATCCTTGAGTTTGTCTAGAGTTTGACTCAGATTGGTCACTCGGGCAATCGGTACGTGCTCAATGGCGCCTGTGGCCGTTTTGGCAACGACAGGAGTAACACCGACAGCACGGTGCTTGGGAATGATGACTCCTGAAACATTGGTAGCATCAGCAGTTCTCAAGATAGAACCTAGATTATGGGGGTCAGTTAGCCCGTCCAGAATCAATAGCAAAGGATTTTCTTCTTGCCGCGTTTTGGCAAGGATTTGCTCCAGCTCGCTATAGGCAAATTCAGATACCCTAAGGACAAATCCTTGATGGACAGCGCCTTCGGTCATTTCAGAGAGGGATTTTTTTGAGGTCCAAGAGATGGAGACCTTTTTCTCAGTAGCCAGTTCCTTGACCTTCTCAACATTCTTACCCCTTAGATCTTCTTGGAGGTAGAGTTTGTTTCCTGTGTTCGCAAGGAGGGCTTCAGTAACGGCATGGACGCCATAGACAATATCATTTGTTTTCATGCCTCTATTATAACACAAAACCCCGTCTTGCAACGGGATTTTCTTTATTCCAGAATCAGTAAACCATCTTTAACAGCAAATGGGTCTTTTTCATTGATACGATCGTAGAACATGATTCCGTTTAGATGATCAATTTCATGTTGAACAACGATGGAGTTGTAGCCTTTGAGCTTGATACGATGTTTTTCGCCGTCCTTGTCAAAGTAATCGACAGTGACACGGGCATGACGGACAACATAACCTGGCACGTTACGGTCAACAGATAGGCAACCTTCTCCTTCGCCAAGAGCAGCGTCCTGAACAGAGTGGGATACGATTTTCGGATTGTACATAATAGCTTGCAAGTCGTAGGCTTCCTGTGGAGTTTCACCTTCTTCAACAATGTTTGGGACCAAGACGGCAATAATACGTTTTGAGATATCCAGCTGGGGAGCAGCAAGGCCAACACCACCACGGAGTCCCATTTTCTCAGCCATAACAGGATCCTGAGAATGTTTGAGGAATTGCATCATTTTTTCACCAAGGATGATATCCTGATCAGACAGGGGGAAAGTGACTTCCCCAGCAACCGCACGTAGAGTTGGGTTTCCCTCACGGATAATATCATTCATATCAATCAAATGAGCAGCTTTTGTAATACGTTCTATAGCAGACATTTTCTCTCCTTTCATTACCTCTACATGATAACACAAAATAGGTTAGAAAGAAAGTCGTAGAAGTTCTTAAAAAATAATATAATAAACGGTATTCCCCTTTTGTCTGTGGTATAATAAAAGGAAAGACTTGCATAAGAGAGCAAAGGGGAATAAGAATGGAAAAGCGAAAAGACAGACGGTCTCATGGTCCTATTTATGGATTGTTGAAGACTAGTATTGGTTTCTTTAGGAATTATAAATCTTGGACCAATGCCCAGTTTATTACAGTGTTGTTGCTGGCAGTTGCCTTGTCCATGGGGCTGAACTTGTTAGTTCGAGCGGTACAAGGCAACATGGGAACGAGTTCTAGTAGCCAAACAGGTGATTCTGCAAGTACTTCTAGTCAATTCAAGGAAAATGATTCTGACGAAAAGACAGCTCGTATCATGGCAAATGGTGACCTTCTCTACCATATCCCTATCTACCGAACAGCTCTAAAAGAAGACGGAACCTATGATTTCCACGAAAATTTTGAATATGTAAAACCCTGGCTCAAGCAAGCGGATTTAGTGCTTGGTGACTTTGAAGGAACTGTGAACAAGGACCACTATTTGGCAGGTTATCCTCTCTTTAATGCACCTGGAGAAGTCATGGATGCTATTAAGGATGCAGGCTATCAAGTTCTAGACTTGGCTCACAATCATATACTTGATTCTCAAATTGAGGGAGTGGTTTCGACAGCAGAAGCTATTGAAAAGGCTGGAATGACACCCATCGGGGTCTACCCGCATGAATCCCGTGACCAAGCCCCTATTGTTATCAAGGAAGTCAATGGTATCAAGGTAGCCCTTTTGGCCTATTCCTATGGCTTTAATGGCATTGAGCAGTATATCTCTCAAGAGGACTATAATCACTATCTTTCTGACTTAAACGAAGACAAGATGAAGGCAGAGATTGAACGAGCTGAAAAAGAAGCAGATATTACCGTTGTTATGCCTCAGATGGGAATTGAGTACCAGCTAGAACCGACGGAAGAACAAAAAACACTGTACCACAAGATGATTGACTGGGGAGCTGATATTATCTTTGGAGGGCACCCTCACGTCGTTGAACCTGCTGAAACGGTTGAAAAAGATGGTGACAAAAAACTGATCATCTACTCCATGGGGAATTTCCTCTCAAATCAGCGCATTGAAACCATGCAAGATGAGGAAAATGCCAAGTGGACGGAGCGCGGTGTTCTCATGGATGTGACTATTAAGAAAAAAGATGGCAAGACTAGAATTGACACGGCCAAAGCTCATCCGACTTGGGTCAATCGAACACCCAAAGGGACTTACTCTCCAGAAGGTTATCCGCTCTTCCTCTATCAGACCTATATCCTAGAGGACTTCATCGAGGGAGGCAGTTACCGTGACAAGTTGGACGAGGCGACCAAGGAACGTATTGACACGGCCTATAAAGAAATGAATGAACATGTAGGGTTGAAGTGGTAGGTGCTCACCCTAAAGGAGATATGATGACGATTAAGATTATTGCGACAGATATGGATGGAACCTTGCTGGATCCGAGAGGTCAGCTGGATCTGCCCCGCTTGGAAAAGATCTTAGATCAGCTGGATCAAAGGGATATCCGTTTTGTCATTGCGACGGGGAATGAAATTCATCGTATGAGAGAATTGTTGGGACACTTGGCGAGTAGAGTTGTCCTAGTCGTTGCCAATGGTGCTCGTATTTTTGAAAACAATGAACTGATTCAAGCGCAGACCTGGGATGATGCTATGGTTGACAAGGCTTTAGCTCATTTTAAAGGGAGAGAGTACCGAGATCAGTTCGTCGTAACTGGTATGAATGGTGGTTTTGTCAAGAAAGGCACTGTTTTTACAGAACTTGATAAATTTATGACTCCAGAGATGATTGAAAGACTCTATCAACGAATGAATTTTGTGGAAGAGTTACAAGCTGACCTCTTTGGAGGAGTCCTAAAGATGAGCATGGTCGTTGGTGAGGAACGATCGAGTTCTGTTTTGCAGGAAATTAATGACCTCTTTGATGGGCGTGTAAGAGCTGTTTCCAGCGGTTATGGTTGCATTGACATCCTCCAAGCCGGGATTCATAAAGCATGGGGATTGGAAGAATTACTCAAGCGCTGGGATTTGAAATCGGAACAAATCATGGCTTTTGGTGATAGTGAAAACGATGTCGAAATGTTGGAGATGGCTGGAATTGCCTATGCTATGGAAAATGCAGATGATGAGGCCAAGGCAGTTGCGACTGCTCTAGCACCAGCTAACAGCCAGGCAGGTGTTTATCAGGTTCTAGAAAATTGGTTAGAGAAAGAGGGATAAGGTGGCAGTACAGTTATTAGAAAATTGGCTCCTAAAAGAGCAGGCAAAGATTCAAACCAAGTATCGTGAATTGAATCAAGTCTCTGTCCTAGAGCCAGATATCATCTTTATTGGCGATTCGATTGTAGAATACTACCCTTTGCAAGAGTTACTTGGGACTGCCAAGACGATTGTTAATAGAGGCATCCGAGGTTACCAGACGGGGCTTCTACTAGACAATCTTGATGCCCATCTTTATGGTGATGCTGTCGATCAAATTGTTCTCTTAATTGGAACAAACGATATCGGAAAAGGTATTCCCATGAATGAAGCTTTGGATAATCTTGAAGGTGTGATTCAATCGATTGCCCGAGAATATCCGCTATCACAAATAAAGCTCCTTTCTATTCTGCCGGTCAATGAAGGAGAAGAATACAAGCAGACAGTCTATATTCGTACCAATGAAAAGATCAGAGAATGGAATCAAGCCTATGAGGCTCTAGCCTCCGCCTATATGCAAGTAGATTTTCTACCAATTTATGATAGTTTAACAGATTCAGAAGGACAACTTAAATCAGCCTATACAACGGATGGTCTCCATCTAAGTGTAGCAGGTTATCAAGTCTTATCAGATGCTTTGAAAACGTATCTTTTCTAAAGAATTGGCTTGATTTTGCAATTTTTATGAAGATAGGTTATAATAGTTCTATAATCTTGGGGTCGTTACGGATTCGACAGGCATTATGAGGCATATTTTGCAACCCGTGTGGCGACGTAAACGCTCAGTTAAATATAACTGCAAAAAATAACACTTCTTACGCTCTAGCTGCCTAAAAACCAGCAGGCGTGACCCGATTTGGATTGCTCGTGTTCAATGACAGGTCTTATGATTAGCGAGATACGATCAAGCCTTGTCTAGTGGTTTGATAAGAGATTAATAGACTCGCAGTTCCTAGGCTTGAGTTATGTGTCAAGGGACTGTTAAAACAATACATAACCTATGGTTGTAGACAAATATGTTGGCAGATGTTTGGACGTGGGTTCGACTCCCACCGGCTCCATCATTCTTTCACCAATCTTGGATAAACGTTGTTAAATCAACGTTTTTTATTTTTGTCTTTGGTATTCTTTTGCGGTTTTAACAGACTTTAAAATGTTCCTTTTTTACTGTTGGTAGAAAATTTCTGAACACTATTTTTAAAAAAAGGATACAAAAAAAGATACAACATTTGTTTGTAAAAAAATAGCATAAAAATCTAGTTATCCGCATAAAAACTGGACTTATCACACTTTATCAAGGTCAAAACCACTCAATTTACTACTAATTTACTACTTATGAATGAGCTTTGATACGACGATTTATCCTTGAAAAGTGAAGATATAAAGATACTTCCAATAAAATTTGAATATTTAATAGGTAGACACTTCAAAAAATGAGGTGTCTATTTTTTTACCCGATTTTGAAAGGAAGTGAACTTATGAAAACAAAAAATCAAGAATCAAAAGGTCGTTCCCCACTCTTTAAGACCATCAAACATTCATTCAGCCAATAAAAAAGAAAGGATAGGTAAAAATATGGAACTTAAATTTGTGATTCCCAACATGGAAAAAACATTCGGCAATTTAGAATTTGCTGGCGAGGATAAAGTCGTTCAGCGAAGAATCAACGGACGGCTAACTGTCTTATCAAGAAGCTATAATCTCTATTCTGATGTTCAAAGAGCAGATGATATTGTGGTGGTGCTTCCTGCTGAAGCTGGCGAAAAACATTTCGGCTTTGAGGAACGTGTGAAGTTAGTCAATCCACGTATTACCGCAGAGGGCTACAAAATCGGCACTCGTGGTTTTACAAATTACCTTTTACATGCTGACGACATGATAAAAGAATAAAGAAAGAGAGGAAAAATGATGAGATTAGCAAATGGCATTGTATTAGATAAAGACACGACTTTTGGAGAATTGAAATTCTCTGCTCTACGTCGTGAAGTGAGAATCCAAAATGAAGACGGGTCGGTTTCAGATGAAATCAAGGAACGTACCTATGACTTAAAATCCAAAGGACAAGGACGCATGATTCAAGTAAGTATTCCTGCCAGCGTGCCTTTGAAAGAGTTTGATTATAACGCACGGGTGGAACTTATCAATCCCATTGCGGACACCGTTGCTACTGCCACCTATCAAGGAGCAGATGTTGACTGGTATATCAAGGCAGACGATATTGTGCTGACAAAGGATTCTAGTTCATTCAAAGCTCAACCACAAGCAAAGAAAGAACCGACACAAGACAAATAGTCGCTAGGTAGAAAGGAGACTTTTTCGCATGAAACAGCGTGGTAAAAGGATTCGCCTATCTGGTAAAGATTTAGTCTTTCATTTTACGATAGCGTCACTCCTGCCTGTTTTCCTGCTGGTTGTCGGACTGTTTCATGTGAAGACAATCCAGCAGATCAAATGGCAGGATTTTAACCTATCACAAGCAGATAAGATTGACATTCCCTATTTAATTATCAGTTTCAGTGTCGCAATTCTTATCTGCTTGCTGGTAGCGTTTGTATTCAAACGGGTTCGCTATGATACGGTTAAACAACTTTACCACCGTCAAAAACTGGCAAAGATGATACTTGAAAACAAGTGGTATGAATCTGAACAGGTCAAAACAGAGGGTTTCTTTAAAGATAGTGCTGGTCGTACAAAGGAAAAGATAACCTACTTCCCTAAAATGTATTATCGACTTAAAAATGGCTTGATACAGATACGGGTGGAAATCACGCTGGGAAAATATCAAGACCAACTCTTACACTTGGAAAAGAAATTAGAGAGTGGCTTGTACTGTGAGCTGACGGATAAAGAGTTAAAGGATTCCTATGTGGAATATACTTTGCTCTATGACACCATAGCCAGTCGTATTTCTATTGATGAAGTAGAAGCTAAAGATGGTAAACTTCGCTTAATGAAAAACGTATGGTGGGAATATGATAAGCTCCCTCATATGTTGATTGCTGGTGGTACAGGTGGCGGTAAAACTTACTTTATACTGACACTGATTGAAGCCTTGCTTCATACAGATTCAAAACTGTATATTCTTGACCCGAAAAATGCTGACCTTGCGGACTTAGGTTCTGTGATGGCAAATGTCTACTATAGAAAAGAAGACTTGCTTTCTTGCATTGAAACATTCTATGAAGAAATGATGAAACGTAGTGAGGAAATGAAGCAGATGAAGAACTATAAGACTGGCAAAAATTATGCTTACTTAGGTCTCCCGGCACACTTCTTAATCTTTGATGAATACGTCGCTTTCATGGAAATGCTGGGAACAAAAGAAAACACCGCAGTTATGAATAAGCTGAAACAGATTGTCATGTTAGGTCGTCAAGCTGGCTTCTTTCTAATACTGGCTTGTCAACGTCCAGACGCAAAATATTTAGGCGACGGAATCCGTGATCAGTTTAATTTCAGAGTGGCTTTAGGTCGTATGTCTGAAATGGGCTATGGCATGATGTTTGGCAGTGACGTACAAAAGGATTTCTTCTTAAAGCGAATCAAAGGTCGTGGCTATGTTGATGTAGGAACAAGTGTCATATCAGAGTTTTATACTCCCCTTGTACCAAAAGGATATGATTTCTTGGAGGAAATTAAAAAGTTATCCAACAGCAGACAGTCCACGCAGGCGACGTGCGAAGCGGAAGTCGCAGGTGTGGACTGATCTTGCTGGCTGGTGTGGCAATAGCCACGCCAGCACTTAACCCCCCGTATCTAACAGGGGGGTACAAATCGACAGGAAACAGTCAAAAAAACATTAGAAAATCCTTTGGTTACAAGGGATTTACAAAATTTCAGCGTATGTCAAATGGGCTTTAAAAGTTGACATACGCCTTTTTGATTGGAGGGATTTTTACTGAATGAACAAACTTGGTTACAGCATTTAAAAGAAAAACGCTTGGCTTATGGACTATCTCAAAACCGTTTAGCTGTTGCGACTGGTATTACAAGGCAGTATCTAAGCGATATTGAAACAGGAAAAGTCAAGCCATCAGAGGATTTACAGCAGTCCCTTTGGGAAGCTCTGGAACGCTTCAATCCCGACGCTCCCCTTGAAATGCTGTTTGATTATGTAAGGATTCGCTTTCCGACAACAGACGTACAGCAGGTGGTCGAAAACATCTTACAACTGAAACTGTCCTATTTTCTTCATGAGGACTATGGTTTCTATTCTTATTCAGAGCATTATGCTTTAGGCGACATATTCGTCCTTTGCTCCCATGAACTGGACAAAGGAGTTCTGGTGGAATTGAAAGGTCGTGGGTGCAGACAATTTGAAAGCTATCTTCTGGCACAACAAAGAAGCTGGTATGAGTTCTTTATGGACGTTTTGGTGGCTGGCGGTGTGATGAAACGCCTTGACCTTGCCATTAACGATAAGACAGGGATTTTGAATATCCCTGTACTCACTGAAAAGTGCCAACAGGAAGAATGTATCTCCGTCTTCCGCAGTTTTAAAAGCTATCGCAGTGGCGAACTGGTACGCAAAGAGGAAAAGGAATGTATGGGAAACACCCTCTATATCGGTTCATTACAAAGTGAAGTTTATTTCTGTATCTATGAAAAGGACTACGAGCAGTACAAGAAAAATGATATTCCCATTGAAGACGCAGAAGTAAAAAACCGTTTTGAGATTCGATTGAAAAATGAGCGTGCCTATTATGCAGTCCGTGATTTACTCGTCTATGACAATCCAGAGCATACCGCCTTTAAAATTATCAATCGGTATATCCGTTTTGTAGATAAAGACGATTCCAAACCTCGTTCTGATTGGAAACTGAATGAAGAATGGGCTTGGTTTATTGGGAACAATCGTGAACGATTAAAACTAACCACAAAACCAGAGCCTTACTCCTTCCAAAGGACGCTGAACTGGCTATCTCATCAAGTTGCCCCGACCTTAAAGGTTGCGATTAAACTTGATGAAATCAACCAGACGCAGGTTGTAAAAGACATTCTCGACCATGCGAAACTGACAGACCGACACAAGCAGATTTTGAAGCAACAGTCAGTAAAAGAACAGGACGTGATAACAACAAAAAAATAACTCAAATACAAATTCATTGAATATAGAGAGGAGAACATTTTTATGAATTTTGGACAAAACCTTTATAACTGGTTTCTATCAAACGCTCAATCACTGGTGCTTTTAGCAATCGTTGTGATTGGCTTGTATCTTGGCTTCAAGCGTGAGTTTAGCAAACTGATTGGCTTTTTAATTATTGCGATTATTGCGGTTGGCTTAGTCTTCAACGCTGCTGGAGTAAAAGACATTTTACTAGAGCTATTCAATCGCATTATTGGTGCTTAAATAAAACCGTTCTTTTGTGGAATATAAGTGGTTTTCTTATGTTCCGCAAAGGAATGGTACACCAAACGAAGTGCGGTAGGGATTTTTGAATCTCTACAAAGAAAGGACGTGAATATATGGACGATATGCAAGTCTATATTGCGAATTTAGGCAAATACAATGAGGGCGAATTGGTCGGTGCGTGGTTTACCTTTCCCATTGACTTTGAGGAAGTCAAAGAGAAAATCGGCTTGAATGATGAATATGAGGAATACGCCATTCATGACTACGAGTTACCCTTTACGGTTGACGAATACACTTCCATTGGCGAACTCAATCGACTATGGGAAATGGTATCGGAATTACCCGAAGAATTACAATCGGAGCTATCTGCTCTACTCACTCATTTTTCAAGCATTGAAGAACTAAGCGAACATCAAGAGGATATTATCATTCATTCCGATTGTGATGATATGTATGACGTGGCACGCTACTACATTGAAGAAACGGGTGCTTTAGGCGAAGTACCAGCTAGTCTTCAAAACTATATTGATTATCAAGCCTATGGTCGGGATTTAGACCTTTCAGGAACGTTTATCTCAACCAATCATGGGATTTTTGAAATCGTCTATTAAATCTGTCGGTACATTACTACTGGCAGATTTTCTATTTTACGGGGTGGCTCAATCAGCTACCCCTATTTTTTATGAAAGGATTGATTACATGAAGAAAATACGAAGCTATACCAGTATCTGGTCTGTGGAAAAGGTACTGTATTCTATCAATGATTTTAGACTTCCGTTTCCCATAACCTTTACGCAAATGACATGGTTTGTCGTGTCACTCTTTGCAGTGATGATACTTGGCAACTTGCCCCCTCTTTCCATGATAGAGGGAGCATTTCTCAAATACTTTGGGATTCCTGTGGCTTTCACATGGTTTATGTCTACAAAAACTTTTGATGGTAAAAAGCCTTATGGATTTTTGAAGTCTGTCATTGCTTATGCACTGCGACCAAAGCTGACCTATGCAGGAAAAAAAGTAACGCTTGGCAGAAACCAGCCACAAGAAGCCATTACAGCAGTTAGGAGTGAATTTTATGGCATATCCAATTAAATACATTGAAAACAATCTCGTCTGGAATAAAGACGGGGAATGTTATGCTTACTATGAGCTTGTTCCTTACAATTACTCATTTCTAAGTCCAGAACAGAAAATACAAGTGCATGATTCTTTCAGACAGCTTATCGCACAAAATCGTGATGGCAAAATTCATGCTTTACAAATCAGTACAGAATCCAGCATACGTTCTGCACAAGAGCGTTCCAAAAATGAAGTCACTGGCAAGCTCAAAGCGGTTGCCTATGACAAAATCGACCAACAGACAGACGCTTTAATATCCATGATTGGCGAAAATCAAGTGAACTACCGTTTCTTTATCGGCTTTAAGTTGCTTCTCAACGATCAGGAGTTTTCTATGAAAAGTCTTACCGTTGAAGCAAAAAATGCTTTGTCTGATTTTGTCTATGATGTGAACCATAAGCTGATGGGCGATTTTGTTAGTATGAGTAATGATGAAATCCTGCGTTTTCAGAAGATGGAAAAGCTCTTAGAAAATAAAATCTCTCGTCGTTTCAAAATCCGCAGGTTAGATAAGGACGACTTCGGCTATCTGATTGAACACCTTTACGGACAGACAGGCACTGCCTATGAAGAGTATGAGTACCATCTATCAAAGAAAAAGCTGGATAATGAAACGCTGATTAAATACTATGACTTGATTAAGCCTACTCGCTGTTTGGTGGAAGAAAAACAGCGATATTTGAAAATCCAGCAGGAAGATGAAACCGTCTATGTAGCTTACTTTACCATTAACAGCATTGTCGGAGAACTGGACTTCCCGTCCTCTGAAATCTTCTACTACCAGCAACAGCAATTTACATTCCCGATTGATACGTCAATGAATGTGGAAATTGTAGCGAATCGTAAAGCCCTATCTACTGTCCGCAATAAAAAGAAAGAACTGAAAGACTTGGATAACCACGCTTGGCAAAGTGATAATGAAACCAGCTCCAATGTGGCGGAAGCTCTGGAAAGTGTGAATGAGCTGGAAACCAATTTAGACCAAAGCAAGGAATCTATGTACAAGCTGTCTTATGTGGTAAGGGTATCAGCAAATGATCTTGACGAACTCAAACGTCGTTGTAATGAAGTGAAAGATTTTTATGACGATTTAAGCGTAAAACTGGTACGACCATTTGGGGATATGCTCGGCTTACATGAAGAATTTTTACCTGCCAGCAAGCGTTATATGAATGATTATATTCAATACGTGACCTCTGATTTCCTCGCTGGTTTAGGTTTTGGTGCTACTCAAATGCTGGGGGAAAATGAGGGGATTTATGTTGGCTACAGCTTAGATACTGGACGCAATGTCTATCTGAAACCTGCTCTTGCCAGTCAAGGGGTTAAGGGTTCAGTAACCAATGCGTTAGCGTCGGCTTTTGTTGGTTCGCTGGGTGGTGGTAAATCCTTTGCGAATAACCTTATCGTCTATTATGCGGTGCTTTATGGGGCACAAGCAGTGATTGTAGACCCAAAAGCAGAACGTGGCAGATGGAAAGAAACCTTGCCAGAGATTTCCCATGAAATCAATATCGTCACTCTGACTTCTGATGAGAAAAACAAAGGCTTACTTGACCCTTATGTGATTATGAAAAATCCCAAAGATTCTGAATCACTGGCTATTGATATTCTGACATTCCTTACGGGGATTTCCTCTCGTGATGGGGAACGCTTCCCAATCCTTAGAAAAGCCATTCGTGCAGTAACCAATAGTGAAGTACGAGGGTTGATGAAAGTGATTGAGGAATTACGGGTTGAGAATACGCCACTAAGTACCAGTATAGCCGACCATATCGAAAGTTTTACAGACTATGACTTTGCACATTTATTATTCAGTAATGGTTATGTGGAGCAGTCTATCAGCTTAGAAAAACAACTGAACATTATACAGGTTGCGGACTTGGTACTTCCCGACAAGGAAACTTCCTTTGAGGAATATACCACTATGGAGCTTTTATCCGTTGCTATGCTGATTGTCATTAGTACCTTTGCTTTAGACTTTATCCATACAGACCGAAGCATTTTCAAGATTGTAGATTTAGACGAAGCATGGAGCTTTTTACAGGTAGCACAAGGAAAAACACTATCTATGAAGCTGGTTCGGGCTGGTCGTGCTATGAACGCTGGGGTATATTTCGTGACCCAAAATACAGACGACCTCTTAGATGAAAAACTGAAAAATAACCTCGGCTTAAAATTTGCATTTCGTTCCACTGACCTTAACGAGATTAAAAAGACCTTAGCCTTTTTTGGTGTAGACCCAGAGGACGAAAACAATCAGAAGCGATTGCGTGATTTGGAAAACGGGCAATGCCTTATCAGTGATTTATATGGTCGTGTCGGTGTGATACAGTTCCACCCTGTATTTGAAGAACTGCTCCATGCCTTTGATACCAGACCACCTGTGCGAAAAGAGGTGTAAATGTGAAACCATCAATAGTAAACAGAATAAAATCAAACTGGACGCTGAAACGTCTAGGTAAAGTGGCAATGACAGTGGCTTTCACACTTGTGATTGCCATTTTTCTTTTAGCCATGCTGGGAACGGTGGTTCAAGCTGCGGGCTTGGTAGATGATACGGTCAATGTGGCAAATGAATACAGCCGATACCCACTTGAAAACTATCAACTGGATTTTTATGTGGATAATAGCTGGGGCTGGCTTCCGTGGAACTGGTCGGACGGGATTGGAAAACAGGTCATGTATGGACTATATGCCATTACCAATTTTATTTGGACAATCAGTTTGTATGTTTCCAATGCGACAGGTTACTTAGTACAGGAAGCCTATTCCTTAGACTTCATTTCCGCTACAGCAGATTCCATTGGTAAGAATATGCAGACCTTAGCTGGTGTGAGTGCAAACGGATTTTCAACAGAGGGTTTCTATGTTGGATTCCTCTTACTCTTGATTTTGGTTCTTGGGGTTTATGTTGCCTATACGGGACTGATAAAGAGAGAAACCACAAAGGCAATTCATGCCATTATGAATTTTGTGCTGGTGTTTATCCTATCGGCTTCCTTTATTGCCTACGCTCCCGACTACATTAAAAAAATCAATGACTTTTCATCAGACATCAGTAATGCCAGTTTATCACTTGGCACGAAGATTGTCATGCCCCATTCCGATAGTCAAGGCAAGGACAGCGTGGACTTAATCAGAGATAGCCTGTTTTCCATACAGGTTCAGCAACCGTGGCTACTGCTTCAATACAACAGTTCAGACATTGAAAGTATCGGTATTGACCGTGTGGAAAGCCTGCTCTCCACCAGCCCAGATTCCAACAATGGCGAAGACAGAGAAAAAATTGTTGCGGAAGAAATTGAAGACAGAAGCAATACCAATCTAACCATTACAAAGACCATTAACCGTTTAGGTACAGTCTTCTTCCTATTTGTCTTCAATATTGGGATTTCCATATTTGTATTCCTATTAACAGGAATCATGATTTTCTCGCAGGTACTTTTTATCATCTATGCTATGTTTCTGCCTGTGAGCTTTATTTTAAGCATGATTCCATCATTTGATGGTATGTCAAAACGAGCCATAACAAAGCTCTTTAATACCATTTTGACACGAGCTGGAATCACATTGATTATTACGACAGCATTTAGTATTTCAACCATGCTCTATACCTTATCGGCTGGTTATCCGTTCTTTTTGATTGCTTTTCTACAGATTGTGACCTTTGCAGGAATCTACTTCAAGCTGGGCGATTTAATGAGTATGTTTTCTCTACAGAGTAACGATTCTCAAAGTGTGGGAAGTCGTGTGATGAGAAAACCTCGTATGCTTATGCACGCTCACATGCACCGTCTACAGCGGAAACTTGGACGTTCCATGACTACTCTAGGGGCTGGGTCTGCCATTGTTACAGGTAAAAAAGGACAGTCGGGTTCGGGGAGTTCTGCAAGGACACAAGCAGATCACTCCCGACCAGACGGAAAGGAAAAATCAACACTTGGAAAACGTATCGGTCAAACCATCGGTACAGTAGCTGATACCAAAGACAGAATGGTAGACACTGCTAGTGGTTTGAAAGAACAGGTTAAAGATTTGCCGACCAATGCAAGATATGCAGTATATCAAGGAAAATCCAAAGTAAAAGAGAATGTCCGTGATTTAACCAGTAGTATTTCTCAAACCAAAGCGGACAGAGCCAGTGGACGCAAGGAACAGCAGGAACAAAGGCGAAAAACCATTGCGAAGCGTCGCTCTGAAATGGAACAGGTCAAACAGAAAAAACAGCCTGCTTCTTCTGTTCATGAAAGACCGACTACAAGACAAGAACAATATCATGATGAACAGACCTCAAAACAGTCTAATATTCAGACTTCATATAAGGAATCTCAACAAGCCAAACAAGAGCGTCCAGCAGTTAAGTCCGATTTTTCAAGTCCAAAAGTGGAACGCCAAGGCAATACCGTTCAAGAAAAAACCGTTCAAAAGCCAGCAACTTCAACCACTACAGCAGATAGAACTTCACAACGTCCAATCACAAAAGAACGTCCGTCTACTGTTCAAAGAGTACCACTACAAAATACAAGAAGTAGACCACCAATCAAAACCGCCACCATTAAGAAAGTCGGTAAGAAACCATGAAGTTGAAAACTTTAGTGATTGGTGGTTCTGGATTATTCTTGATGGTCTTCTCACTGCTTCTGTTTGTTGCCATTTTATTTTCAGATGAACAGGACAGCGGAATTTCCAATATTCATTATGGAGGTGTGAATGTTTCCGCAGAAGTGCTGGCTCATAAGCCTATGGTAGAAAAATATGCCAAAGAATATGGCGTTGAAGAATATGTCAACATACTTCTTGCGATTATACAGGTGGAATCGGGCGGTACTGCGGAAGATGTTATGCAGTCCTCGGAATCCCTCGGTCTTCCACCTAATTCATTGAGTACAGAAGAATCCATTAAGCAAGGTGTGAAGTATTTCAGTGAATTATTAGCCAGTAGCGAAAGGCTCAGTGTAGATTTAGAATCGGTTATCCAGTCCTACAATTATGGTGGTGGTTTCTTAGGGTATGTGGCTAATCGTGGAAATAAATATACCTTTGAACTGGCTCAAAGTTTCTCAAAAGAGTATTCAGGTGGCGAAAAAGTGTCTTACCCCAATCCCATAGCCATACCTATCAATGGGGGCTGGCGATACAACTATGGCAATATGTTTTATGTGCAACTGGTAACGCAGTATCTTGTCACAACAGAGTTTGATGATGATACGGTACAAGCCATCATGGACGAAGCACTGAAATATGAGGGCTGGCGATACGTTTACGGTGGAGCTTCCCCGACTACTTCTTTTGATTGTAGCGGACTGACACAATGGACGTATGGAAAAGCTGGAATTAACTTACCACGAACCGCACAACAGCAATATGATGTGACCCAGCATATCCCACTATCGGAAGCACAAGCTGGCGATTTGGTTTTCTTTCATTCTACCTATAACGCTGGCTCTTATATTACTCATGTTGGGATATACCTTGGCAATAACCGTATGTTTCATGCAGGCGACCCAATCGGTTATGCCGACTTAACAAGCCCCTACTGGCAACAGCATTTAGTGGGAGCAGGACGAATCAAACAATGAGAAAGGAAGATTTAATGATGAAATTTAGAAAAAATCAGAATAAAGAAAAACAGATACCAAAGGAAAAGAAACCTCGTGTCTACTATAAGGTCAATCCTCATAAAAAGGTTGTGATTGCCTTGTGGGTACTTTTAGGGCTTAGTTTCAGCTTTGCGATATTCAAGCACTTTACAGCTATAGATACTCATACTATTCACGAAACAACTATCATAGAAAAGGAATACGTTGATACTCATCATGTAGAAAATTTTGTAGAGAACTTTGCGAAAGTCTACTATTCATGGGAGCAATCCGATAAGTCCATTGATAATCGAATGGAAAGTCTAAAAGGCTATCTGACAGATGAACTTCAAGCTCTCAATGTTGATACAGTACGCAAAGATATTCCTGTATCGTCTTCTGTAAGAGGATTTCAGATATGGACGGTAGAGCCAACTGGCGACAATGAGTTTAATGTAACCTACAGTGTAGACCAGCTCATTACAGAGGGAGAAAATACAAAGACCGTCCACTCTGCTTATATAGTGAGTGTCTATGTAGATGGTTCTGGAAATATGGTACTGGTTAAGAATCCGACCATTACCAACATACCTAAGAAATCAAGTTATAAACCAAAAGCCATTGAAAGTGAGGGGACGGTTGATTCCATTACAACCAATGAAATCAATGAGTTTTTAACGACGTTCTTCAAGCTCTATCCTACAGCGACAGCCAGTGAACTTTCCTACTATGTGAATGACGGGATATTAAAACCAATCGGAAAAGAGTACATCTTTCAAGAACTGGTAAATCCTATTCACAATCGTAAGGATAATCAAGTCACGGTATCGCTGACAGTGGAGTATATCGACCAGCAGACCAAAGCAACGCAGGTATCTCAATTTGATTTGGTACTTGAAAAGAACGGGAGTAATTGGAAGATTATAGAATAACAAATATTGGTACATTATTACAGCTATTTTGTAATCACGTACTCTCTTTGATAAAAAATTGGAGATTCCTTGACAAATATGCTCTTACGTGCTATTATTTAAGTATCTATTTAAAAGGAGTTAATAAATATGCGGCAAGGTATTCTTAAATAAACTGTCAATTTGATAGTGGGAACAAATAATTGGATGTCCTTTTTTAGGAGGGCTTAGTTTTTTGTACCCAGTTTAAGAATACCTTTATCATGTGATTCTAAAGTATCCGGAGAATATCTGTATGCTTTGTATGCCTATGGTTATGCATAAAAATCCCAGTGATAAAAGTATTTATCACTGGGATTTTTATGCCCTTTTGGGTTTTTGAATGGAGGAAAATCACATGAAAATTATTAATATTGGAGTTTTAGCTCATGTTGATGCAGGAAAAACTACCTTAACAGAAAGCTTATTATATAACAGTGGAGCGATTACAGAATTAGGAAGCGTGGACAAAGGTACAACGAGGACGGATAATACGCTTTTAGAACGTCAGAGAGGAATTACAATTCAGACAGGAATAACCTCTTTTCAGTGGGAAAATACGAAGGTGAACATCATAGACACGCCAGGACATATGGATTTCTTAGCAGAAGTATATCGTTCATTATCAGTTTTAGATGGGGCAATTCTACTGATTTCTGCAAAAGATGGCGTACAAGCACAAACTCGTATATTATTTCATGCACTTAGGAAAATGGGGATTCCCACAATCTTTTTTATCAATAAGATTGACCAAAATGGAATTGATTTATCAACGGTTTATCAGGATATTAAAGAGAAACTTTCTGCGGAAATTGTAATCAAACAGAAGGTAGAACTGCATCCTAATATGTGTGTGACGAACTTTACCGAATCTGAACAATGGGATACGGTAATAGAGGGAAACGATGACCTTTTAGAGAAATATATGTCCGGTAAATCATTAGAAGCATTGGAACTCGAACAAGAGGAAAGCATAAGATTTCAGAATTGTTCTCTGTTCCCTCTTTATCATGGAAGTGCAAAAAGTAATATAGGGATTGATAACCTTATAGAAGTTATTACTAATAAATTTTATTCATCAACACATCGAGGTCCGTCTGAACTTTGCGGAAATGTTTTCAAAATTGAATATACAAAAAAAAGACAACGTCTTGCATATATACGCCTTTATAGTGGAGTACTACATTTACGAGATTCGGTTAGAGTATCAGAAAAAGAAAAAATAAAAGTTACAGAAATGTATACTTCAATAAATGGTGAATTATGTAAGATTGATAGAGCTTATTCTGGAGAAATTGTTATTTTGCAAAATGAGTTTTTGAAGTTAAATAGTGTTCTTGGAGATACAAAACTATTGCCACAGAGAAAAAAGATTGAAAATCCGCACCCTCTACTACAAACAACTGTTGAACCGAGTAAACCTGAACAGAGAGAAATGTTGCTTGATGCCCTTTTGGAAATCTCAGATAGTGATCCGCTTCTACGATATTACGTGGATTCTACGACACATGAAATTATACTTTCTTTCTTAGGGAAAGTACAAATGGAAGTGATTAGTGCACTGTTGCAAGAAAAGTATCATGTGGAGATAGAACTAAAAGAGCCTACAGTCATTTATATGGAGAGACCGTTAAAAAATGCAGAATATACCATTCACATCGAAGTGCCGCCAAATCCTTTCTGGGCTTCCATTGGTTTATCTGTATCACCGCTTCCGTTGGGAAGTGGAATGCAGTATGAGAGCTCGGTTTCTCTTGGATACTTAAATCAATCGTTTCAAAATGCAGTTATGGAGGGGATACGCTATGGCTGTGAACAAGGATTGTATGGTTGGAATGTGACGGACTGTAAAATCTGTTTTAAGTATGGCTTATACTATAGCCCTGTTAGTACCCCAGCAGATTTTCGGATGCTTGCTCCTATTGTATTGGAACAAGTCTTAAAAAAAGCTGGAACAGAATTGTTAGAGCCATATCTTAGTTTTAAAATTTATGCGCCACAGGAATATCTTTCACGAGCATACAACGATGCTCCTAAATATTGTGCGAACATCGTAGACACTCAATTGAAAAATAATGAGGTCATTCTTAGTGGAGAAATCCCTGCTCGGTGTATTCAAGAATATCGTAGTGATTTAACTTTCTTTACAAATGGACGTAGTGTTTGTTTAACAGAGTTAAAAGGGTACCATGTTACTACCGGTGAACCTGTTTGCCAGCCCCGTCGTCCAAATAGTCGGATAGATAAAGTACGATATATGTTCAATAAAATAACTTAGTGTATTTTATGTTGTTATATAAATATGGTTTCTTGTTAAATAAGATGAAATATTTTTTAATAAAGATTTGAATTAAAGTGTAAAGGAGGAGATAGTTATTATAAACTACAAGTGGATATTGTGTCCTGTATGTGGAAATAAAACACGATTAAAGATAAGGGAAGATACTGAATTAAAAAAATTCCCCCTCTATTGTCCGAAATGCAGACAAGAAAATTTAATTGAAATAAAGCAGTTCAAAGTAACTGTGATTACAGAGCCAGACGCAAAGACGCAGAGCCGATAAAATGAGATTAATACAATCTCATTTTATCGGCTCTTTCCGTTATGTATGGATTCTTTTAATTAGTCTTCGATGTTTCTTGCTTCGTTGATACCGCTGGCTAAAGATTCCATTAAGGATAGTTCTTTGTCTGTAAAGCTATCCATGTATTTCTCTATCTGTAATCGTCGGGTGCTTTTTACCAAGTTATTAGCAGGTAAGAAAAATTCATCAACGGAAACATGAAGTAACGATACAAGGTCATAAAGAACTTGTATGCTGGGGTATTGCCCTTT
Organism: Streptococcaceae bacterium AF54-32pH5A; assembly: GCA_027682205.1. Taxonomy (GTDB): domain Bacteria; phylum Bacillota; class Bacilli; order Lactobacillales; family Streptococcaceae; genus Streptococcus. The sequence continues at coordinate 61,038 of JAQDAD010000003.1, forward strand.
ATTTTCAATATTAGTTAAGTACCGTGGGTCAATTTCAATCAATGCTCCCACTTGTTCACGAGTTAAACCTCGTTTCAATCGAGCTTCTTTAATGGCTAAACCAAAGGCTCTAAAATCATATTTATCTTCTTTTTTACGCATAGTAGACCACCTCTATACATTTTATTGTTCCTACTGAATTAAAAACAGGTATAGAAAAACGTGTTATATGGTTTATAGGTTTATATTTAATAAAAAGCACTACTAAACGCCAATAAAAAAAACCGTTATATGGTAGTGCTATTTACGCTGTTAAAATATTGTATATTACTTCCAAATGGCGGTTTGTTGGAGGTCAACGTCGCCATGAAGTACATCATATACAATAAATTTCCTTACATTGGGTTCTTGTCAAAAAAAGTCGTCTATCTGCAATAGATAAGTACGTCCACCAATGTGGTTTTATAAATCATATAGATAGAATAACAGAAGCATGTAAACAGAGAAATAAATCTGTTTATATGCTTTTTTGGCTATTCAGAACTTTTTTACAAAGTTTATTTATCAGTAATGCAACAAATCCCCCTTTCACATTGGGACTAAGAGTGAAAGGAGATAAACGAGCAAGGCTCACTTCCTTTCCTAGACAGAAAGGGGGTGAGAAACATGAAACCATCTTCTTTTCAGACCACAATAGAAAATCAGTTTGACTATATCTGTAAACGTGCTATGGAAGACGAGCGAAAGAATTATATGCTTTATCTTTCAAGGATTGCAAAGCGTGAGGTGTCCTTTTCGGATGTTGGCGATTATCTTGTTAGCCAGTTTGCGACAACAGATAACTATTCAACTGACTTTCAGATTTTTACACTCAATGGGTTATCAGTAGGCGTTGAAAATGATTTGTTGAGTGAAGCATTACGTGAGTTGCCAGACAAGAAACGTGAAATTCTACTGCTGTTTTACTTTATGGACATGAGCGATTCAGAAATTGCAGACCTGTTGAAATTGAACCGTTCTACTGTCTATCGGCATAGAACCAGTGGACTAGCCTTAATTAAAAAGTTTATGGAGGAATTTGAAGAATGAAAACACAATATCCTATGATTCCCTTTCCTCTCATTGTAAAGGCAACAGATGGCGATACCGAAGCGATTAACCAGATTCTACATCATTACAGAGGGTACATAACGAAGCGTTCCCTACGACTTATGAAAGATGAATATGGCAATCAAAGTATGGTCGTTGATGAAGTCTTACGTGGAAGAATGGAAACCAGACTGATTACAAAGATTTTGTCATTTGAAATTAAGTAATATCCTCTCTCCTTTCGTGGAAGCGTGCTAAACCATTCCACGCTTCCCGAACAGGGAGGTTTGTTATTCCACCAAAGCATATTGAGCTTTCAATGTGTTTTGATAGGCTAACGAGCCATTGTTCTTTGAAAACTGAATAAAAGTAATCGAATACGTTTCGATAAGAAAAGAGCCAACGGAACTAACCGCCATGACCTATCTTATAAAGATAGCGAGCGATTCATGTTAGTGATCCGAGAAGCAATCTTTAGCAGGATTGCCTGCAACGACATTCTTATCGTGATAATGATACTCCCATACAGTCAATAGTCCGAGCGTGATAAAACCGTCGCAGGCAATGAGTATGGCTACATGAGAACCATGCAGGGGTGGAACTCCCGTGAGCTTTGCTAAAGCTGTTCGATTGCTGGTAAAACAACTTTTATGAAATCCAAATAAGTGATTTGGAAAGGAGGATTTTATGAAGCAGACTGACATTCCTATTTGGGAACGTTATACCCTAACCATTGAAGAAGCGTCAAAATATTTTCGTATTGGCGAAAACAAGCTACGACGCTTGGCAGAGGAAAATAAAAATGCAAATTGGCTGATTATGAATGGCAATCGTATTCAGATTAAACGAAAACAATTTGAAAAAATTATAGATACATTGGACGCAATCTAGCGTCGCCAAAGGGTCTTGTATATGATAAAATAGTATTAAGTCGTATCAAGGCTCTTTCCATAAAGGAAAGGAGCAAATGCCATGTCAGAAAAAAGACGTGACAATAAAGGTCGAATCTTAAAGACTGGAGAGAGCCAACGAAAAGACGGAAGATACTTATACAAATATATAGATTCATTTGGAGAACCGCAATTTGTTTACTCGTGGAAACTTGTGGCTACAGACCGAGTACCAGCAGGAAAGCGTGATTGTATCTCACTTAGAGAGAAAATCGCAGAGTTACAGAAAGACATTCATGATGGTATTGATGTTGTAGGAAAGAAAATGACACTCTGCCAGCTTTACGCAAAACAGAACGCTCAAAGACCAAAGGTTAGAAAAAACACTGAAACTGGACGCAAATATCTTATGGATATTTTGAAGAAAGACAAGTTAGGTGTAAGAAGTATTGACAGTATTAAGCCATCAGACGCTAAAGAATGGGCTATTAGAATGAGTGAAAATGGTTATGCTTATCAAACCATCAATAACTACAAACGTTCTTTAAAGGCTTCATTCTATATTGCTATACAAGATGATTGTGTTCGGAAGAATCCATTTGACTTTCAACTGAAAGCAGTTCTTGATGATGATACTGTCCCTAAGACCGTACTAACAGAAGAACAGGAAGAAAAACTGTTAGCCTTTGCAAAAGCTGATAAAACCTACAGCAAAAATTATGATGAAATTCTGATACTCTTAAAAACAGGTCTTCGTATTTCAGAGTTTGGTGGTTTGACACTTCCAGATTTAGATTTTGAGAATCGTCTTGTCAATATAGACCATCAGCTATTGAGAGATACTGAAATTGGGTACTACATTGAAACACCAAAGACCAAAAGTGGCGAACGTCAAGTTCCTATGGTTGAAGAAGCCTATCAAGCATTTAAGCGAGTGTTAGCGAATCGAAAGAATGATAAGCGTGTTGAGATTGATGGATATAGTGATTTCCTCTTTCTTAATAGAAAGAACTATCCAAAAGTGGCAAGTGATTACAACGGCATGATGAAAGGTCTTGTTAAGAAATACAATAAGTATAACGAGGATAAATTGCCACACATCACTCCACATAGTTTGCGACATACATTCTGTACCAACTATGCAAATGCAGGAATGAATCCAAAGGCATTACAGTACATTATGGGACATGCTAATATAGCCATGACGCTGAACTATTACGCACATGCAACATTCGATTCTGCAATGGCAGAAATGAAACGCTTGAATAAAGAGAAGCAACAGGAGCGTCTTGTTGCTTAGTAGTACAAATGAATTTACTACTTATTTACCACTTCTGACAGCTAAGACATGAGGAAATATGCAAAGAAACGTGAAGTATCTTCCTACAGTAAAAATACTCGAAAGCACATAGAATAAGGCTTTACGAGCATTTAAGAAAATATAAAAAGATAATTAGAAATTTATACTTTGTTTGTATCTAAAAAAATAGTTTTTCTTTTCTACGGAAGACATGGGATTCGAACCCACGCACGCTGTTACACGCCTACCGCGTTTCCAACACGGCCTCTTAAGCCTCTTGAGTAATCTTCCAATACTTACTCAAATAGTCTACCATAAAGCCACTTATCTTGCAATAAAAATGTTGGAATTGGCAAAAATGATAGTTTTTGAAAGAAAGTGACAAAAAATGCTTGACTTTGATAGAAAATGTGCTAGAATGAATAGTGTAAACGATAACAGGAGGTGATTTGGTGTTAAAAACTGAGAGAAAACAACTGATTTTAGAGGAGTTAAATCAACATCATGTAGTTTCTCTTGAGAAATTGGTTAGTCTATTAGAAACATCAGAATCAACGGTACGAAGAGATTTGGATGAGTTGGAAGCAGAGAACAAGCTTCGCCGTGTGCATGGTGGAGCAGAATTGCCCCACTCCTTGCAGGAAGAAGAAACTATTCAAGAAAAATCTGTCAAAAACCTTCAAGAGAAGAAGTTATTGGCTCAGAAAGCAGCCTCTCTCATCAAGGAAAAAGACGTTATCTTTATCGATGCTGGAACAACAACTGCGTTTTTGATCAAGGAATTGGTTAATAAGAATATCACTGTTGTGACCAACTCCATTCACCATGCGGTTCAGTTGGTTGAAAAACAGATTCCAACGGTCATGGTTGGGGGTAGTGTCAAGATGGCGACAGATGCATGTATCGGTGGTGTTGCTCTTAACCAAATCAATCAATTGCACTTTGACCGTGCCTTTATCGGAATGAATGGTGTGGACGATGGTTATTATACGACTCCCGATATGGAGGAAGGAGCTGTTAAGCGTGCTATTTTAGAGAATGCCAAACAGACCTATGTCTTGGTGGATTCATCAAAAATTGGACAAACTTGCTTTGCTAAGGTAGCACCACTCAAACGCGCTATTGTTATTACAAGTCAAGGGCATGAGCTCTTGCAGGCTATTAAGAAGAAAACGGAGGTAATAGAGGTATGATTTATACAGTCACACTCAATCCTTCCATTGACTATATCGTTCGTTTGGACCAAGTTCAAGTCGGTAGTGTCAATCGTATGGACAGTGATGATAAGTTTGCTGGTGGGAAAGGAATCAATGTCAGTCGTATTTTGAAACGCTTGGATATTCCAAACACGGCGACGGGCTTTATCGGCGGTTTCACTGGGAAATTTATCACAGATATTCTGGCAAAAGAAGAGATTGAGACACGCTTTGTCCAAGTAGCAGAAGATACTCGCATCAATGTTAAGATTAAAGCAGACCAAGAAACAGAAATCAACGGAACAGGTCCAACTGTTGAACCAGCTCAGCTAGAAGAATTGAAAGCTATTTTATCTAGTCTCACTGCAGATGATACGGTTGTGTTTGCTGGTTCGAGTGCTAAGAACTTAGGAAATGTCATCTACAAGGATCTGATTGCCTTGACCCGTCAGACAGGTGCGCAAGTAGTTTGTGACTTTGAAGGACAGACCTTGATTGATAGTTTAGACTACCAGCCACTTTTGGTTAAACCAAACAATCACGAGCTTGGAGCTATCTTTGGAGTGAAACTCGAAAGTTTAGATGAAATCGAGAAATACGCGCGAGAGTTACTGGCTAAAGGTGCTCAGAATGTCATTATCTCAATGGCTGGGGACGGTGCTCTGCTTGTCACATCTGAGGGAGCTTACTTCGCTAAACCCATCAAGGGAACAGTGAAAAATTCAGTTGGAGCTGGTGACTCGATGGTAGCTGGATTTACAGGTGAATTTGTCAAGTCCAAAGATGCAATAGAAGCCTTCAAATGGGGAGTTGCTTGCGGGACAGCAACTACCTTTTCAGATGACTTGGCAACAGCGGACTTTATTAAAGAAACATATGAAAAAGTTGAGGTAGAAAAACGATGAAAATTCAAGACCTATTGAGAAAAGATGTCATGTTGCTGGATTTGCAAGCAACTGAAAAAACAGCAGCTATCGAAGAAATGATTCATAGCTTGGTAAATCACGGTTATGTGACAGATTTTGAAACTTTTAAAGAAGGAATTTTAGCGCGTGAAGCTCTTACTTCCACTGGTTTGGGTGACGGAATTGCTATGCCTCACAGCAAGAACTCTGCTGTAAAAGAAGCGACCGTTCTCTTTGCTAAGTCAAGCAAGGGTGTTGACTATGAGAGTTTGGATGGACAACCAACTGATCTCTTCTTCATGATTGCGGCTCCAGAAGGTGCAAATGATACCCACTTGGCTGCCTTGGCAGAATTGTCTCAATACCTGATGAAAGACGGTTTTGCTGACAAACTTCGTCAAGTAACATCTGCTGACCAAGTTATTGAACTCTTTGACCAAGTTTCAGAAAAAGCTGATGAGTCTGTTCAAGCACCTGCCAATGACTCTAGTGACTTTATCGTGGCTGTTACGGCTTGTACAACAGGAATTGCCCACACTTACATGGCCCAAGAAGCCCTTCAAAAAGTGGCTGCTGAAATGGGTGTCGGCATCAAGGTTGAAACCAATGGTGCCAGCGGTGTTGGGAACCAATTGACAGCAGAAGATATTCGCAAGGCTAAAGCTGTTATCATCGCAGCAGACAAGGCGGTCGAGATGGATCGTTTCGATGGTAACCATTGATCAATCGTCCAGTTGCTGATGGTATCCGTAAGACAGAAGAGTTGATCAACTTGGCACTTTCAGGAGATGCTGAAGTTTATCGTGCTGCTAATGGAGCAAAAGCTGCAACAGCATCTAATGAAAAACAAAGTATCGGTGGTGCCTTCTACAAACACTTGATGAGTGGTGTTTCTCAAATGTTGCCATTCGTTATCGGTGGTGGTATCATGATTGCCCTTGCTTTCTTGATAGACGGAGCTTTTGGTGTGCCACAAGATAGTCTTGGGAATCTCGGATCCTACCATGAGTTAGCTTCGATGTTTATGAAAATCGGTGGCGCGGCCTTTGGTTTGATGCTTCCAGTCTTTGCAGGATACGTAGCCTACTCTATCGCTGAAAAACCCGGTTTGGTTGCTGGTTTTGTGGCTGGTGCCATTGCCAAAGAAGGTTTTGCCTTTGGTAAAATCCCTTATGCAGCAGGTGGTGAAGCAACTTCAACTCTTGCAGGTGTCTCATCTGGTTTCCTAGGTGCCCTTGTTGGTGGATTTATCGCAGGTGCCTTGGTTCTTGCTATCAAGAAATACGTTAAGGTTCCTCGTTCACTTGAAGGTGCTAAATCAATCCTTCTCTTGCCACTTTTTGGGACAATCTTGACAGGATTTGTCATGCTGGCTGTCAACATTCCAATGGCGGCAATCAACACTGCTATGAATGACTTCCTTGGCGGTCTTGGAGGAGGATCAGCTGTCCTTCTCGGTATCGTCCTTGGTGGTATGATGGCTGTTGATATGGGTGGACCTGTCAATAAAGCAGCCTATGTCTTTGGTACAGGTACGCTTGCAGCGACTGTTTCTTCAGGTGGTTCTGTAGCCATGGCAGCAGTTATGGCTGGAGGAATGGTTCCACCACTTGCTATCTTTGTCGCAACCCTTCTTTTCAAAGATAAATTTACCAAAGAAGAACGCAACTCTGGTTTGACAAACATCATCATGGGCTTATCATTTATCACCGAGGGAGCAATTCCATTTGGTGCCGCTGACCCAGCTCGTGCAATCCCAAGCTTTATCCTTGGTTCTGCAGTAGCAGGCGGACTCGTTGGTCTTGCAGGTATCAAACTCATGGCGCCACACGGAGGCATCTTCGTCATCGCCCTTACTTCAAATGCCCTTCTTTACCTAGTCTTTGTCTTGATTGGAGCAATCGTCAGTGGTGTGGTTTATGGTTACCTACGCAAACCACAAGCATAAAAAATATCAGAATAGAAAGATTGTTACCATTTGGTGCAATCTTTTTCTCTTTTCGAAATGGCTGTGAAATATGGTATAATAGAAGAATGGCAAACAAGAATACTACAAAAACAAGACGGAGACCGTCTAAAGCAGAACTCGAAAGAAAACAGGCTATTCAGAGGATGTTGATTTCCTTAGGGATTGCCTTATTGTTGATTATTGCAGCTCTCAAGCTCGGTGCGGCGGGTATCACCCTTTATAATCTCATTCGACTGGTGGTTGGAAGTTTGGCCTATGTGGCCATTGGTGCCCTCCTCATTTATCTCTTTCTATTTAAATGGATCCGCAAGCAAGAGGGACTTCTGTCAGGATTTCTCTGTATCTTCGCTGGTTTGCTCTTGATTTTTGAGGCTTACTTGGTATGGAAATATGGCTTGGAGCAGTCAGTTTTAAAAGGGACCTTGGCTCAAGTTATGACGGATCTTACTGGTATGCGGGTGACTAGCTTCGCTGGTGGAGGCCTGCTTGGTGTCGGACTTTATATCCCCATAGCCTTTCTTTTTTCAAATATCGGATCGTACTTTATTGGAGTTCTCTTGATTCTAGTTGGAGCTCTCTTGGTTAGTCCTTGGTCTATTTATGATGTTGCAACCTTTATTGGAGCGCAGTTCAGAACGTTCATGGAAAAACAGGAACAGAGAAAACAGGAACGCTTCATCAAGAGAGAAGAAGAGAAGGCACGTCAAGAAGCTGAAGAAGCAGCAAGAATTCAGAGAGAACAAGAAGGACAGGATGTGCTACAGCTTCCTCCTGTAGATCCTGAAACTGGAGAAATCTTATCAGAAGTACCAGTCTACGATCTCCCCTCAATCCCTGAGGAAGAATGGATCGAACCGGAGATTATCCTCCCTCAAGCTGACTTTGACGTTCCAGATGTTGAAGAAGACTTTGAGGATGAAGAGGTGCAGGTTGATTTTTCTGCCAAGGAAGCCCTCGAATACAAACTACCAAGCTTGCAACTCTTTGCGCCAGATAAACCCAAAGACCAATCCAAGGAAAAGAAGATCGTCCGAGAAAATATCAAAATCCTAGAAGAAACCTTTGCTAGCTTTGGTATCAAGGTAACGGTGGAACGGGCTGAAATCGGCCCATCTGTTACAAAATATGAAGTCAAGCCAGCCGTTGGTGTACGGGTTAACCGCATTTCCAATCTGGCTGACGACTTAGCGCTAGCTCTAGCGGCCAAGGATGTTCGGATTGAGGCCCCAATACCTGGTAAATCCTTAGTCGGGATTGAGGTTCCTAACTCTGAAATTGCAACCGTTTCCTTCCGTGAGCTCTGGGAACAGTCTCAGACTAAACCAGAAAATCTCCTCGAAATTCCTCTAGGGAAGGCAGTTAATGGAACTGCTCGTACCTTTGACCTTTCCAAGATGCCCCACCTACTGGTTGCAGGTTCGACGGGATCAGGGAAGTCAGTCGCAGTTAACGGTATTATCGCTAGTATTCTGATGAAAGCAAGACCCGACCAGGTCAAGTTTATGATGGTGGATCCAAAGATGGTTGAGTTATCCGTTTACAACGACATTCCTCACCTCTTGATTCCAGTTGTGACCAATCCACGCAAGGCCAGTAAGGCTTTGCAAAAGGTCGTGGATGAGATGGAAAACCGTTATGAACTCTTTGCTAAGGTTGGTGTGCGAAATATAGCTGGTTACAATGCCAAGGTCGAAGAATTCAATACCCAATCTGAGTACAAACAAGTACCACTGCCTTTGATTGTTGTCATTGTGGATGAGTTGGCAGACCTCATGATGGTGGCTAGCAAGGAAGTGGAAGATGCCATTATCCGTCTCGGACAGAAGGCACGCGCTGCAGGGATTCACATGATTCTCGCAACGCAGCGCCCATCGGTTGATGTCATCTCTGGTCTCATCAAGGCCAATGTCCCATCTCGGGTAGCATTTGCAGTTTCATCGGGAACAGATTCACGAACCATTTTGGATGAAAATGGCGCTGAAAAACTGCTTGGTAGAGGAGACATGCTCTTTAAACCAATCGATGAAAATCATCCAATCCGTCTGCAAGGATCCTTTATCTCGGATGATGATGTTGAACGTATCGTAAACTTCATCAAGGCGCAGGCTGATGCGGACTACGATGATAGCTTTGACCCAGGAGACGTCCCAGATAATGAAGGAGATTCCTCTGACGGTGAAGCTGGTGGTGATCCGCTCTTTGAAGAAGCCAAGGCTCTAGTTATCGAGACGCAGAAAGCTAGTGCTTCTATGATTCAGCGTCGTTTGTCGGTTGGATTTAATCGTGCGACCCGCCTTATGGAAGAACTTGAAATGGCAGGTGTTATCGGCCCAGCTGAAGGAACCAAACCACGAAAAGTATTGCAACAATAAAAAAATAGCTTCTTTCCAAATCTGGGAGGAAGCTATTTTAGCAGTTATTGACTGTTTTTATTTTCTGAATTTGTCGTATTTGACTGTGTTCCGCTATCGCTTGTTTCTTTATTTGTAGCAGGTGTAGAAGAGTCCTGAGTTGTTGTTTTCTTATCTTCTTTTTGCTCCTCTTTCTTGTTGGATTTAGAAGTTTCTTCTTGTTGGTTATTTTCTTTAGTGGATGTGTTGTCCTTGTTTGGAGTAGTGTTCTCCTGAGGAGATTCCTTTTGGATTTCCTTGACAACAGTTGTTTGGGTTGTTGTCGGTTCCTTTTTGTTGTTTTTATTATTATCCATGGCGTTCATGATAGTGATAGTAGCGGTGATCAGACCAAGGATACTACCGATGGTAGCAATCGTTTTTTGAAAGACAGTGAATCCTTTTTTGATGTGTTCTGTTTTTGGTTTTGAAGTTCTACGATAGTTAGACATGATACTCTCCTTTGATTATGATTTATTATACCTCATTTCTTTAAAAAAATCTTAAAAAAAGAGAAACTTCCCTTTCTTGTCGCAGGTCTCTTTTCGTGATACAATAGAAGGAGTGATTTTAGAAAGCGTGAGAAAACATGATCTATTTTGATAATTCGGCGACAACTAAGCCTTATCCTGAAGCTCTAGAGACCTATATGCAGGTCGCTTCGAAAATTGTAGGAAATCCTTCTAGCCTCCATCGTTTGGGAGACCAGGCAACTCGAATTTTAGATGCTTCCCGTCAGCAGATTGCAGATTTGATTGGCAAGAAAAGTGATGAAATTTTCTTTACCTCTGGTGGGACAGAAGGGGATAACTGGGTCATCAAGGGTGTGGCCTTTGAAAAAGCCCAGTTTGGCAAGCACATCATCATATCAGCTATTGAGCATCCAGCAGTTAAGGAGTCAGCCCTCTGGCTGAAAAGTCAAGGTTTTGAGGTGGATATTGCCCCAGTTGATGAGAAGGGATTTGTAGATGTTGAGTCCCTAGCAAGTTTGATTCGATCAGATACGACCCTCGTTTCGGTCATGGCAGTAAACAATGAAATCGGCTCTATCCAGCCTATTCAAGCTATTTCAGAACTTTTAGCTGATAAACCAACCATTTCCTTCCACGTGGATGCGGTTCAAGCACTTGCTAAAATTCCAACTGAAAAGTATCTGACGAATCGAGTGGATTTTGCGACTTTCTCGAGTCATAAGTTCCACGGTGTCAGAGGTGTTGGCTTTGTCTATATCAAGTCTGGCAAAAAGATTACGCCTCTTTTAACTGGTGGTGGTCAAGAGGGAGACTATCGTTCGACAACTGAAAATGTTGCAGGGATTGCCGCAACAGCCAAGGCTCTCCGTTTGGCTATGGAAAAGTTAGATATCTTTACTAGCAAGACAGGACAGATGAAATCAGTTATTCGCCAAGCCCTTCTGGACTATCCAGATATTTTCGTCTTTTCAGATGAGGAAGACTTTACCCCTCATATCCTGACTTTTGGGATTAAGGGGGTTCGTGGAGAAGTCATCGTTCACGCCTTTGAAGACTATGATATTTTCATCTCAACGACCTCTGCTTGCTCATCTAAGGCAGGAAAACCTGCGGGTACCTTGATTGCCATGGGAGTGGACAAGGATAAGGCCCAGTCAGCTGTGCGTTTAAGCCTAGACCTTGAAAATGATATGAGTCAGGTCGAGCAGTTCTTGACCAAGCTAAAATTAATTTACAATCAAACTAGAAAAGTAAGATAGGAGCATTCATGCAGTATTCAGAAATTATGATTCGCTACGGAGAGTTGTCAACAAAGGGAAAAAATCGTATGCGTTTCATCAATAAACTTCGCAATAATATTTCGGACGTTTTGTCCATCTATCCCCAAGTCAAGGTGACCGCTGATCGCGACCGTGCCCATGCTTATCTAAACGGAGCGGATTATACAGCAGTAGCAACATCACTCAAACAAGTTTTCGGAATTCAAAATTTTTCTCCAGTATATAAGGTTGAAAAGTCTGTTGAAATTCTCAAAGTTGCCGTCCAAGAGATTATGAAAGACATCTACAAGGAAGGCATGACCTTTAAAATTTCTAGTAGACGAAGCGACCATAGCTTTGAATTGGACAGTCGTGAACTCAACCAAACCCTTGGTGGAGCTGTTTTTGAAGCTATTCCTACTATTCAAGTCCAAATGAAGAATCCTGATATCAATCTCCAAGTGGAGATTCGTGAGGAAGCGGCTTATCTTTCTTATGAAACTATTCGCGGAGCAGGTGGTTTGCCAGTGGGAACTTCTGGTAAGGGGATGCTCATGTTGTCAGGTGGCATTGACTCACCTGTAGCAGGTTATCTTGCTTTGAAACGTGGAGTAGATATTGAGGCTGTTCACTTTGCTAGTCCACCATATACTAGTCCCGGTGCCCTCAAGAAAGCGCAGGACTTGACTCGTAAATTGACCAAGTTTGGGGGTAATATCCAGTTTATTGAGGTGCCTTTCACTGAGATTCAAGAGGAAATCAAGGCCAAGGCGCCAGAAGCCTACCTCATGACCTTGACGCGTCGTTTTATGATGCGGATTACCGACCGTATCCGTGAAGTGAGAAAGGGTCTGGTCATTATCAATGGGGAAAGTCTTGGTCAGGTGGCAAGCCAGACTTTGGAAAGCATGCAGGCTATCAACGCTGTGACCAACACTCCTATCATTCGCCCTGTGGTTACTATGGACAAGTTGGAAATCATTGACATCGCTCAGGAAATTGATACCTTTGAAATTTCTATCCAGCCTTTTGAGGACTGCTGTACGATTTTTGCGCCTGATCGCCCTAAGACCAATCCTAAGATAGAGAATGCTGAGCAGTATGAAAAACGGATGGATGTTGAAGGTTTGGTTGAGCGAGCAGTGGCTGGTATCGTGATTACTGAGATTACACCTCAAGCTGAAAAAGACGCTGTCGATGAGTTAATTGATAATCTCCTCTAATCAGAAAAACCAGAAGAATTCAGAAAGTATATATGAAAAAGTTGGTTATTTATCCTTAAAGTGGACAATTACTGACTTTTTTTCTATTTTTATGGTATAATAAGATAAAATTTTGAATATAGAGAGTTTTCTGACAATGAATCATTCCTACTTTTACTTAAAAATGAAAGAACACAAACTCAAGGTACCTTATACAGGAAAGGAGCGTCGTGTGCGTGTTCTTCTGCCTAAGGACTACGAGAAAGACACAGACCGTTTTTACCCTGTTGTTTACTTTCATGATGGGCAAAATGTCTTTTACAGCAAGGAATCCTATATCGGACACTCTTGGAAGATAATCCCAGCTATTAAACGAAATCCTGACATCAGTCGCATGATTGTTGTTGCTATTGATAATGATGGTTTGGGGCGGATGAATGAGTATGCGGCTTGGAAATTCCAAGAATCTCCTATCCCAGGCCAGCAGTTTGGCGGTAAGGGTGTGGAGTATGCCGAGTTTGTCATGGAGGTGGTCAAGCCTTTTATTGATGAGACCTACCGTACCAAAGCTGATCGCCAGCATACGGCTATGATTGGCTCGTCACTAGGAGGCAATATTACCCAGTTTATCGGATTAGAGTACCAAGACCGAATTGGTTGTCTAGGTGTTTTTTCATCTGCTAACTGGCTTCATCAAGAGGCCTTTAATCGCTACATCGAGCGTAAGGAATTGTCGCCTGAACAGCGTATTTTTATCTATGTTGGAACGGAAGAAGCGGATGATACGGACAAGACCCTGATGGCTGGCAATATCAAGCAAGCCTATATCGACTCATCGCTTCGCTATTACCATGATTTGATTGCAGGTGGAGTAGGCTTGGATAATCTTGTCTTGAAAGTTCAGTCTGGTGCGATCCATAGTGAAATCCCTTGGTCGGAAAATTTACCAGACTGTCTCCGTTTTTTTGCAGAAAAATGGTAAGTTAAGAAAGGAGAAAGCCAATGCATATTGAAAACCTCAGCCACTGGAGTGGCCACCTCAACCGTGAAATGTACCTCAACCGTTATGGACACGCTGGGATTCCAGTTGTGGTTTTTGCTTCATCTGGTGGCAGTCACAACGAATATTATGATTTTGGCATGATTGATGCCTGCGCTTCCTTTATCGAGGAGGGGCGTGTCCAGTTCTTTACCCTATCCAGTGTTGACAGCGAGAGCTGGTTGGCTACTTGGAAAAATGGTCATGACCAAGCGGAGATGCACCGTGCCTACGAACGCTATGTGATTGAGGAGGCCATTCCTTTTATCAAGCATAAGACAGGTTGGTTTGATGGCATGATGACAACAGGTTGCTCGATGGGGGCCTATCATGCACTCAATTTCTTCCTCCAGCATCCAGATGTTTTTACCAAGGTGATTGCTCTCAGCGGTGTTTACGACGCGCGTTTCTTTGTTGGCGATTACTACAATGATGACGCTATTTACCAGAACTCGCCAGTAGATTATATTTGGAATCAGAATGACGGCTGGTTTATCGATCGTTACCGTCAGGCGGAGATTATCGTCTGTACGGGTCTTGGTGCTTGGGAACAAGATGGTCTGCCATCCTTCTACAAGCTGAAAGAAGCCTTTGACCAGAAACAAATTCCAGCCTGGTTTGCTGAATGGGGACACGATGTCGCCCATGACTGGGAATGGTGGCGTAAACAAATGCCCTATTTTCTTGGACACCTGTATCTATAAAAGGAGTTGCCTATGAATTACCTTGTTATTTCTCCCTACTATCCACAAAATTTCCAACAGTTTACCATCGAACTAGCTAATAAAGGCATCACAGTCTTGGGAATTGGTCAGGAGCCTTATGAGCAACTGGATGAGCCTTTGCGTAATAGCCTGACCGAGTATTTCCGTGTAGACAACCTTGAGAATATAGATGAAGTCAAACGTGCAGTTGCCTTTCTTTTCTACAAGCATGGTCCTATCGATCGCATCGAGTCCCACAATGAATACTGGTTAGAGCTGGACGCAGCCCTTCGTGAGCAATTTAACGTCTTTGGTGCCAAACCAAAGGATCTCAAAAAGACCAAGTTTAAGTCTGAGATGAAGAAACTCTTCCAAAAGGCGGGTGTACCAGTTGTACCTGGAGCTGTTATCCAGACAGAAGCAGATGTTGATCAAGCAGTGAAAGAAATCGGCCTTCCAATGATTGCCAAACCAGATAATGGAGTGGGAGCGGCAGCAACCTTTAAATTGGAAAGTCAGGAAGATGTGGATCGATTCAAGCAAGAATGGGACCATTCAACCGTTTATTTCTTTGAGAAATTTGTCACTTCTAGCGAAATCTGTACCTTTGACGGGCTTGTGGATAAGGATGGCAATATCGTCTTTTCAACGACTTTTGACTACGCCCATACACCACTGGATCTCATGCTTTACAAGATGGATAATGCCTATTATGTTCTTAAGGATATGGATCCAAAATTGCGCAAGTACGGTGAGGCCATTGTCAAGGAATTTGGCATGAGGGAACGTTTTTTCCATATTGAGTTCTTCCGTGAAGGGGACGACTATATTGCCATTGAGTACAATAACCGTCCTGCAGGTGGTTTTACCATTGATGTTTATAACTTTGCTCATTCCTTGGACCTCTACCGAGGTTATGCGGCTATTGTCGCAGGAGAAGAGTTTCCAAGTTCAGAGTTTGAGCCCCAGTATTGCTTGGCGACTGCTCGGCGTTTAAGTTCTCATTATGTTTACTCAGAAGAGGAGTTATTAGCTAAATACCAAGGAGGTTTTAAGGCTAAGAAAATCATGCCAGCAGCCTTTGCAGAGTTACAAGGAGATATTCTCTATATGTTAACAACTCCAAGCCGTGAGGAGCTGGAGCAGATGATTGCAGACTTTGGTCAACGTCAAGAGTAACGAAAAGGATGAAAGAAGTTTGACTTCTTTTGTCCTTTTCTTAAAGATAAGTTAAATAAAGCGTTTTCCAGAGATTCTTTTAGAAAATCGGTTGCTAAAAGGCCTAAAAATTGATAGAATAAGGATTGTCTAAAAAAAATTAAGGAGAATCTATCAAATGGATTTTACATGGGCTATTAAATATGCCACTGAATTTTTGGGAACTGCTATTTTGATCATCCTAGGAAATGGTGCAGTTGCTAACGTTGAACTTAAAGGTACGAAAGGTCACCAAAGTGGCTGGCTCGTTATCGCAGTTGGTTACGGTATGGGGGTTATGATCCCAGCCTTGATGTTTGGTAATGTATCAGGAAACCACATCAACCCAGCTTTCACTCTTGGACTTGCAGTTAGTGGTCTTTTCTCTTGGGATCAAGTTCCATTTTACATCCTAGCACAAGTTTTGGGAGCAATTTTTGGTCAAGCTTTGGTTGTAGCGACTCACCGTCCATACTACTTGAAAACAGAAAACCCAAACAATATCTTGGGTACCTTCTCAACGATTTCAAGCATCGACCACGGTACAAAAGAATCACGTTTTGCAGCAACGGTTAATGGTTTCCTAAATGAGTTTGTAGGTTCATTTGTTCTTTTCTTTGCAGCGCTTGGTTTGACTAAAAACTTCTTCGGTGCTGAGGTTCTTCAATACATGAAACAAATGGCTACTCAAGCTGGCCAAACTGTTGACTTAAGTGAATTGGCAGTGAAAGCTCAAGTAGCTCCACATACAGCTGCTGGAATCTCAGTTGCGCACTTGGCACTTGGTTTCCTAGTGATGGCCTTGGTAACTTCACTTGGTGGACCTACAGGACCTGGTTTGAACCCAGCTCGTGACTTTGGACCACGTCTTCTTCACGAACTCCTTCCAAAATCAGTTCTTGGTCAACACAAGGGTGATTCAAAATGGTGGTATGCATGGGTTCCAGTTGTAGCACCAATCGCAGCTGGTATTGCAGCAGTAGCAATCTTTAAACTACTTTACCTATAAGAAATGAAACTGGGGAACCCCAGTTTTTTTACTGGAAATGTTTATAAAAAATTCTAGAATTTAAGTAGAATAGCTTGTAAAAAATCCTAAAATCCTTTAAAATAAAAGAGTTGGAGGAAGCTATGAATGCAAATCAAATGATACAAATTATTCCGACTTTGAAGGTCAATAACCGAAAATTAAATGAAAAATTTTACATTGAAACTCTTGGGATGAAGCCTTTATTAGAAGAATCTGCCTTCCTTTCACTTGGTGACCAAACAGGTGTTGAAAAGTTGATTCTCGAAGAGGCTCCCAGTATGCGAACTCGGAGAGTTGAGGGGCTTAAGAAGTTAGCTAGACTCTTGGTAAAAGTTGAGAATCCTTCAGAAATAGAGGCTCTTCTTTCACAGATGAAGTCTCTTCCTCGCCTATTTAAAGGAAGCCGTGGTTATGCCTTTGAGATTGTTTCTCCTGAACAGGATGTGATTCTTGTTCATGCGGAAAATCATATGGAAGATTTGATTCCACTGGAAACTGTTCCTGAATTTTCTTCAAATGCAAGTATAAAATATTTGAGTCAATTTGAGATTTCTATGGAGTTGCGCTTGCCTGAGGGGACGGAGAGTTTACTTGATCCCGAAGTAGTAGCTAAGGCAATTAGTTTTATTAAAGGGGAGGGTCCAGATTTAACTGTTGAAAACAATGTTACTTGGGACTTGACGATGTTGAAATTTTTAGTAAAGAATCTTGATCTAATAAGTCTTCGTCAGAAATTTGAAGGCACAGACTATTTTATTCCAAAGTCTGAAAAATTCTTCCTTGGTAAAGATACCAATAACATCGAATTGTGGTTTGAAGAAGCATGAAGTGGACAAAAATTCTAAGAAAAATAGGAAATCAAATCGAGGCAGGGGTCTATCCCGGGGCCTCTTTTGCGTATTTTAAGGACGGAGAATGGAGAGAATCTTACCTAGGCTTGAGTGATCCTGAGAAAGGATTAAAAACAGAGTCAGGGCTAGTCTATGACTTAGCCAGTGTGAGTAAGGTTGTGGGAGTAGGAACAGTCTTCACCTTCTTGTGGCAGTCGGGGAAATTAGATATTGACCGACCAGTGACAGATTTTTTTCCTGAATGCGATTATGCAGATATCACCATTCGTCAACTCTTGACCCACGCAACAGACCTAGACCCATTTATACTCAATCGGGATCAGTTAGGTTCTGAGGCATTAAGAGAAGCCATGTTTCATCTGAAGAGACGTAGTCAGCCTGCTTTTCTATACTCGGATGTTCACTTTTTACTCTTGGGCTTTCTTTTGGAAAAAATCTTTGAACAAGACTTGGATCAGATTATAGAAGAACAAGTTTTGATCCCATGGGGGATGAAGGAAACCATGTTTGGCCCTGTTGAGCTTGCTGTACCGACAGTGAGGGGAGTAGAGGCAGGCAGTATTCACGATCCCAAAGCTCGTCTTTTGGGAAAACATGCTGGAAGTGCAGGTTTATTTTCAACTATTAAGGATTTGCAAATCTTTCTGGAACATTACTTGAAAGATGATTTTGCTGAAAACTTGAGCCGAAATTTTTCTCCCTTAGAGGATAAAGAGCGTTCGCTAGCCTGGAATCTAGAAGGAGACTGGCTAGACCATACGGGCTATACAGGTACTTTTATCATGTGGAATCGAGAGAAACAGGAAGCTGCTATCTTTTTATCCAATCGAACGTATGAGAAGGATGAACGTGCTCAGTGGATAGTCGATCGAAACCAAGTCATGGATATGATTCGTAGGGAAAGGTAGGGGGAAGAATGTCAAAAACCGTAAAAGGAACTCTCTTTACAGTAGTTGCAGGCATTGCTTGGGGCTTGTCTGGAACCAGTGGCCAATACCTGATGGCACACGGGATTTCCGCTCTAGTCTTGACCAATCTGCGGCTCATTATTGCAGGATTGGTCCTGGTATTTTTAACTTATGCGACCGCAAAGGATAAACTCCTTGCTTTTTTAAAAGACAGAAAAAGCCTTTTCTCTCTCTTGTTATTTGCCTTGTTTGGACTTTTCTTAAACCAGTTTGCCTATCTTTCTGCCATTCAGGAGACCAATGCTGGAACGGCGACAGTTCTCCAGTATGTATGTCCTGTTGGGATCTTGATTTATACTTGTATCAAGGACAAGGTAGCACCGACTCTGGCAGAGATTATTTCGATTGGATTAGCCATAGGAGGAACTTTTCTTATTGCAACGCATGGGGAACTTGACCAGTTGTCGGTCACACCTGCTGGTCTTTTCTGGGGACTCTTTTCTGCCTTGACCTATGCCCTCTATATCATCCTTCCTATCGCTTTGATTAAGAAGTGGGGAAGTATCTTGGTGATTGGTGTGGGCATGGTTATTTCTGGTGTTGTGGCCCTTCCCTTCACAGGAGTTTTGCAGGCCAGTATACCGACCAGCTTGGATTTTCTCTTTGCATTTGCTGGCATTATCATCATTGGAACAGTCTTTGCCTACACAGCTTTCCTAAAAGGAGCTAGTCTAATAGGACCTGTTAAGTCCAGTTTATTGGCATCCATAGAGCCCATCTCAGCTGTTTTCTTTGCCTTTCTGATTATGAAGGAGCAATTCTATGCGATTGATTTTGTTGGTATGGCCATGATTTTGCTTGCAGTCACTATCATTTCTTTGAAAGATTTGTTGATAGAAAACAAACGGAAGGTTGAATGAGAAACTAGTTACTCGTAAAAAGTGGCTGGTTTGAATATCCTATCGAAATACTGATTGCGGATAAGGAATGGGAGTGGAATTTTATAAAATTTTAAGTTTCTTTTCTTACAATAAATCAATCTTTAACTGCTAGAAGGAGGAGATATGAAAATTTTACAAAGCATTCATCCATCTAAGCCCCTGCGCTACTTGAGATGGTTTGATATTCTGATTATTACAGTTCTAATGTTTGGTCAGTTTATCATTCGCTCAACGAAGCTCTTTTTAGCAAGTATATTTCCGACAGGTCTGTCAACTACAATGGATACGGCAAGTAATACTGCTGGCGAGGGAGTAGGCTATTTGAGCAACTTCACCCTGCAAGTGATACTTCTGACCTTGACCTTTCTTTACCTTTTGATTCGGAATTATGATTTCAAACAACTTCCCATTCGTTGGACCTGGTCCCTTCTCTTTTGGGTTCCTTTTATATTTGCCATTGTGGGATTGTTTGGAGACCTGGTGACGACACTAACTGGTGAATACAATTACTTAAATCCAGCTCTTTTTGCCCACATAGATCCCATGGAAATTATACGGAAATTTCTAGCGCTTAGTCCGATGGCAATTGCCTATGCCTTGCTAAATGGCTT
The DNA here is from genome assembly GCA_027682205.1 of Streptococcaceae bacterium AF54-32pH5A. Classification (GTDB taxonomy): domain Bacteria; phylum Bacillota; class Bacilli; order Lactobacillales; family Streptococcaceae; genus Streptococcus. The sequence continues at coordinate 80,971 of JAQDAD010000003.1, forward strand.
CTATGAAGAGTTTTTCTTTCTAGGATTGTTGACATCAGTGAAAGAAAAGCACAAGTGGTGGGCTTTGCTTTATTCTACCATCATTCGGATTTCTTTTCACACTTATCAAGGATTGGTGTGGGCACTGGTTATTGGTGTCGTTTATGGCCTATTCTATTATTTCTTATACAAGTATAAGGTTAAAAATCTTTTGCCATTTTTCCTCATGCATGCTCTGGCAGATATGTTTGGTTCTAGCCTTATGTATCTCTTGATTGCGTGGGGAAGGTAAGAATCAGAAAAATCCACTCAATTGAGTGGATTTTTTGTGTCTAGATGACTAGTCTTTATTTTCGTGTGGCAAAATCAAGTTTAAGATGATACCTGTCATAGCTGATAGGGCAGTACCTGAAAGGGTAACTGGTCCTACTTTGAGGATGGCTCCACCAAGTCCAAGTACGAGCATTGCACTAGCAATGATGAGGTTACGCATTTGACTGAAGTCAACACGCTCCTTGATCAAGACTTTCAAACCGTTGCTGGCGATAACTCCGTAGAGAAGGATAGACATCCCACCAAGTACAGCACTAGGGATTGTTGAGATCAAGGCAGTAAATTTACCAAGGAAGCTAAGAGCAATTGCGATAAAGGCAGCGTTACGGATAACAGAGACAGAAGCGATACGAGTCATACCGATAACTCCTGTATTTTCGCCGTAAGTCGTATTAGCTGGTCCACCGAGGAAGGCAGATACAGATGTTGCGATACCGTCACCGAGAAGTGTACGGTGAAGACCTGGTTCTTTCAGGAATTGACGCCCACAGATTTGACTTAGGACGGTATGGTCACCGATGTGCTCAGAGATGGTTACGATTGCGATTGGCAAGATAGCGATTGTTTCAGGACCAAAGTAGAGGTTGTACTCTTTGAAGGCCCCGCCTGTACTAAATGGCAAGTAGAAACCAGGAATTTCAAACCAGTTGGCTTCTAAGACTGGAGTAAAGTCAACTAAACCAAGTGTCACTGCGAAGATGTACCCACCGATGATGGCAAAGAGGAAAGGAATAATACGAAGGAAGCCTTTTCCTTTTGTATTGATAAAGGCAGCGATCAAGAAAGTAACAACTGCTACAAGAGCATTTTTCCAATTTCCATCTGCTACAAGTCCAGCATTCGTTACAGCTGAGTTTGCCAGACCAAGACCGATAACGATAATCATGGGTCCGATAATGATTGGTGGTAAGAGTTTATCGATCCATTTTGTACCTGCAAAACGAACACTTGCAGCCACAAGAACATAAACCAAACCAGTCAAGATAACCCCTGTTTGAGCAGCAGATACGTCACCACCCATCTCTTTCATAGCTAGAGACATTGCAGTGATGAAGGCGAAGGATGATCCGAGATAGACTGGAACTTTAAAGCCAGTTGAAACCATATAAATCAGTGTTCCGACACCTGATGCAAAAAGAGCAACAGATACGGGCATTCCCAAAATTAGGGGAACGAAAATGGTTGCACCAAACATGGCAAAAACGTGCTGGAAGCTGAGGAGGATACCTTTACCAGCTGAAGGACGTTGGTCAACGTCTAGTAACAAGTCAACAGTTGATTCCTGTTTCATAAAAACCTCACTTTTGGGCACCAAAAAAGAGCCCATTATTTTACAGCAATAGGCTCTCAGAGTAAGACTTCTTTAAAAAAACTATTCCATTCTTAAAGAATTTCGTATACTGCGTCTTTGTCACCTCACGGGATGACATTAAAAACCTTTGCTTAAGATAGTATAGCAGAAAAAAATGATTTTGTAAATCATTTTTTCCCAAGCCCAGAAATGCGAGAGCGAGGAATGATTTTGTAAATCATTTTTTCCCGAGCCTAGAAATGTAAGAGCGAGGCGAACTTTGTAAACATTTTTTTACTAAAAAATTTAAAGCGGGCGTTTGTTTGGCATGCCAGCCTTTCTAGGATACTTGTTTGGGGTCTCTTTTTTCTTTTCTACCACAGTGATGTAACGTGGATCTCCATTTGGTAGGGCGTAACTGAGATTATCTTCGACCTTACTAAAGAGGAGATTGAGGGCATTCTTGGCTTCTAGCAATTCTTCAGGGGCATTGCTGGCCTTGAGTGCCAATAGTTTTCCGCCGACTTTAAGATAGGGAATGGTCAACTCAGATAAGACCTGCATACGGGCAACAGCACGAGCCGTCACTATATCAAACTGGGCACGGAAGTTCTTGTCTTGGGCAAAGTCTTCTGCCCGTCCATGGTAGAAGTGAACTCCGCCCAACCCCAGCTCCTGAGCCAATAGTTGGAGGAAGTTGATGCGCTTATTTAGCGAATCAATGATAGTCACATCTAACTGAGGATATAGGATTTTCATAGGAAGACTAGGAAATCCTGCCCCAGCCCCGATATCAAGAAGTTTGATAGTTTCATTTGAAATCAAGCCTTGTAGGATGGGGGCAATCGAATCATAAAAGTGTTTAAGGTAAACTTCTTCTTTGTCTGTAATAGCGGTCAGGTTAATCTTTTCATTCCACTCAACTAAGAGTTCAAAATACCGTTCAAATTGTTCTTTTTGCTGGTCTGAGAGTGGAAGATTTTGCTCCGCTAGCAAGTCGTAAAATGTTTCTGGTTTCATAGTCATTTCCTTCTCTAGTATCATCTTATTTTACCATATTCATTAAAATTTTGATATACTGGTATTAATCTAAAAGCAGAAAGGAATAAGATTATGACTTGGATTATTCTTGGAGTTTTGGCTCTGATTGTTATTTTTGTGATTGTTAGCTATAACGGTTTGGTAAAAAATCGTATGCAAACCAAGGAGGCTTGGAGTCAGATCGATGTTCAGTTGAAGCGTCGTAATGATCTCCTCCCTAACTTGATTGAAACAGTCAAAGGCTATGCTAAATATGAAGGTTCTACCCTTGAAAAGGTGACAGAACTTCGTAGACAAGTAGCCGCAGCAACGTCACCAGCTGAAGCTATGAAGGCCAGTGATGCCCTTACCCGCCAGATTTCTGGTATCTTTGCAGTAGCAGAGAATTACCCAGACTTGAAAGCTAGTGCTAACTTTATCAAATTACAAGAAGAGTTGACTAATACAGAAAATAAAATCTCCTACTCACGCCAACTCTACAACAGTGTTGTCAGCAACTACAATGTAAAACTTGAAACTTTCCCAAGTAACATTATCGCAGGACTATTTGGCTTTAAAGCTGCAGACTTCCTCCAAACACCTGAAGAGGAAAAAGCAGTTCCTAAGGTTGATTTTAGTGGTTTAGGTGACTAAGATGTTGTTTGATCAAATTGCGAGCAATAAACGAAAAACCTGGATTTTGTTGCTGGTTTTCTTCCTACTCTTGGCCTTGGTTGGTTATGCGGTAGGCTATCTCTTCATGCGATCAGGATTTGGAGGGCTTGTTATTGCACTGATCATCGGCTTTATCTATGCTCTGACCATGATCTTTCAATCAACAGAGATCGTCATGTCCATGAATGGAGCGCGTGAGGTTGATGAGCAAACGGCACCAGACCTCTACCATGTAGTAGAAGATATGGCCATGGTCGCTCAGATCCCTATGCCACGTGTTTTCATCATTGAGGATTCTTCTTTAAATGCCTTTGCGACAGGTTCTAATCCGCAGAATGCTGCAGTTGCGGCCACTTCGGGCCTTCTGGCTATCATGAATCGAGAGGAGCTAGAAGCGGTCATGGGTCATGAAGTCAGTCATATCCGAAACTACGATATCCGCATTTCGACCATTGCTGTTGCCCTTGCTAGTGCCATTACACTGCTATCCAGTATGGCTGGTCGGATGATGTGGTGGGGTGGCGCAGGCCGCAGACGGAGCGATAATGATCGTGATGGAAATGGTCTAGAAATTATCATGCTTGTCATCTCTCTTTTAGCTATTGTTTTGGCTCCCTTAGCAGCAACCTTGGTGCAATTAGCCATCTCTCGCCAGAGAGAGTTTCTAGCGGATGCATCCAGTGTGGAGCTGACTCGCAATCCTCAAGGGATGATCAATGCCTTGCGCAAGTTGGACAATAGCGAGCCAATGCATCACCATGTCGATGATGCCAGCAGCGCTCTTTATATCAATGATCCTAAGAAAGGTGGCGGACTACAAAAACTCTTTTACACCCACCCACCTATCTCAGAACGAATTGAGCGCTTGAAACAGATGTAAAAAGAATCCAGAGCTCGTCTCTGGATTTTTGCTATGTTCAAAATTTATAAATCTTGTAAATCAACGACTTCAAAACCATCTTCTGTCAATCGATAGAGGCTCGTACAGACCTCTTTTAAGAAACGTCGGTCATGGGAAACAGTGATGAGACCGCCGGGATAAGAGGCAAAGAGTTTTCTGATTTCGGGTTGAGAAGTGGGGGAGAAATTTCGGGTAGGCTCATCGAGAATGAGAAAGTTTGGTTTTCGCAGTACTAAATCCAACAGAAGTAGTTTGCCTTGTTGACCTCCAGATAAGGAACGAATCTGGTGTTGCATCTCTAGATAACTGAAATTGAGACTGGCTAAGTGGGATTGGATTTTCTGTAGTTCCTCTTTTTGGCCTGTCTGGCTGAGATAAGCTACTGGAGATAAATCCAATTCCAGTTTTTTGTGGTAATCTTGTGGCATAAAACCAAGCGAAATTTCTCTTTTGTCGCGTAGGAGTTGTTTCAACTTGGCTAACAAAGTCGATTTTCCAACACCATTAGGCCCTATGATACCGATTTTATCTTGACCACGGACAGTTAGTTGTAACTCCTGAGCTAAAATGCGTTCGCCAATGGACAAATTTTCCTTTTCCAGTTGAATTAAGACTTTAGAAGCTGCTAATGGTTGTATATCTGAGAAGAAGAGTTGGATTTGTTCCTCTTCAAGTGGCTTTTGTGTCATCGACTGAGCTGCTTTTTCAAAGCGTTTTTCTTGAGAGAGAACATTTTTCATCTTTTTAGCTAATAGGCGCCCAGCAGTACTATCTTTTGTAGTACGAAGCACATTTTCTACATTTTGCTTAACGCGGCGATGCTTTTTCATGGTTTTATCATAGGCTCTCTGGTCGTTAGCAGCTTGCTGGCTTTGTCTGGCAAAATTAGCCTTTCTCTGGTCACTGTAGCGATCATAGTCTAAATGCTCGACTAGCGTTTCCGCTTCTTTACGGTGCTTGACCAGTCGCAAGTGGACAATAGTATCTGCCGTATGAGAAAGAAAGTCTTCATCATGGGAAATGAAAATAATGGTTTGTTTGCTTTTCTGTATCTGCTTTTTTAGCCAACTAACCGTTTCAAGGTCTAAGTCATTTGAAGGTTCATCTAAAAATAGAATTTCAAAGGGTTTTGCTAACTCATGGATGAGCTGAATTTTCAAAGCTTCGCCCCCGGATAAACTGCCAATCTTTTGGTCACTAGCGAAGCGATCACTATCAAAATGCAACTCCTCAGCCAAACGATAGAGGAGACTGTAGTCTAAATCAGCGGGATCTAAAAAGAAGTAGTCGTGTAGAGATCTTTCTTTCAGGTACTCAGCTAGCTTTTGTGGAATGTAGGCCAGTGATTGAAAATCAGACTGGATGTCTCCTATTATAGTGAAATCAGGCAATGCTTCCCCCATTAAAGTTCGTAGCAAGGTTGATTTACCATTTCCTTCTTCACCAATAATAGCAACCTTTTCCCCGTCTTGGATAGTCATGCTTAAGTCAGATACTAGGTCTCGTAAATCTTTGTTTTGTGTGATGGTCAGATGATTGATTTTTATCATATTGTTGCCCTTTCTAGAATGTCCATAGTGCATAACAAAAAGCTCTACTTTACCTAGTAGAGCCCAAAGTCACTGTCAAAAACTCCATTATCCATGTCGAAAATCCCGTCAAACTAGGTCAATCTAGCCTTATCCAACCTAAGAGTAGCAGATGGTTAGCTTTCTAGTTTTTTGATTTTCAAAGAGGATAAAGTACCAGAAGATCTAGTACAAAAAGAGCATGCAAAAAGAGACAAAAACAAGATCTACTAAATAAAGTTCTTTATTTGATAGACTTAGTTGTTCATGTCTCCTTTACCTCCAAGTATTAGTACCTCTATCCTATACCTTTAAGGAAATTTTGTCAATAGTAAATCCAAATTTTTAATTTCTAAAATCCCAAAACAGGTCCATAAAGAGTTAGTACGTGTTTGACATGCTCGCAATGGAACTTGTCATAGTTTCGCCAAGCGGTGCGTGTTGGATCGTTTAGTTTTAGGCTACCCAGTCCAATCAGAAGACTGGTACCTTGGTAAAATTTCTCAAGGTCGATTAAGATACTGTTGTCAAGCTTTTCCGCTTTTTTAAGTTCCTTAAGAGTGCTGTTCAGCAGTACTTGTAGACGGAATTCATCTGCTGTACCTTGTTTGCAGCTTTGGTAGTTTTTATTTAACTCGGAAAGGAGTTGGTAGGCTTCGTTGATTAGTGCTTTGTCTTCCATATGAGCATCCTCCTTGCTCTGATCTATTCTTGCCTATAGTATAGCACTAAACAGAAAATATGTCATAGTAAATATGTTAAAAATGAGATTTTAATATCAAGGTTTGGAAGGCTGACTTCTAGCCTTTTCATGGTATAATCAAGAGAGTAAATCTTTATGGAGGAAATATGAAGTTAAATATTCAAGAAATTCGTAAGCAGCCTGAAGGCCTACATTTTGAACAAGCTTTAGACCTAGTAGCAGACTTACGTACCCGTAATCAAGAAATTATAGATGTCAAAGATATCCTTGCAGTGGGGAAAGTACAGTACGAAGATCGGATGTATTTCTTAGATTATCAGTTGTCTTACACCATTGTCCTTGCTTCAAGTCGCAGTATGGAGCCAGTTGAGTTAGTTGAATCTTATCCAGTCACGGAAGTTTTCATGGGGGGAGCGACCAACCAACTAGATCAGGAAGTTTTAGATGATGACTTGGTCCTGCCTATCGAAAATGGGGAAATCGACCTTGCTGAAAGCGTAGCAGATAATATCTTGCTAAACATTCCAATCAAAGTCTTGACGGCCGAAGAAGAAGCTGGTCAAGGTTTTGTGTCTGGAAATGACTGGCAAATCATGACTGAGGAAGAATACCAAGCTCAACAAGCAGTCAAGAAAGAAGAAAACAGTCCATTTGCTGGCTTGCAAGGGCTCTTTGACGGAGATGAATAATGGTCTTATCAAAAAAACGAGCACGAAAGGTGCTAGAAGAAATCATTGCTCTCTTCCCAGATGCCAAACCAAGCCTCGATTTTACCAATCATTTTGAACTCTTGGTTGCGGTCATGTTGTCAGCTCAGACGACAGATGCCGCAGTCAACAAGGCTACGCCAGGTCTCTTTGCTGCTTTTCCGACACCTCAAGCTATGTCCGTCGCGACAGAAAGTGAAATTGCTTCACACATTTCTCGTCTGGGACTGTATCGAAATAAGGCCAAATTCCTCAAAAAATGTGCCCAGCAACTCTTGGAAGATTTTGATGGCCAGGTCCCTCAGACTCGCGAGGAATTAGAAAGCCTAGCAGGTGTTGGTCGCAAGACAGCCAACGTTGTCATGAGTGTAGGCTTTGGAATTCCAGCCTTTGCGGTGGACACTCATGTTGAACGTATCTGCAAGCACCATGGTATTGTTAAAAAATCGGCCACGCCCCTCGAAGTAGAAAAACGTGTCATGGACATTCTGCCACCAGAGAAATGGTTGGCAGCCCATCAAGCCATGATTTACTTTGGACGGGCTATCTGTCATCCAAAAAATCCAGAATGCGATCACTATCCACAATTATATGATTTTAGTTCGTTATAAGATGAAAATTTTATGTTTTTTTCTTGCATTGATCCTTTCTTTGTGATATAGTAATAACAATAAAATATTCCTTTAAACCTGTCCCGTGAGGCAGGCAAGGAGCCGGATCAATAGATAGTTGGAGTCTATACTGTTTGCAGTAGGGCTCGCTTGGCTATACATTCTGAAGTCTCCTTGTTAAGGAGACTTTTCTTTTTGGAGGTTTGTCATGAGGACAAAAGAAGTTGTAGACGAATTGACCGTCAAACGAGCGATTACTCGGATTACCTACGAGATTATCGAACGAAACAAAGATTTGAATAGAATCGTTCTGGCTGGGATAAAAACGAGAGGTGTTTTTATCGCTCGTCGTATCCAAGAACGTTTGGAACAGCTAGAAAGTATCGCTGTTCCAGTGGTAGAACTAGATACTAAACCTTTCCGTGACGATGTAAAAAGTGGTGAAGATACTTCTGTAATCTCTGTTGATGTGACAGATCGGGAAGTCATCTTGGTGGATGATGTACTCTACACTGGTCGGACCATCCGAGCTGCTATTGACAATATTGTTAGCCATGGTCGCCCTGCTCGTGTGAGTTTGGCAGTCTTGGTTGATCGTGGTCACAGAGAACTTCCAATCCGTCCAGACTATGTTGGAAAAAACATCCCAACCAGTCGTTCTGAAGAAATTATCGTAGAGATGATAGAACTAGATGGACAAGACAGAGTACTAATCACAGAACAAGCCTAAAACACTAAAAGGAGTAAAAAAATGTCAGAAAATCAACAAGCTTTGCAACATGTCGTTTCTATGGAAGATCTTACTGTAGAACAAGTAATGAAATTGATTAAACGAGGAATCGAATTTAAAAACGGAGCGAGTGCTTCTTATGAGGAACAGCATATCGTTTCCAACCTTTTCTTTGAAAGTTCAACTCGTACCCACAAATCCTTTGAGGTAGCAGAACTGAAACTTGGACTTGATCTTTTGGATTTCGATGTGAAGACCAGTTCAGTGAATAAGGGTGAAACACTCTATGACACGATCTTGACGCTGTCTGCGCTAGGAGTGGATGCCTGTGTTATTCGTCACCCAGAGGTGGACTACTACAGAGAATTGATTGCTAGCCCGACCATCACAACTTCGATTATCAACGGTGGGGACGGTTCAGGGCAACACCCTAGCCAAAGTTTGCTTGATTTGATGACAATTTATGAAGAATTTGGACATTTTGAAGGTCTTAAGGTGGCAATCGCTGGCGACCTAAACCACTCACGGGTAGCTAAGTCTAATATGCAAATCCTTAAACGCTTGGGAGCGGAGCTTTACTTTGCAGGTCCTGAGGAATGGAGAAGTGAGGAGTTTGAACATTACGGTCGCTTTGTATCAATTGATGAGGTGATTGATCAAGTAGATGTTATGATGTTCCTTCGTGTGCAGCATGAACGTCATGAAATTGTGACAGGATTTTCAAAAGAAGACTATCATATCCAGCATGGTTTGACACAAGAACGCTATGACCGTTTGAAAGAAAAAGCAATCCTTATGCACCCAGCTCCAGTCAATCGTGATGTTGAAATCGCAGACCATCTAGTTGAAGCACCAAAATCACGTATTGTTCAGCAAATGACCAACGGTGTCTTTGTCAGAATGGCAATTTTAGAATCTGTGCTGGCCTACAGAAAAGCTAAATAAGGCACAAAGCGTTAATAGATATCTGAGAGTATCAACGAGAGGTGAGTAGATGAAAAAACGACTTCTAGTATTAGAAGATGGGACAGTATTTGAAGGCCAGGCCTTCGGAGCAGATATTGATGTAACAGGGGAAATTGTCTTTAACACAGGGATGACTGGTTACCAAGAATCCATAACAGACCAGTCTTACAATGGACAAATCTTAACCTTTACCTACCCTTTGGTGGGAAATTATGGAATTAACCGTGACGACTACGAGTCCATCAACCCTACCTGTAAGGGAGTAGTAGTTTTTGAAGAAGCGCGTAGAGCCAGCAACTGGCGCAATCAAATGACCTTGGATGAATTCTTGAAAGCCAAGAAAATTCCTGGTATCTCAGGAATTGACACACGGGCTCTGACAAAGATCATCCGTAAGCATGGTACTATGCGTGCTACCCTTACGCATGTTGGCGATGCCATGGATCATATCACAGACCAGCTCCAAGCTACAGTTCTACCGACAGATAATATCAAGCAAGTCTCTACAAAGACAGCTTATCCTGCTCCTGGAGTTGGATTGAGTGTCGTACTGGTAGACTTTGGTCTTAAACACTCGATCTTACGCGAACTTTCTAAGCGTAATTGTAACGTGACCGTGGTTCCATACACAACCACTGCAGAAGAAATTCTCCATCTCCATCCTGACGGGGTTATGTTGTCAAACGGTCCAGGTAACCCAGAAGATGTTCCCCAAGCACTGGACATGATTCGTGGTGTGCAAGGAAAAATTCCAATCTTTGGTATCTGTATGGGACACCAACTTTTTGCTATGGCAAATGGTGCTAAGACTTATAAGATGAAGTTTGGTCACCGTGGATTTAACCACGCGGTACGTGAAATTGCAACAGGACGCGTAGATTTTACTAGCCAGAACCATGGTTATGCGGTCAGCCGTGAGGATTTGCCGGAGCATTTGATCATTACCCACGAAGAAATTAACGACAAGTCAGTTGAAGGTGTGCGTCACAGATACCAACCAGGTTTCTCTGTGCAATTCCACCCAGATGCAGCTCCAGGACCGCATGATGCAAGCTATCTCTTTGATGAATTTATCGAAATGATGGAGTCGTTTAAATCTGCTAATCGCTGATATAGGAAACTCTGTCAGAGGTTTGTCGAATAAAAAGGCAATTCCTTTCTTTTAGTTGAGCAAAGAGATACTGAAATTTTTTACACTCGATTTATTATTGAAAAATCATCGGAGAATTTATTTAATGGCAACCTGAGAGTTGCCGAATAGAAAGGAGAAGGTACAATGTTCGCGGAAGTGAACACGCCCTAAGAAACTGTGTGAAAAAGATAAACATCGTTTTGACGCTGAAGGCGTCTGCACCGAGTTTCCTATTTTCACTTTGTTCTTGACGGGCTTTGTATCATAAACTATGCCTAAACGTACTGATATTCAAAAAATTATGGTGATTGGTTCTGGTCCGATTATTATTGGTCAGGCTGCTGAGTTTGACTATGCTGGGACCCAGGCTTGCTTGTCTTTGAAAGAGGAAGGTTATGAGGTTGTCTTGGTTAACTCAAACCCTGCAACCATCATGACGGACAAGGAGATTGCTGACAAGGTTTACATCGAACCGATTACACTTGAGTTTGTAACGCGTATTCTCCGTAAGGAACGTCCAGATGCCTTGCTACCAACACTCGGTGGTCAGACAGGTCTCAATATGGCCATGGAATTGTCAAAAAATGGTATCTTAGATGAGCTTGGTGTCGAGCTTCTCGGTACTAAACTATCTGCTATTGACCAAGCGGAGGACCGTGACCTCTTTAAACAATTGATGGAAGAGCTGAACCAACCAATTCCAGAATCTGAGATTGTCAACACAGTTGAAGAAGCGGTAGTCTTTGCTGCGTCAATCGGTTACCCAGTTATCGTCCGTCCAGCCTTTACCCTTGGCGGTACTGGTGGTGGTATGTGTGCCAATGAGGAAGAATTGCGTGAAATCGCTGAAAATGGGTTGAAGTTGTCACCTGTTACCCAATGTTTGATTGAGCGTTCGATTGCTGGTTTCAAGGAAATCGAATACGAAGTCATGCGCGACTCAGCTGACAATGCCCTGGTTGTCTGTAACATGGAAAACTTTGACCCAGTTGGGATTCACACAGGGGATTCCATTGTATTTGCCCCTGCGCAAACCATGTCAGACTATGAAAACCAAATGCTACGTGACGCGAGCTTGAGCATTATTCGTGCCCTCAAGATTGAAGGTGGATGTAATGTTCAGCTAGCACTTGATCCTCACAGTTTCAAGTACTATGTTATCGAAGTAAACCCCCGTGTATCGCGTTCGTCAGCCCTTGCTTCGAAAGCAACAGGTTACCCAATCGCCAAATTGGCTGCCAAGATTGCGGTAGGGTTGACCTTGGATGAAGTGATTAACCCAGTTACAGGTTCAACCTATGCTATGTTTGAGCCAGCACTTGACTACGTCGTTGCCAAGATTCCGCGTTTCCCATTTGACAAGTTTGAAAAGGGTGAACGTCGTCTTGGTACCCAGATGAAGGCAACTGGGGAAGTTATGGCAATTGGTCGTAACATCGAGGAATCACTTCTTAAAGCTTGTCGTTCCCTTGAAATTGGGGTGCACCACAATGAAATGCCTGAGCTTGCAGCGGTTTCAGATGATGCCTTGATTGAAAAAGTTGTTAAGGCTCAAGATGACCGTCTCTTCTACGTATCAGAAGCCATTCGCCGTGGCTACACACCAGAAGAAATTGCAGAATTGACCAAGATTGATATCTTCTATCTTGATAAACTCTTGCATATCTTTGAAATTGAGCAAGAATTGGGCGCCCATCCACAAGATTTAGAAGTTTTGAAAACAGCTAAATTAAATGGATTCTCAGATCGTAAGATTGCTGAACTCTGGAAAACAACAGCTGACCAAGTTCGCCAACTTCGCTTGGAAAACAAGATTGTTCCAGTATACAAGATGGTCGATACCTGTGCGGCAGAGTTCGACTCTGAAACGCCATATTTCTATTCAACCTATGGTTGGGAAAATGAGTCTATTAAGTCTGACAAGGAATCTGTACTAGTCCTAGGTTCTGGTCCTATCCGTATCGGGCAAGGAGTTGAGTTTGACTACGCAACTGTTCACTCAGTTAAGGCTATTCAGGCTGCTGGTTATGAAGCTATTATCATGAATTCAAACCCAGAGACCGTTTCGACAGACTTCTCGGTATCTGACAAGCTCTACTTTGAACCATTGACATTTGAAGATGTCATGAATGTCATTGACTTGGAGCAACCAAAAGGCGTTATCGTTCAGTTTGGTGGTCAAACAGCCATCAACCTTGCGGAACCTTTGGCAAAAGCAGGTGTGACCATCCTTGGTACGCAAGTCGCTGACTTAGACCGTGCCGAAGACCGAGACCTCTTCGAGCAAGCCCTTAAAAACTTGGATATTCCACAGCCACCAGGACAGACAGCAACCAATGAAGAAGAAGCAGTGCTTGCAGCACGCAAGATTGGTTTCCCAGTCCTTGTTCGCCCATCTTATGTCTTGGGTGGACGTGCCATGGAAATTGTTGAAAACGAAGAGGACCTCCGTTCTTACATGCGTACGGCTGTTAAGGCTAGTCCAGACCATCCAGTTCTTGTTGACTCTTACATCGTTGGGCAAGAGTGTGAAGTTGATGCCATTTCAGATGGACAAAATGTCCTTATCCCAGGTATCATGGAGCATATCGAACGTGCCGGTGTCCACTCAGGTGACTCAATGGCCGTTTACCCGCCACAAACTTTGTCGCAAAAGGTTCAGGAAACCATTGCAGACTACACAAAACGTCTTGCAATCGGTCTTAACTGTCTTGGTATGATGAACATTCAGTTTGTCATCAAGGATGAGAAAGTCTATGTTATTGAGGTCAATCCACGTGCCAGCCGTACGGTTCCATTCCTTTCTAAGGTGACAAATATCCCTATGGCTCAGGTAGCAACTAAGTTGATTCTTGGTCAAAACCTTGGAGAACTTGGTTATCAAGATGGACTTTACCCTGAAAGCACTCGCGTTCATATCAAGGCGCCTGTCTTCTCCTTTACCAAACTAGCTAAGGTAGACAGCTTGCTCGGTCCTGAGATGAAGTCAACAGGTGAAGTTATGGGTTCTGATACGACTCTCGAAAAAGCTCTCTATAAAGCCTTTGAAGCTTCTTACCTCCATTTGCCAACCTTTGGAAATGTAGTCTTTACCATCGCAGATGATGCCAAAGAAGAAGCCTTGGACTTGGCTCGACGTTTCCAAAATATCGGTTACGGTATCCTTGCGACAGAAGGAACTGCAGCCTTCTTTGCCAGTCATGGACTGCATGCCCAACCTGTTGGTAAGATTGGTGACGATGAGAAGGACATTCCAAGCTTTGTCCGCAAAGGAAAAATCCAAGCAATCATCAATACTGTCGGAACAAAACGAACTGCTGACGAAGATGGTGAGCAAATCCGCCGTTCAGCCATTGAACACGGGGTGCCACTCTTCACAGCCCTAGATACAGCTAATGCCATGCTCAAAGTGCTGGAAAGCCGTAGTTTTGTTACAGAAGCGATCTAGTTGAGAAAAAATTTTCACAGTTAAAAAGCCAGCGTAGGAAAACGCTGGTTTTTTGCAATATAGATCTTGCTTATTTCAACTAGCATGCTTTACTGAAGAATCATTCCAAAATGTGATATAATAAGGAAGAATTGGAAATAAGTTAACTATTTTCATTGTATTTTCAAAAACACCATTAAGAAAATAGGTAAAGACAGATTAGAAAGTGTAAAATTCCGATGTCTTCTTACAAGAAAGTCTCTCTTTCTGAGATCAATCAATCTATTGAAACTCCAAATAACAACCATTTTTGGCAAAATCTAAAAGCATTTTTAGGACCTGGCGCTCTTGTAGCAGTTGGTTATATGGATCCTGGAAACTGGATTACTAGTGTGGCTGGTGGTGCTTCTTACAAGTATAGTCTCTTATTCGTCATTTTAATTTCATCCATCATCGCCATGCAGCTACAACAAATGGCTGGAAAACTCGGTATCGTAACTAAGATGGACCTAGCACAGGCAACAGCTCATCATGCTCCCAAGTGGCTTCGCTATAGTCTGTGGGTGATTTTAGAATTAGCTTTAATGGCGACAGACTTGGCTGAGGTTCTAGGGTCAGCGATTGCCTTAAATCTTTTATTTAAAATACCGATTATGGTTGCTATTCTCTTAACTGTTTTAGATGTATTTTTGTTACTTTTATTGATGAAATTTGGTTTCAAAAAAATTGAGGCTATTGTTACGACCCTTATTTTAACCATATTAGCCATCTTTACCTATCTTGTGGCCTTATCCAATCCAAATATCCAGGGGATTATTGGTGGTTATTTACCAACTCCAACATTATTTGAAACACCATTGCCGGGTCATGAAAGCCAATTGACCTTGGCTCTAGGGATTGTAGGAGCGACAGTCATGCCCCATAATCTCTATCTCCATTCTTCTCTATCCCAAACAAGGAAAATCAACCACAAAGATAAGAAGGACGTTCGAAAAGCTGTCCGTTTTATGACCTGGGATTCAAATCTTCAGTTGTCCCTAGCTTTTATTGTCAATTCCTTACTTCTCATTTTAGGGGCATCTCTCTTTTTTGGACATGCATCTGAAATTTCGGCTTTCTCCCAAATGTACAATGCTTTACAGGATTCGACAATAGCAGGAGCGATAGCTAGCTCAACTCTGTCAACTTTGTTTGCTTTAGCCCTTTTAGCAAGTGGTCAAAATTCGACCATTACAGGTACTTTGACAGGACAGATTGTCATGGAAGGGTTCTTGCATCTGAAATTGCCTCAGTGGATTATCCGTATCGGTACCCGTATTTTTGCATTGCTACCTGTGATTATAGTCGCCGTTTTATTTGGGCATCAAGAAAAAACCTTGGATCAGTTATTGGTCTATTCACAGGTCTTTCTTTCAATCGCTCTTCCGTTTTCAATTTTCCCCTTGATTTATCTAACCTCTAAAAAGTCACTGATGGGAGAATTTACCAATGCCAAGTGGAACACAATCCTAGGTTACGCAGTTTCAATTATCTTGACCATTCTTAATATCAAGCTCCTTTTTGATATTTTTTAATCTCATTTGAAATCAATCATAGTATCAGCGTGAAAGTCGACAAAGAGAAAGTAGTAGTGGTTGATTCATGAAAAGAAGCAAAAAAAGAACAGTTGAAACTGTTCTTTTTTATCATTATTTGAGACCGTATTTTTTGTTGAAACGATCCACACGTCCATCTGCTTGAGTGAACTTTTGACGTCCAGTGTAGAATGGGTGTGAGTCTGATGAAATTTCCACACGGATCAATGGGTAAGTTTCGCCTTCGAACTCAACAGTTTCGTTAGAGCGTTTTGTTGAACCGCTAAGGAATTTGTAACCAGTAGTTGTGTCCATGAAGACAACTGGGCGATATTCTGGATGGATATCTTTTTTCATTTTGCAATATTTCCTTTCTGCCATGGTCTCTTTGCGAGCCATAGATTGTTACCTTACTAGTCTATCAGATTATGAAAAGTTTGGCAAGTATTTTATCAGTTTTTAAGCAAGTTTTTTAGTTTTTGGTAGATGATTTCGTTTTCTTCTAGACTATAGGAATTGGCGCCACTAGCTAATGGATGTCCTCCTCCGTCATGTTGTTTGGCAATCTCATTGATAGGAGTGATTTTACTGCGCATACGCACACGGAAGTGACCGTCAGCTTGCTCAACAAAGATGGCCCAAGCCTTAACAGTATCAATTCGACCAGGTGCTCCAACAATCGCTGCTGTTTCGGCATCTGTAACCTTATATTCTTTCAAGATTTCTTGAGTAAGCAGAACGCGTGCGGCTCCGTTTTCATCAACTTCTAAGTGATCATAGACATACCCTTGAAGTTTTGCAATCTTGAAGCTCATGGTATCCATTTGACGAGACAATCCAGCAAAGTCAAAATCAATTTCTCGGAGCTGGGCAGCTATTCTAAAGGTACGAGCACTAGTTGATGGGTAGAGAAAACGCCCCGTATCCCCGACAATTCCTGCATAGAGAAGTCGTGCCGCTTCACTAGACAAAGCCAGCTGATTTTCTTGAGCAAATAGGGCAATCATCTCACTGGCACTGCTTGAACTTGTATCCACCCAAGATAGGTCACCATAAACATCATCATTTGGATGGTGATCGATTTTGATGGTGAAATCAGCTTGTTCATAGCGTTTATCATCGATACGAGGCCGATTCGCTGTATCACAAATAATAGCAAGAGCACCTTGGTAGTCACTATCTTGGACAGTATCCATTTCTGCCATCCAGGTTAGGGTCGGTTCATTAAAACCGACTGCTTTGATGGTCTTTTCTGGAAAATGGTGATTGAGCAAGGCTTTCAAGCCTACCTGACTCCCTATGGCATCAGGATCTGGTTTCATATGACGATGAATGATAATGGTATCGTATTCTTTGATTTTCTCTAAAATTTGCTGGCAAATTTCCATAAATAACCTCAATTCTTTCTCATTTCATTGTAGCACAAGAATTTTTATTTTTAAAATGAAAAAGATATGATATAATGGAGAAAGATAAATTGAGGAGGACGATATGGCATTAGCAAAAATTGTATTTGCCAGTATGACCGGTAATACCGAAGAAATTGCAGATATTGTAGCAGATAAATTGCGTGATTTGGGCTTGGATGTCGATGTTGATGAATGTACGACTGTTGACGCTTCAGACTTCTTGGAAGCAGACATCGCTATCGTTGCGACATACACCTACGGAGATGGAGAGTTGCCAGATGAGATGATGGACTTCTACGAAGACCTAGCAGACCTCAACTTGAATGGTAAAATCTACGGAGTCGTTGGTTCAGGTGACACCTTCTACGACGAATTCTGTAAGGCTGTCGATGACTTTGATCGCGTTTTCGTAGCGACAGGAGCAGAAAAAGGTTCAGAGTGTGTTAAAGTTGATCTTTCTGCCGAAGAAGAAGATATCGAACGCTTGGAACAATTCGCAGAAGAATTGGCTGCAAAAGTAGGATAAGAATCAAACTGCGCTGACTGGAAGGAGTCAGTGCGTTTTTTATTAGTTATTTTAGGATTTCACTAGCCTATTTGATGGCTTTTTGATACAATAATTCAAATAAAGGAGGAGGCACTATGGATTTAAATAGTATTCGGCAAGAAATTGATCAAATCGATCAAGAGCTTGTAGCCTTGCTGGAAAAACGGATGGTTTGTGTCGGTCAGATTGTAGAATATAAGGAGCAAAAGGGACTCCCTGTGCTCGACCAGGGAAGGGAAAGAGAAGTGCTAGAAAAAGTCGATTCTCTTGTGATGGATGAGCAGTATCGCACGACCATTCAAGCCCAGTTTCAAGATATGATGAAACACTCTAGAACTTACCAAGAGGAGGTCAGGGCGCGTGACTAGTCTATCCATCAAGGAAAAAGCAAAACAGTATATGGTGCTGACAGGGATGGCCCTCTTCATCGGTCTCTTGGTCGGTACCATTGATGTGATTTTTGGCCAAGGCCTTCTCCTGATCGGAGATGTTCGAAGCCAGCACTGGCCCTTGATTCTTTTCCTTGCTTTAGCAGGGCTTGTCATCGTTCATCTCTATAAACGTTTTGGAGGCAAGGCATCAAAAGGGATGGGCCTGGTCTTTGATGTTGGGCACGCGCGTGAGGAGGAAATCCCCTTGGTCTTGGTGCCTTTGATCATGTTGACGACCTGGATGAGCCACCTCTTTGGTGGTTCGGTCGGTCGGGAAGGCGTAGCTGTCCAGATTGGAGCAACCCTTTCACATCGTATTGTCCGTCATATCAAGATAGCCGATGCTTCACGTATTTTTCTTATGACCGGGATGGCAGCAGGTTTTGCGGGGCTCTTTCAGACGTCTCTAGCTGCCACCTTCTTTGCCCTTGAAGTTCTAACTGTTGGGGAGTTGCAGCTGATCGCCCTCTATCCAGCCCTCATCGCCTCGATCGTGGCGAGCTTCACCTCTCATGCTCTTGGTTTGGAGAAATTTGCTGTGCCACTCAAGGAAACGTTGAGCTGGACACCAGAGACCTTGATCAAAGTTGCTCTTCTTGGCTTGGCTTTTGGCCTCGCTGGGAAGCTCTTTGCAGTTAGCCTTTCTTGGTTGAAAAAAACAGTCGCTCAAGTCTTGCCTAATCCGTATATCCGGATTGCTGTCATAGGGGCTGGACTCAGCTTGGTCCTCTTGACGCTTCAGCTGACCAAGGTCGGCTCTTATAGTGGGCTCGGAACCAATTTGATTGATGTAGCCTTTCATCAGGGGAGTGCGCAGCCTTATGACTGGATCCTCAAGCTCCTCTTTACCGTGGTGACTATCTCTGCTGGATACCAAGGAGGAGAAGTGACACCGCTTTTTGCGATCGGAGCTACGCTTGGCGTTTTTCTCGCACCTATACTGGGGCTTCCAGTCTTGGTCGTGGCTGCTATCGGTTATGCCAGTGTCTTTGGTAGTGCGACTACAACCTTGTTCGCACCGATCTTGATCGGAGGAGAAGTCTTTGGCTATGGCAATCTTCCTTTCTTTGTGATTGCCTGTGCCATCGCCTATTGCCTGCCAAAAGAGTGGAGCATTTATTCCGGTCAAAAAGTTGCAAAAAAGTAGAGAAAAGAGCTTTACAAACCTGAAAATATCTGATATGATAGTTTCTGTGCGTAATGGACGCACAAAAATACAGTTTATCCGCTGAGGAAGGTTCCTCAAGATTGACAAAGATAGGAGAATAAAATGAATCCATTAATCCAAAGCTTGACTGAAGGTCAACTTCGTACAGATATTCCATCATTCCGTCCTGGTGACACTGTTCGTGTACACGCGAAAGTTGTCGAAGGAAACCGTGAACGTATCCAGATTTTTGAAGGTGTTGTTATCGCACGTAAAGGTGCTGGCATCTCAGAAAACTACACAGTTCGTAAAATCTCTAACGGTGTAGGTGTTGAGCGTATCTTCCCAATCCACACTCCACGTGTTGAAAAGATTGAAGTTGTTCGTTACGGTAAAGTACGTCGTGCGAAATTGTACTACTTGCGTGCACTTCAAGGTAAGGCAGCTCGTATCAAAGAAATTCGTCGTTAATTCGACTAAAAAACTCTGCTTATTCAGCAGAGTTTTTATCTAGCTCCCTTAGTTCAATGGATATAACAACTCCCTCCTAAGGAGTAGTTGCAGGTTCGATTCCTGCAGGGGGCAGTAATTAGATATGAAAAACCGCTCTCCTGAGCGGTTTTCGTCTATGCTTACCTTTTTACAGTACCCACGTACGGATGGCATGGGCAACGCCAGATTCATCATTTGTTTTAGTGATGTATTTGGCGATTTTTTTGAGTTCTGGATTTCCATTTTCCATGACAACAGGATTTCCAACGACTTCCAGCATGGCACGGTCATTTTCTTCGTCCCCAATCGCCATGGTTTCATCTTTGGTCAATCCTAGTTTTTCAGCCAAGTGAGTGATGGCTGAACCCTTGTCTACATTCTTTTTAAGGAGTTCAAGGTAGAAAGGAGCAGATTTGTTGATGGAGTAGCGTTCGTAAAATTCTGCTGGGATTTTTTCAATCGCGACATCGAGAATCTCTGGTTCATCGATAAACATACACTTGACGATTTCCTTGTCAGCCATTTCTTCAGGAGTACGGTAGAAAATGGGCATGTTGACGAGGGTTGATTCGTGTACCGTGTATTTTCCGATATTGGCTGTGTAGATACCATCCTTGGTAATGGCGTGCATGTGGACACCGAGCTTGCGACTGAGGAATTCCATATCCAGATAATCCTCATAAGTCAAGGATTCACTGATAATCTCATGGCCAGTAGCAGTTTCTTGGACAAGGGCACCGTTGAAGGTTACAACATAGTCACCCTCGTCTCTTAACTGCAAGTCGTCCAGAAGTTTGGCAACACCTGCGATGGGACGACCTGTTGCAATCACCACTTTGACACCGGCTTGTTTGGCGTCTTGGATGGCAGAAAAGACTTCAGGAGTGATTTCCTTTTTACTGTTGACTAGGGTACCATCGATATCGACGGCGATTAGTTTAATACTCATATATTTCCTCTATTCGTTCTTATTTGGGGTAAAATGATCGTTCTCAATCAAGTGTAAAAATTGCTGGGTGATACTTGCGAATATGCTATTTTGATCTAACATTTCTTTCGGGAAATAGAAACGATTGTCTCCGTGGCGGCTGCCAGCAAGGGATTGGACGATAGGAGACAGGCTAGAGAGTTCCGCCAGCTCCCCATTTTTTTGTAAAATTTCAATCTGAGTCCGTGGATTTTCAGATTCGGGACGATAGATATCATAAGGGAGGTCAAAGTTCTTATGAATAGCAGTGTAGTAGTCTGGATCAAAGCCGATGTCCTCAACCAATTTTCTCATGCTAACGAGTTGGTCTTGGTCTTCTTGTGAAAAGGTGATGGATTTAAAGACTTTGCGGTTGACAAAGCGTTGCGCTAAGTCTGCGAGAATCTTGTCAGGACTGGTCATCCAGAGCTGGAAGTAGGTATTCATCACGCCATCATCAAGAGCCAGATAGTCAGACAAGGTCACATTTTTTTCAAAGAAAGGCAGGAGGTGTGGAGAAGTTCGTGCAAAGAAGTCCTTGTCCTCAGGGTAGAGTTCCTTGGCACGTTTGAGGAGATTCTGCAGGAGAACTTCCATGGCGCGTGTTGCTGGGTGAAAATAAACCTGCATATACATCTGGTAGCGACTGAGAACATAGTCTTCGATGGCATGCATGCCATTGCGCTGAAAGGCGATGCCATTTTCGACAGGACGAATGACTCGGAGGATACGAGTCAAGTCAAATTCCCCATAAGATGCTCCTGTAAAATAAGAGTCGCGCAAGAGATAGTCCATACGATCTGCATCAATCTGGCTAGAAATGAGCTGCACGACCTGCTTGTTAGGATAGGTGTGGTCTATGACACTGGCCACCTTTTCTGGGAAATCTGGCGCTACTTGAAGCAGGACTCGGTGAATCTCTGTCTCAGGACTTTGGATGATTTCCTGAGTGATGGCCTCATGATCTGTATCAAAGAGATTTTCAAAAGTATGCGAGTAGGCACCATGCCCAAGGTCATGTAGGAGAGCAGCGGTCATGGTCAAGAGAGACTCAGCAGGATCCCATTCTTCAGGATATTTTTCTTCAAAAATCTCCGTGATACGTCGTGCAATCTCATAGACCCCCAAACAGTGGGAGAAGCGACTGTGCTCCCCACCATGGAAGGTATAACTGGAAGTTCCTAGTTGCTTGATACGGCGTAGACGTTGAAATTCCTTTGTATTGATCAAGTCGTAGATGACCTGATTATTGACGTGGATATAGTTGTGAACTGGGTCACGGAATACTTTTTCGTTCATATGACCATTATAGCAAAATCCTGCTCTTTTTGGTAAAATAGTAGGACAAGAGACAAGAAAGAGGATTTGATGTGAAGATTCGGATGCGAAATACGATTCAGTTTGATGAACAGTTGGAAGTCATTGACCAACTCTATGACGTGGAAGTGCGTGAAAAAGGAGATTATACTTACTTGCTTTTTTACAACGAGGAAAAGGAAAAAGTGGTTCTCAAGTTTCATGGTCAAGAACTGGTGATGACACGTTTCTCGAGTCCCAAGACCATCATGCGCTTTCTAAAGGATAGTGATAGTTTGGCCTATATTCCTACTCCAATGGGGATGCAGGAGTTTATCATTCAAACCAGTCACTACAAACTGGATGGGCAAAAGATTGAGCTAGCCTATCAACTGCAAAACCAAGAAGGACATCCCTTTGCCAGCTATCAATTAGAAATTACTTGGGGATAAGAAAAAGGTTGGCCAATGCCAACCTTATTTGATATAGAGTTCTTGGTTTTTTAGGACAATTTCACGAACACTTGCGAACTTCTTGAGTTTTTTAAGTTCTTCAGGATGGGTTACGAGAGTAATAACATAGCCCTCTTTGCCCATGCGACCTGTACGGCCAGCACGGTGAGTGTAAGTTTCGATATCTCTAGGGACATCAAAGTTTACGACACATTCTAGGCTATCGATATCAATTCCACGTGCCAGAAGGTCTGTTGCAAGGAGAAGAGTTAGTTGTTTGTCCTTAAACTTTTCCAAGATAACTTTTCGAAATTTAACATTGACATCACTAGCAAGGGAAACAGCCAAGATATCCCGATACTGTAGTTTTTCCTCTGCGCTTCCAAGGTCTGATAGGCTGTTAAAGAATACCAGACTACGAAAATCCTCTACATGAGCCAGTTTTCGTAGCATATCCACTCGGTGACGTTGGTCTACCTGCATGTAGAAATGCTGAATGTTGTCCAGTTTTTGATCAGAGAGATCAATGGTGCGCGTGTTTGGAGCAATCTTTTCTTGGTCAAACTTGGTCGTCGCACTCATGTAGATGAGTTGGTGGTCACGAGGTGCATAGTGAGTGATTTTCTCGACAAAGTGAATCTGAGAATCATCAAGCAATTGGTCAAATTCATCTAGAATGATGGTTTCCACATTCATCATCTTGATTTTTTTTAATTTGATGAGTTCAAAGATACGACCAGGAGTACCAATAAGAATTTCTGGCCCCTTTTTAAGGCGTTCAATCTGACGTTTCTGACTCGAACCTGATAAGAAGAGCTGAGCAGTCAAGCCGATAGCTTCTGCCCACGTTTTACATACATCAAAAATCTGTCCAGCAAGTTCGGTATTTGGTGCCAGAATCAAGAGTTGCTGAGCTTTTTTCTTTTGTAGTCTGAGAAGACTTGGTAGGAGGTAAGCTAGGGTCTTACCAGTTCCTGTTGGGCTCACTCCTAGTAGGTTTCCTCCAGCAAGAATGGGCTCAAATAGTTGAGTTTGAATGGCGGTGAATTCTTGGAAACCGAGTTGGTCACTTAGTTCTTGCCATTCAGTAGGTAGTTTGGTTTTCATTTTTCTGCCTCAAATCTAATGCCAGTAGTCTGGCGCATGGTATATAATAGGTCATGAACAGAACCTGCATCATCCAGCCAGATCTGGTAAAGTGTCTGGTCTGGTTGCTGGATCATGTGTGCAAATGCAGCGGCTTCCTCAGTCATCGTATGAGGAGCTTGTTGGATAGGGAGCTGGACTTGATTTCCTTGGTGGTCGGTAAAAATAGCTGAGCTGACATGTTCAATCGTGTTGAGTGTCAAGGTTCCATCTGCTGTATAAATCTCGCAAGGAAGATTGGAAGTGATGTTTTTCCCAGCCTTGATATGAACTTGAAAGTCTGGGTAGAAGAGGATGCCATCTCCATTTAGGTCAATGCTATTGTCAAGCTGTTGCCCCTGATAGGTTGCATCCTGAGCCTTCCCAAAGAGGCGAACGGCAGCATAGAGAGGATAAATCCCCAAGTCCATAAGAGCTCCACCAGCAAAACGGTCTGAAAAGACATTTGGCGTATGCCCAGCCAACAAGTCAGGCATCTTGGAAGAATACTTGGCATAGTTGAAATCTGCTCCCAACACTTGCTTGTTTGTTAAAAAGTTTTTGATAGTAGTAAAAGCTTTCTCGTGGTAATTACGAGCTGCTTCAAAGATAAAACAGTGATTTTTCTCGGCTGTTTGAGCCAAATCCAGCCATTCTTGTGGCTGAGTGACAGCTGGCTTTTCAAGAATGACGTGTTTACCTGCAGACAAGGCAGCCTTGGCTTGCACAAAATGCAAGGAGTTTGGACTGGCAATATAAACTACATCAAAGGAGCTCTTGAAGAAGTCTTCTAATTGATCAAAGAGTTGGATATCTTGATAGCGAGAAGCAAAGGTTGCTGCTGTTTCTATCTTTCTAGAGTAGACAGCGACCAGTTGGTATTCACCACTGGCATGGGCTGCCTCTATGAAGTGATGACTGATAGCACTAGTTCCGATGACACCTAGTTTAAGCATAGATACTCCTTTTACGACTTTAAATCTTTCCTTCATTATAACATAGAAAAGAAGGACTATCCAACAGATGGTAAAAATTTTCAAATGAACTACGCTTTTCTCAAAGAAAGTGGTACAATATTTAGATAAGTAGATGAAATGAGAAGGGGGAGAAAATGAGATTATTACCAATAAGAAAAATATCACGTCAGTCTAAGAGGCTAGCGCTTTTTTTGACTTTTTGTGCAGGCTATGTAGATGCCTATACCTTTATCGTGCGAGGAAATACCCTTGTGGCAGGACAGACTGGGAATGTGGTTTTTCTATCAGTAGGACTCATTCAACACAATGTGTCAGATGCCAGTGCCAAAGCAATGACCTTGCTTTCCTTTATGCTGGGGGTCTTTTTACTGACATTGTATAAGGAAAAACTACGAATTGTTAAAAAGCCGATTTTGTCCTTGATACCACTCGCAGTTCTGTCCCTAATTATTGGCTTTGTGCCGCAAACGGTTGATAATATCTATCTAGTCCCACCTTTGGCCTTCTGTATGGGGCTGGTAACAACTGCTTTTGGAGAAGTTTCGGGTATTGCCTATAATAATGCTTTTATGACAGGGAATATCAAACGAACTATGTTGGCTTTTGGAGATTATTTTCGGACTAAACATACGCCCTTCCTGCGTGAAGCCTTGATTTTTGTTAGCTTGCTTAGCAGTTTTGTCTTTGGAGTTGTTTTTTCAGCTTATCTGACGATTTACTATCAGGAGAAGACCATTTTAGGTATTCCTCTTATGATGAGCATCTTTTACTTCAGTATGCTTTTTGCTTCTTGGAGGAAAAAAGGGAAAGAAAAAGTTTAAATTTGATTGATTTCGCTTGTAAGAAAAAAGAAGATATGCTATACTTGAAGAGTTGACTATGCACAGTCCTGTGCAACCGCACGAACATCGTTGCTTGGTTATCCAAGTTTAAGTGGTTCGTCCCACGATGCTAGGCGAGTCTTCACAAAATACGGGGAAACCCAAAAAATCATAGGAGGTGCATAATGAGCACATACGCAATTATCAAAACTGGCGGAAAACAAGTTAAAGTCGAAGTTGGTCAAGCAGTTTACGTTGAAAAATTGAACGTTGAAGCTGGTCAAGAAGTTACTTTTAACGAAGTTGTTCTTGTTGGTGGTGAAAACACTGTTGTCGGAACTCCACTTGTTGCTGGAGCTACTGTAGTTGGAACTGTTGAAAAACAAGGAAAACAAAAGAAAGTTGTTACTTACAAGTACAAACCTAAAAAAGGTAGCCACCGTAAACAAGGTCACCGTCAACCATATACAAAAGTTGTCATCAACGCGATCAACGCTTAATTTTAAGGAGAACACATGATACAAGCAGTCTTTGAGAGAGCCGAAGATGGCGAGCTGAGGAGTGCGGAGATTACTGGACACGCCGAGAGTGGCGAATACGGCTTAGATGTCGTGTGTGCATCGGTTTCTACGCTTGCCATTAACTTTATCAATTCCATTGAGAAATTTGCAGGCTATGAACCAATCTTAGAATTAAACGAAGATGAAGGTGGCTATCTAAAGGTTGAAATACCAGCGGATCTTCCTTCGCACCAGAGAGAAATGACCCAGTTATTCTTCGAATCATTTTTCTTAGGTATGGCAAACTTATCGGAGAACTCTTCGGAGTTCGTCCAAACCAGAGTTATCACAGAAAACTAACACGGAGGAAAACATTATGTTAAAAATGACTCTTAACAACTTGCAACTTTTCGCCCACAAAAAAGGTGGAGGTTCTACATCAAACGGACGTGATTCACAAGCGAAACGTCTTGGAGCTAAAGCAGCTGACGGACAAACTGTAACAGGTGGATCAATCCTTTACCGTCAACGTGGTACACACATCTATCCAGGTGTAAACGTTGGACGTGGTGGAGACGATACTTTGTTCGCTAAAGTTGAAGGCGTAGTACGCTTTGAACGTAAAGGACGCGATAAGAAACAAGTTTCTGTTTACCCAATCGCAAAATAAAAAGGTCCAGTGAACCTTTTTATTCCGAGCCTTGAAATGTAAAGGCGAGGAAGCTAGAAGTAGCATTAAATAAGGCTTTCCGATTTTTCGGAGAGCCTGTTTTTTTGTTTTGGTACCCATCATTTTATTAAGTCTAGTATAGTTAGATTCTATGATGGATATTCTTTTTCCTTTGTGGAAAACTTCTGAAATATGGTATAATGAACAGATAGAGAAGTTGGGGGTAAAAGATGAACATTCAACAATTACGCTATGTTGTGGCTATTGCGAATAGTGGTACTTTCCGTGAAGCTGCTGAAAAGATGTATGTTAGTCAACCAAGTCTGTCTATTTCTGTGCGCGATTTGGAAAAAGAGCTAGGTTTTAAGATTTTCCGTCGGACGAGTTCAGGGACTTTCTTGACCCGTCGTGGTATGGAATTTTACGAAAAAGCGCAGGAATTGGTCAAAGGATTTGATGTTTTTCAAAATCAATATGCCAATCCTGAGGAAGAAAAAGATGAATTCTCTATTGCTAGCCAGCACTATGACTTTTTGCCACCAACGATTACGGCTTTTTCAGAGCGCTATCCTGACTACAAAAACTTCCGTATTTTTGAGTCTACAACAGTTCAAATCCTAGACGAAGTAGCTCAGGGTCACAGTGAGATTGGGATTATCTACCTCAACAATCAAAATCAAAAGGGCATTATGCAACGGGTTGAGAAGTTGGGCTTGGAAGTTATTGAACTAATTCCTTTCCAGACTCACATCTATCTACGTGAAGGACATCCTTTAGCAAAGAAAGAGGAACTGGTCATGGTGGATTTAGCGGATTTGCCAACAGTTCGCTTTACTCAGGAAAAGGACGAGTACCTTTACTATTCAGAGAACTTTGTCGATACCAGTGCTAGCTCCCAGATGTTTAATGTGACAGACCGTGCCACCTTAAACGGTATTTTAGAGCGAACAGATGCCTATGCGACTGGGTCTGGATTTTTAGATAGTGACAGTGTCAATGGCATTACAGTTATTCGTCTCAAGGATAATTTAGATAACCGCATGGTTTATGTCAAACGTGAAGAAGTGGAGCTTAGTCAAGCTGGGACTCTCTTCGTTGAGATTATGCAAGAATATTTTGATCAGAAGAGGAAATCATGAAAAAAAGAGGAATAGTAGCAGTCATTGTACTGCTTTTGATTGGGCTGGATCAGTTGGTCAAAAATTATGTTGTCCAGCAGATTCCACTAGGTGAAGTTCGTTCGTGGATCCCCAATCTCGTTAGCTTGACCTATCTGCAAAATAGAGGAGCAGCATTCTCTATGTTACAAGACCAGCAGTGGTTATTTGCTGTCATTACCTTGGTTGTCATGGCAGGTGCCATATGGTATCTACATAAGCACATGGAGGACTCTCTCTGGCAGGTCTTTGGACTGACTTTGATAATCGCGGGAGGTCTGGGCAACTTTATCGACAGAATGAGTCAAGGTTTTGTGGTGGATATGTTTCACCTAGACTTTATCAACTTTGCGATTTTCAATGTGGCTGATAGCTATTTGACGGTTGGTGTGATCGTTTTATTGATTGCAATGCTTAAAGAGGAAGTAAATGGAAATTAAAATTGAAACGGGTGGGGTGCGCTTAGACAAGGCTTTGTCAGATTTGACAGAATTGTCACGCAGTCTCGCTAATGAACAAATCAAAGCAGGACAAGTTTTGGTCAATGGCCAAGCCAAGAAAGCAAAATACACTGTCCAAGAGGGGGATATCGTCACCTACCATGTGCCAGAACCAGAGGTTTTAGAGTATGTGGCTGAGGATATTCCGCTCGAAATTATCTACCAAGATGAGGATGTAGCCGTCGTTAACAAGCCTCAAGGGATGGTGGTTCATCCCAGCGCAGGTCATACCAGTGGAACTTTGGTCAATGCCCTCATGTACCATATCAAGGACCTATCAGGTATCAATGGGGTTCTCCGACCGGGAATTGTTCACCGTATTGACAAGGACACGTCTGGTCTCCTCATGATTGCTAAAAATGATGAGGCCCACTTAGCACTTGCCCAAGAACTCAAGGATAAGAAGTCTCTACGTAAATACTGGGCGATTGTTCATGGCAATCTTCCCAATGATCGTGGTGTCATTGAAGCACCGATTGGTCGGAGCGAAAAAGACCGTAAGAAACAGGCTGTGACTGCTAAAGGGAAGCCGGCAGTGACGCGTTTTCATGTCTTGGAACGTTTTGGTGATTATACCTTAGTGGAGTTGCAACTAGAGACAGGACGTACCCACCAAATTCGTGTTCACATGGCTTATATTGGCCACCCAGTCGCTGGGGATGAGGTCTATGGTCCTCGCAAGACCTTGAAAGGATATGGACAATTTCTCCATGCCAAGACTCTAGGTTTTACCCATCCGAGAACAGGTGAAACCTTGGAATTTACAGCAGATATTCCAGAAATTTTTAAAGAAACGCTGGAAAGATTGCGGAAAAATGAGAATAGATAAAAGAGTTGAGATGCCTTGTCTCAACCTTTTTCATTTCAAGTCTTTTCTATTTTAAAGTATTCATGTTATAATGGATAAATATGAAGAATCGGAGTGAGAATATGAAGTACAAACGAATCGTCTTTAAGGTAGGGACCTCCTCCTTGACAAATGAAGACGGGAGTTTATCAAGAAGTAAAGTAAAGGCAATTACCCAACAATTAGCTATGCTGCATGAAACTGGACATGAGTTGATTTTGGTGTCATCTGGTGCAGTTGCCGCTGGATTTGGAGCTTTGGGTTTTAAAAAGCGTCCGACCAAGATTGCAGATAAACAAGCTTCGGCTGCAGTTGGTCAGGGACTTTTGTTGGAGGAATACACAACCAATCTCCTCATGCGCCAGATTGTTTCTGCGCAAATTTTGCTGACACAGGATGATTTTGTAGATAAACGTCGCTATAAGAATGCCCATCAGGCCTTGTCTGTATTGCTTCATCGTGGTGCCATTCCCATCATCAATGAAAATGACAGTGTCGTCATTGACGAACTCAAGGTTGGTGATAATGACACTCTGAGTGCTCAGGTAGCGGCTATGGTGCAGGCAGATCTCTTGGTTCTCTTGACGGATGTAGACGGTCTCTATACTGGAAATCCCAACTCAGATCCAAGAGCCAAACGTCTTGAGAAAATTGAGACCATCAATCGTGAGATTATTGATATGGCTGGTGGAGCAGGTTCGTCTAATGGTACAGGTGGGATGTTGACTAAGATCAAGGCGGCTACGATCGCGACGGAGTCGGGTGTGCCAGTCTATATCTGCTCTTCCATGAAATCAGATGCCTTGATTGAAGCAGCAGACGAGACCAAGGATGGTTCCTTCTTTGTTGCGCAAGAGAAGGGTCTTCGTACTCAGAAACAATGGCTAGCCTTCTATGCTCAAAGTCAAGGAACGATTTGGGTAGATGGTGGAGCTGCAGAAGCACTTTCAAAAAACGGAAAAAGTCTCCTTTTATCAGGTGTGGTAGAAGTGGAAGGGAATTTCTCTTACCATGATATTGTCACAGTAGCAGATAAAGAAACAGGTCAATCTCTTGGAAAGGGACGTGTCCAATTTGGTATCTCAGCCCTAGAAGATATGCTCCGTTCTCAAAAAGCTAAGGGAGTCTTGATTCACCGTGATGACTGGATTTCCATCACTCCTGAAATCCAGCTGCTCTTTACAGAATTTTAGAGGTGAAAAATGGTAAGGATACAAGAACAATTTGAACAAGTACAGGCTGTTAAAAAGTCAATTAATACTGCTAGTGAAGAGGTGAAAAACCAAGCCTTGCTAGCCATGGCTGATCACTTATTGGCAGCTACTGAGGAGATTCTAGAGGCCAATGCCCTTGATATGGCAGCAGCCAAGGGGAAAATCTCAGATGTCATGCTGGATCGTCTTTATTTGGATGTAGGGCGTATAGAAGCGATGGCAACGGGTATTCGTGAAGTGGTTGCCTTACCAGATCCAATCGGTGAAGTTTTAGAAACAAGTCAACTTGAAAATGGTTTGGTTATCACAAAGAAACGTGTGGCTATGGGGGTCATCGGTATTATCTATGAAAGCCGTCCAAATGTGACGTCTGACGCGGCTGCCTTGGCTCTCAAGAGTGGAAATGCGGTTGTTCTTCGTAGTGGTAAGGATGCCTATCAAACAGCCCATGCTATTGTCACAGCCTTGAAGAAGGGCTTGGAGACGACTACTATTCATCCAGATGTGATTCAATTAGTGGAAGATACCAGCCGAGAAAGTAGCTATGCCATGATGAAGGCCAAGGGTTATCTAGACCTTCTCATTCCTCGAGGAGGAGCTGGCTTGATCAATGCTGTGGTTGAGAATGCTATCGTACCTGTTATCGAGACAGGAACTGGAATTGTCCATGTCTATGTGGACAAGGATGCCGATGAAGACAAGGCTTTATCTATCATCAACAATGCTAAAACCAGTCGTCCTTCTGTCTGCAATGCTATGGAAGTTTTGCTGGTTCATGAAGACAAGGCAGCGGATTTCCTTCCTCGCTTGGAGCAAGTTCTGGTTACAAGTCGGAAAGAAGATGGGCTGGAACCGATTCAATTCCGCTTGGATGAGAAAGCAAGTCAGTTTGTTTCAGGTCGAGCAGCTGAGGCCCAAGACTTTGACACCGAGTTTTTAGACTATGTCCTAGCTGTTAAGGTTGTGAGCAGTTTAGAAGAAGCGGTTGAGCATATTGAAGCCCACAGTACCCATCATTCGGACGCCATTGTGACAGAAAATGCTGAAGCTGCGGTTTGCTTTACAGACCAAGTAGACTCTGCAGCGGTTTATGTCAATGCTTCAACACGTTTCACTGATGGTGGCCAGTTTGGTCTTGGTTGTGAGATGGGGATTTCTACTCAGAAACTGCATGCGCGTGGACCAATGGGCTTGAAGGAATTGACCAGCTACAAGTATGTGGTTACTGGTGACGGACAGATAAGGGAGTAAGAGATGAAGAGTGGATTTATCGGCTTGGGAAATATGGGTGCTAGTTTGGCCAAGGCCGTTTTGCAGGCTAGACCATCAGATGAGATTCTCCTTGCCAATCGCAGTCAAGCAAAAGTAGATGCTTTCATCGCCAACTTCGGCGGTCAGGCTTCCAGCAATGAAGAAATATTTGCAGAAGCAGATGTGATTTTTCTAGGAGTAAAGCCTGCTCAGTTTTCTGAACTGCTTGCTCAACACCAGACTATCCTTGAAAAAAGAGAGAGTCTTCTTTTGATTTCGATGGCGGCTGGATTGACCTTGGAAAAACTGGCTAGACTTCTTCCAAGTCACCACCGAATCATTCGCATCATGCCTAATACACCAGTTGCTATCGGCCAAGGAGTAATTAGTTACGCTTTATCAGAAAACTGTCGTGCTGAGGACAAGGAAATCTTTTGTCAGCTTTTAGCCAAGGCTGGTCTCTTAGTTGAGCTGGGAGATAGCTTAATCGATGCGGCGACAGGTCTCGCAGGTTGTGGACCAGCCTTTGTCTATCTTTTTATCGAGGCTTTGGCAGATGCGGGTGTACAGGCAGGATTGCCACGAGAAATGGCCTTGAAAATGGCAGCCCAAACAGTAATCGGCGCTGGACAAATGGTCCTCGAAAGTCAGCAACACCCTGGAGTCTTGAAAGACCAAGTTTGTAGCCCAGGAGGTTCGACTATCGCTGGTGTAGCAAGTCTGGAAGAACATGCCTTTAGAGGCACAGTCATGGACGCAGTTCATCAAGCCTATAGACGAACACAAGAACTAGGTAAATAAGAGGTTGGATGAATTCCAGCCTCTTTTATGGTCGATTGAATAGAGAGGACGCAAAAAGATTGTCACAAAAACCCATTTTTTTGATAGAATAGAAGGTAGAAAAAAAGAAATGAGTTAGACATGTCAAAAGGATTTTTAGTCTCTCTTGAGGGACCAGAGGGAGCAGGAAAGACCAGTGTTTTAGAGGCTTTACTTCCAATTTTAGAGGAAAAAGGAGTAGAGGTGCTGACGACCCGTGAGCCAGGTGGAGTCTTGATTGGGGAGAAGATTCGTCAAGTGATTTTGGATCCAAGTCATACTCAGATGGATGCTAAGACAGAACTCCTTCTCTATATCGCCAGTCGCAGACAGCACTTGGTGGAAAAAGTTCTGCCTGCTCTTCAAGCTGGTAAGTTGGTCATTATGGACCGCTTTATCGATAGTTCCGTTGCTTATCAGGGATTTGGTCGTGGCTTGGATATTGAAGCCATTGATTGGCTCAATCACTTTGCAACAGATGGTCTCAAACCCGATTTGACACTCTATTTTGACATCGAGGTGGAAGAAGGACTGACTCGCATTGCTGCTAATAGCAATCGTGAGGTCAATCGTTTGGACTTGGAAGGTTTGGACTTGCACAAAAAAGTCCGTCAAGGCTACCTCTCTCTTCTGGAAAAAGAAAGAAATCGTATTGCCAAGATTGATGCCAGTCTTCCTTTGGAACAAGTTGTGGAAGCTACCAAGACAGTCTTGTTTGATAGAATGGGCTTGGCTAAATGAAACAAGATCAACTAAAGGCTTGGCAGCCAGACCAGTTTGACCGCTTTGTCCGTATCCTAGAACAAGACCAGCTCAATCATGCCTATCTCTTTTCAGGTTTCTTTGGAAGCTTGGAAATGGCGCAGTTTTTGGCTAAAAGTCTCTTCTGTACGGATAAGGTAGGCGTTTTACCATGTGAGAAATGCCGAAATTGCAAGCTGATTGAACAGGAAGAATTTCCCGATGTTACCTTGATTAAGCCAGTTAATCAGGTCATCAAGACAGAACGCATTCGGGAATTGGTGGGTCAGTTTTCCCAAGCAGGGATTGAAAGCCAGCAACAGGTCTTTATTATCGAGCAGGCGGAAAAAATGCATCCCAACGCAGCCAACTCTCTGCTCAAGGTCATCGAAGAACCTCAGAGTGAGGTTTATATTTTCTTCTTGACTAGCGATGAGGAAAAAATTTTACCGACTATCCGAAGTCGGACCCAGATTTTCCACTTTAAAAAGCAAGAAGAAAAGCTCATTCATCAATTAGAACAAATGGGACTGGTCAAGAAAAAAGCGACTCTCTTAGCCCAGTTTTGTCAATCACAAGCTGAAGCTGAAAAGTTGGTCAATCAAGCAAGTTTTTGGATCTTGGTGGATGAAAGTGAACGCCTGCTGACTTGGCTATTAGCCAAGAAAAAAGAAAGTTATCTCCAAGTAGCTAAATTAGCGAGTTTGGCAGATGACAAGGAAAAACAAGATCAGGTCTTGCGAATCCTCGAAGTCCTCTGTGGACAGGAACTCTTGCAAGCAAGGATCCGACAGATTTTACAAGATTTGCTAGAAGCTAGAAAGATGTGGCAGGCTAATGTCAGCTTTCAAAATGTCATGGAATATCTGGTCTTGAAAGAAATATAAACTCAATGAAGGATAAAGAAAGGAAAGGGCTGGTTTATGGATAAAAAAGAATTATTTGATGCGCTGGACGATTTTTCCCAACAGTTGTTGGTGACCTTGGCCGATGTGGAAGCCATCAAGAAAAATCTCAAGAGCTTGGTAGAGGAAAATACAGCTCTTCGTTTGGAAAATAGTAAGTTGCGTGAACGCTTAGGAGAGGTGGAAGCAGATGCCCCCGTCAAGGCCAAGCATGTTCGTGAAAGCGTCCGTAGGATCTATAAAGACGGGTTTCACGTATGTAATGATTTTTATGGACAACGTCGAGAGCAGGACGAGGAATGTATGTTCTGTGACGAGTTGTTGTACAGGGAGTAGGCATGCAGATTCAAAAAAGTTTTAAGGGGCAGTCTCCCTATGGCAAGCTATATCTAGTGGCAACGCCGATTGGTAATCTAGATGATATGACCTTTCGTGCCATCCAGACATTGAAAGAGGTGGACTGGATTGCTGCTGAGGACACGCGCAATACAGGTCTCTTACTCAAGCATTTTGATATTTCGACCAAACAGATCAGTTTTCATGAGCACAATGCCAAGGAAAAAATTCCTGATTTGATTGGTTTTCTGAAGGCGGGGCAAAGTATTGCTCAGGTTTCTGATGCGGGTCTGCCTAGCATCTCGGATCCTGGTCACGATTTAGTCAAGGCAGCCATCGAGGAAGAGATTGCTGTTGTCACAGTTCCAGGTGCCAGTGCGGGGATTTCTGCCTTGATTGCCAGTGGTTTGGCTCCACAACCACATATCTTTTATGGTTTTTTACCGAGAAAATCAGGTCAGCAAAAGCAGTTTTTTGAAACAAAAAAAGATTATCCTGAAACTCAGATTTTTTACGAATCGCCCCATCGTGTGGCAAATACATTGGAAAATATGCTAAAAGTCTATGGTGACCGCTCTGTAGTCTTGGTTAGGGAATTGACCAAAATCTATGAAGAATACAAAAGAGGAAACATCTCTGAATTGCTGGAAAGTATCGCTGATACACCGCTCAAGGGCGAGTGTCTTCTCATCGTTGAAGGTGCCAGTCAGGATGAGGAGGAAAAGGATGAGGAGGGCTTGTTCTTAGAAATCCAATCCCGTATCCAGCAAGGCATGAAGAGAAATCAAGCCATAAAAGAAGTTGCTAAACTCTACCAGCGGAATAAAAGTCAGCTCTATGCTGCCTACCACGACTGGGAAGAAAATCAATCTTAACGATAGGGAAATGAGTCCAGTTTTAATCAATTCTGAGACCTCAGTTTAAGAAAAAATCAGTATTTATAAAGAACAGTGTAATCCTTTTACACTGCTTTTCTATTGCAGAAATAAATTTTCTATATTGAAATCGAAAATATTGAAAAGAAGCTTCAAATTTGATAGAATTGAGGCTGGTATATACTGGAGTAAAACATATATAAAAGTGCATCTCTTTTATACCAATTAACCATCGAATTTTATCAAAAAACTCTTGAAAAGCCATTGACTGACTAGGCTTGATGCTTGTGTTTCCGTGAAATTCTTACTTAAGTATCACGCTTTGTTAATGATCATGAGGTTAACAAAGAGTGGAATTTTTAAAAAAGGAAAGGAATAGCATGTTTCGAAGTAAAAAATTTAACAAAGATTTCGAGATCGTAGATGAGAAAAAGCGCTATAAGCTTTACAAATCGGGGAAAAACTGGGTAAAAGCCTCGAATTCCCAACTGGATCTCTTCCGTATCGGTGGGATGGGAGAAGTTGTCTCGACTAGCCTATCTGACACTGAAGAACTTGACCACGCTCACTTGAATGCCAACACGCTTGCAGGTATAGGGGCCATCTTAGCCGCCGGGGCCGCAGGTTTTGTTGTAACTCAAGAGCAAACTGTATATGCAGATGAGACATCTGAGTACAAGGAAACTGGTAAGGCAGTCATCGCAACTGAGCCCCAAGCTGATGCGACAACTGAAGCCAGCAATAACTCTATCATTGCCCAAGCACAAGCAGAAGTGAAGGAACAAGCAGAGCAAGACTCTGTATCTGTTTCTGAGTCGGTCAGTCAATCTGTAAGTGCTTCTCTTTCGACAAGCGTTTCTGTATCAGCTAGTCTATCAGCTAGTCTATCAGCTAGTCTATCAGCAAGTGCGTCAGCTAGCAGTTCAGTTACTACCAGCCAGTCAGCTGTAAGTCCTGCTTCTGAGTCAGCCTCTGTTAGTGAAACTCCATCGCAATCAGCGAGTGTGCAAGCATCTGCCTCAACTCCTGTCTCTGAGTCAGCATCTGCTAGCGCTCAACCTGCTCCTTCAGTAAGTGTCCAAACTTCAGCATCTCTAGCTGAAAGCACTAGCTCTGTTAGCGAGTCAGAAGTTCAAACCTCTGTCTCAACTTCGACCTCAGCATCCCTTGATGTCAAGACTGCTCCTGCTGAGAGCCTTGCGACCAGCAAGCTAGGTGACGCCTTGTCAAGCACAACCCAACTCAGCAGCCAAGTGGCAACAACTAGCAATAACCTAGCCGCTGGTGTGATCGCTGATAAGAATCAAGCCCAAGGCAAGGATGCGCTCAAACAAGCTGAGAAGAGTCAAACGGTAGATAAGACCGTGACCACTTCACCAAAAGAGTCTGTCAGTACTTCTGCTAGTGCCAGTCAATCAACAAGTGGATCGAATGTTTCTGTAGTGTCAAGTCTGTCTGTTGAACAGAGTGGATCGACAACAGTAATTGACCAGCAACCTTCTACTTCAAAAGAAGCAAAGAACCTTGAAATTGACTCAGCTGAATTAAAAACAACTGAAATCACTGGTAAGAATAGTGTCAGTGGAGTTCAATCAACTTCTGCCACAACTAGTTTAATTGAAGCTGCTACGGTTGCACTAGCATCTTCAGAAGTCACTGCTAAACAACAAGAAGAAAACCGTAGGAAGTTGACCAATCTTTCAGCTGAAATAGGTGACTATCTAGCAAAAGCGGTTGATTTACCAAATACGGATTCAGCTCTTGCTAAGGCCAATGCTGCAGTAACAGAAATTGAAAAAGCCCTGACTGATCCAACTAGTGATTTAACAACAGTAGTGCAAAAAGCTACTTCAGCGCGTAATTCGATTGTCAATGCTGTGTTGGCGGCTAATTCTGGTTTGCGTGATCCACGAAATGGGACAGAAATTGCTAGAGGGGCACACTCACGTGCAGCCTCTAATCCGCCTACGATTTCTATGCCATCCACTATCACAATTTATAATGATGAAGCAGTCAATAATTTTCAGATAAGGCTGAATGATGATAAAGGGATGGCTAAAATCACGGGCTCCCCATCCAATGCTATTATTACAGGTTTACATGCACCGAACTATCCAACTAACAAGAAAGGGGGATTTGGAGATCTATATATCTATGATCAATGGGGGAATCGAACAGGTGCCCAAAGGTCATACACCATTGACATAATAGGGACAGTGGGTCGTGAAAACGGAACTTGGAAACCCTATAAGCCTGGTACCTATGTTCTGGAATATACAGTAACAGATATTCATGGTCAGACTGCGACAGCACGTACGAATTTCCATATTAAGGGATTTAATGAACGAAACAACCCAGTTAGTGGGGATACCGTTATTGTTAAGAATCCATCTTCTTTGACTGTAAGTGAACGCGATCAAGTACTTGAAAAATTTAAAGAAAAAAACCAGTCGCTTTTATCTGGTAGTGATTTTACGAAAGATGGCGTAACCGGAACGATTTCGGTAGCTGAAAATGGGAATATTACCATTACCTACCGTGAAAATACTACAAATGTTATCCCAGCTAATGTGGATGCTGTTCCAGTTCCAAGTGCGACGGTGACTCGTAATGGTCAAGCCCTGACCCCTGTAAATGGCAACTATATTGTGTACGCAGGAGATGATATTCAAATTAATTTCACTGCTACAGATAATAGCGGGCAATTATCAGAATTTAAGATCGTTTCAAATGCAGATGCAAATGGCTCAGCCCTTGGAAGTAATTTCTTTGAAGATAATAAATATGGGACGGGAACTGTAGAGCATTTAACGGGGAATATCACAGCGACTACTGCTAGTCCAGCCCGTATTACTGTAAGAGCTCATTTGAATGATAATCTAGAGTATGATAAAAATGGTAGAAATAGTTGGCAACGCAATGCAGTAGCAACGGATAAGGCTGGTAATAGTAATAGTGCAGGAAATGATTCACCGGGCAATGTCCGTATTGTGCAAGGTAGGCTGACAGATATTATGGAAGGGGTAGCACCGACTGAAACCTTCCAGGTAGAGAATGTTTCTCAATTAAAACCTCAAGAAAAAACTCGTATATTGGCGGCTGTTGAGAAACTAAACAATAAGCAGGAAAAACGTATTGATTCCTTTACTATTAGTAACAATGGAACAGTTACCATTATCTATAAAGATAAGACTACGGATACGTTCACTGTAAAACTTTCTGATAGTGAGTATAAGAGTAGCAGTGCTTCAACTAGTCTAAGTCAAAGACAGTCAACCAGTGCCTCAGCGAGTGCATCGGTAAGCGCCAGCACTTCAGCGAGCGCATCTGCCTCAACGAGAGCATCCGTTTCTGCAAGAATGTCAGCAAGTGCGTCTGCCTCAACCAGTGCCTCAGTAAGTGCTAGTACATCAGCGAGTGCATCGGCTTCAACGAGCGCCAGCCGTTCAGTTTCTGCTAGCCAGAGCTTGTCTACTTCCTTGCGCAATAGCCAATCGGCATCGATGAGCGCCAGCCGCTCGGTTTCAGCTAGAAATAGTGTTTCGGCCTCAGTAAGCGCATCAGTATCAGCAAGCCAAAGCGCTTCAGCGTCAGTATCTGCAAGTCAATCAGCTAGCGCATCAGTAAGCTCAAGTCAATCAGCTTCAGCATCAGTAAGTGCAAGTCAATCCGCTTCAGCGTCAGTATCAGCTAGCCAAAGCGCTTCAGCGTCTGTATCTGCAAGTCAATCCGCTTCAGCATCAGTAAGTGCAAGCGAATCAGCTTCAGCATCAGTATCAGCAAGCCAAAGCGCTTCAGCATCAGTATCAGCTAGCCAATCAGCAAGCGCATCAGTAAGCTCAAGTGAATCCGCTTCAGCGTCTGTATCAGCTAGCCAAAGCGCTTCAGCATCAGTAAGCTCAAGCGAATCGGCTTCAGCGTCTGTATCAGCAAGCCAATCAGCAAGCGCATCAGTAAGCTCAAGTCAATCAGCTTCAGCATCAGTATCTGCAAGCGAATCAACTAGCGCATCAGTAAGCTCAAGTCAATCCGCTTCAGCGTCTGTAAGTGCAAGTCAATCCGCTTCAGCATCAGTAAGCTCAAGTCAATCCGCTTCAGCGTCTGTAAGTGCAAGCCAATCAGCTTCAGCATCAGTAAGCTCAAGTCAATCAGCTTCAGCGTCTGTATCAGCAAGTCAATCAGCTTCAGCATCTGTAAGTGCAAGCCAATCAGCAAGCGCATCAGTAAGCTCAAGCCAATCAGCTTCAGCGTCTGTATCAGCAAGTCAATCAGCTTCAGCATCTGTAAGTTCAAGCGAATCAACTAGCGCATCAGTATCAGCAAGTCAATCAGCTTCAGCATCTGTAAGTGCAAGCGAATCAACTAGCGCATCAGTAAGCTCAAGCGAATCAACTTCAGCATCAGTATCAGCAAGCCAATCAGCAAGCGCATCAGTAAGCTCAAGCGAATCAGCTTCAGCGTCTGTATCAGCAAGCCAATC
>JAQDAD010000003.1:120607-121227 GCA_027682205.1 Streptococcaceae bacterium AF54-32pH5A
GCATCAGTATCTGCAAGCCAAAGCGCTTCAGCATCAGTAAGTGCAAGTCAATCAGCTTCAGCGTCAGTATCAGCTAGCCAAAGCGCTTCAGCATCAGTAAGCTCAAGCGAATCAGCTTCAGCATCAGTATCTGCAAGCCAAAGCGCTTCAGCGTCAGTATCAGCTAGCCAATCAGCTTCAGCGTCTGTATCTGCTAGCCAAAGTGCTTCAGCATCAGTAAGCTCAAGCGAATCAGCTTCAGCATCTGTATCTGCAAGTCAATCAACTTCAGCATTAGTAAGCTCAAGTCAATCAGCTTCAGCATCTGTATCAGCAAGCCAATCAGCTTCAGCGTCTGTATCTGCAAGTGAATCAGCTTCAGCGTCTGTATCTGCAAGCCAAAGCGCTTCAGCATCTGTATCAGCTAGCCAATCAACTAGCGCATCAGTAAGCTCAAGTCAATCAGCTTCAGCATCAGTATCAGTATCAGCTAGCCAATCAGCTTCAGCATCAGTAAGTGCAAGTGAATCAACTTCAGCATCTGTATCAGCTAGCCAATCAGCTTCAGCGTCTGTATCTGCAAGTGAATCAGCAAGCGCATCAGTAAGTGCTAGTCAATCAGCTTCAGCATCAGTATCTGC
>JAQDAD010000004.1 GCA_027682205.1 Streptococcaceae bacterium AF54-32pH5A
ATGACTGTTAATCATGATGTCGTAGGTTCGAGTCCTACTGGCGGAGTTAGAAAAAAGAACACCATTGGTGTTCTTTTTCTTTTAATTATGTGATTATTAGTCCGTCTCGCTCCGTTAGGTGCGAGACAAATAAACCACCCGCTATGCGGGTGTGCGTTGAAGGTTATACCAAAAAACTCCAAACGCGATACAATAAAGGTGTTCAAGGCAATTGTAAAGCGAAAGGAGAAAATATGGCACAAAAGGCTCATAGTTTATCGCACACAAAGTGGCACTGTAAGTATCACATTGTGTTCACCACTAAGTATAGACGAAAAGTCATCCATAATCAATATC
The DNA here is from genome assembly GCA_027682205.1 of Streptococcaceae bacterium AF54-32pH5A. Classification (GTDB taxonomy): domain Bacteria; phylum Bacillota; class Bacilli; order Lactobacillales; family Streptococcaceae; genus Streptococcus. Next base: position 337 of record JAQDAD010000004.1, read on the forward strand.
GAAGTAGTTTAGGCGAAATATTTTATCGATTGTGTAGTTATAAAGGAGTTGAAATTATCGAGGGTCACTTAATACCAGACCATGTACATATGTTAGTAAGTATTCCACCGAGGATAAGTGTTTCGAGTTTCATGGGATATTTAAAAAGTAAAATGCCCTTATGATGTTTGATAAACACACCAACCTCAAGTACAAGTTTGGGAATCGGCATTCTTGGGTGGAAGGTTACTACGTGAGTACAGTAGGATTTAATGGAGCCACAATAAAGAAATAGATTCAAAATTAAAGAAATTATCCAGTAAATGATTTTTTCATGAGTATAGAAATTCGAGAACGAGTAAAGCATGATATAGCACTAGATAAATTGAGTGTAAAAGAATATGAGGATCCCTTTAGGGATAGTGGTAAGTAATACTAAAGCCTCTTTGAGAGGCAAGTGACGAGTCAAGAGCAATAAGGCTTGAACAAAGTGAAAGCCAGCGTCTTTAGGCGCTGGCTGGTAATTTAGGCTTATAGACTCGGTGCAAACCACCCGTCACGGGTGGTTGTGATTTTATAAATGAAGTAAACTTCTCAAAATTCAAAACTTAATTTTTGCACCTATAAATGCCTTCATATTTTATTTTTAGTTCGTTTAGCTTTAAATTCTACTTTTATAGGATTTGAAGCTTTTTTAGTTCTTATTTTTGTTAGACTAGTGTTAATAATAAGAAAGGAATTTTTTATATGCTTCAAAAATTTTATGATCGAGCATTTGTCTTTTTGAAACTTGTTGAACAAGAATACGCTTCTTTATGTCAGAGTTGTGTTGAGTGGGAATCACTTCATCTTCGTTTTTTACTTTATTACTTAATAAGATTTAGAATTACAAGCGATAAAGACTTTTATTTATATCATTTTCAGACGGCTTATCGCTTGTATCTTGATAAATACCTTCAAGAAGGTGCTATCCTAAACTAGTGAGGTTCATATATATCATTTTTCACGAACGATAATGAGCGTTGAATTTGTGAATTTAAGGATTTTATTTAAAATATAAGGTTTTGATTTTTATAATTTACAGAAATTACAAATCTTTTCTATTGTTTCTTCTTGATAAAAAAGTGTTTTTTTCTTATAATAAATTGTAAGATATAATTGCAGGTGAGACTCCTGCCATGTATATGAGAAAGGACGAGCTCCTGGTAGCTCAGACGAATTTTATTATGACTTCAGTTGTTGTTGTTGGTACCCAGTGGGGTGATGAAGGTAAAGGGAAAATTACAGATTTTCTTTCAGCTAATGCAGAAGTGATTGCTCGTTATCAAGGTGGTGATAATGCTGGTCACACGATTGTGATTGATGGTAAGAAGTTTAAATTACACTTGATTCCATCTGGGATTTTCTTTCCTGAAAAAATCTCTGTTATCGGGAATGGGATGGTCGTGAACCCAAAATCCCTTGTGAAAGAGTTGAGCTATCTTCATGAGGAAGGTGTGTCAACTGATAACTTACGAATTTCTGACCGTGCGCATGTCATTTTACCATATCACATTGAATTAGACCGTTTGCAAGAAGAAGCTAAGGGCGACAATAAAATCGGGACAACTATCAAGGGTATTGGTCCAGCTTATATGGATAAGGCTGCTCGTGTTGGAATTCGTATTGCTGATCTTTTGGATAAGGATATCTTCCGTGAACGCTTGGGACGCAATCTTGCGGAAAAGAATCGTTTGTTTGAAAAATTGTATGACAGTACTCCTATTTCAATCGATGAAATTTTTGAAGAGTACTATGAGTATGGTCAACAAATCAAGCAATACGTGACAGATACATCTGTTATCTTGAACGATGCGCTTGATAATGGCAAACGTGTGCTTTTTGAAGGTGCGCAAGGTGTTATGTTGGACATTGACCAAGGTACTTATCCATTTGTTACTTCATCAAATCCTGTCGCTGGTGGTGTGACAATCGGTTCTGGTGTTGGTCCAAGTAAGATTGACAAGGTTGTAGGTGTATGTAAAGCCTATACGAGTCGTGTAGGAGACGGTCCTTTCCCAACTGAGTTGTTTGATGAAGTGGGAGAACGTATCCGTGAAGTTGGTCATGAATATGGTACAACAACTGGTCGTCCACGTCGTGTGGGTTGGTTTGACTCAGTTGTGATGCGCCATAGTCGTCGTGTATCTGGGATTACCAACCTTTCATTGAATTCTATTGATGTTTTGAGCGGTTTGGATACTGTGAAAATTTGTGTGGCCTATGATCTTGATGGCCAACGTATCGACCACTACCCAGCTAGTCTTGAGCAATTAAAACGTTGCAAACCTATCTACGAGGAATTGCCAGGTTGGTCAGAAGACATTACTGGAGTTCGTAATTTAGAAGATCTTCCTGAGAATGCGCGTAACTATGTTCGTCGTGTGAGCGAGTTGGTTGGGGTTCGTATTTCTACCTTCTCAGTTGGTCCTGGTCGTGAACAAACCAATATTTTAGAAAGTGTTTGGTCATAGGAGATTTTTAAGATTAGTTTAAGAGAGGTTGGGTATACTATAGACAGTTACAAGAAGACCTCCTAACTTGTTGTAACAAATATCCTAAACTTTTCTTTTTCATAATAATCTCCCTATTAAGTCACCGCATTCGGTGGCTTTTTTTGTGTTGAGAATCATGATATAATAATAAAATCGACAAGTAGAAAAAGAGAAGAACGATGAATTATACAGTTGAAGAAAAAGAAGCCTTTATGAGAGAGGCTTTGAGAGAGGCAGAAATTGCTCTAGAACACGATGAAATTCCAATTGGCTGTGTGATTGTCAAGGATGGAGAGATCATTGGTCGTGGGCATAATGCGCGCGAGGAGTTGCAACGGGCGGTCATGCATGCAGAAATCATGGCTATAGAGAATGCGAACATGAGTGAAGAGAGTTGGCGCTTGCTCGATTGTACGCTTTTTGTAACCATTGAGCCTTGTGTCATGTGTAGCGGGGCGATTGGACTTGCCCGTATTCCAAACGTAGTTTACGGGGCTAAAAACCAGAAATTTGGTGCAGCTGGAAGTTTGTACGATATTTTGACAGATGAGCGTCTCAATCATCGTGTAGAGGTAGAAACGGGAATTTTGGAAGATGACTGTGCAGCTATTATGCAGGACTTTTTTAGAAATAGACGGAAAAAATAATTTCTCTTTAAAAACCGAGGGGAATGTGGTATAATAAATAGTGGAGCAACAGTTCTGCGTGAAGCGGGTCAGGGGAGGAATCCAGCAGCCCTAAACGAGTGTGAATTGTGTGCTCTTTTTTCGTGCTTTTTTCGAATAAATAAGATAAAATAGCCTAGAATAAATGATTATAGAAAAGAGAAAAATATGAAAATTCGTGGTTTTGAATTGGTTTCGAGTTTTACAGATGAAAATTTACTACCGAAGCGTGAGACAGCTCACGCGGCTGGTTACGACTTAAAGGTTGCGGAACGCACTGTGATTGCGCCAGGAGAGATTATCTTGGTTCCGACAGGTGTTAAGGCCTATATGCAACCGACAGAAGTGCTCTATCTCTATGACCGTTCTTCAAATCCTCGTAAGAAGGGTCTAGTCTTGATCAACTCTGTTGGTGTTATTGATGGGGATTATTATGGCAATCCCGGGAATGAGGGACATATCTTTGCTCAGATGAAAAATATTACCGAACAAGAAGTGATACTTGAAGTTGGGGAACGTGTGGTTCAGGCTGTCTTTGCACCATTTTTAATTGCAGATGGAGATGAGGCAAACGGAGTTCGTACTGGTGGATTTGGATCGACAGGGCACTAGGATGAAGATTATCTTTGTACGTCATGGGGAGCCAGATTACCGTGAGTTAGAGGAGTGTTCCTACACTGGCTTTGGATTAGATTTGGCTCCTTTGTCTGAGAAAGGAAGGCGACAAGCCCAGGAACTTTGCCAAAATCCCTTGCTACAATCAGCTAATCTTCTAGTGACTTCAGCAGTAACGAGAGCTTTAGAAACGGCTTCTTATGTAACTTGTGCTACAGGCCTTTCTTTGAGGGTGGAGCCTTTGTTACACGAGTGGCAGGTCTACGAAAGTGGTATAGAGAATTTTGAAAAAGCACGTACTCTGTTTTTAGAAAATAATGGGAAGTTACTTCCTCATAGTCCTATTCAATATGAGACAGCTGAAGAGATGAAGTCTCGTTTTCTAAAATGCATGGCTAAGTATCGAGAATATCAGACTGTGGTAGTTGTCGCTCATAGAATGCTCATGCGCCAATTTGTACCAGACGAGAAGATTGATTTTTGCCAAGTGATTGAGTGTGAGGTAGAGATTTAGAAAGAGGTTTATCATCGCAAAGAAAAAAGCGACATTTGTGTGTCAAAATTGTGAATATAATTCACCTAAGTATCTAGGGCGCTGTCCAAACTGTGGGTCTTGGTCTTCTTTTGTAGAAGAGATCGAGGTTGTCGAGGTCAAAAATGCGCGTGTGTCCTTGACAGGTGAAAAAACCAAGCCTATGAAACTGGCTGAAGTAACTTCTATCAATGTCAATCGAACCAAGACCGAGATGGAGGAATTTAACCGTGTGCTTGGAGGTGGAGTGGTACCAGGAAGTCTCGTCCTTATCGGGGGTGATCCTGGAATCGGGAAATCGACTCTTCTCCTACAAGTTTCAACTCAGTTGTCTCAAGTGGGTACGGTTCTCTACGTCAGTGGGGAGGAGTCTGCCCAGCAGATTAAGCTACGAGCAGAGCGCTTGGGAGATATCGATAGCGAGTTTTATCTCTATGCAGAGACTAATATGCAGAGTGTTCGTGCAGAGGTGGAGCGCATCCAACCAGACTTTCTCATTATTGACTCCATCCAGACTATTATGTCTCCTGAGATTTCGGGGGTACAGGGATCTGTTTCTCAGGTGCGTGAGGTGACAGCTGAACTTATGCAGTTGGCCAAGACTAATAACATTGCCATCTTTATCGTAGGGCATGTGACTAAGGAAGGAACCTTGGCTGGTCCGCGTATGTTGGAGCATATGGTGGATACAGTGCTTTACTTTGAAGGGGAGCGCCACCATACCTTCCGTATTTTGAGGGCAGTCAAAAACCGTTTTGGTTCCACTAATGAGATTGGCATCTTTGAGATGCAGTCAGGTGGATTGGTTGAGGTGCTCAATCCGAGTCAAGTTTTCCTAGAAGAGCGTTTGGATGGAGCAACTGGCTCGTCAATCGTGGTAACTATGGAAGGGACACGTCCAATTCTTGCTGAAGTACAAGCCTTGGTGACACCGACTATGTTTGGGAATGCCAAGCGCACGACGACAGGGCTTGATTTTAATCGTGCGAGTTTGATTATGGCTGTTTTGGAAAAACGTGCAGGGCTGCTCTTGCAAAATCAGGATGCCTATCTCAAATCTGCTGGTGGTGTCAAATTAGATGAGCCTGCTATTGATTTAGCCGTTGCAGTTGCTATTGCCTCTAGTTACAAGGACAAGCCAACCAATCCTCAGGAATGCTTTGTTGGAGAGCTAGGCTTGACTGGAGAAATTCGACGCGTGAATCGTATCGAACAGCGCATCAATGAAGCTGCTAAACTGGGTTTTACTAAGATTTATGTACCTAAGAATTCCTTGACAGGAATTACTCCACCTCAAGAAATTCAGGTGATTGGAGTGACGACTATTCAGGAAGTTTTGAAAAAGGTCTTTGCATAATCCGTGACAAATCCTCTTAAAAATGATAAGATAGGAGAAATATTTGGTTATCAAATTTTTAAGGGGGAAATCGTGTCGTATTTTGAACAGTTTATGCAAGCCAATCAGGCTTATGTTGCCCTTCATGGGAAATTAAATCTGCCACTTAAGCCAAAAACCAGAGTAGCTATCGTGACCTGCATGGACTCGCGGCTACACGTCGCACAAGCTTTAGGTTTGGCACTTGGGGATGCTCATATCTTGCGGAATGCTGGCGGCAGAGTAACAGAGGACATGATTCGTTCTCTAGTGATCTCCCAGCAACAAATGGGGACAAGAGAAATCGTGGTGTTGCACCATACAGACTGTGGAGCTCAAACCTTTCAAAATGAAAGTTTTCATGAACACTTGAAGCACGAGCTCGGAGTTGATGTGTCTAATCAAGATTTTTTACCATTCCAGGACGTTGAAGAGAGTGTTAGAGAGGATATGCAATTGCTTCGAGAATCTCCACTGATTCCTGATGATGTGGTTATTTCAGGTGCTGTCTATGATGTGGATACAGGAAGTATGAGAGAAGTATGCTAACTTTGTCTCGAAAAAATTTCATCCTAGCATAAAATTGATTGTTAAAATGTAGGATTTTTAGTTTTAATATAGCTAATATAAAATAGCATAAAACGAGGGTATAAATGTTTACTCTTGTTTTATTTTTGATTGAAAAATAAAGGAAAAAGCGCTACAATGGTAGATGGAAAATGTTGTGTAAAAAACAAGTGATACATAAATACCGGAGGAAATCATGTCTTTTTCTGATTTAAAGCTGTTTGCCCTTTCTTCTAATAGAGAATTGGCTGAGCGTGTGGCGCAAGAGATTGGGATAGAGTTGGGAAAATCGACTGTTCGTCAATTTTCAGATGGGGAGATTCAGGTCAACATCGAAGAATCAATCCGTGGAAAACACGTCTTTATCCTACAATCAACGAGCTCACCTGTAAATGACAATCTGCTCGAAATTTTGATCATGGTAGATGCCTTGAAGCGGGCTAGTGCAGAATCTGTCAACGTTGTAATGCCTTACTATGGTTATGCACGTCAGGATAGAAAAGCGCGAGCGCGTGAGCCAATTACTGCAAAACTCGTTGCAAACATGCTAGAAGTTGCTGGAGTAGATCGTTTGTTGACGATTGATTTGCATGCGGCACAGATTCAGGGATTCTTTGATATTCCAGTTGATCACTTGATGGGTGCTCCACTGATCGCGGACTATTTTGAACGTCGTGGGATGGTTGGTTCTGACTATGTGGTTGTCAGTCCAGACCATGGTGGGGTGACTCGTGCTCGTAAATTGGCAGAGTTTTTGAAAACTCCGATTGCGATTATTGATAAACGTCGTAGTGTAGACAAGATGAATACCAGCGAAGTGATGAACATTATCGGTAAGGTAGAAGGTAAGACCTGTATCTTGATTGACGATATGATTGACACAGCTGGAACTATTTGCCATGCGGCAGATGCCCTTGCTGAAGCAGGTGCTGTTGAAGTTTACGCAAGTTGTACGCACCCAGTTCTTTCAGGGCCAGCTATGGGCAATATCCAAAAATCAGCCATTAAGAAATTGGTTGTTTTGGATACCATCTACCTACCAGAAGAGCGCTTGATTGATAAGATTGAACAAATCTCGATTGCCCACCTCTTAGGAGATGCCATCGTTCGCATCCACGAAAAACGCCCTCTTTCTCCTCTATTTTGTATTGAGAAAAAGATTTAATCCTTCATTTAAAATAGATCGTTCTCCTAGCAGGTTTCTTTTCTTGCTAGGAGATTTTTGTAGTCAAAATCTGCAAACCCTTTCATAATATGCTATACTGATGAAAAAGGAGGATTTCTATGAGCCAAGAATTTATCAATCCAAGTGATGGTGTGGTCCGTCAGTATCTAGTAAGCAGTAAGACCCTTGCTGTGGTGGGTTTATCTGACCGTGAAGAAACAACTAGCAATCGAGTGACCAGGGAAATGCAGGCTAGAGGCTATAAAATCATTCCAGTTAATCCCAAGGCTGCAGGTGGGGAAATATTGGGAGAAAAGGCCTATGCGAGTCTAGCTGAGATTCCTTTTCCTGTGGATATTGTCAATGTATACAGACGTAGCGAGTTTTTACCAGATGTGGCGCGTGATTTTCTCAAGGCTGACGCCAAGATTTTCTGGGCGCAGCTGGGACTTGAAAGTTTAGAAGCGGAAGAAATCTTGCGTGCTGGAGGATGCAACGACATCGTGATGAATCGCTGTATTAAAAGAGAACATACTCGCTTAATTCTTGAGCAATAAAAAGGTAGCCATGGGCTACCTTTTTGTGTTAGAAAATACCAATCAATGCCTGCATGCCAAGACTGGTGAGGATGATGGCAATCCAGCAAAGGGCTCCAAGAAGAATGGATTTACCGCTGGATTTGACCATGGCTACTAGATTTGTTTTGAGACCGATGGCACTCATAGCCATGATAATGAGGAATTTGGAGAGTTGTTTGAGAGGGGTGAAGAAGCTACTAGACACACCGAGAGAGGTGAGAAAAGTCGTTAAGAGAGAGGCTAGGATAAAGTAAAGGATAAAAAGTGGGAAGACTTTTTTTAGTTGGAAACCCTGGCTATTTTTTTGTTGGCGGCTTTGCCAGTAGGAGAGAAAGAGCGTGATAGGAATAATGGCAAGGGTGCGTGTGAGTTTAACAATGGTTGCAGACTCAAGGGTATTGGTCTGATAAAGACTGTCCCATGCGCTGGCTGTGGCCGTTACAGAAGAAGTATCGTTGACTGCAGTTCCTGCAAAGAGGGCAAAACCTTCATTGGATAGGTGAAGCCAGGTTCCTAGCGTTGGAAAGATGAGCGCAGCCAAGACATTGAAGAAAAAGATAACGGAAATGGCTTGGGCAACTTCTTTTTCCTTGGCATGGATGACGGGCGCTGTCGCAGCAATGGCAGAGCCACCACAGATAGAAGAACCCACTCCAATCAAGGTAGCTAGTTTTGTGTCTAGCGCAAAGAAACGTTGGAAGAGGTAGGCAACGATTAAGGAAATCGAAATGGTGGAAAGGATGACAGGGAGTGAAGTTTGTCCAACTGCGAAGACTTGCGAGATATTGAGACCAAAACCGAGTAAGATAACGGCATACTGGAGTAATTTCTTGGAACTAAAGGTCAAACCTGCGTCTAGTTGTTTGTAAGGTGAGAGCCAGGGGTGGAGGAGCATTCCAGCAAAAATTGCAAAGACAGGTGCACCCACGACGGGGAAAAATCCTCCCAGGCACCAAGATACGATAGAAATGAGAAGGCAGGCCAAGATTCCTGCTCCATTTTTTGATAAAAATGACATATAAACCTCCGAAAATAAGCACTTATTATTATAGTCCTGTCGAGAAGAAAAGTAAAACAGAAAGTGAAAAATGCGGGTTTCAGATGGATTTTGCGGTCAGGGAGCTTTTGTAGTATAATAGTACTATGTTCTGTAAGCAAGGGGGATATCTATGGACTTAACCAAACGCTTTAATAAACAGTTAGACAAGATTCAAGTTTCCTTGATTCGCCAGTTTGACCAGGCAATTTCAGAGATTCCTGGGGTCTTGCGTTTGACCTTGGGGGAACCTGATTTTACAACGCCAGATCATATCAAGGAGGCAGCCAAGCGAGCCATTGACCAGAACCAATCCTACTATACAGGGATGAGCGGTTTACTGACCTTGCGCCAGGCTGCTAGCGACTTTGTAAAAGAAAAATACCAGCTAGATTATAATCCTGAAAATGAAATTTTGGTTACAATTGGGGCGACAGAGGCTTTATCTGCTACTTTGACGGCTATTTTGGAAGAGGGGGACAAGGTGCTCTTGCCAGCTCCTGCCTACCCAGGATATGAGCCGATTGTCAATCTAGTTGGGGCAGAGATTGTCGAGATTGATACAACTGAAAATGGTTTTGTCTTGACTCCTGAGATGTTGGAAAAGGCCATTTTGGAGCAAGGGGACAAGCTCAAAGCAGTTATTCTCAACTATCCAGCCAATCCGACAGGTATTACCTATAGTCGGGAGCAGTTGGAAGCCTTGGCAGACGTTTTACGCAAGTATGAGATTTTTGTTGTCTGTGATGAGGTTTACTCAGAATTAACCTATACAGGCGAAGCCCATGTATCTCTGGGAACTATGCTGAGAGACCAGGCTATTATTATCAATGGCTTGTCTAAATCGCATGCTATGACTGGTTGGCGTTTAGGCTTTATCTTTGCTCCTGCGGCTTTCACAGCTCAGTTAATCAAGAGTCACCAGTATTTGGTTACTGCTGCAAATACGATGGCTCAGCATGCTGCGGTGGAGGCTTTGACCGCTGGTAAAAACGACGCAGAGCCTATGAAAAAGGAATACATCCAGCGTCGAGATTATATCATCGAAAAGATGACTGCTCTTGGTTTTGAGATTATCAAACCAGATGGGGCCTTCTATATCTTTGCTAAGATTCCAGCGGGCTACAATCAAGACTCCTTTGCTTTTCTGAAGGATTTTGCCTATAAGAAGGCCGTTGCCTTTATCCCTGGTGCCGCCTTTGGACGTTACGGAGAAGGCTATGTGCGTCTGTCCTATGCAGCCAGCATGGAAACGATCAGAGAGGCCATGAAACGACTTGAGGAGTACATGAGAGAAGCATGATTCAGTCTATCACGAGTCAAGGTCTCGTACTCTACAATCGTAACTTTCGTGAGGATGACAAGCTAGTCAAAATTTTTACCGAGCAGGCGGGCAAGCGTATGTTTTTCGTCAAACACGCTGGCCAGTCCAAACTAGCTCCTGTTATTCAGCCTTTGGTGTTGGCACGATTTCTCTTGCGCATCAATGATGATGGGCTTAGCTACATCGAGGACTACCATGAGGTGATGACCTTTCCAAAGATTAATAGTGATCTCTTTGTCATGGCCTATGCTACCTATGTGGCAGCTCTTGCAGATGCTAGTTTGCAGGATAATCAGCAGGATGCTCCCTTGTTTGCTTTCTTGAGGAAGACTCTGGAGTTGATGGAAGCAGGGATAGATTATCAGGTCTTAACCAATATTTTTGAAATTCAAATCTTGACTCGATTTGGAATCAGCCTTAATTTTAATGAGTGTGTCTTTTGCCATCGGGTCGGTCAGGCCTTTGACTTTTCTTTTAAATATGGAGCCTGCATCTGTCCAGACCATTATCATGAAGATGAGAGACGTTGTCATCTCAATCCCAATATCCCTTATCTGCTCAATCAATTTCAAGCCATTGATTTTGAAACCTTGGAGACCATTTCGCTTAAGGCCGAAATCAAGCAAGAGTTACGCCAATTTATGGATCAACTCTACGAAGAGTACGTTGGGATTCACCTAAAATCAAAAAAATTCATTGATTCCCTAGCCGACTGGGGACAATTACTAAAAGAGGAAGACAAATGAAAAAAATCGCAGTAGATGCTATGGGGGGCGATTATGCACCTCAAGCCATCGTTGAGGGTGTCAACCAAGCCCTTGCTGACTTTTCAGATATTGAGGTTCAACTCTATGGAGATGAAAGCAAAATCAAGCAATATCTAACGGCGACAGAGCGTGTCAACATTATCCATACGGATGAGAAAATTAACTCTGACGATGAGCCAACAAAAGCTATCCGTAAGAAGAAAAATGCCAGTATGGTATTAGCAGCTAAGGCAGTCAAAGAGGGAGAAGCAGACGCTGTCCTCTCTGCAGGCAACACAGGTGCCTTGTTGGCGGCAGGATTCTTCATCGTGGGTCGTATCAAGAATATCGACCGTCCTGGACTCATGTCTACCTTGCCGACTATCGATGGCAAAGGGTTTGACATGCTCGATCTCGGTGCCAATGCAGAAAACACAGCCCAGCACCTGCATCAATACGCTGTCCTAGGTTCCTTCTATGCCAAGAATGTTCGTGGGATCGCAAAACCACGTGTTGGTTTGCTCAACAACGGAACAGAAAGTAGCAAGGGAGATCCGCTTCGTAAGGAAACTTATGACTTGCTAGTAGCTGATGAAAGTTTGAACTTTATCGGAAATGTGGAAGCGCGTGATTTGATGAATGGAGTTGCTGATGTAGTCGTAACAGATGGTTTCACGGGAAACGCAGTGCTCAAATCTATCGAAGGGACAGCCATGGGGATTATGGGCTTGCTCAAGCCAGCCATTACAGGTGGCGGTCTTCGAGCGAAGCTAGGTGCTCTTCTTCTCAAAGATAGCCTTAAAGGTTTGAAAAAGCAACTCAACTATTCAGATGTTGGTGGAGCGGTCTTGTTTGGTGTCAAAGCCCCTGTTGTTAAGACCCATGGTTCAAGTGATGCCAAGGCTGTGTACAGTACGATTCGCCAGATTCGTACCATGCTAGAAACAGACGTAGTTGCCCAAACTGCGCGTGAATTTTCAGGAGAATAAAAAGATGACAGAAAAAGAAATTTTTGACCGTATTGTAACCATTATCCAAGAACGACAGGGAGAGGACTTTGTCGTAACAGAAACCTTGAGTTTGAAAGACGATCTCGATGCAGACTCAGTGGACTTGATGGAGTTCGTCTTGACGCTAGAAGATGAATTTGGTATCGAAATCAGTGATGAGGAAATTGACCAACTTCAAAGTGTGGCAGATGTGGTAGCGATTATTAAAGGTAAGATATAACCAAAAACAACATGCAAGTCATGTTGTTTTTTTGTTTGCAGAAAAAAGAGAAACTAGTAAAAATTACGAATAAAGAGATGAGAAAGAAAAAGGAGGAACGTTTATGTATGTGACCGGTTTTTATCCGTGGTTCATTAAGTGGTTTTTAAAATAAAAATGAATGAATTGTTCGTTTTTGAATTGTTTTTCGAATAGATAGGTAAGGAAAAAGGGAAGGAGATTACGCGATGTATTTACCAATCTTATTGCCATGGTTGATCAAATGGTATTTAAAATAAATGAAATTTACTTGTTCATTTTAAATTACTTCTCGAATAGATAAGTGAGAAGAAAAGGAAGGAGAGAAGAAAATGATTTCAGTAATTTACCCAATCTGGTTTTTAAAATGGTTTAAAGCCTAGAGACCATAAACTAAAAAAATAAAAATAAAGGAGAAAAAAGATGACAAACTTTGACAAAATGGAACAGAACTTTGTAGCTCTTACAGAAGAAGAGTTGATGGATGTGGATGGGGGGCTTGCTCCGATTATTATTGGCGGGGTAGTTATTAGTTGGAAATTAATTGGAGGTGTGGCTGCGCTTGCTACAACTTCAGCAGGTGTAGGATTAGCTGCGGGCTACTATGCTAATAGACCATAATTTTGGAGATATATATGAAATTCGTTAAATTAATACTAAAGGTTTGGCCTGAACTTATGGTATTACTTAGTTCAATATCTTATACAATCATCAGGTTAGTAGCTGATGTAAATAAGATATCCTTACCTGCATGGTTTGATGATTTTAATATACCGACAATTTCATTGTTTTTAATGGTGTTCATTTTATTATATAGAAGTAAAGGAGAAGGGAATGGATAAATTTCAAGTAATTGATGAGAAAGACTTGCAAGCAATCGAAGGAGGAATTGAGCCTATTTCGATTATATTTGGTCTAAGTGCTATTGCATTCAGCGCATTTGGGGCTGGTTACAAATTTGGTTCAGATTTAGCTCGTCGTGGGCGTTAGATTATGAACAATCGGAACCTTAATCTCAACACACTCTTACCTAAATTAGCCACTATAATTCCTTTGTTGGCTATAGCTCTCAATCTTGTACTTCATGTGATTCGTACAGGTTCATTAGTATCCTTTGATTGGCAATGGACTGTAGTTGGCTTGCTTGCTTCGGGCTACTTTGGTATTTTTTGCAAAGATTTGTCAAAAAATAATCAAAACTATAAATGATGAATCTGAATCAAAAGGATTTTGTGCATGTAAATGGCGGAGTTTTTCCGCCTTCCTTTTCAGGTAAATAGGAGTTACTATGAAAAAATTCTTATTAGGATTTGCTGAGGGATACTTTATCGTATCACTCGTTGTCTATATCGCAACGTATTTGATTATGAAAAATCCAATTAATACCTTGTTTTATCCAGAAACCTATCCAATTCTGCTTGGTCTGTTTTATGTAGGATACAAGTACGAAACAAAAGAAAGTACGATTGGGAATTGATGAACCATCAGATTGGAGTTTGGGATGAAAGTTGTTCAATTACTACGAAAATCTTGGTCAGAGACCACTGTATTGTTTAGCTCGATGGCTTATCTAATTATTAGAATCGTAGCTGATATAAACAAACTAAATCTACCTACATGATTCGAATATCTTGACATACCTACGATTTCATTATTCTTGATGACCTTTATATTACTTTATAAAAGTAAAGAAAATATCATTTCAGAATAATTTATTTCTGGGCATTCATTTTTTAACGGTCACTTTAAGCAGGCAGAACTTTTGTTCTGCTTTTTAAAGTGCGTTTTAGGCGTAAAAATAGTTTATTCAGGAATATTTTCCTAGTCTTATCCTTATTTAGTTAAAATAATCTTACAAAGTTTTTAAGAGATTATTAGAAAAAAGGAGATGGATATGAAATTTGGAAAAAGGCACTATCGTCCCCAGGTGGATCAGATGGATTGCGGTGTGGCTGCATTGGCCATGGTGTTTGGCTACTACGGTAGTTATTACTCCTTGGCTCACTTGCGAGAATTGGCCAAGACGACTATGGATGGGACGACGGCTTTGGGGCTTGTAAAGGTGGCAGAGGAAATCGGTTTTGAAACGCGGGCTATCAAGGCGGATATGACGCTCTTTGATCTACCAGATTTGACCTTTCCGTTTGTAGCCCATGTGCTCAAGGAAGGGAAATTGCTCCATTACTATGTGGTGATTGGTCAGGATAAGAAGACGATCCATATCGCTGATCCAGATCCTGGTGTCAAGCTGACTAAGATTTCTCGTGAGAGATTTGCTGAGGAGTGGACAGGTGTCAGTCTCTTTATGGCTCCGTCTCCAGACTATAAACCCCATAAGGAGAAAAAACAGGGGCTCCTATCCTTCTTACCAATCTTACTCAAACAACGTGGCTTAATTGCCAATATCGTCTTGGCAACACTCTTGGTAACCTTGATCAATATCGTGGGATCTTATTATCTTCAGTCTATCATTGATAGTTACGTGCCAGACCAGATGCGCTCGACCTTGGGCATCATCTCTATTGGGCTGGTCATCGTCTATATCCTCCAGCAGATTTTGTCCTATGCGCAGGAATATCTCTTACTCGTTCTGGGACAACGGCTGTCCATCGATGTGATTTTGTCCTACATCAAGCATGTTTTTCACCTGCCGATGTCCTTTTTTGCGACACGCAGGACAGGGGAGATTGTATCTCGTTTTACAGATGCTAACAGTATCATTGATGCGCTAGCTTCGACCATTCTGTCTATCTTTTTAGATGTGTCGACGATTTTGATTATTTCGCTTGTCTTGTTTTCACAAAACATGACGCTCTTTTTCATTAGTCTCCTTGCCCTTCCTATTTATACCGTGATTATCTTTGCTTTTATGAAGCCTTTTGAAAAGATGAATCGGGATACCATGGAAGCCAATGCGGTTCTGTCTTCTTCTATCATTGAGGACATCAACGGTATTGAGACCATTAAGTCTTTGACCAGTGAAAGTTCACGCTATCAAAAGATTGATAAGGAATTCGTAGCTTATCTGAAAAAATCCTTTACCTACAGTCGGGCAGAAAGTCAACAAAAGGCTCTGAAAAAAGTTGCCCAGCTCCTGCTTAATGTTGCCGTTCTCTGGATGGGAGCAGTGCTCGTCATGGATGGAAAAATGAGTTTGGGTCAGCTGATTACCTATAATACCTTGCTTGTTTACTTTACCAATCCTTTGGAAAATATCATCAACCTGCAAACCAAACTTCAGACAGCGCAAGTTGCCAATAACCGTCTGAACGAGGTCTATCTGGTAGCTTCGGAGTTTGAGGAGAAAAAAACAGTCGAAGATTTGAGCATGATGAAGGGAGATATGACCTTTAAGCAGATTCACTATAAGTATGGCTATGGTCGAGACGTCTTGTCGAATATCAATTTGACGATTCCACAAGGGGCTAAGGTAGCTTTTGTTGGGATTTCAGGGTCAGGTAAGACGACCTTGGCCAAGATGATGGTTAATTTCTACGACCCTAGTCAGGGAGAGATTAGTCTGGGTGGTGTCAATCTCAATCAGATTGATAAAAAAGCCTTGCGCCAGTATATCAACTATCTACCTCAACAGCCCTATGTCTTTAACGGAACAATTTTGGAGAATCTTCTCCTTGGAGCCAAGGATGGGACGACTCAGGAAGATATCATACGAGCAGTTGAATTGGCCGAGATTCGAGAGGATATCGAGCGCATGCCACTGAATTATCAAACAGAATTGACTTCGGATGGGGCAGGTATTTCTGGGGGGCAACGACAACGAATTGCTTTGGCGCGTGCTCTTTTAACGGATGCTCCTGTTCTGATATTGGACGAGGCGACCAGCAGTCTGGATATCTTGACAGAAAAGCGGATTGTGGATAATCTCATGGCTTTGGACAAGACCTTGATTTTTATCGCCCACCGCTTGACCATCGCTGAGCGGACAGAGAAGGTTGTTGTCTTGGATCAGGGCAAGATTGTCGAAGAAGGCACCCATGCAGCCTTGCTTGCCCGAGGTGGATTTTACGCTCATTTGGTCAATAGCTAGAAAGAGGAGAAGATGAAACCAGAATTTTTAGAAAGTGCGGAGTTTTACCATCGTCGTTACCATAATTTTTCCAGTCGGGTGATTTTACCCATGTCGCTTTTGCTCGTGTTTCTGTTAGGATTTATAACTTTTGCAGAGAAGGAGATTAGTTTGTCTACCAGAGCGACTGTCGAACCTAGTCGGATCATTGCCAATATCCAGTCGACTAGCAATCAACGCATTGTGGCAAATTATCTGGAAGAGAACAAGTTGGTCAAGCAGGGGGAGCTACTCGTTCAGTACCAGCAAGGGGCTGAGGCTGTCCAGGTCGAAGCATATGCCAGTCAATTGGAGATGTTAAAGGATCAAAAAAAGCAGTTGGGTTATTTGCAATCCAGTTTGAAAGAGGGGAGAGATCAATTTCCAGAGGCGGATAAGTTTGGATATCAGGAGATGTTTCGAGATTATCTCAGCCAAGCTAGTAGTCTTAGGAGCAATGTTTCGCAGCAAAATGCTAGCATTTCCTCTCAAAATGCGGCAGCAAGCCAGAGCCAAGCCGAGCTTGGCAATCTTATCAGCCAAACGAAGGATAAAATTCGAGATTACAAAACAGCTAAGTCGGCGATTGAAACAGGAAATCAACTGGATAGTCAGAATCCAGCCTACTCATTTTATCAGACCTATAAAAACCAAGCTGGAGAAGATTCGCAAGCTAAATCGCAAGTGATTGCACAGGTGGATGCACAAATCGCCCAGCTAGAGTCTAGTTTAGCTACTTATCGTGTGCAGTATGCGGGATCTGGAGCTCAACAAGCCTACGCAACGGGATTGGATAGTCAGCTTGAATCCCTCAAGTCTCAGCACCTAGTCAAAGTCGGCCAGGAATTAACCCTTTTGGATCAGAAAATTTTGGAGGCGGAGTCTGGTAAGAAAGTCCAAGGAGGTCTCCTAGATAAGGGGAAGATTACAGCAAGCGAAGATGGGGTACTTCACCTTAATCCTGAGACCAGCGATTCTACCATGGTTGCAGAAGGAACCTTGCTAGCCCAACTCTACCCAGCCTTGGAACGAGAAGGCAAAACTAAACTCACAGCTTATCTCAGTTCAAAAGATGTTGCAAGGCTCAAGGTCGGCGATTCTGTTCGCTTTACTACAATCAAGGATACCAACAAAGAGCTCGTTCTTGTTTCTGTGATTACGAATATTGATGCGACAGCTACCAAGACTGAAAAGGGGAATTTCTTTAAAATAGAGGCGGAAACAGGTCTAACTCCTGAACAGGCGGAAAAACTTCGCTACGGTTCAGAAGGACGTCTGACGCTAATCACAGGGAAGAAAAATTATCTGAGATACTACTTAGATCAATTTTTAAACAGAGAATAATGTTTGCTTTTAATGCAATATTATACTTTTAAAACTGTAAAATGTTTTGATTTTACAGTTTTTCTTAATGTTAAAAGAAGGAATTTTGCCATCGTTCGCAAATTCTTGCTATTTTTCTTATTTTGTAGTAGAATGAAGTAAAGAAATACGAAAGGCGAACTTTAACATGTCAAAAGAATTGATCTATTCGGGGAAAGCCAAGGATATCTATACGACTGAGGATGAAAATCTTATTATTTCAACTTACAAGGATCAGGCGACTGCTTTCAATGGTGTCAAGAAGGAGCAGATTGCAGGTAAGGGAGTGTTGAATAATCAGATTTCATCTTTTATTTTTGAGAAATTAAACGCTGCTGGTGTAGCGACTCACTTTGTGGAGAAACTTTCGGACACAGAACAGCTCAACAAAAAGGTTGAGATTATTCCTTTGGAAGTTGTGCTCCGCAACTATACAGCTGGTTCTTTTTCAAAACGTTTTGGTGTGGAAGAGGGCATCGCCTTGGAGACTCCGATTGTCGAATTTTACTATAAAAATGATGATTTGGATGATCCCTTTATCAATGACGAGCATGTAAAGTTCCTACAGATTGCGGATGATCAGCAGATTGCTTACTTGAAGGAAGAAACGCGTCATATTAATGAACTCTTGAAAGCCTGGTTTGCTGAGATTGGGCTTAAGTTGATTGACTTTAAACTAGAGTTCGGTTTTGACAAGGATGGCAAGATTATCTTGGCAGACGAATTTTCACCAGATAACTGCCGACTTTGGGACGCTGACGGTAACCACATGGACAAGGATGTTTTCCGTCGTGGTTTAGGTGAATTGACAGACGTTTATGAAGTTGTCTGGGAGAAGTTGCAAGGTTTAAAATAGCACCTTCAAGGTCATTTGGGAACATTGCAAGAGCTGAAATAAAGGAATAAGAATTGATGAATAAACGTATTTTTGTTGAAAAAAAGGCTGATTTTCAGGTCAAGTCAGAGAGTTTGGTGAGAGAACTCCAGCACAACTTGGGACTGTCAACTTTGAAAAGTATTCGCATTGTGCAAGTTTATGATGTCTTTGACTTGGCAGAGGATTTGTTTGCATCTGCAGAAAAACATATCTTTTCTGAACAGGTGACAGACCGTGTCTTGGACGAAGCGGCTGTGCAAGCGGATCTTGCTAACTATGCTTTCTTTGCTATCGAAAGCTTGCCCGGTCAGTTTGACCAGCGTGCAGCATCTTCACAGGAAGCCTTGCTCTTGCTAGGTAGCTCAAGTGATGTAACGGTTAATACTGCTCAACTTTACTTGGTCAATAGGGATATCGATGCAACTGAGCTAGAAGCGGTTAAGAACTACCTGCTCAATCCAGTTGATTCTCGTTTCAAGGATATCACAACAGGGATTGCCAAGCAGGAATTTTCAGAGTCAGATAAGACCATTCCCAAATTGACATTCTTTGAAAGCTATACAGCAGAAGACTTTGCCCGCTACAAGGCTGAGCAAGGGATGGCCATGGAAGTGGATGATTTGCTCTTTATCCAAGACTACTTCAAGTCAATCGGGCGCGTGCCAACTGAGACTGAACTCAAAGTTTTGGATACTTACTGGTCTGACCACTGCCGTCACACAACTTTTGAGACTGAGTTGAAAAATATTGACTTCTCAGCGTCTAAATTTGAAAAGCAATTACAGGAAACCTATGACAAATATATCGCTATGCGCGAGGAATTAGGCCGTTCTGAAAAACCACAAACCTTGATGGATATGGCGACTATTTTTGGTCGTTATGAGCGTGCTAATGGTCGTTTGGACGATATGGAGGTGTCTGACGAAATCAATGCCTGCTCGATCGAAATAGAAGTGGACGTTGATGGTGTCAAGGAACCTTGGCTCCTCATGTTTAAAAACGAAACTCACAACCACCCAACGGAAATTGAACCATTTGGTGGGGCTGCTACTTGTATCGGTGGAGCCATTCGTGACCCGTTGTCAGGCCGTTCCTACGTTTACCAAGCCATGCGTATCTCTGGTGCGGGTGATATTACAGCACCGATTTCAGAAACTCGTGCTGGGAAATTGCCACAACAAGTCATTTCTAAAACAGCGGCTCATGGTTATTCTTCTTACGGGAATCAGATTGGGCTTGCGACAACCTACGTTCGTGAGTACTTCCATCCGGGCTTTGTAGCCAAACGTATGGAGCTTGGTGCCGTTGTCGGTGCGGCTCCAAAGGGCAATGTTGTCCGTGAAAAACCGGAAGCGGGCGATGTCATTATCCTTCTCGGTGGCAAGACTGGACGTGATGGTGTCGGTGGTGCGACTGGTTCTTCTAAGGTTCAAACAGTTGAATCGGTTGAAACAGCTGGAGCTGAGGTTCAAAAGGGGAATGCTATCGAAGAGCGCAAGATTCAGCGCCTTTTCCGTAATGGCGATGTCACTCGTCTCATCAAGAAATCCAACGACTTTGGTGCTGGTGGTGTCTGTGTAGCCATCGGTGAATTGGCAGATGGTCTTGAAATCGACCTTAATAAGGTTCCTCTTAAATACCAAGGCTTGAATGGTACAGAAATTGCTATCTCTGAATCTCAAGAACGGATGGCAGTTGTGGTGCGTCCTGAAGACGTAGATGCCTTCGTTGCGGAATGTAATAAAGAAAATATTGACGCTGTTGTTGTGGCAACAGTGACTGAAAAACCAAATCTTGTCATGAACTGGAATGGCGAGACGATTGTCGACTTGGAACGTCGTTTCCTTGATACAAACGGTGTGCGCGTGGTCGTCGATGCAAAGGTGGTAGACAAGGATGTCAAGCTTCCAGAAGAACGCACAACAAGCACTAACACACTTGAAGCAGATACCCTTGCTGTTCTGTCTGATTTGAACCATGCGAGTCAAAAAGGCTTGCAAACCATCTTTGACTGTTCGGTCGGTCGTTCAACGGTTAATCACCCACTTGGTGGTCGCTACCAACTCACACCAACTGAAGCTTCTGTGCAGAAATTACCAGTTCAGCACGGTGTGACGCATACTGCGTCTGTCATGGCACAAGGTTTCAACCCTTATGTGGCAGAATGGTCTCCATACCACGGTGCTGCCTATGCGGTTATCGAAGCAACCGCTCGTTTGGTTGCTGCTGGTGCAAACTGGTCCAAGGCTCGTTTCTCATACCAAGAATATTTCGAGCGCATGGACAAGCAAGCAGAGCGTTTCGGTCAGCCAGTAGCCGCTCTTCTAGGCTCTATCGAAGCACAAATCCAGCTTGGTTTGCCATCTATCGGTGGTAAAGACTCTATGTCTGGTACCTTTGAAGAATTAACCGTACCGCCAACCTTGGTTGCCTTTGGGGTGACAACAGCAGATAGCCGTAAGGTCCTCTCTCCTGAGTTCAAGACTGCTGGTGAAAACATCTACTACATCCCAGGTCAAGCTCTCTCTACAGAGATTGATTTTGACTTGATTAAGCAAAACTTTGCTCAGTTTGAAGCCCTTCAAAAAGCTCACAAAGTGACGGCAGCTTCAGCTGTTAAATATGGTGGTGTTATTGAAAGTTTGGCACTTGCTACCTTTGGGAACCATATCGGTGCAGAGGTGACCTTGCCTGAACTTGAAAATTCTTTGACAGCTCAGCTAGGCGGATTTGTCTTCACATCTCCTGAAGAAATCGTTGGGGTGGAGAAGATCGGTCAAACGAAAGCAGACTTTACACTCCTTGTCAACGGTGTGAAGCTAGATGGACAGAAACTTGACAGCGCCTTCCAAGGAACATTGGAAGCAGTCTATCCTACTGAATTTGCCCAAGCGAAAGAACTGGAAGAAGTACCTGCTGTGGCATCAGATGCTGTGATTAAAGCCAAAGAAAGAGTTGAAACACCTGTGGTTTACATCCCAGTATTCCCAGGAACCAACTCAGAATATGACTCAGCTAAAGCCTTTGAGAAAGAAGGAGCAGAAGTTAACTTGGTGCCATTCGTGACACTCAATGAAGAAGCCATTGTCAAGTCAGTTGAAACCATGGTTGACAATATTGGTAAGGCTAACATCCTCTTCTTTGCAGGTGGATTCTCAGCTGCGGACGAGCCAGATGGTTCAGCCAAGTTTATCGTCAACATCCTGCTCAATGAAAAAGTGCGTGCAGCCATTGATAGCTTTATTGCTCGTGGTGGCTTGATTATCGGTATCTGTAATGGATTTCAAGCTCTCGTAAAATCAGGTCTTCTTCCATACGGGAACTTTGAGGATGCCACTAGCACTAGCCCAACTCTCTTCTACAATGATGCCAACCAACACGTGGCCAAGATGGTGGAAACCCGCATTGCCAATACTAACTCGCCATGGTTGGCTGGAGTGCAAGTGGGCGATATCCACGCTATTCCTGTTTCGCACGGTGAAGGGAAGTTTGTCGTGACAGCTGAGGAATTTGCGGAACTCCGTGACAATGGCCAAATTTTCAGCCAATACGTGGACTTTGACGGAAAACCAACTATGGATTCCAAGTACAATCCAAATGGTTCAGTCAACGCTATCGAGGGAATCACTAGCAAGAACGGCCAAATCATCGGTAAGATGGGTCACTCAGAACGTTATGAAGACGGTCTTTTCCAAAATATCCCAGGAAGTAAAGACCAGCACCTGTTCGCGTCGGCTGTGCGTTATTTCACAGGGAAATAAAAGGTATAAAAAATGACATACGAAGTAAAATCTCTTAATGAAGAATGTGGTGTTTTCGGTATCTGGGGGCATCCAGATGCTGCTAAGTTGACCTATTTTGGTCTCCACAGTCTTCAGCACCGTGGTCAGGAGGGGGCAGGAATCCTCTCCAATGACCACGGACAATTGAAGCGTCATCGTGATATGGGGCTTTTATCAGAAGTGTTCAGAAATCCTGCTAATTTGGATAAATTGACAGGGACTGGAGCGATTGGACACGTGCGTTATGCGACTGCTGGCGAAGCTTCTGTAGATAATATCCAGCCCTTCCTCTTTCGCTTTCATGATATGCAGTTTGGACTTGCTCACAACGGAAACCTGACCAATGCCGAATCGCTCAAGAAAGAATTGGAACAAAGAGGAGCTATTTTCAGCGCGACTTCGGACTCGGAAATCTTGGCTCACTTGATTCGCCGTAGTCACAATCCTAGCTTGATGGGCAAAATCAAGGAAGCACTTAGTCTTGTCAAAGGTGGCTTTGCTTATATCTTGTTGTTTGAGGACAAGTTGATTGCTGCGCTTGACCCTAATGGTTTTCGTCCGCTTTCGATCGGAAAAATGGCCAATGGAGCGGTAGTCGTTTCCTCTGAAACCTGTGCCTTTGAAGTAATCGGTGCTGAGTGGATTCGCGATGTGAAACCAGGCGAGATTGTCATTATTGACGACAATGGGATCCAGTATGATAGCTACACAAATGATACTCAGCTCGCGATTTGCTCTATGGAGTATATCTACTTTGCCCGTCCTGACTCCAATATCCATGGAGTCAATGTCCATACGGCACGGAAACGTATGGGTGCCCAATTAGCGCGTGAATTTAAGCATGAGGCAGATATCGTGGTCGGTGTGCCTAATTCCTCACTCAGCGCAGCCATGGGCTTTGCGGAAGAATCCGGTCTGCCAAATGAAATGGGTCTGATCAAAAACCAATACACCCAACGCACCTTTATCCAACCGACTCAAGAATTGCGGGAGCAAGGGGTGCGGATGAAGCTGTCTGCTGTTTCAGGCGTTGTCAAAGGCAAACGTGTCGTCATGATTGATGATTCCATTGTTCGTGGGACAACCTCTCGTCGCATCGTTCAGCTATTGAAAGAAGCAGGTGCGTCCGAGGTTCACGTTGCCATTGGAAGTCCTGCGCTAGCTTATCCATGCTTTTACGGGATTGATATCCAGACGCGTCAGGAGCTGATTGCGGCCAATCATACGGTAGAAGAAACCTGCCAAATCATTGGTGCGGATAGCCTGACCTATCTTTCGATTGATGGCTTGATTAACTCTATCGGGATTGAAACAGATGCACCAAATGGCGGTCTCTGTGTCGCTTATTTTGACGGTGACTACCCAACTCCTCTCTACGACTATGAAGAAGAATACCGAAGAAGCTTGGCTGACAAGACCAGTTTTTACAAATAGACGGCTAAAGACTCTCCATTAAAGGAAAGGAATAAAGAAATGACAAATAAAAATGCATACGCTCAATCTGGTGTGGATGTTGAAGCGGGTTATGAAGTTGTTGAGCGGATCAAAAAGCACGTAGCTCGTACGGAGCGTGCGGGTGTTATGGGAGCTCTAGGTGGTTTCGGTGGCATGTTTGACCTTTCAAAGACTGGTGTCAAAGAGCCCGTATTGATTTCAGGGACTGACGGTGTTGGCACCAAGCTCATGCTGGCTATAAAGTATGACAAGCATGACACGATTGGGCAGGACTGTGTGGCCATGTGTGTCAATGATATCATCGCTGCGGGTGCTGAGCCCCTCTATTTCCTCGACTATGTGGCGACAGGGAAGAATGAACCAGCTAAACTAGAACAAGTTGTCGCTGGTGTAGCAGAAGGTTGTGTGCAGGCAGGCGCCGCTCTCATCGGTGGAGAAACGGCTGAAATGCCAGGTATGTATGGCGCAGATGACTATGACTTGGCTGGTTTTGCGGTCGGTGTGGCTGAAAAATCTCAAATCATTGACGGTTCAAAAGTAGCAGAAGGAGATGTGCTTCTCGGACTCGCTTCAAGTGGTATTCACTCAAATGGCTACTCACTCGTCCGTCGTGTTTTTGCGGACTACACAGGAGAGGAAGTCCTGCCAGAATTAGAAGGTAAGAAACTCAAGGAAGTTCTGCTAGAGCCGACTCGTATCTATGTCAAGGCTGTCTTGCCACTCATCAAGGAAGGGTTGGTCAATGGCATTGCCCACATCACAGGTGGTGGCTTCATTGAGAATGTCCCTCGTATGTTTACAGATGACCTAGCGGCAGAGATTGAAGAAGACAAGGTTCCAGTCTTACCAATCTTCAAAGCTCTTGAGAAATACGGTCAGATCAAACACGAAGAAATGTTTGAAATCTTTAATATGGGTGTGGGGCTCATGTTGGCAGTCAGCCCTGAAAATGTAAGTCGTATCAAGGAATTGTTGGATGAACCAGTCTATGAAATTGGTTGCATCGTCAAGAAAGAAAACGAAAGTGTCATCATCAAATGAAAAAAATAGCGGTTTTTGCCTCTGGTAATGGCTCGAATTTTCAGGTGATTGTCGAAAAATTTCCAGTGGAGTTTGTCTTTTCAGACCATCGTGACGCCTATGTGCTCGAGCGTGCAGAAAAGCTCGGCGTCCTGTCCTATGCTTTTGAACTCAAGGAGTTTGAGAACAAGGCAGACTACGAAGCAGCTCTTGTCGAACTCTTGGAAGAACACCAGATTGACTTGGTTTGTCTAGCAGGCTACATGAAAATCGTTGGACCAACCTTATTGGCAGCTTATGAAGGTCGAATCATCAATATCCATCCAGCCTACTTGCCAGAATTTCCGGGAGCTCATGGGATTGAGGACGCTTGGAATGCTGGTGTTGCTGAGAGTGGCGTGACCATTCACTGGGTGGACTCGGGTGTGGATACAGGAAAGGTTATTAAACAAGTACGCGTACCACGACTAGCTGATGATACCATCGAAAACTTTGAAGCTCGCATTCATGAGGCAGAGTACAAGTTGTATCCAGAGGTGTTAGATAGTTTGGGAGTGGAGAGAAGATAATGCGTCAAAGCAATAAGAAATCATGTAAATATATATGCCGTCTTTGCATCATAATAATTGTATGTATTTTATGGCTTGGGTATCCGAGTGCACCTTTTAAAGATTTTATATTAGAAAATATTTTAGCTCCTCTATTCATTACTATTTTCACTTTATCGTGGACAAAATTTAGAACAGGAAAAAATTTTAGAGGAAAATTTGATTATTTCATTTGCGCATTCGGAATGTTTATTTTATTGATGTGTGTAATTGGACAGACGTATCAAGGCTTTAATTCAGAAGAAGCTATTTGGAATTTAGACAAAATAATATTAAATAATACTAACAAGATACTAACTTTGTTTTTTATTCCACTGGTAGTTGGTTATTTTACTGATCGTTTTGTTTTTGAGTTAGAAAAATTAGAATATAGTAAATAAAATAGTAATAAGGAGAACAAATGACTAAACGAGCACTTATTTCAGTCTCAGATAAAGCGGGCATTGTTGAATTTGCCCAAGAACTCAAAAAACTCGGTTGGGATATTATCTCGACAGGTGGGACAAAGGTTGCCCTTGATAATGCTGGGGTGGAGACCATTGCGATCGATGACGTGACTGGCTTCCCAGAGATGATGGACGGTCGTGTCAAGACCCTTCATCCAAATATCCACGGGGGGCTCCTCGCTCGTCGTGACCTCGATAGCCACCTAGAGGCTGCTAAGGATAATAAGATTGAATTGATTGACCTTGTGGTGGTCAATCTCTATCCTTTTAAGGAAACCATTCTCAAACCAGACGTAACTTACGCTGAAGCAGTTGAAAACATCGACATCGGTGGGCCATCTATGCTTCGTTCAGCAGCTAAAAATCATGCCAGCGTAACAGTTGTGGTAGACCCTGCGGACTATGATGTGGTGCTTAACGAATTGTCAGCCAACGGCAAAACGACTTATGAAACGCGTCAACGTTTAGCAGCTAAGGTTTTCCGTCACACAGCAGCTTATGATGCCTTGATTGCAGAATACTTCACAGCTCAAGTGGGTGAAGAAAAACCTGAAAAACTCACTTTAACCTATGACCTCAAGCAAGCTATGCGTTATGGTGAAAATCCTCAGCAGGATGCGGATTTCTACCAAAAAGCCTTGCCAACGGATTACTCCATCGCTTCAGCCAAACAGCTCAACGGTAAGGAATTGTCCTTCAACAACATCCGTGACGCGGATGCAGCCATTCGTATTATCCGTGACTTCAAAGACCGTCCAACCGTTGTGGCTCTCAAACACATGAACCCTTGTGGAATCGGTCAGGCTGATGACATCGAGACTGCTTGGGACTACGCTTATGAGTCCGACCCAGTGTCTATCTTCGGTGGGATTGTCGTTCTCAACCGTGAGGTGGATGCTGCGACAGCTGAGAAGATGCACGGTGTTTTCCTTGAAATCATCATCGCACCGAGCTATACGGATGAAGCGCTAGCCATTTTGACCAACAAAAAGAAAAACTTGCGTATTCTTTCCTTGCCATTTGACGCTCAAGAGGCTAGTGAAGTGGAGGCAGAATACACAGGTGTTGTCGGTGGACTTCTGGTGCAAAACCAAGACGTGGTCAAAGAAAGCCCAGCTGACTGGCAAGTGGTGACCAAACGCCAGCCAACTGAGACAGAGGCGACTGCTCTTGAGTTCGCTTGGAAGGCTATCAAGTACGTCAAATCAAACGGTATCATCATCACCAACGACCACATGACGCTTGGTGTTGGCCCAGGTCAAACTAACCGTGTGGCTTCTGTTCGCATCGCCATTGACCAAGCCAAAGACCGCCTTGACGGTGCTGTCCTTGCTTCGGATGCCTTTTTCCCATTTGCGGATAATGTGGAAGAAATCGCCAAAGCAGGAATCAAGGCGATTATCCAGCCTGGTGGCTCTGTCCGTGACCAAGAATCCATCGAAGCTGCTGACAAATATGGATTGACCATGGTCTTCACAGGAGTGAGACATTTTAGACATTAAAAAAACAAAAGGAAAGAAACTGTTTTCTTTCCTTTTTTTGATTAAAAGGCAGAACGAAACGAGATTAAAACGAACGTTTGTGATATAATATTAGTAAATAATTCGCAAAAGAGGTTGAGAAATGAAGCTGTTAGTTGTCGGTTCGGGTGGTCGTGAACATGCCATTGCTAAGAAGTTGCTTGAGTCAAAAGACGTTAAAAAAGTCTTTGTAGCTCCTGGGAATGACGGAATGACTCTGGATGGTCTGGAATTGGTAAACATCTCTATTTCCGAACATTCTAAATTGATTGAGTTTGCAAAAGCCAACGATATTGCTTGGTCCTTCATTGGGCCAGATGATGCCCTTGCTGCTGGGATTGTCGATGATTTTAACCAGGCAGGGCTTAAGGCTTTTGGTCCGACAAGATTGGCAGCGGAGCTGGAGTGGTCCAAGGATTTTGCTAAGGAAATCATGGTCAAATACGGCGTTCCGACAGCAGCCTATGGCACATTTTCTGACTTTGAGGAAGCCAAGGCCTATATCGAAAAGCAGGGGGCTCCTATCGTGGTCAAGGCGGATGGTTTAGCCCTTGGGAAAGGTGTCGTGGTTGCAGAGACGGTTGAGCAAGCAGTAGAAGCCGCTCATGAGATGCTCTTGGACAATAAATTCGGTGACTCAGGTGCGCGTGTGGTTATTGAGGAATTCCTCGACGGGGAAGAATTCTCTCTCTTTACCTTTGTCAATGGAGACAAGTTCTACATCATGCCAACAGCTCAGGACCACAAACGTGCCTACGATGGTGACAAGGGTCCTAACACGGGTGGTATGGGTGCTTATGCGCCAGTTCCTCACTTGTCACAGAGTGTAGTTGATACAGCGGTTGACACCATTGTCAAGCCAGTCCTTGAAGGCATGATTCAGGAAGGTCGCCCTTATATGGGTGTCCTTTACGCGGGTCTTATCTTGACAGCTGATGGACCTAAAGTCATCGAGTTTAACGCTCGTTTCGGAGATCCTGAAACTCAGATTATCTTGCCTCGTCTGACATCTGACTTTGCACAAAATATCACTGACATTTTGGAAGGCAAAGAGCCAGCTATCACTTGGACGGACAAGGGGGTGACTCTGGGTGTGGTTGTCGCATCCAAGGGCTATCCGCTAGACTATGAAAAAGGCGTTGAGTTGCCAGCTAAGACAGAAGGCGATATCATCACCTACTATGCCGGGGCTAAGTTTTCGGAAAATAGCAGAGCACTGCTCTCAAACGGAGGCCGTGTCTATATGCTCGTCACCACAGCAGACACCGTAAAAGAAGCCCAAAACACCATCTACAGCGAACTTAACAAACAAAACACAGAAGGCCTCTTTTACCGAACAGATATCGGAAGCAAGGCTATTCGATAAAGATATAAGAAAAGGCGACGAATTCGCCAAGTACGATAATGTCGTTTGATTTGCGAGCGAAAGCGAGCTAATATAGAACAATCACCGCCGTTGTGAAAGAACGATTGGATAATAATCCAATCGTTCAGGGAAATTGGAAGACCTTGGGCTTCCAATTTAGGCATGAGACACCTTTGGTGGCTGCTGCCGTCTCTCACAACCTAAGGTGATTGTTGAAAAAGAGGAAAAAGGAGAAGAAATGAAACCAATTATTTCCATCATCATGGGCTCAAAATCCGACTGGGCAACCATGCAAAAAACAGCAGCAATCCTAGACCGCTTCGGTGTATCCTACGAAAAGAAAGTTGTCTCTGCCCACCGCACACCAGATCTCATGTTCAGACATGCCGAAGAAGCACGTAGCCACGGTATCAAGGTCATTATTGCAGGTGCTGGTGGCGCAGCCCATTTACCAGGTATGGTAGCAGCTAAAACAACCCTTCCTGTCATCGGTGTACCAGTTAAATCACGCGCACTTAGTGGCGTGGATTCGCTCTACTCTATCGTGCAGATGCCGGGCGGTGTGCCTGTTGCGACAATGGCTATCGGTGAGGCAGGTGCGACCAATGCTGCTCTCTTTGCCCTCCGTCTCCTCTCAGTAGAGGACCAAGCTATTGCGACAGCTTTGGCAGATTTTGCAGAAGAACAAGGAAAAATCGCAGAGGAGTCAACAAATGAGCTCATCTAAAACAATCGGAATTATCGGTGGTGGTCAGCTGGGTCAGATGATGGCTATTTCTGCCATTTATATGGGGCACAAGGTTATCGCGCTGGATCCTGCAGCGGATTGCCCAGCCTCTCGCGTGGCGGAGATCATCGTGGCTCCTTATAATGATGTGGATGCCCTCCGTCAGTTGGCTGAGCGTTGCGATGTTCTCACCTATGAATTTGAAAATGTCGATGCTGACGGTCTGGATGCGGTTATCAAGGATGGACAGCTCCCTCAAGGAACGGACCTGCTCCGCATTTCTCAAAATCGGATCTTTGAAAAGGATTTTCTCTCAAACAAGGCTCAAGTCACTGTGGCACCCTACAAGGTCGTGACTTCAAGCCAAGACTTGGCAGACATTGACCTATCTAAAAACTATGTCCTCAAGACGGCGACCGGTGGTTACGATGGCCATGGTCAAAAGGTTATTCGTTCAGAAGCAGACTTGGTAGAAGCCTATGCGTTAGCAGACTCAGCAGTCTGTGTCTTGGAAGAATTTGTCAATTTTGACCTTGAAATTTCTGTTATCGTATCAGGAAACGGCAAGGATGTGACAGTTTTCCCAGTTCAGGAAAATATCCACCGTAACAACATTCTGTCTAAGACCATTGTCCCAGCTCGCATTTCAGAAAGTCTAGCGGAAAAAGCCAAAGCCATGGCTGTGCGAATTGCAGAACAACTGAACCTGTCTGGAACCCTTTGTGTGGAAATGTTTGCGACAGAGGATGACATCATCGTCAATGAAATTGCGCCACGCCCACACAATTCAGGGCACTACTCGATTGAAGCCTGCGACTTCTCGCAGTTTGACACTCATATTCTAGGAGTTCTGGGAGCACCATTACCAGCCATCAAACTCCATGCCCCAGCTGTTATGCTTAATGTCCTCGGACAGCATGTCGAGGCCGCTGAAAAATATGTCACAGAAAATCCAAGCGCCCACCTCCACATGTATGGTAAAATAGAAGCGAAGCACAACCGCAAGATGGGACATGTAACCTTGTTTAGTGATGCGCCGGATAGTGTGTCTGAGTTTGGTAAAGAGATTGATTTTTAAAAGATGAGGAATTTCATAACAAAATATTTATCGAAATTTAAAAAGTGAGGAAACTATGGTACAGATAGAAAAAACTATAAATTCTCTAGAAGAATATACTGGATTTATTAATGAAATTTCGACAAAAACTCACAATGGGCAAAAAAAAACTATATTTTTTAGGGGAGAAAGTGGGTGTTATCCTAAAAGACTACCGGGTATTTTTAGATCTGAGGAAAACAACAATATAGAGGTAGAGAAGCCAATGTTTAGGAAATTGGTGGAAGATGGGACTAAGGATTATTATTTTGAAATTTTTCAGGAATTAGGATGGCCTATAACTTCTTTTGGAAGTAAATTATTTGAATGGATTGTTGAAGTTCAACATTATGGCGCAGTTACAAGTGTTCTAGATGTTAGTACGAATGCATTAGTCGGTCTATTTTTTGCTTGTAGCGGGAATCAGAAAAGTGATGGTAAATTATATGTATATAGACCATTAACTGATGATGAAAAACAATATTTTGGACATACGATATCTATAATGACTGCATTGAATTTTATTCCTCGTTCTCAAATAGATGGGTTTATAGAGTTCCTAAGGGCTCTTATGTCGGAATTCCCTGAAGAAGAAAGGCCTATATTTTTCTCACGGAGTTTTACCATTACTGATATTATCCAGAAATTGACAGAGGAGTTTAATAGAAAGATTGTTTCAGCTAATATTGAAGAGTTTGGAGAAGACCGGTTTAAAATACCATTTAAGGTTCTTAATATAGAAAATATGGGAGGGGTTAAAACGATAACTGTTTCGGAAGACGAAGCAGAAGATCAAATCGTAAAATTTTTAGAGCCATTTTTACAAGATGATCCTTATTTAAATTATTTAGGCGGACAAGGAAAACAAAATTTAAAGATCGAACATTATCAAAAATATCTATTGTCCAATATAGAAAGATTGCTCACACCGTTTTTGGAGCAACTAAATCAGAACTCGGGTCGAAATGAAATTTTAAAGTTCCCGGTTGCAATTTTTGAAGACATTCAGAAAAGCTATATTGTAAAGCCTGCAAAGATAAATGAGAGAATAAAAAATCAAAGTGGTGCATTTATTATTCCAGGGTATATTTCTTATAGAGGGATAAGTTTTGAGAATATGCAGGAAAAAATAGATGAATCAATACAACAATCAATTAAGTTAGAGTATGAATTGGTAATTCCAAAAGAAAAAAAACAAGAAATCCTTGAACAATTAAGAATATTTGGAATTGATGAGGGCTTTATTTATCCAGATATTGAACATATATCTAGAGTTATTTCTGAAAAATATAAAATATAAATACTAGAAAGGAACAAGGGTACTCGTATTCACCAAAACTGAATACGGGCTACGGACTTGGTCAAAAAGATAGTTTTTCCTAGAAGCTGACACTTCTTCGTCTAAACTCCTATTTTGACTGTGTCCGCTTAACGCCCTTAATATCTTAATTATGATCAACCGTTACTCTCGCCCTGAGATGGCGAACATTTGGAGTGAAGAAAATAAATACCGTGCTTGGCTTGAGGTGGAAATCTTGGCTGATGAAGCATGGGCTGAGTTGGGGGAAATCCCTAAGGAAGATGTGGCTTTGATTCGCGAGAAGGCGGACTTTGACATCGACCGTATTTTGGAGATTGAGCAAGAGACTCGTCACGATGTGGTTGCCTTTACACGTGCGGTTTCTGAGACTCTTGGTGAAGAGCGCAAGTGGGTTCACTATGGGTTGACTTCTACTGACGTGGTGGATACTGCCTACGGTTACCTCTACAAGCAGGCCAACGACATCATCCGTCGTGACCTTGAAAACTTCACCAACATCATCGCTGACAAGGCTAAGGAGCACAAGTTCACTATCATGATGGGTCGTACCCATGGTGTGCACGCTGAGCCAACGACCTTTGGTCTTAAATTGGCGACTTGGTACAGCGAAATGAAGCGCAATATCGAGCGTTTCGAGCATGCGGCTGCTGGTGTGGAAGCTGGTAAGATCTCTGGTGCGGTTGGGAACTTTGCCAACATCCCACCATTTGTAGAGCAATACGTCTGCGACAAGCTTGGTATCCGTGCTCAAGAAATCTCTACACAGGTACTTCCTCGTGACCTCCACGCTGAGTACTTTGCAGTGCTAGCTAGCATTGCAACTTCTATCGAACGTATGGCAACGGAAATCCGTGGTCTGCAAAAGTCTGAGCAACGCGAAGTAGAAGAATTCTTTGCTAAAGGGCAAAAAGGTTCATCAGCAATGCCTCACAAACGCAATCCTATCGGTTCTGAAAACATGACAGGTTTGGCGCGTGTTATCCGTGGGCACATGGTGACAGCTTATGAGAATGTGGCTCTCTGGCACGAACGTGATATTTCTCACTCATCAGCTGAGCGCATCATCACACCAGATACGACCATTTTGATCGACTACATGCTCAACCGTTTTGGAAATATCGTCAAGAACTTGACGGTCTTCCCAGAAAATATGATCCGCAATATGAACTCTACATTTGGTCTCATCTTCAGCCAACGTGCCATGCTTACTTTGATTGAAAAAGGCATGACGCGTGAGCAAGCTTACGACCTGGTTCAACCGAAAACAGCTTACTCTTGGGACAACCAAGTAGACTTTAAACCTCTTCTCGAAGCAGATCCAGAAGTAACTTCTCGCCTCACTCAAGATGAAATCGACGAAATCTTCAACCCTGCATACTACACCAAACGAGTGGATGATATCTTTGAACGTATCGGACTTGGTGACTAATCATAAAATAAAAAAGCGAGATTCAATCTCGCTTTTTTGTATTCTTGTCGAAGGGGTTTAATCTTCTTTTCTCTTAGTGAGCCCGTAAGCTGCTAGCGTAGCCATGAGTCCTGCTGCGACCAAGCCTGTAGAGTCTTGACTTCCTGTTGCAGGGAGTTGTTTTTCTTCTGCTTTGGCTGTAGTTGGTTTAGCTTGCTCAGCTTTCTCAACGGCAGTTCCGACTTCGACAACCTGAGCGATCGCTTCCTGCGATACCGCACTATTGACAAGGGTTCTTTCTTCCTTGCCGTCAGCAGTAGTGCTGACAGAGTAGAAGACGGTACGGCGACCGTTTACTCCAGCAACGACTACTTGACTTTGTCCTTTTGGTAATTGCGGATTTTCACGTGTCACGGTAGTGAAAGGAATCTCTTCCTCTTGGATATCCAGTCTTGGTTTTGCCTCTACGGCTGGAGCAAGACCGTGTTCATCCCCCACATGGGTAACAAGGGTTCCGACTTCAATGACTTGGGTTACTGCTTCTTGGGTCACAAGGCTATCTACAAGAGTTTTCACTTCCTTACCGTCAGCACTAGTGCTCACAGAGTAGTAATGACTGCGACGACCGTTAACACCTTTAGTAACGACTTGAGTTTTCCCTTTGAGTAAGAGTGGATTTTCACGTGTCACAGTAGTGAACGGAATCTCTTCCTCTTGGATGTCCAGTCTTGGTTTCGCTTCTGCTGCTGGAGCAAGACCACTTTCATCCCCTTTGTGAGTAATAGGGGCACCGATTTCAACCACTTGGGTCACAGGTTCTTTGGTTACTTGACTATCTAGAACGGTTTCTGTTTTCTTACCATTTTCAGTAAGGACAGAGATGTAATGAGTGCGTTCGCCCTCTACACCTGGTGTTACGATCTTTTCTTGCTTAGCTGGGAGGTTCGGATTTTCTTTTTTGATAACTTCAAATGGAATCTTTTCTGCTCTTGTGATGAGTTCCGGTTTGGTTTCAACATTGGCGGATGACTCATTTTCGTCGAGGCTTCCTGAGTGGGTTGCCGCTGGTTTGAGACCTAGACGGGCTGCTTTGAGTGTGGCTACGAGAGCGTCTAACTCGGTTTGTTTGCTACGGTTGAGGTTGTAGTTGAGAGCCTCTTTAGCTGTATTGAGGGCATCGAGACTTTCTTTACTGTATCCTTCCAAGTTAGTAGGGATTTGAGCAAGCTCCTCGCGGAGTGCATTGTAGTTAGCACGGAAGTAGTCTTTGTTGTGGTCTGCAAAGGCAGTCATGAGTTCAAAGATTTCTTCTTCCTTGTACTCAGCACTTGGTCTATCTGCCCAGATAGTAAGCATACTACCAATGGTAGGAAGGTCAACTTCAGGGTATTTTGTTGATGCTAGTTGATTAAATGGAGTTTTCTCGGTATTTTCGAGAGCTTTTTTGAGGAAACCACCACCATCTTCTGGTTTTTGGCCGAGAATGTAGTACCAGTCACCGTTGGTATTCAAGAACTTATAACCCTTGCTTGCTAGATATTGAGGTGATGCAAGGTTGTAGCCCCACCAGCCTTTAGACCAGTAAGAGATGATGACATCCTTGTCAAACTCAACATCGTCCTTGTCCTCGTAGTAGAAACCATCGTTGAAGGCCATTGGTTGAAGGCCTCTTTCTTTAGCCATGGCAGCAAGAGTGTTAGAGTACTCAGCAAACTTGCCATAGAGCCCGTACCATTTGAGGTAGTACCAGCCTTGAGCGTTGGTAGCGTCATTAGCGTACTCGTCTGTACCGTAGTTGAAGATCTTAGTCTTGCCTGCAAAGAAGTCCATGTACTTGCCGATGAGGGCTTTGACAAAGTTCATGGCTTCATCGTTTTCGAGGTCCATAGTTGTTTTGGAAACCTTGTCAAAGTTGGCTTGAGGATTCTTGATTCCAAGTTTTTCCATAGCGACGAGCATGGCATCCATGTGACCAGGGCTGTTTATCGCTGGGATGAGTCCGAGGCCTTTTGATTTTGCGTACTCGATCAATTCAGTGATTTCAGCTTGACTAAGAGTGGTTCCGTTTGGATCATCGTAGTAAGCTTTTGTTCCTTCGATGATGGCATTTTTGACATCGTCACTTGCATAGGTTTTACCGTTAGCAGTGATAGTCATGTCATCAAGTAGGAAGCGAAGTCCGTCATTTCCTAGGAGGAGATGTACATCAGAGTATCCAAGTTCGCTAGCTTTATCAATGATACGTTTGAGTTGTTCAGCTGAGAAGTATTTACGTCCAGCATCGATTGAGATTACCTTGTTCTTGGCAAGTTTTTCAACTTCGCGTTTAGCGTCCTCTTCTTTTTGAGCTTCTGGTGTGAAGATCAACTTGCTAACAGCTTCTTGGAGTTTTGCAATTGCTTGGTCAATGGTGTCTTGCTGGGCACGGCTGAGATTGCTGTCGAGTGAGCGAATGGCCTTTTCAGCTTCTTTGACAGCTGCGACACTTTCTGCAGTATAGCGGTTAAGGTCTGTTGGAACTTCTTTCAGAGCTTGCTCAGCAGACTCATAGTCAGCAGCAAAGTACTCAGCGTTAGCATTTGCGAAGCTACGCATGAGTTTGAAGAGACGTGATGGTGAATAGCGTGCAGATGGGGTATCTGCCCAAGCAGCTACCATACCGCCGATAAATGGAATATCTTCCCCTTCAGATTTTGGTACAGAAGTGATTGGAGTGTTCTTGATACCATTGAGTCCTTGATCGAGGTTGTACCAGCCTTGACCATCGGCATTTCGTCCGAGAACATAGTACCAAGCATCGTTGGTATTAAGGATTTGGTGGCCTTTTTCAACTAGAAGTTTAGAAGAAGCGACGTCGTATCCGCCCCATCCACCGGTCCACATAGAAACGATGATGTCTTTGTCAAAAGTTCCAAAGCTAGTATCACTATTGTAGTAGATACCGTCGTTGAAGGCCATCGGTTTGAGTCCGTGAGATTTAACGATGCGAGCAAGGTCATTGGCGTAGGCGATAAATTTGTCGTAACCCTTATCTGGGAAGCCATCTTCTGGATACCACTTGTAGGCCTGAAGAACGCTCCAGCCTTTGGCATCTGTAGCATCGTTGGCGTATTCATCTAGTCCGATATTGAAAATATCAGTTTTCCCAGCAAAGTATGCCGCATACTTGTCGATCAAAGCTTTGGTAAATGCAACAGCTTCTTTGTTATCAAGGTCAACGGTACGAGCAGATTCCTTAC
The DNA here is from genome assembly GCA_027682205.1 of Streptococcaceae bacterium AF54-32pH5A. Classification (GTDB taxonomy): domain Bacteria; phylum Bacillota; class Bacilli; order Lactobacillales; family Streptococcaceae; genus Streptococcus. Next base: position 36,994 of record JAQDAD010000004.1, read on the forward strand.
CAAAATAGTTGAAATTCGGTTTTTGGATACCTAGCTCTTTCATGGCATGCAAAATCGCATCCATGTGGCCAGGGCTGTTGACTGTTGGGATTAGTCCAATACCTTTATCTTTGGCATAGTTAATCAAGTCCGTCATCTGACTCTCTGTTAAGTGGTTGCCATTTGGATCCTTGTAGTAGGCATCAGTTCCGTTTTCGAGTGCACGTTTAACATCGTCACTTGCATAGGTTTTGCCATTGGCTTTGATCGTCATATCGTCTAGCATGAAACGCATGCCATCATTTCCAACTAGTAGATGGAGGTCAGTATAGCCGTAGTGTTTAGCCTTGTCGATGATTTCTTTGAGTTGATCTGGAGAAAAGTACTTGCGTCCAGCATCGATTGAGATCATTTTTCTTTTGGCCAGTTTTTCATTTACCTGACTTGCTCGTTCAGTGCTCGGAGCAACTGCAGCAGGCGTTGCTGGTTCATTTTTCTTTTCTTCGTCAATTTTAACTGGTTCAGATTGTTCTTTTGAAACAGGAGTAACTTTTTCAGCGACTGGAGTCTCGTCAGCTTTCTCTGCAACTATTGGGGATTCAGTTTTTTCAACTGTTGGAGCGAGTGTAGCTGAGGCATCCTTCTCTTCCTTGTTTTTTGCTTCAACCCTTTCTTCAAGCTTGCTTTCAGCCGATGTCTCAGCATCCTGTGATTGTCCCTGAGCAGTTTGAGCCACGCTTGGATTTTCTGGTGTTGGAGTGACGCCGTCGGCAGACACGACTTGGGTACCAAAGGCAAATCCTATGAGTACAGAAGCTGCTCCAACCGCGTATTTACGAATGGAGAAGCGCTGTTTCTTTTCTAGTTTCATGATAAAACCTCCCTATTATTATATTTTATGATAACGTTTTCACAAAACTGTTTTTATTTTATTATCTAAGATATAAAAAGTCAAGCGGCTTTATGAAAGAACTATAATAAATGGAGAAAATCATAAGATTAGGAAGCTGTTTCTCCTAGCAAATCTGCTCTAGCAGAAAATTTTTCTGACTATTTTACTTGTTTTTAGTAAAAACGCTACTAATTATAGATTTACCTTTTATCGTATGTTCATACTAAATAGTGCATGCTATAATAGACATAGAAAAACCCGAGTCTAAACTCAGGTTTTTCTTATCGACCTCTATTACTTGAGATAAATTTAATCTTGTAGTAATCCGCTCGCTTATAAGTTTCACTATAGGCAAGGACTTGGCCAGTGGCTTCTAGCTTGGTTGTTTTGGTTTGGAAGACAGTTGGGAATTGTGTATCGATTCCAAGTACAGAAGCAGCGTGCTCTGGTGTTGGAAAGGCGATCTCGTTGATTTCCTCAAAATGCTCATCAGTCATGTGAATGCGGTAATCCAGCTTGAAACGTTTATAGATAGAACTATAATAGTCAAGATTTGGATAGTTGGCATTGATGTATTGCTCAGGAATATAAGAAGTGTGGTAGATATAGGTCACATCATTTGTTTGACGTGTCCGTTCAATCTTGTAGTAGAACTGGTCTCCACGCAAACCAAGTTTTTCCAAATATTCAAGCTTATTTCCACGTTCGATAGAAAGGACAGTTACCTTATCGTCTTTTGTTTCAAAAATTTCTACGTCTGAAAACTCAACGAGTTTGTGCTTACGAGCGCGTGAAACAAAAGTTCCTTTTCCTTGCTGGCGGACAATATAGCCATCTTTGGCAAGGTCGTTCAAAGCACGAACAACTGTGATAGAACTGACATCATACATGGCGATCAACTCTGCTTCAGTATAAAACTTGTCTCCACTCGCAAATTGACCTGAAATGATTTTATTCTTGAGTTCGTCTTTAATATATTGGTATTTTGGAATAGCCATAATTGCACCTCAATTTTTTTCTTTCTCCTTCTTTGATTTTACCACAAACACAAAGAAAATAGTAGCATTTAGATGAAAAAATAACATAATACATTAAAAATATTATTTTGCACATATATAAAAGTGTCAGCGAAACAGAGGTCGTGCAAAAGCCCTCATCTTATGCTATTTTTTAGATAATTTTGGTAAAAAAGAAGTAAAAAAATAGAAAAATTTTAAATAATTTTCTAAAACCTATTGACAAATGCACGAGATTTGATTATAGTTAATATTATAACAAATGAAAGCGCAAACTTAATTTGTCAGAGGTAATAACATGACAAGATTTAAAATTGAGGACGATTTCTATTTAGACGAAAAACCGTTCAAGATTTTGTCCGGCGCCATTCATTATTTTAGGATTCCAGCAGAGGATTGGTATCATTCTCTCTATAACTTAAAGGCGCTTGGCTTTAATACAGTTGAGACCTATGTGGCTTGGAATTTACACGAACCTGTTGAAGGGGAGTTTGATTTTGAAGGTGCCAGAAATTTGGAGAGATTTCTTCAAATTGCACAAGATTTGGGTCTCTACGCTATTGTACGCCCGTCTCCATTTATCTGTGCGGAATGGGAATTTGGTGGCTTGCCGGCTTGGCTCTTGACCAAGGGCATGCGAATCCGCTCGTCCGACCCAGCCTACATTGAGGCAGTTGCTCGCTATTATGACCAATTATTACCAAGGCTCGTACCGCATCTGTTGGACAATGGCGGAAACATTCTCATGATGCAAGTCGAAAATGAATATGGTTCTTATGGAGAAGATAAGTCTTATCTGAGAGCGATTCGAAAATTGATGGAAGACCGAGGGATTGATTGCCCACTCTTTACGTCAGACGGTCCTTGGAGGGCTACTCTGAAAGCTGGAACTTTGATTGAAGATGACCTCTTTGTGACAGGGAATTTTGGTTCTAAGGCTCCTTACAACTTTTCACAAATGCAAGAATTCTTCGATGAGTATGGCAAAAAATGGCCCCTCATGTGCATGGAGTTCTGGGATGGCTGGTTCAACCGTTGGAAAGAACCTATCATCACGCGTGATCCAAAAGAGTTGGCAGAAGCTGTTCGAGAGGTGTTAGAGCAAGGATCCATCAACCTTTATATGTTCCATGGCGGAACAAACTTTGGTTTCATGAATGGCTGCTCGGCTAGAGGAACTTTAGACCTGCCACAAGTTACGTCTTATGATTACGATGCCCTTCTCGATGAAGAAGGAAATCCAACTGCTAAATACCTAGCAGTTAAGAAGATGATGGCAACACACTTCCCGGAGTATCCACAGTTAGAACCGCTTTACAAGGAAAGCATGGAAATGGAATCCATTCCACTAGTCGAAAAAGTTTCCTTGTTTGAAACTCTGGATAGCCTGGCAAGTCCAACTGAAAGCCTCTATCCAAAAGCGATGGAAGAACTTGGTCAAAGTTATGGCTACCTTCTTTATCGTACTGAAGCAAGTTGGGATGCAGAAGAGGAACGTCTCCGTATCATCGATGGACGTGACCGAGCTCAACTCTATGTAGATGGTCAATGGATTGCCACTCAATACCAGACAGAAATTGGTCAAGATATCTACTGTCAGGGTAACAGAGAAGGCTTTTCAGAGATTGACATCTTAGTCGAAAATATGGGGCGTGTCAACTATGGACATAAGTTCTTGGCAGATACGCAACGTAAAGGAATTCGGACAGGTGTCTGCAAGGATCTACACTTCATGTTAAATTGGAAACAATATCCACTTCCATTGGATAATCCTGAGAAAATTGATTTTTCAAAAGGATGGACAGAAGGACAACCAGCCTTTTACGCTTTCGACTTTACCGTTGAAGAGCCTAAGGATACCTACTTAGATTTATCTGAGTTTGGTAAGGGAGTTGCCTTTGTCAACGGGCGTCACCTAGGACGTTTCTGGAATGTCGGCCCGACCCTCTCACTTTATATCCCTCATAGCTATCTCAAGGAAGGTGCTAACCGCATCATCATCTTTGAAACTGAGGGTGAATATAAAGAAGAGATTCATTTAACTCGTAAACCTACACTAAAACACATAAAGGGGGAAAACTTATGACAATTGTAGGATGCCGTATCGATGGACGTTTGATCCACGGTCAAGTAGCCAATCTTTGGGCAGGGAAACTAAACGTTTCACGCATTATGGTTGTAGACGATGAAGTCGTTAACAACGATATTGAAAAGAGTGGCTTGAAACTTGCTACACCACCGGGTGTGAAACTTAGTATCTTGCCAGTTGAGAAAGCAGCAGCAAATATCCTTGCTGGTAAATACGATAGCCAACGTCTCTTTATCGTTGCACGTAAACCAGACCGTTTCCTTGGTTTGGTTGAAGCAGGTGTTCCGCTTGAAACACTCAATGTCGGCAATATGTCTCAAACACCAGAAACTCGCTCTATCACACGTTCTATCAATGTGGTAGATAAGGATGTGGAAGATTTCCACAAACTAGCAGAAAAAGGTGTGAAACTCACTGCTCAAATGGTTCCAAATGATCCAGTTTCAGACTTTTTGAGCTTATTAAAATAGGAAAAAATTTTTAGGAGGTCATTGTTATGATACAATGGTGGCAAATTTTACTTCTCACTTTGTACTCAGCTTATCAAATCTGTGATGAGTTGACGATCGTTTCTTCTGCAGGTTCCCCTGTATTCGCTGGTTTCATTACTGGTTTGGTCATGGGAGATTTGACAACTGGTTTGTTTATCGGTGGTAGCTTGCAGTTGTTCGTACTTGGGGTAGGTACCTTCGGTGGTGCTTCTCGTATCGACGCAACTTCTGGTGCGGTTCTTGCGACAGCTTTCTCAGTTGCACAAGGTATCGAAACAGACCTTGCGATCACTACAATCGCTGTACCAGTAGCGGCACTCTTGACTTACTTCGACGTACTTGGTCGTATGACTACAACATTCTTCGCTCACCGTATTGATGCTGCGATCGAACGCTTTGACTACAAAGGTATCGAACGCAACTACCTACTTGGTGCAGTGCCTTGGGCTCTTTCTCGTGCCCTTCCAGTATTCTTCGCCCTTGCTTTTGGTGGAGAATTCGTTACAGGTGTTGTAAACCTTGTTAAAGAATACCAATGGGTTGCAGACGGTTTGACTCTTGCAGGTCGTATGCTTCCAGGTCTTGGATTCGCTATCTTGCTTCGTTACCTTCCAGTTAAACGTAACCTTCACTACCTTGCTATGGGATTCGGTTTGACAGCTATGTTGACTGTTCTTTACTCATATGTAACAGGTCTTGGTGGAGTTGTTGCGGGTATCCTTGGCACTCTTCCTGCTGAAGTTGCTGAAAAAATTGGCTTTGTTAACAACTTCAAAGGATTGTCTATGATCGGTATCTCTATCGTGGGTATCTTCCTTGCAGTTGTTCACTTCAAGAACAGCCAAAAAGTTGCTGTAGCAGCACCTTCTACACCATCAGAAAGTGGGGAAATCGAAGATGACGAATTCTAATTACAAACTAACAAAAGAAGATTTTAATCAAATCAACAAACGTAGCTTGTTTACTTTCCAATTAGGTTGGAACTACGAACGTATGCAAGCTTCTGGTTACCTTTACATGATCTTGCCACAATTACGTAAAATGTATGGGGATGGAACTCCTGAATTGAAAGAAATGATGAAAGTTCATACTCAATTCTTCAATACTTCACCATTCTTCCACACTATTATCGCTGGTTTTGACCTTGCCATGGAAGAAAAAGATGGTGTGGGTTCAAAAGATGCCGTTAACGGTATCAAGACAGGTTTGATGGGACCATTCGCTCCTCTTGGAGATACTATCTTTGGTTCACTTGTGCCTGCTATCATGGGATCTATCGCAGCAACTATGGCGATCGCTGGCCAACCATGGGGTATCTTCCTTTGGATCGCAGTTGCAGTTGCTTATGACATCTTCCGTTGGAAACAATTGGAATTTGCCTACAAAGAAGGGGTTAACCTTATCAACAACATGCAAAGTACTTTGACAGCTTTGATTGATGCTGCATCTGTACTTGGTGTCTTCATGATGGGTGCTCTTGTAGCAACAATGATCAACTTTGAGATTTCTTACAAATTGCCAATCGGTGAAAAGATGATTGACTTCCAAGACATCTTGAACTCAATCTTCCCACGCTTGCTTCCAGCAATCTTTACTGCCTTTATCTTCTGGTTGCTTGGTAAGAAAGGTATGAACTCTACTAAAGCGATCGGTATCATTATCGTTCTTGCAGTAAGTCTTTCATTCATCGGTAAATTCTTGCTTGGAATGGGCGCATAATTTATGAGTAAATCATTAATTTTGGTGAGTCATGGTCGTTTCTGTGAAGAACTTAAAGATAGCACAGAAATGATCATGGGTCCACAGGACAACATTCATGCAGTGGCTCTTCTTCCAGAAGATGGTCCAGAAGAATTTACTGCAAAATTTGAAGCTGCTATCGAAGGATTGGATGATTTCCTAGTCTTTGCGGACCTTCTCGGTGGTACACCATGTAACGTGGTAAGCCGTTTGATCATGGAAGGTCGCGACATTGAACTCTACGCAGGGATGAATCTTCCAATGGTGATTGAATTTATCAATGCCAGCCTTACAGGTGCAGATGCGGATTATAAGAGCCGTGCTGCAGAAAGCATCGTAAAAGTCAACGACCTGTTAGCGGGCTTCGATGATGACGAAGATGAATAATACTCTTCGAAAATCAAATTCAAACTACGTCAGCGTCGCCTTGCCGTACTCAAGTACAGCCTGCGGCTAGCTTCCTAGTTTGCTCTTTGATTTTCATTGAGTATAAGATGTAACTTAGAGCATCTTATATAGAATATACATGGGAATGGGAGTCACTCCCGTTCCCATATTTTCAATAGGAATGAAATAATAATAGATTAGAGGAACTCTATGCTAAATTACACAAAAGAAGAATTACTTGAACTGGGTGCAGAAATCACAACTCGTGAGATCTACCAACAGCCTGATGTATGGAAAGAAGCTTTTGAAGCCTATCAAGCGAAACGTGAAGAAATTGCAGCCTTTCTGCAAGGTATCGCTGATAGACATGACTATATCAAGGTCATCTTGACGGGTGCTGGTACTTCTGCTTATGTGGGAGATACCTTGGTGCCATACTTTAAGGAAGTCTATGACGAGCGCAAATGGAATTTCAATTCTATTGCGACAACAGATATTGTAGCCAACCCAGAAACTTATTTGAAAAAAGATGTGGCGACGGTCCTTGTTTCCTTTGCTCGTAGTGGGAATTCACCTGAAAGTGTGGCGACTGTTGATTTGGCTAAAGCCTTGGTTGACGACCTCTATCAAGTGACCATTACATGTGCTGCAGATGGTAAATTGGCGCTTCAAGCTCATGGCGATGAGCGCAATCTTTTGCTCTTGCAACCAGCTGCTTCCAATGACGCTGGATTTGCCATGACTTCTAGCTTTACGTCCATGATGCTAACAGCTCTCTTGGTCTTTGACCCTACAGAATTTGCTGTGAAAGCTGAACGTTTTGAAGTTGTGTCTAGCCTTGCGCGTAAAGTTCTAGACAATGCAGCAGATGTCAAGGAGCTGGTTGACCTCGACTTTAACCGTGTTATCTACCTGGGCGCTGGTCCTTTCTTTGGACTTGCTCATGAAGCTCAGTTGAAGATTTTGGAATTGACTGCTGGTCAAGTGGCGACCATGTATGAAAGTCCAGTTGGTTTCCGTCACGGTCCAAAATCATTGATCAACGAAGATACAGTTGTTTTGGTCTTTGGCACAACGACAGACTACACTCGCAAGTACGACTTGGACTTGGTTCGTGAAGTGGCTGGTGACCAGATTGCTCGTCGTGTTGTGCTCTTAAGTGATCAAGCCTTTGGTCTTGAAAATGTCAAAGAAGTGGCCCTTGGTTGTGGCTGTGTCTTGAACGATATTTACCGTGTCTTCCCTTACATCGTTTATGCCCAACTCTTTGCCCTTTTGACTTCACTCAAGGTAGAAAACAAACCAGATACACCATCTCCTACAGGCACCGTAAACCGTGTGGTACAAGGTGTGATCATTCATGACTATCAAAAATAAGGAAGTGTCTATGAGTAAATTACAATTAAGTCCCAAAAAAGTAGCTTGCCTGCAAAAACTCTCTGACGAGAACGGCATTATCTCAGCTCTTGCCTTTGACCAACGTGGCGCTTTGAAACGCCTCATGGCTCAATACCAAACAGAAGAGCCAACAGTCGCTCAAATGGAAGAACTCAAGGTCTTGGTTGCAGATGAATTGACAAAATACGCATCCTCTATGCTTCTCGACCCTGAATATGGCCTTCCAGCTACAAAAGCGCTTGATCCAAATGCTGGTCTTCTCCTTGCTTATGAGAAAACGGGTTATGACACAACAAGTACCAAACGCTTGCCTGACTGTTTGGATGTTTGGTCTGCCAAACGCATCAAAGAACAAGGTGCGGATGCAGTCAAATTCTTGCTTTACTATGACGTAGACAGCTCTGACGAACTCAACCAAGAAAAACAAGCCTACATCGAACGCATCGGTTCAGAGTGTGTGGCGGAAGACATTCCATTCTTCCTTGAAATCCTCGCTTACGATGAAAAAATCGCTGACGCTGGCTCTGCTGAATACGCAAAAGTAAAACCACACAAGGTTATCGGTGCTATGAAGGTCTTCTCAGACCCACGCTTCAACATCGATGTCTTGAAAGTAGAAGTTCCAGTCAATATTAAATACGTTGAAGGCTTTGGTGATGGTGAAATCGTCCATACACGCGAAGAAGCTGCAGCCTTCTTCAAAGCACAAGATGAAGCAACTAACTTGCCATACATCTACTTGAGTGCTGGTGTATCAGCTAAACTATTCCAAGAAACACTTGTCTTTGCCCACGAATCAGGCGCAAACTTCAATGGTGTTCTTTGTGGCCGTGCTACATGGGCTGGATCAGTTGAAGCTTACATCAAAGATGGTGAAGCAGCAGCTCGCGACTGGCTTCGCACAACTGGATTTGAGAACATTGACGAACTCAACAAGGTTCTTCAAACAACAGCGACTTCATGGACTGAACGTGTAGAAGCATAAAATAAGAATAGAAGAATTCCCTTTTGTTAAGAAAATACTTAAGGTTTTCTGACAAAGGATTCTGAAAATAGAAACTACAACCATAGATGGTACATACACTTTCTATGGTTTGTTTACTTAATAGAAATAGAAAAAAGGAGATGAAAATGAAAGCATACACAGAGCGTGTATTTGGAAATCATGAGGGCAAGGATGTCTTGGCCTATCGCTTTGAAACTGATGGTGGTTACCAGCTTGAAGTTATGACTTATGGTGCGACCATTTTGCGCTATGTCACACCTGACAAGGCTGGTAATTTTGCCAATGTGATTTTGGGTTTTGATGATTTTGCTAGCTATGTAGGCAATAGTCCCAAGCATGGAGCAAGTGTAGGTCCTGTAGCAGGCCGTATTGCTGGAGCGACATTTGAGCTCAATGGCCAGACCTATAATCTTGAAGTCAACAACGCTAGCAACTGTAACCACAGTGGTTCAACAGGTTGGGATTCAAGCTTGTTTGAATTGGTAGAGGTGAGCGCCCACGGCTTGACCCTCTACACAGAGCGTACAGATGGGACAGGAGGATTTCCTGGTAATCTTAAGATTTGGATTAGCTACTACTTGGAAGAAACTGGTGCTTACGAAATCAGCTATAAGGTAACGACAGATCAGGATACGCTTGTCAATCCAACTAATCATAGCTACTTCAACTTGTCTGGTGATTTCACGCAGACAGTTGACCGCCATGTCTTCCAACTAAATACGGAGGGCATTTACCCAATCGCTCCGGACGGTGTTCCAGATAAGGCTCCAGATGCTAATCGTGATGTGGTTAAACACATCTACAATGGAGCTTTGTTGAAGGACATCTTTGCAGAGGAAGATGAGCAAATCCAGTTGGTATCTGGTTTGGATCACCCATTTGCCCTTCCTGCAGGTCATGACAATGCTGGTTTCCTTTATGACCAAAACTCAGGTCGTTTCCTGCTGTTCAAGACAGAGGCCCCTTGCCTTGTGGTCTATACAGCAAACTTTGTGGATGAGAGTGTCATCATCGGAGGCCAGCCAATGGTGCAACACAATGGGATTGCCCTTGAAGCGCAAGCTTTACCAGATGCCATTCACAGCGACCTCAAAGACCAAGTCATTCTCAAAGCAGGGCAAACCTTTACCAGCAAAACTCGCTACGAGCTTGTTGTCAAATAAAAAGAAGAGCTGGTTTCCAGCTCTTTTGAGTTGTCTTCGTTGACATTTTATCTCAATAGTGTATAATTGATGTAATTTATAAAGTTACAACAAAAAGGAGACACCCTATGACTTATGCATACCAAAGCCACATTTACCTAGCTGAAGTGGTTTTAAATGTCAAGAATTTGATAAGTCAAACGGCTTTTTATCACCAGATTATTGGCTTGGAGATTTTATCTCAAACAGAGACAGAAGCGATTTTGGGACTTGGTAAAAAGGCCTTGGTCCACTTGATTCAGGCAGAAAAAGCTGGGGAAGTAAGGGAGCACTATGGGCTCTACCATCTGGCGATTTTGTTGCCAACACGAAAAGCCTTGGCAGATGTCCTGAAACACCTAAGTGATTTGCGTATTCCTCTGGTCGGAGGAGCGGATCATGGATACAGTGAGGCCCTTTATATGGAGGATTTGGAAGGAAATGGCATTGAACTCTACCGTGATAAGCCAGTTTCTTCATGGGATATTCGAGAAGACGGACGTATTATCGGTGTGACAGAGGCCCTTGCGGCACAGGATATCTATGAGTTAGGGGAAAAGGTAGATCCTTTTTTCCTAGCTGAAGGGACGAGAATGGGGCATATCCATCTATCGGTTAAGGATAGCCATGCGGCGAGCCAGTTTTATCAAAAGGTGTTAGGGCTAGAGGATAAATTTAGTATTCCGAGTGCTAGTTGGATAGCGGCTGGTCAGTATCATCACCACCTGGCTGTCAACGAATGGGCTGGAAAAGGTCTAGCTCCGCGCAAATCGGGCTTGCCTGGCTTGGCCTACTACGTCCTTGAGGTCGAAAGCAAGGAAGAACTCTTAGCCATCGTTCAGCAAGCACAAGAGCTAGAAGCTCCGATTAAGTGGTTACATTCAAGTGAGTTGGATCTTGTAGACCCAGAAGGGATTGTGACCCGCATTCGCTTGGAACGATGAGATGTGAAAAACACATCATATACATAGAAAAAGGCGGACAAGCTCGCATTCTGTTTTTAGAATGCGAACTTGTTCGCTTTTTATGGAATAATAAAGAGTGAAGCCATTATAGCCAAACTGTAAAGGTAATCACCTGCTTTTTGTAGGTGACAAAGATTTTACCTCTAAACAAGCTGACGAGGTGCTGGGCCATGGAGAGACCAATGCCATACCCAGAGGTGGTTTGGTTATTGTGTGATGTTTCGGCGCGATAAAAGCGGTCAAAGAAGCGTTTAATATTGGCAGGCTGCCCATCCTTATAATCATTAGAAATAGTGATACAGGTGCGTTTGCGTAGGAGATAGGCTTTGCGTTTGAGAGTCAGACGGATGGTGCCTGCTGGATCACAGTATTTGCGGGCATTGTCAAGAAGGATGCTAAGAAGCTCATAAAATTCCTCTTGGGCTACTTTTTCTACAAGGTCTGCTTCAATCAGACTTTCAAATTTTTTATCCTCTTTGGTAAAGAGAGGAGCAAAGTCTGAGGCGACCTTTTCAGCGATGACGGAGATATTTTGAGGGGCTAGTTTGATATCCTCTTGTTCCTCGAGCCGGGCAAGTCGGATCAGTCTTCCAATCAGATGGTTGAGACGCTCGGTCTGTTCCTTGGTACTGATGCTCCACTCGGTCTCGCCTTTCATCAACTCCTGCAGCTCGGTATTGGCTGAGATGATAGCCAGCGGTGTTTTGAGTTCATGACCTGCATTAGTGATAAACATCCGTTGTTTTTCATAGTTTTTGACGAAGGGACGGATGACAATCCCAGAAATCAAGGTGAAGAGCAGAGCAAGGAGAAACAAGCTAGCTAGTGATAACCAGATAGAGACTTGAAATAGGGTGTCGCGTTCACGGATGTAGTTAGTCGCTTCAAAGAAGACTAGGAGCTTGCCCGAAGCTGTCTGACTAATCTGGTAGGTGAAGTAGCGCCCGTTGCGAGTAATTGTGCCATAGGTTTCCTGTTTTTTTAGAATTCTCTGGAGAAAATCTCTGACGTCTGCTTCGGTCAGTGATTGGACATTGCCTAGAGAAATCGCGTAGTCATCCCCCTTTTCTCTGACAGAGAAGTACTGAAAATTGTAGATAATCCCTTCCTGAATGTTCTTTTTGGTAAAACTTTCCTTGATTTCATCTGTGATTGGGAGTTCACCTTCATTTTTAGACAAGATGGATAGGACGGTTTGGATATTATCCTCTGTCTGAGTATAGACGATGCTATTCATCAAGACCAGAAAGAATGCAAGAATCAGAGCGATAGCAGCAGTGGCTGTAACAATGAACTTGATACGTAGTTTTCGAAACATCTAGTCACCTCCTGTCAATTGGAAGGGGCCTTCTGCAGATCCTAAAATTTGCAGATTGGACTGAACACTTTGAAGCTTTTGGCGTAGGTAGGAAATATAGAGAAAGACAAGCTCGTGATCACTTTCTTCCAACTCATCTGGCCAGATTTGCTCTAGTAGTTGTTGAGAGCTGAGGGCTTGGTTAGTATGCTGGATGAGGAGAGCTAGGAGTTGGGTCTCCTTCTTTCCCAAGCGAATGCTGTTTGCAGCCACTAGTTCTTGCTCATCAATATCTAAGCAAGTGTTACCTAATTGGACCGTATCTGGGGTATAGTCCTCCAGACGGCGGGCAGTAGATCGGAGTCTAGCCAAGAGTTCCTTGAGAGAAAAGGGTTTGGTCAAGTAGTCGTCGGCACCTGCATCGAGTCCAGTTACACGGTCATCTACTTCCGCCATGGCTGTCAGCATGATAACGTGAGTCGTATTGCCCAACTGGCGAATTTCTTTGAGGGCTTCAATTCCAGTTTTAATTGGCATCATGATGTCAAAGATCATGAGGTGATAGTGGTTAGATTTAGCCTTTTCGACAGCATCTTGTCCGTTAAAAACAGAATCAACGCTATAGCCTTCGCGTTCTAAAGCAACAGTGATGACGCGATTTAGTTGAGCTTCATCTTCGGCAAGTAGGATTTTCATAGGTTCTCCTTAGTCTTGGTCAGATCTCTGAATCAAATCACGGATGGTCTGCATGGTCAAGTCACATGAAGCAAGCTCATCGGCACAACGCTTGAGTTCGCGCGTGATTCGCTCAGGATTTTGGATGTTTTTCTTGTATTTCATCTGGTGCTCAAGGCTGGCCCAGGAATCCATAGCAATCGTGCGTAGCTGGATCTCGATAAAGTAGGTACCCTGGTCATTTCCCAGACAATCTGGGTAGGGAGTGGACACCTCGAGAATCAGATGGTAGGAGCGGTAGCCATTGGGTTTGACCTGACGGATATAGTCTTTCTCTTTGAAAATATGGATACTTGGCATCTGACGAATATACTCTATGATGCGGTAGATATCATCTGTAAAGCCTGTGATGATCCGAACACCGATAGCATCTCGGATTTCTTTAAGAGCGGATTGACTCGTCTGAGGAAGGCCTTTGCGTTGGCATTTTTCACGCATACTTTTTTCTGTTTTGATTCGCGCATGCAAATGCTCATATAGTTTGAGGGAGGTTTCTCTTTTGTAATTAGCTGCAGCCTCCTCCATGTCTTCAATAAAGGTTTGCAAGATAGTGGGTAAGTAGGCTTCGCAAGTGCCGTAGATAGAGTTCATAAGTAAGTCCATTCTGAACAGTTTTTTACTATTATATCATGAAAACACGGTTAAGATAAGTTCCTACAAAGACAGATAGGATGAGAATTTTGACAAAGGAGTCCATTAGAGATATAATGAAGAAAAATCAACCAAGGATAAGAAGATGACAAACTCAAAGTATATAACACGCCTGAAACGCTCAGAAGGCCAGTTACGTGGTATCCAAAAAATGATAGAAGAAGAGCGTGATTGTGCAGATATTATTACCCAGTTGACAGCGGTGCGCTCCAGTGTAGAGCGCGTGATTGAGATGATGATTACCGAGAATCTCACAGCCTGCATCAACCACCCCCTAGACGACCCTGAGGCTCAAAAGGAACGCTTGGAAAAGGCTGTTCAGTACCTAATCAAACGGAAATAACCCAATTTTTAGGGCTATCAAGTTAATAAAGGAGGCCAGCAAATGGAAGCATATGAAAAAGTAGTAGAAATGCTAAATGGACTAGATATTCCCTTTGAAATTGTGGATCACGAGCCAGCCTTAACGACGGAGCAGGCGGATAGCTTTATCGAAGGGATCGAAGGTGTCCGTACCAAGACCATGTTTCTCACAAACAAAAAGAAAACAGCCTATTATCTTGTGATTATGGATGATAAAAAGCGTTTGGACATGGACCTCTTGAAGGATTTGGTAGGAGCCAATAGAATCCGTATGGCTTCCTCTGATAGTCTGTTTGAAAAAATGAACTTGCTAGCAGGAGCCGTTTCTCCATTTGGCTTGCTGAACAATGCAGATAAGGATGTTCAGGTCTATTTCGACAAAGAAATTATGTCTGAAAAACGGATGAGTTTTCACCCCAATACCAATGAAAAAACGCTTTTCTTGGACACGACAGACATACTCAAGTTCCTAGAAGCTATTGGTTATGAGGCTCATATCATCGAGTTATAAAGATGAAAAAACCGATTAAGAATTCTTAATCGGTTTTTGTTTATTCTACTTGACCGGGCCAAGCATTCATACCACCTTCTACATTGGTAACGGTGAGCCCTTGGCCACTGAGAAATTGACAGGCAGAGGCAGAACGCACTCCCCCTTGACAGATGACATGGTATTCATGGTCAGGTTTGAGTTCTTTGTAGTCTTGCTCCAGGGTGCTTAAAGGCAGATTTTTAGCACCTGGCACATGTCCTGCTTGGAATTCATGTACCTCACGGACATCGATAAGATCTAGATTTTCATGTTGATATTTTTCATAAAAGTCAACCATGCTGATATTAGTTACCATATTCTACTCCTTCTGGGTTAGCCATTTTGTATAGTGAATAAGCGCCGTCAAGGTTTTGGACGGTAAATCCTGCTTGCTTGAGGATACGCTCTGCGATATAGCTGCGTAAACCGCTGTGGCAGCTAACGATGTAGGCTTGATTCTTGTCCAGTTCGTCCAAGCGTTCCCGTAGTTCGTTTAGGGGGATGTGGATGGTATCGACTTTGAGTCGGCCACTCTGGAATTCGCCACTTGTCCGTACATCTAGGAATTTCTTACCGGCGGCTAGTTCGTCTTCTAGTTGGTACCATTGAATATTGTCGCTTAAACCTTCGATTAGGTTCAAGGCTGCATAACCCAACATATTGACGGGATCCTTGGCAGAGCCAAATGGTGGCGCATAGGTGAACTCCAATTCTGGTAGGTCAAAGACGGTGAGATTTCCCTTGATAGCAGTTGCCAGGATGTCAATTCGCTTGTCAACACCTTTCTTCCCAACTCCTTGGGCGCCATAGATTTTTCCAGTATTTGGTTCAAAGAGGAGTTTCAAGGTCATATCAGTAGCGCCTGGATAATAACCGGCGTGGTCTTTTCCGCTGACATGAAGCGCCTTGTAAGGAAGTTGATTCATGCTAAGGATACGTTCGCTGAGACCAGTCGAAGCAGCTGTCATATCAAAGGCACGAACGATCGCAGTGCCGATGCTACCCTTGTTTGTACGACCTAGTCCTGCGATGACGTCTGCCACTTGGCGTCCCTGACGATTGGCAGGAGAAGCTAGAGAGATGAGAGCGTCTTGGCCCGTAATCTCTTGCTTGACAACGATGGCATCCCCAACTGCAAAAATATCTTTTTGACTGGTTTCATAATGTTCATCGACCAGGATCCCACCACGGAGTCCCAGTTCAATCCCCGCAGCTTTTGCCAGTCCGTTTTCAGGTTCAACACCGACAGAAAGGATGGTGAGGTCAGAAGTGATCTTTTGACCGTTTTCGAGAACGATGATTTTTCCTTGGTCTTCAAATTGATTCGCAGACTGAGAAGTGATAACGCGAACGCCGTTTTTAACCAATTCTGCTTGAACAAAGGCAGCCATTTCTTGATCTAATGGTGGCAAGACATGGGGTGCTTTCTCAACGATAGTAACTTGCAATCCACGTTTTGTCAGGTTTTCAGCCATTTCAAGCCCGATAAATCCTGCACCGATAACGACAGCTTCTTTTGGATGATTGTCCAAGGCTGCCATAATTTCATCGAGATCGGGAACATTGCGAAGCGTGTAGGCGTTCTTAGCTTCTGCCAAGCCTTCAATGGTAGGAACAAATGGTTTAGCTCCTGGGGAGAGGATCAACTTGTCGTAGCTTTCTGTGAATTCCTGTCCATCATGGCGTACGGTCACAGTGCGCTCTGCTGGCGAAATGCTGATGACCTCATGGAAAGGACGAACATCCAGATTAAAGCGTGCTTTGAGACTTTCAGGAGTTTGGACCAATAAACTATCACGGTTTGCAATTTCTCCTGAAACATAGTAAGGAAGTCCGCAGTTTGCAAAGGAAACAAAGGGACCTTTCTCAAAAATAGTGATTTCAGCGTCTTCCATGAGACGTCTGAGACGGGTTGCTGCTGACATTCCGCCTGCAACTCCCCCGACAATGATAATTTTCATTGACTTTCTCCTTTATACATCTAGATGACCTTACCTGTCCAAGCACTCATACCGCCTCGGACATTGATGACATCGTAGCCTTTTTTCTTTAGCTTCTTCGCAGCTAGTTTGCTTCGCACACCAGAATGGCAAATGACATAGAGTGTTTCTTTTGTCTCAGGTGTGTAAGATCCGATTTCGGTTAGAGGGACATTCTTGGCATTTTTGATATGACCTCTGCGGAATTCTGTAGGTGTCCGAACATCCAGTAGCTGAATCGGTTCTCTGAGTTTAGCTTCTAACTCGCTGGTAGAAATACTGTCAATTTTTGTAAATAATAAGTGAAACATAGGCACCTCCAAATATACCCTTATGGGGTATATTAAACCATGAAGTAAAGCTTTTGTCAAGCAAGTTGTTTTGAGTTGGGATGGGGATTTGTTTTGAGAGACTGGAAAGCAAGCTATTCTTGACCTTTCAAAGTCTTTTTGATATGATGGCATCAAACTAAGTGTGAGGTGCTAAGATGACCAGTGAATACCAGAAAATGATAGCAGGGGAGCCTTACCGTCCGTCGGATCCTGAATTACGGACCTTGGCGCAGGTAGCACGTCAAAAGCAGGCGGATTTCAATCAGGAGTTAGATCCCTTGAAAGGGGCGGAGATTATCAAGACTTGGTTTGGTTCAACTGGGGAAAATCTCTATGTCAATCCACGTCTGGTGGTCGATTATGGAGTCAATATCCATCTAGGGGAAAATTTTTATTCTAATTGGAACTTGACCATGCTGGATGTTTGTCCGATTCGCATCGGTAACAATGCTATGCTTGGTCCCAACTGTCAGTTTTTAACCCCACTCCATCCACTGGATCCGCATGAACGCAATTCAGGGGTCGAATACGGCAAGCCCATCACCATCGGTGACAATTTCTGGGCTGGAGGTGGCGTCATTGTCCTTCCTGGAGTGACACTGGGAAATAACGTAGTAGCAGGAGCGGGGGCTGTGATTACCAAATCCTTTGGAGACAATGTTGTCCTAGGTGGCAATCCTGCGCGTGTTATCAAGGAAATCTCTGTAAAAGAAAATTAAAAAGAATAGCCCCAGCTGTTCTTTTTGTAATCTTTATCATAGTCTTATAGATTTTTCTTCTTTTTGGCTTTCTTGATCAAGGAGACATGGCACTGGGGAATTTTGGTTAAAGAACTATTAAATGTATTTTAATACTCTCAAATTGTTTCTAGTAGCCCTTTCAAAAGAATACTAAGCGAAACTAAATTTAAGGAAACTTTCAGAAAAGTTTTAGTTTCGTTTCAGAAATCTTCTGTAGACTGTCTAGCTATATCATACGAAGGAGAGGAAAAAGGTATGAAATCAAAAAAATGGACCCTACTCGCAACGAGTTTAACGGCAATGGTGCTGATGGCAGCATGTGCCCAATCAACAACTACATCTAATACCAATGCAACGAAAAATAATGCAACAACAACGTCAACAAAGGCAAATCAAACTTCCTATTTTACAGAGAAGGACTATGATACTTCTTATGATGAAGGCACAGCTTCTAAGATTGAGCTATCTGGCTCATCTGCAAACGTCTCTGGAGATGGCGTGACAGTTTCTGGCTCAACAGTGACCATCACAAAATCTGGCACCTATGTAATTTCAGGTCAGTCTGACGGAGTTCAGATCAAGGTCGAGGCAGATAAGTCAGCAGATGTTCACCTAGTCCTAAAAGGTGCGACCATGACCAATACCAATGCAGCGATATCTGCGACATCGGCTGGCCATGTCTACCTGACTCTGGCAGAAGGAACCACCAACAGTCTCTCTGACTCAAGCTTGAACAGTGACGAAAAAGCCGACGCAGCTCTCTTTTCTAAGGTGGATTTAACCATCAACGGGAAAGGAACTCTTAATGTAGAAGGAAAGAAAAATAATGGTATTAAAGCTAACGACACCCTCCACATCACGGGTGGAACCTATAACATCACAGCAGTTGGTGATGCCTTTAATGTCAATGATGAACTCAACATCACTGGTACGACCATGACCATCGATGCAAAAGAAGATGGAGTCAAGGTGGACAATGATGAAGATACTTCAGTTGGAACCATGTACCTATCTAACAACGACATCACCGTTACAGCAGGGGATGATGGTATCCACGCTTCTGGAGACCTCGTCATCGATAGTGGTACCTACACCGTCAAAAATTCGACAGAAGGACTTGAAGGTAAGTCAATCACTATCAACGGAGGCGATATCAACATTTACGCGACAGATGATGGTGTCAATGCAGCCAACAAAAATGCCCAACAAAGTGAAATCTTCTTCACCATGAATGGCGGGAACCTGACAGTAGAAGTTGGTCAAGGGGATACAGACCCAATCGACTCAAACGGAAATATCACGGTCACAGGCGGAACCATTAAAATGACTGGTCAAACAGGTTTTGACTTTGATGGAACTGCGACCTATACAGGTGGAGACATCTACCTCAACGGTGAAAAACAAAGGGAAATCGTCAACTCTATGCCTGGAGGCGGTGGACCTGGCGGTGGCCCTCAAGGCGGCGGACCTCAAGGCGGTGGACCAGCCCCTGGCGGACAAGGGTAATAAAGATTCTCCTTTCTCGAGAGAGAAGGGAGAATCTTGTGTTGTTACTAGAGGAAATGTAAAGATAACTCCTTGACACTCCGTCAGCTTTTGGTACAATAGTACAAAATTAGAGGAGGTGGGCTATGATTCAGAAGCATGCGATTCCCATTTTAGAGTTTGATGATAATCCCCAAGCGGTCCTTATGCCAACACATGAGGGGTTGGACTTAAAGTTGCCAAAGAAGTGTATCTATGCATTTTTGGAGGAGGAGGTTGACCGCTATGCGAGGGGAGTAGGGGCGGACTGTGTTGGTGAGTTCGTTTCCGCCACCAAAACGTATCCAGTATATGTCATCAATTATAAGGGTGAGGAGATTTGTCTGGCCCAAGCGCCCGTTGGTTCAGCGCCAGCGGCCCAGTTTATGGATTGGTTGGTTGGCTATGGTGTGGAGCAAATCATTTCCACTGGTACTTGTGGAGTCCTAGCCGATATAGAGGAAAATGCCTTTCTCGTCCCTGTTCGCGCTCTGCGAGATGAGGGGACCAGCTACCACTATGTAGCGCCTTCTCGTTATATGGAGATGCAGATTGAGGCGATCTCTGCTATTGAGCAAGTCCTGGAACAAAGAGGAATTCCTTACGAGGAGGTCATGACCTGGACGACAGATGGTTTTTATCGAGAGACGGCTGAAAAGGTTGCCTATCGTAAGGAAGAAGGCTGTGCAGTTGTGGAGATGGAGTGTGCAGCTCTTGCAGCAGTTGCCCAGCTTCGAGGAGTAGTTTGGGGTCAACTTCTATTTACAGCCGACTCTCTAGCGGATTTAGAAAATTATGATAGCCGCGATTGGGGTTCAGAAGCTTTTGACAAGGCCTTAGAACTCTGTCTTGAAATCGTTAGTCATATGTGACTGCTTTAACTGTTTTATGGTACAATGTAACTATGTTATTCAAATCATTTTTTGAAAAAATCAAGACGACACTGGGACGTTTATCGCCAGCCCGTCGCATCTTTTTAAGCTTTGCCCTAGTTATCCTCCTGGGTTCACTCCTTTTAAGCCTTCCCTTTGTGCAAGCAGGAACGTCACAAGCGACTTACTTTGACCATCTCTTTACGACTGTGTCCATGGTCTGTGTGACAGGGCTCTTCACCCAGCCGGTGGCCTCTACTTACAATATCTGGGGCCAGTTGATCTGCATGATCTTGATCCAGATTGGTGGTTTGGGGCTCATGACCTTTATCGGAATCTTTTATATCCAAGGCAAGCAAAAGCTCAGTCTTCGTGGCCGTGAGACCATTCAAGAAAGTTTTAGCTATGGGGAAACTCAGTCTCTAAAGGATTTTATCCGCTCGATCTTTCTGACGACTTTTCTAGTGGAAGGGCTCGGTGCCTTTCTCTTGAGTTTCCGCTTTATTCCTGAATTTGGCTGGGGGCGAGGGATTTTAACCTCTATCTTTTTGGCTATTTCAGCTTTCTGCAATGCAGGCTTTGATAATTTTGGAAGTACGAGTTTGCTAGCCTTTCAAACGGATCCCTTGATCAATCTAGTGATTGCAGGTTTGATTATCACGGGTGGGCTAGGATTTATGGTCTGGTTTGACCTAGCGACCCAGATTGGGAAAAAGAAAAAACGACGTCTGCGTTTCCATACCAAGTTGGTTCTCTTTTTAACGTTGGGAATTCTGCTCTTTGGAACAGTATCGACTCTCTTAATTGAGTGGAATAATCCTGGAACGATTGGAAATCTCAGCGCTCCAGAGAAACTGCTGGTTAGTTTCTTCCAGACCGTCAGCATGAGAACGGCTGGCTTTGCTTCAATTGACTACACCCAGGCTCGACCAGTTACCTTACTGATTTACATCTTGCAGATGTTTCTGGGCGGGGCACCTGGAGGGACAGCAGGGGGGCTCAAGATTACGACCTTCTTTGTCTTGTTGGTCTTTGCTCGCAGTGAATTATTGGGCTTGCCTCATGCCAATGTAGCTCGGAGGACCATTGAACCCCGAACCGTGCAAAAATCTTTCAGTGTCTTTATTATCTTCTTGCTGACCTTCTTACTGGGCTTGATTCTATTAGGGGTAACCGCAGAAGGAAATCCGCGATTTATCTACCTCATGTTTGAGACCATTTCAGCACTTGCAACTGTTGGGGTAACGGCAAATTTAACACCAGAGTTAGGTAAGTTAGCCCTCAGTATCGTTATGTTGCTGATGTTTATTGGCCGTATTGGCCCCTTGACACTACTGGTCAGCTTAGCAGAATATAAGCCAGACAAGAAAGATTTGATTCACTATATGAAAGCAGATATTACCATCGGATAAGAAAGGATGAACGATGTCAGATCGGACGATTGGAATTTTAGGCTTAGGAATTTTTGGGAGTAGTGTTTTGGCTGCTCTTGCCAAGCATCATATGAATATCATTGCTATTGATGACCACGAGGAGCGCATCAATCAATTTGAACCTGTGCTGGCGCGTGGGGTTGTTGGAGATATCACGGATGAAGAACTCCTTCTATCAGCTGGAATTGACACCTGCGATACCGTGGTTGTCGCAACGGGGGAAAATCTAGAATCCAGTGTTCTTGCTGTCATGCACTGTAAAAGTCTAGGGGTGCCGACCGTCATTGCCAAGGTCAAAAGCCATACAGCTAAAAAAGTTCTAGAAAAAATCGGTGCGGATGCAGTCATCTCACCAGAGTTTGAAATGGGGCGCTCATTAGCGCAGACAATCCTCTTTCATAACAGCGTAGATGTCTTTCAGTTGGACAAGAATGTATCGATTGTCGAGATGAAAATCCCCCAATCATGGGTAGGGAAAAGCCTCAGTCAGTTAGATTTACGTGGGAAATATAACCTCAACGTACTTGGTTTTCGTGCCTACGAAAATGCTCCTCTGGATGTCCAATTCGGACCCAATGACCTCTTGCAGGCAGATGCCTACATCATGGCAGTCATTAATAACCAACATTTGGATACTCTAACAGAGCTTAGTGAGTAGGAGAGGAAGGGCTACTCTTTTCCCAATGATTATTGAGTCAATATAAGTATTTTATAAGAGGGATTTAAGAAAAATTTTAACTTTTTCTTAATCCTTTTTAATTTTAGGAGATTATACTAGAGTCATCAAAAAAAGAAAACTCTAAGGAGAATCCTATGAAATTCAATCCAAATCAGAGATATACTCGTTGGTCTATTCGCCGTCTCAGTGTCGGTGTTGCTTCAGTTGTTGTAGCCAGTGGCTTTTTTGTCCTAGTCGGTCAACCAAGTTCTGCACGTGCTGACGTCGTCAATCCAACCCCTGCTCAAGTCGTACCAGACGCTGCTTCTGTGAGTGCAAAGAGCGACTTACCAGTAGAGGTTCTCAAAAAAGCAGTTGACGTAGCTCTTCCTTCAGAACAGTCTGTTCCAACACCTAAAACAAGTTTGGATGCTACAGGCTCTTCAGAAAAAGCGGATACCGATGCTAAAGAGCCAGTAGTAGAACCAAAAGAAGAAGTGCAAGCACAATCTGACTCTAAGAAACAAACAGAAGATGCAGTTAAATCTGTGGAAAGTCCTGCGTCTACAGTTTCTGGACAAGACCGTGAAGCAAGTGAAGCGCAACCAGCAACCACTCCAACTGAAGTGCAAAAGGGTGTGGCTGACAATACCAAAGATACAGTAGATGTCCCAGCTAGCTACCTTGACAAAGCCAATTTCCCAGGTCCATTTACAGCTGGCGTCAACCAAGTCATCCCATACGAAGCTTTTGGTGGAGACGGCATGTTGACTCGCCTGATTTTGAAGGCATCAGACAAGGCTCCATGGTCAGACAACGGAACGGCTAAAAATCCCGCCCTCCCACCAGTAGAAAAATTGGGCAAAGGCCTTTACTTCTACGAAGTAGACTTGGCAGGCACCCAAGGAAAATCAGATAAAGAGCTGCTTGACCTCTTGAAACAAAATGGTACGCAAAGCTATAAAGCTACTATCAAGGTGTACGGTGCAAAAGACAGCAAGCCTGACTTAACAAATCTTGTAGCGACTAAAGATTTGACTGTCAATTTGAATGGTTTGACCACTCCAGCTGAAGTGCAAAAAGGTATGGCTGACAACACTAAAGACACAGTAGATGTCCCAGCTAGCTACCTTGACAAAGCCAATTTCCCAGGACCATTTACAGCTGGTGTCAACCAAGTCATTCCATATGAATTCTTCGCTGGTGATGGCATGTTGACTCGCCTTATCTTGAAAGCCTCTGATAAGGCTCCATGGTCAGACAACGGAACGGCTAAAAATCCCGCCCTCCCACCAGTAGAAAAATTGGGCAAAGGTCTCTACTTCTATGAAGTGGATTTGGCAGGTACTCAAGGAAAATCTGACAAAGAACTACTTGCCCTCTTGAAACAAAACGGTACGCAAAGCTATAAGGCTACCATCAAAGTGTACGGTGCGAAAGATGGCAAGCCTGACTTAACTAATCTGGTAGCGACTAAAGATTTGACTGTTAATTTGAACGCTTCAACCACACCAAATCAGGTTAAAGAGTCTGTTGTTAACAATGTCAAAGACATGATTGATGTTCCAGCTAGCTACCTTGATAAGGCTAAGGTTCCTGGACCTTTCTTGGCCGGTGTCAACCAAGTCATCCCATACGAAGCTTTTGGTGGAGATGGTATGTTGACTCGTCTCTTGTTAAAGGCCTCAGACAAAGCCCCATGGTCTGACAATGGAACAGCGAATAACCCAGCGCTATTGCCACTTGAAGGCTTGGCTAAAGGCCAATATTTCTACGAAGTGGATTTGAATGGCAACACGACAGGCAAAGAAGGACAAGCCCTTCTAGATCAACTTCGTGCCAATGGCACTCACACTTACCAAGCTACTGTTAAAGTGTATGGTTCTAAAGATGGCAAACCAGATTTGACCAATCTGATTGCTACTCGTCAAGTAACGATTCAGCTTCGTGGAAAGGAAATGGCGACAACACCATCTCAACAAGGTCAGATGAATACGAAGCCTTTTGAAACAGGCTCTACAGGTATGACTGAGGGTATGATGGGTACAAATCACCATATGTCAGATATGAAAGTAGATCAACCAGCTTCTAGCCCAATGGCTAATATGATGAAAAAAGATGATAAAGCGATGCTACCAAATACTGGGGAAGCTAAAACGGCTACAGCTGGCCTTGGTATCTTTGGTCTAGCCTTGGCAGGTCTTGTTGGACTCTTGGGTTTGACAACCAAACGAGAAGATTAAGATTCAAATCATTTAAACATTAGAGAAAATAGTGTTATACTAAAGCAAGTATAACACTGTTTTTATCGAAGGAGTGTCAGATGAAAAAGACAATTTTGCTGGTTGATGATGAGATAGATATTCTAGATATTCAAAACCGCTATCTTATACAGGCAGGTTACGATGTTTTGGTCGCCCATGATGGTAAAGAGGGATTAGAACTTTTCAGAAAAAAATCTATCGACCTCATTATCACAGATATCATGATGCCCAATATGGACGGTTATGATTTTATCAGTGAAGTTCAGTATATCGCTCCGGATCAACCCTTCCTCTTTACAACTGCTAAGACAAGCGAACAGGATAAGATTTATGGATTAAGTTTGGGGGCAGATGATTTTATAGTCAAACCCTTTAGCCCACGCGAATTGGTTTTAAGAGTAAATAATATCTTGCGTCGCCTTAGCCGTGGAAGAGAGACAGAACAGATCGAGTTTGGTGACTTGGTAATCAACCATGTGACTCATGAGGTTCGCATTGGGGATCAACCTTTGGAATTGACAGTAAAATCCTTTGAACTTCTATGGGTATTAGCCAGCAATCCTGAGAGAGTCTTTTCAAAGACGGAACTTTACGAGAAGGTATGGCAAGAGGACTATGTGGATGATACCAATACACTCAATGTTCATATCCATGCTTTGAGGCAAGAGTTGACCAAGTACACAAATTCAAATGCTCCTGCTATCAAAACTGTCTGGGGTTTGGGCTATAAGATGGAAAAACCAAGAGGTAGAAAATGAAATTAAAAAACTATATTTTAGTGGGGTATCTAGTGTCGACTCTACTAACGATTTTGGTCGTTTTCTGGGCAGTCCAACGAATGTTGATCGAGAAAAGTGAAGTTTACTTTCTAGTTGGAATGACCTTGATTGCTAGTTTCATTGGCGCTGCAGTGAGCATCTTTCTTTTGTCGCCTGTGTTCTCTTCTCTGAAACATTTGAAAAAACAAGCTCAGGATATAGCAAGCAAGGATTTCAGCACAGAAATTGAAACCAAAGGACCATTAGAATTTCAAGAGTTGGGCCAGGCTTTTAATGACATGTCCCACAATTTGCAGGCTACCTTTCAATCACTTGATGAGAGCGAGCAAGAAAAGAGAATGATGATTGCGCAGCTCTCTCACGATATTAAAACTCCCATTACCTCCATTCAGGTTACTGTGGAGGGAATTCTAGATGGAGTGATTAAGGAAGAGGAGCGGCTCCACTACTTAGCCACGATTGGTCGGCAAACCGAGCGTCTAAACAAGCTAGTGGAGGAGTTGGATGTTTTGACTCTCAATACACAACCTCAAGATACTGCTGATGAAGAAGTCGAAGAGGTCTTTTTAGATCAGTTGTTGATTGAGTCAATGAGTGAATTTCAACTCCAGATTGAACAAGAGGAGCGAGATGTTTACATTCAAGTATCACCTGAGTCAGCGAAAATCAAGAGCCATTCTGACAAACTTTCTCGCATTCTGGTCAATTTGTTAAACAATGCCTTTAAATATTCAGAACCAGGAACCAGAATCGAGGTTCTTGCCCAATTAACAGAACAAGAGCTGACAATCAGTGTGAAAGACGAGGGTCAGGGGATTCATCCTGAGGATTTGGAAAAGATCTTTAAGCGACTTTATCGTGTAGAAACTTCGCGCAATATGAAGACAGGTGGGCATGGCTTAGGTCTTGCGATTGCACGCGAACTAGCCCATCAGCTTGGTGGCGATATCACAGCAGAAAGTCAGTATGGCTTAGGTAGCAAGTTTACATTCTGTCTCAATTTGAAATAAAGTCGTAAATTTCCTTTACAAATCGAGCTTTTCATGGTACAATAGCCTTTGTGTGAAATAGCAGCAGGAAAGCATGAAGCTCGTCAACAGGTGTCTTATGACAAGTAACCTTGGCTGTTTAGGCGAAGGGCATCTGCACGAATCAGGGCTTTCTAAGTGACTATTTCCGCCAAATATTATTTATATCAGGAGGACATATATATGTCACGTTATACAGGACCATCTTGGAAACAAGCTCGTCGCCTCGGCCTTTCACTTACAGGTACAGGTAAAGAATTGGCACGTCGTAACTACGTACCAGGACAACACGGACCAAACAACCGTTCTAAATTGTCAGAATACGGTTTGCAATTGGCTGAAAAACAAAAACTTCGTTTCACTTACGGTGTAGGTGAAAAACAATTCCGTAACTTGTTCGTACAAGCTACAAAAATCAAAGGTGGAATCCTTGGTTTCAACTTCATGCTTCTTTTGGAACGTCGTTTGGATAACGTTGTTTACCGTCTTGGTCTTGCGACTACTCGTCGTCAAGCTCGTCAATTCGTAAACCATGGTCACATCCTTGTTGACGGAAAACGCGTTGATATCCCATCATACCGCGTAACTCCAGGTCAAGTGATCTCAGTTCGTGAGAAATCATTGAAAGTTCCAGCTATCCTTGAAGCAGTAGAAGCTACTCTTGGACGCCCAGCATTCGTATCATTCGACGCTGAAAAATTGGAAGGTTCATTGACTCGCTTGCCAGAACGCGACGAAATCAACCCAGAAATCAACGAAGCACTTGTCGTTGAATTCTACAACAAAATGCTTTAAGATAAGACTTTATATTGTAAGAAGCCTACAACAGTGGGCTTTTTGCTTTGTCTTAAAAAATAGAATACTTCCTAGTCGTGAAGGAGGATAAGAAAAAAGTTCCCTGCAAAGTGAAATTACAAGAAACTTTTGCTAATGGTAATAGACAAGCCATACGGAATACTTTTTCCCAAGCCAAAGGGCAAAGAGGAGATTGATGACGATAATGACTGAGCCGGCCAGTGAAAAGAGGAAAAATTCGCTAGTCAAAACTTGTCACAAATGCACGATGTCTATAATCAAATAAGCACTGACAGGAAAACAGAGGATAGAAGTAATCAGAGCAGGAATATACTTGCGGAGAAGAATTGATTGTCCAATATGGAGCAAGAGATGAAGCGCAAAGGCTACAAATCCCCCTAACCAAATTAATTCGAGAACTCTAGATTGAGTAAAATACGCTAATAAAGTGATGGATAAGACAAGGAAAAATTCTTCAAAAACAGCAAGGGCAAATCCCTCTGTTGTCATTTCTTTATGGATCTTGATAATAGTTGGAGCCTTTTGGGCCAGCAAGGTTTTGTTGAGACGGATCCAAGGGACAAGACCGATAATTTCTTCCATATCGTGAAAGATAAAAAGTAGAGGAAACATCCAAAGATAAAACGCCATAAATCTCTCCTGAAAAGCTAAAGATTGCTCACCAATCAAGCAAAAAACGCCCAGTAAGGCGTTTTGAGTTAGGTATGCTTATTTAACCTCTGTAAAGATTAAATAATTTCTATTTTAGCTGTTAGAAACGTTGGTACATCAATGTTTTTAGAATGCTACATAATAAAAGGTAGAGTGAATGGTAGAGTAGTAAAAATAGTTGTTATCCTAGTTGATTAAAAAAATCTCTGATTTCCTCATCTTTTATAAAATAATATATAATTTTCCCCTCTCTTCTAGTATCCAAGATGTTTTGATTGGCTAGTTTACGAAGATGGTGGGAGGCAGATGCCATACTGAGATTTAGTAAACAGGCTATATCACAGACACAGAGTTCTTCAACAGCAAGGAGATAAAAGATGATATTTATCTGTTTATTATCGGTAAACTTTGATAAAATACGAAGTGATTTTTGGACTTTTTCCTTTTCAAGGTAGTTCGTTGCGGTTGTAACATTTTGTTGATTTATAATATTCACTTGGCATATACTATCTTTTTTCATAATTTTTTCTCCTAGCCGAACACAGTCCTTAGTATGTTAAAGCTGTTGTTTTCAATCAGGATATACATCCCCAATCCTAAATAAACAACGGCAATAAACCATCTGCTATATTTTTCCAAAGTTTCTCCAACAGAAGGGACTTGTGCCAATTTTTGGGCAGAAAAAACCAAGAGATAAATCATGACTAGAAAAGTAAGTAAAGCCACTATCAAATTCGCTAAATTTAAGGTAATAAAATATGGGACAAAAACACCAATATTGTCAGCACCACAACTAGCAAAAGTAATCATAGCTACTAGAAAAATCAGGTTTTTATCATCTTTGCGCAAACCATCTTTTGCAATAGCTTCTCCATCAGAATCTCCTAAAAGCAAAACTTTGAGTCCTAGGAAAATTGGAATCAAACCGAGCAAACCTAAAATCTCTTTACTAGGAATATAATTTAAGACAAATGCAAAAAGTAAACTTAGCAATATTAGACTAACAGAGCCTAGAAATTGCCCTAAATAGATGTTAATGATGTCTTTTCTGCTTTTTCTTTTGGCAAAAAATAACATTAGGATAATAAGTAAGTCTACGGCTGTCCCAGAATACAGTATTATTGAAGTAACAACATTTTGAACCATAAAACACCTCATTCAAATATATTTTTGAATGTATTTTAACATTAAACTTTGTAGATGTCAACTTCAGCTCCATCAAAATATAGTTAAGAAGGTAGTGTACCAAACATTAAAAAGCCCTGCCATCGAAATGATAGCAGGGCTTAACTTCAATATCCAGATGATATATTTATCTAAAAAAGGTAGAGAAAAAGGTAGAGTTTGGACTGAAATATAGTGAAATGTATTGAAATTGAAAAAAGAAAAAACGCTTGAAATCAGCGTTTTTATTATGTATTGATTCGTATTGAATGCTTACTTCACTTCTGTAAAAACCAAATAAGGTAAACTTTTGATATTCTGGTTCGATTTTATCTTATTTTTAATGAAAGTTTACCTTATTTAAATGAAAGTGATTGAACTTAATTGAAATTTGAATTTTTAGAAACTTATGAAAACGTTGATTTTAAAGCATTTTGAAATTGGATAAAATAAGTGGTGCCCCAACCAGGTCTTAAGAAAGCTCGTAAAGCATCACAATTATCAAAACGTTAATCAACACGCTTATATCAACGTTTACAGACATTTAAGAAATTTCTCTTGGATGTCTTTTTTTGTCTAGCTAAATTTTACAAATTGGGCAATTTAGGTTACTCAATAATATAAAAAAGATAAAAATTTAAAGTTCGAATTTTAATTTTAAAAAAAGTAATTATTATTGAATATCTGTTCAAACATTTTTTCTTTTCTAAGGTTAATATAAGTATATATACTTTAAAAAAGGAAGTCAAACATCTTGCTCATAGATTTTTGCATTTTTAAAAAATACATTTTGTCATATAATAATGTGGAAAATTGACGGATTCCTTAAATAATCATATAATATGAATATGTAAACCCTTACATACTATTCTACTTATACTTGATAAAATGCAAGTTCTTGAGGATCTATAAATATATAGACACTCTTCTATTTATAAAGTGAAATAAAGAATCACGGAGAAAGTTTATGGATATTAAAGAGACATTCAACCAGCTAGACAATACAAAATTTAATGATTTCAATAATCGCCTTGAAGGTTTTGAGAAACTTTTTAAAGACAAATATTATTTTACCCATCCCGAAGATTTTAGCTCAATCTTTAGCATTTTGGTAAAGTATGGAAAAAGTACAAGTAAATATATTTTATCGAAAGGAGAGATATATGAGTGAAATAGTTATTAATGCTCAGAATTTATCTAAAAATTTTTATAATTTTGATTCAAGACTCCCATTTATCAAGAGATTTTTGAAACGTAATCAAATAACGATTCGAGCTGTTCAAGATATTAGTTTTACGATTAAGAGAGGGAGTATAGTTGGCTTTATTGGGAGTAATGGAGCTGGTAAATCCACAACGATTAAAATGTTGACTGGGACTCTTTATCCTAGTTCCGGAAAATTAGAAGTGAATGGAGAAATTCCATTTAAAAGAAGTATAAATTTTAGAAAAAAAATTTCAATAGTAGTAGGAAATAAATTACAGTTATTTCAAGATGTTTCGGCTATGGATTATTTTCAATTGATTGGTACTTTATATGAGGTAGAACCGGCGATTTTACAAGAACGAATTCAGGAATTAAGCAATTTGTTGAATGTAAAAGATCAGCTTTACCAGCAGGTCCGGACCCTCTCTCTTGGACAAAAAATGAAAATGGAGTTTATCGCGGCATCTTTAACAAGTCCGGGAATATTATTTTTAGACGAGCCTACTATAGGGTTAGATATACAGTCTAAAAAAGATATCAGAACATTTTTAAAGAAAATGAATGAAGAATGTCATACTACTATTATTTTAACGAGTCATGATATGGATGATATTTCGTCTGTTTGTGACGAATTAATCGTCATTGACAAAGGAAAAATTATTTTGCAGGAGTCAATGGATGTTATTTTATCTAAATTTTCTGATTTTAAATATTTAAAGATAAAAATGACATTAGATTTGGTACCAGAGTTATGCTCTGTTAAAGGAGTAGTAGTCATTTCTCAAACAAAATCGGAATGTATACTAAAAATACCTAGAGATTTTGTCTTTGAGACATTAGAATCAATCAATAAGCTTGTAGATATAGAAGATTTAGAAATATCAAATCTTTCTTTAGAAGAAATTATTTTACAAAACTATTTTACAAAAAAGGAGCACAATTGAAAAAAGAAATGTCTATTATTCTGATATCATTTCGATCTATTTTGAACTATAAATCAAGTGTACTATTGTTAATGTTACAGGTAAGTATACAAATTATGATATCAGTATTTTTATGGACGTATATATATCAGAGTAACCAGATAAATATAGCAGGATATGATTTTACCTCAATGGTTCAATACTATTTGGGGACTATAATTTTTTCATATTTTGTTTTTTATCCAGTTGATTGGGAAATCAATGACGATGTTCATTCAGGAAATTTTTTTAGCATATTAATAAAACCTGTTACTTTTTATAAGTATTATTTTTGTAAAATGCTTGGAGATAGGCTTGCTCATTTATTATTTATCATCATTCCTGTCATTTTATTCTCCAGTGTTTATTACAAGAATGAGTTATTAACCATTGAAATTCTTATTTTAGGAAGTATTGCAATTATTCTATCTATGGTTCTATGGTTTTTAATATCATGTTGTGTAGGTATGCTTTCTTTTTGGTTAGAAAATATATTTTTTGTCCTTACTGTTAAAGAAATAGTAATTCAGTTTTTATCAGGAATATTATTGCCTTTAAGTTTTTTTTCAAATAATTTTCGTCTGTTTTTAGATGTATTACCTTTTAAATACTTAGTATATGAACCGCTTCAGATGTTTAGTAATGATACATATAAATTAATAGACTATTTGAGAATTATTTGTATTCAATTGATTTGGTGCATCATTTTTTATATTATATCAAGATTCATATTGAGAAAAGGAGTGGAGCACTTCTCAAATGTGGGAGGATAAAATGTTTAGAATAAAAGTAATTTTTAGGCTACTTCATTTTGGTTTTAAATCTGATATGAATTTTCATTTTGACTTCTTTTGTGGTCTATTTTCGTCGATACTGTGGATTGGTTTACCTATTGTATTTTTTAGATTGATTTTCTTAAACATAGACTCTTTTAATGGTTGGGACTATTATCAAATTTTATTTTTGGTAGGTTCCTACACTATTGTAGATGGAGTTATGATGGGATTGTTAATTAGAAGTATGGGAATTTTAGAATCAGATATTTTGAGTGGTAACTTGGATCAAATTTTATTGAGGCCGTTTGATACTCAGTTGTTCTATATTTTTAGATCATTTAATTTAGTTCAATTCGTGAATACTTTTTTTGGTCTTGCGATCATTTTTATAAGTTATGGAAATTTAAATGTACATTTAAATTCATTAAAAATATTATTTTATATCCTTTCTTTAATGTGTGGTTGTATTATATATTATTCAATTTGGTTTCTAATAACGATTAGTTCATTTTGGTTCCCAACTAAATTTTCAAAAGTAGATGTATTTTTGAATTATATTGGAATTTCTAAGTATCCATATAATATTTTTACAGGTATTAACAGATTGATCACTATGTTATTTGTTCCCAATTTATTAATTGCCAATCCTGCAGTATTAATATTTTTAGGGAAAGATACATTGAACCTATTTTTCTATCAAATAGTTTTTACAGTTTTTTTGATTATTATCAGTCGTACAATTTTTAGAAAAGGATTGAAAAAATATGAAAGTGCAGGAAGATAAACAATGTTGTTCAGTTATATGTTTGACTAAAGGAAGTGATTCGCTGTACTTTGTTTTGTGGTCATTGAAACATCAGATAATTATAAACTATAATTTAAAGAATAGTATTATTAACTTATAGGTGCTAAGAAAAAATTTAAAGAAATTCCCTCATTCAATCAAACTTATTCATATTTTTTAAAATAAGAAAATAGTTGGATTTTGATGATGGTTGATATAAAGCTAAACTGAAAGTACCTGAAATCCAACTGTGTCAAACCAGGTCATACGATCTGTGAGAAAAAGAACACATAACAAAAAGAGGAGCTTCACAATAAAGTTCCTCTTCTTTTATATATCCGAATCATTATTCTTATTTCAAAAAAGGTAGTGAAAAAGGTAGTGATTCGGTTGATTTATATTGCAATGTAGTGAAATTTAGAATTTCAAGAATCGCTTAAAATCAAGGTTTCTAACATCTATTGACGTGTAGTGAACCCCTATTTCACCTCTGTAAACACAACGTGTTTGCGAAGTTTTGGTGAGTATTTCTTCAATTGAAGACGGTCTGGGGTGTTACGTTTGTTTTTAGAAGTAAGGTACAAGCGTTCACCAGATTCTTTGTGTTCAAGTGTAATATTTACGCGCATGGTATCTCCCTTCTATTATTCAGCTGATGCAGCTTTAGCGATTTTACGTCCTTTGTAGTATCCTTTAAGTGATACACGGTGAGAACGTGAGTAATCTCCAGTAGTTTCGTCAAAGTTTACAGATGGAGCTGTTACTTTGTAGTGTGTACGACGTTTGTTTTTCTTCGCTTTTGACGTGCGACGTGCAGGTACTGCCATTTTGATTTCTCCTTTAGGTATTTAAATTCGATTCAATCCACTGATTTTCATCAACCATACTAGGATAACACATTTTTTTTGTAAAGTAAAGTTACTTGACAAAAAAAGATGAAAAAATTAAAAGGTCATTAACCGAATTAATCAAAATTTTCTGAAAATTCAAGAATTTTCTTCTGTTCATTGCTTTTAAATTGTGCTATAATAGTAAAAACTGAAATGGGAGGGAACAAATGACCGAATTAGATAAACGTCACCGCAGTAGTATTTATGACAGTATGGTAAAATCACCAAACCGTGCTATGCTTCGTGCGACTGGTATGACAGATAAGGACTTTGAGACACCGATTGTGGGAGTGATTTCAACTTGGGCGGAAAATACCCCATGTAACATTCACTTGCATGATTTCGGGAAATTGGCCAAAGAAGGTGTCAAATCTGCAGGTGCTTGGCCTGTTCAGTTTGGAACTATCACGGTAGCAGACGGGATTGCTATGGGAACGCCTGGTATGCGTTTCTCTTTGACATCTCGTGATATCATCGCGGACTCTATCGAGGCAGCTATGGGTGGTCACAACGTTGATGCCTTTGTCGCTATCGGTGGCTGTGATAAGAACATGCCTGGTTCCATGATTGCCATTGCTAACATGGATATCCCAGCTATTTTCGCCTATGGTGGAACCATTGCACCGGGAAATCTTGATGGAAAAGACATCGATTTGGTTTCTGTCTTTGAGGGAATCGGAAAATGGAACCACGGTGACATGACAGCTGAGGACGTGAAACGTCTTGAATGTAATGCCTGTCCTGGCCCTGGTGGCTGTGGTGGTATGTATACAGCTAATACCATGGCGACAGCTATCGAAGTTCTAGGGATGAGTTTGCCAGGATCTTCCTCTCACCCAGCTGAGTCAGCTGATAAGAAAGAAGACATCGAAGCAGCAGGACGTGCTGTTGTTAAGATGCTGGAACTCGGTCTCAAACCATCAGATATCTTGACTCGTGAAGCCTTTGAAGATGCTATTACTGTGACTATGGCTCTTGGTGGTTCTACAAATGCTACTCTTCACTTGCTTGCCATTGCCCATGCTGCGAATGTTGACTTGTCACTTGAGGACTTCAATACGATCCAAGAGCGTGTGCCCCACTTGGCTGACTTGAAACCATCTGGTCAGTATGTCTTCCAAGACCTCTACGAAGTCGGTGGTGTCCCTGCGGTTATGAAGTACTTGTTGGCAAATGGATTCCTTCACGGAGACCGTATCACATGTACTGGTAAGACAGTTGCTGAGAACTTGGCTGACTTTGCAGACCTCACACCAGGTCAAAAAGTCATCATGCCATTGGAAAATCCAAAACGTGCAGATGGACCATTGATTATCTTGAACGGGAACCTTGCCCCTGACGGTGCAGTTGCTAAAGTATCAGGTGTTAAGGTGCGTCGTCACGTTGGACCAGCTAAAGTATTTGACTCAGAAGAAGATGCTATTCAGGCCGTTCTGACAGATGAAATCGTTGATGGCGATGTTGTCGTTGTTCGTTTCGTTGGACCTAAGGGTGGTCCTGGTATGCCTGAGATGCTATCACTTTCATCAATGATTGTTGGTAAAGGTCAAGGAGATAAGGTTGCCCTCTTGACGGATGGCCGTTTCTCTGGTGGTACTTATGGTCTGGTTGTTGGACATATTGCTCCTGAAGCTCAGGATGGTGGACCAATTGCCTACCTCCGTACAGGTGATATCGTTACGGTTGACCAAGATACCAAAGAAATTTCCATGGCCGTATCCGAAGAAGAACTTGAAAAACGCAAGGCAGAAACAACCTTGCCACCACTCTATAGCCGTGGAGTCCTTGGTAAATACGCCCATATCGTATCATCTGCTTCACGCGGAGCCGTGACAGACTTCTGGAATATGGACAAGTCAGGTAAAAAATAAACTCATACTCTTCGAAAATCTCTTCAAACCACGTCAACGTCGCCTTGCCGTACTCAAGTACAGCCCGCGGCTAGTTTCCTAGTTTGCTCTTTGATTTTCATTGAGTATCAAAAAGCAAGCCAACTTCGGCTTGCTTATTTTTATCTTCAAAAGTGATTTGCCTACTTAACGAGGTGGTAGTCCAAGGGCAATACGGCCGTAGCGACTGATTCGTGTGATCTTCCAAGCAGGTGACCAGGTGACTTCAACCTTGACATCTTCGATACCTTCGATTTGTTTCAGACCTGCTACGATTTCGATAGGCAAACTTTCTGCACAATCGCAGGCAGTATCAGTGAAAGTCATGACAATCTTGCAGAGACCTGTTTCGTCCAGATTGATTTCATAAATCAGCCCTAGATTGTAAACATCCAATTCCACATCTGTATCAAAAACCTTCTCTAGTTTTTCGATAATTTGGTCTTGTAAGGCCAAAGCACGGTCATTGATTTTGATATCGTCTCTCATTACAGTCCCTCCACCTGATAAATATCCTCTATTTTCTCATAATTCTGACAATTTGGCAAGTTTTTGATGAATTTTCTGAAAAGACTCTCTTGAGATTTTCTACTCTCACTGTTTTAATCCCTCTATTTATGGTAAAATAAGACTATTAAGTTTAAAGAGGATTCCCTATGAAATTACAAAAACCAAAAGGAACGCAGGATATTTTACCTGCTGAATCTGCCAAGTGGCAGTACGTTGAGGGCTTTGCCCGTGAAATTTTCAAGCGCTATAACTATGCAGAAGTGCGCACGCCTATTTTTGAGCATTACGAGGTCATCAGTCGCTCTGTCGGAGATACGACCGATATCGTAACCAAGGAAATGTACGATTTTTATGACAAGGGTGACCGCCATATTACCCTCCGTCCAGAAGGAACTGCGCCCGTTGTCCGTTCCTATGTGGAAAATAAACTCTTCGCCCCAGAAGTGCAAAAGCCAAGTAAGTTCTACTACATGGGTCCAATGTTTCGTTATGAGCGTCCGCAAGCAGGTCGTTTGCGTCAGTTCCACCAGATTGGTGTTGAGTGTTTTGGCTCAAGCAATCCAGCTACCGATGTGGAAACCATCGCTATGGCAGCTCATTTCTTGAAAGAAATCGGCATCCAAGGTGTCAAACTACACCTCAACACTCTTGGAAATCCTGAGAGCCGTGCGGCTTACCGTCAAGCCTTGATTGACTATTTGACACCGCTCAAGGAGACCTTGTCTAAGGATAGCCAACGTCGCTTGGAGGAAAATCCTCTCCGTGTCTTGGACTCTAAGGAAAAAGAAGACAAGGTGGCAGTAGAGAATGCGCCGTCTATCTTGGATTTCCTTGACGAAGAAAGCCAAGCTCACTTTGATGCTGTGCGTCAGATGTTGGAAAATCTGGGTGTAGACTACATCATTGATACCAATATGGTGCGTGGTCTGGACTACTACAACCACACGATTTTCGAGTTCATCACAGAAATCGAGGGCAATGACTTGACCGTCTGTGCGGGTGGTCGCTATGATGGTTTGGTTGCCTACTTTGGAGGCCCTGAAACTGCTGGATTTGGTTTTGGACTTGGTGTAGAGCGCCTGCTTCTCATTCTTGAAAAGCAAGGGGTGGCCCTCCCTATCGAAAACGCTCTAGATGTCTATATCGCAGTCCTGGGCGAAGGGGCAAATATCAAGGCTTTGGAATTGGTACAGGCTCTTCGCCAACAAGGTTTTAAAGCAGAGCGTGATTACCTCAACCGTAAACTCAAAGCTCAGTTCAAGTCAGCTGATGTCTTTGCGGCTAAGACTCTTATCACCCTAGGAGAGAGTGAAGTCGAAAGCGGACAAGTAACGGTCAAGAATAACCAAACTCGAGAAGAGGTGGAAGTTATGCTCGATACAATCAGCCAAAACTTCTCAGAAGTCTTTAAAAAACTAGGATTTTAATGACAGATAAACGGGTCAGGGAGCCATCCCTGACCTTTTTCTTTTGCAAAATGACAAAAATCATAAACTTTTTGACAAATATACTTGTCAAAAAGAAAAAGATGTGTTACAATAAATTCAAGTTAAGAAATAGAAACCAGAAAGGAACGATTATGTGGGCATTAGGATTTGTACCTCTTGTGATTATGCTTTATCTCTATCATACCCAAAGGGTCAAGAAACTAGAGAATAAAATCAAAAGAATTGAGCAAAAACAGAAAGGAAATAAAGAAATGTCAAGAATTTTAAAAGAACTGATTGGGAAAAAACCGGTCATCGTTGGACAATTGTTTGGGACAGACAACTGGGAAGTTGTAGATGTTGATGAGGAGTGGGTCAAGCTACGACGTGTAGATAAAAAAGGAAAAGAAAAATTCAAGTTGCAACGTATTGAGGATATCCAAACCGTTGAATTTGACGGAGAGTAGGTGTGTAACATGCAACTAAAAAATCGTCTAAAAGAGCTTCGAGCTCGAGATGGTCTCAACCAAACCGAACTAGCCAAGCTAGCAGGGGTCTCTCGACAGACTATCAGTCTGCTTGAGAGGGATGAATATACCCCGTCGGTTGTGATCGCCCTGAAGATTTCACAGATATTCAATGAACCAGTCGAGTCGGTATTTCGTATAGAGGAGGAGGATGAATAATGAATAAGTATAAAGTGATTTATTATATAGTTGCTATAGCTCTAGTAGTCAGCGTGTTTCTATTGATTGGGATAGACTTAGGCTGGTTTAATCCCTATCAAAGTGACCAATTTATTTGGGCCTATTTTACTCTCATACCAGTAATTGAATGGATTGAAAAGAAATCAAAAAATCTAGCAAGTGAAAAAGGAGAAGGAATATGAAAGAATTTTTAGCAGGTTTTCAAGTAGATACTGAGAACAAAGAATTTGCAGGTGTCTGTGCAGGTTTAGGAAATTATTTTAATATCAAGACTAATGTTATCCGTTTAGTAGCAATTTTGTTGTTTCTTTCGTCAACAGAGTTTGGGATTTTAACAGTCATCCTATATGCTTATCTAGCAGGCTGGCTTGGGAGAGGTCCTTTAAGAGAAGGGGCGAAAAAAGCAAGAAACCAAGCTATTCTCTTGTTTGCTGTTTGTTTGATTTTAGTATCACTTGGAACAGAGGGTTTGACAGCAATTTATGAATCAGGAAAAGCTTTTGGTCAGTGGTTAGTTGGATTGGTGTAGTTTAGAAAGAAGATGAATATGAAAAAGAAACATTTATTAATTTTGTTGGGGAGTGTACTGTTAGGTGTTTTATTGGGAATGATTGGTACTGGCTTTGCTAGTCTTCGTTCAGAAATTTCTAAAGATCAAGTACTGTTTGTTCTAGATGCCTTCTTTTTCTGGTTTGGGATTATTTCAACAATTTTAGCTCTTTATTTTACCAGAATGAGTCGTAAAGCCTACAATAACTACCAAAGAGAAGAAGACGACGAACAAAGTGAACAAGACTATATTAGGATGTATCGTTTCTTAGATTATGGTACAGTGGCTAATAGTACTTTGCTAATTAGTATGTTATTTAGCTTAGTTACCATGTTTCCTGGGTTTAGATTATCTTTATCTCCTTTTCTCTTAGCTATACTTGTAATTTTTGTGGGTAGCTACTGTCTCAATACGACTAGCTTGATCCGTAATTATAAACTTTCTATCATGGCAACTCCTAAGGAAATGTTAGAATTCCTAGATACTTATGATGAGGGAGAAAAGCAAGCAGAAATGGAGAATACCTATTTGACCCTGTTTAGATTAAACCAAATTTTACTCCCAGAACTTTATATTTTATTATTGGTGCTATCAATCATTTTACAAGAAATACAACTTGTTGCTTTAGTTCTTTTGATTGTAATTCATCTTTACATCAATTTTGCGCAGTTACGCAAAACAAAACGTTATTTCAAATAGGAGATCTTTATGAAAATACTTAAAAATCTTGGCTGGTTTCTTCTAGCTGTTCTATCCTTTTTCTTTGGTTATGGTCTGGTTCAGAGTATGGCACTGTCAGCTCTTGGACTAGGGGCTTCAATCTATGGAGTCTTGCCACTTTATATCGCCCTGTCAGGAGCCTATGTTTATGGAGTTTACAAGTGGTATCAGACAGAAAAGGTTAGCATCCAGACAACTGCTTTTAATCGTTATATCTGGTTGCCCACTCTGGTTTTGCTAGTGGCTATTACAGCCCAGTTCTTTTTGCCAAACGATCCGTCGACCAATCAACAAATCGTATCCCAACTGACAGTGGCACAGCCTGAATTTGGTTTCTTTATGGTGGTGGTCTTTGCTCCTCTGACGGAAGAACTCATTTTTAGAGGGATGCTGGCGCGCTATCTCTTTCCTATGCAGGACAATAGCAAACAGACAGGTCTGTTTCTCCTTGTATCGAGTGTCCTTTTTGCCTTGATTCATTTTCCAGGTACTTTGCAACAGTTTTTAGTCTATGCTAGTCTGGGATTAAGTTTGGGACTGGCTTATGTGAGTCGAAAAGGCCTTCTTTACAGCATTTCTTTACATGCTTTGAATAATTTAATCGGCTTTTTGATGATACTCATGCTATAATAGAGTCAGGAGGTCACATGAAACGAGTAATTTTATTAGCAGTGATACAGGCAGTCGTTCTCTTCTTTATTATCGGGGGCCTTGCCTATGCCTTTAAAGGCGATTTCTTTTACAACTATCTAGCAGTTGTCTTTGCGCCTATTGCAGGTGTCTTGCGTTTTGCTTCGGCTTATGCGACGGAGATTGTTCTACCTAAAAAGGCAGCTGAGATTGCT
The DNA here is from genome assembly GCA_027682205.1 of Streptococcaceae bacterium AF54-32pH5A. Lineage (GTDB taxonomy): Bacteria > Bacillota > Bacilli > Lactobacillales > Streptococcaceae > Streptococcus. Next base: position 77,222 of record JAQDAD010000004.1, read on the forward strand.
GAAAAGCGTAAAAAAGGTTAAGAATCATAATAGGAAAATCCGATGGCGTCTTCATCGGATTTTTTGATGGTGTCATGATTTTTTAACTGTTCGTTTTGATTTTTACAGACAATCAAACTTTTCTGCTGATTTTCATGAAGAGCCTGCGCTTTTATGGTAAAATAGTAACAGAATAAAAGAGGAGAGAAGAAATGAAACGTAGTATGTATGCTGGTCGTGTTCGTGAGGAACACATCGGACAAGAAATTACCTTGAAAGGATGGGTTGGCCGTCGTCGTGACTTGGGCGGTTTGATCTTTATCGATCTTCGTGACCGTGAAGGGATTATGCAGTTGGTCATCAATCCAGAAAAAGTTTCAGCAGAAGTCATGGCAACAGCTGAAAGCCTTCGTAGCGAATTTGTCATAGAGGTGACGGGTCAGGTTGCGGCACGCGAGCAAGCAAATGATAAGCTGCCAACTGGTGCAGTTGAGTTAAACGTGACAGCCCTGACAGTCCTAAACACCGCTAAAACAACCCCATTTGAGATTAAGGATGGGATTGAGGCCAATGATGATACGCGTCTACGTTACCGTTACCTTGACCTTCGTCGTCCAGAGATGTTGGAAAATCTTAAACTTCGTGCTAAGGTGACCCACTCTATCCGCAACTACTTGGATGAGTTGGAGTTTATTGATGTGGAAACCCCCTTCCTTTCTAAGTCAACGCCAGAAGGGGCACGTGACTATTTGGTGCCGTCTCGTGTCAATAAAGGTCATTTCTACGCTCTTCCTCAAAGTCCGCAGATTACCAAACAGTTGTTGATGAATGCTGGATTTGACCGTTACTACCAAATTGTCAAATGTTTCCGTGACGAAGACTTGCGTGGAGACCGCCAGCCTGAATTTACCCAGGTCGACTTGGAAACGTCCTTCCTTACTGAGCAAGAAATCCAAGATATCACAGAAGGTTTGATTGCGCGCGTGATGAAAGAAACTAAAGGGATCGAAGTAACACTTCCATTCCCTCGTATGAAGTACGATGATGCTATGGCTCTTTACGGTTCTGACAAGCCAGATACCCGTTTTGACATGTTGCTTCAAGACTTAACAGAAGTGGTCAAAAGTGTTGACTTCAAAGTCTTCTCAGAAGCACCTGCAGTTAAAGCCATTGTCGTTAAAGGGGCTGCAGACAACTATTCGCGTAAAGACATCGACAAGATGACCGAAGTAGCCAAGCAGTATGGAGCTAAGGGGCTTGCTTGGGTCAAGGTTGTGGATGGCGAATTAAACGGACCAGTTGCTAAGTTCTTGACGGGCATCCAAGCAGACTTGACTGCAATACTTGGTCTTGAAGACAAGGACTTGGTTCTCTTTGTGGCAGATACGCTTGAAGTGGCGAATGCAACCCTTGGCGCCCTTCGTGGACGTATTGCCAAAGAGCTTGGCTTGATTGATAACGACAAATTCAACTTCCTTTGGGTGGTTGACTGGCCAATGTTTGAATGGTCTGAAGAAGAAGGTCGTTACATGAGCGCCCACCATCCATTCACCCTTCCACAGGAAGAGACTGCTCACGAATTAGAAGGTGATTTGGCTAAAGTTCGTGCCATTGCTTACGATATCGTCTTGAACGGTTATGAGCTTGGTGGTGGTAGTCTTCGTATCAATCAAAAAGACCTTCAAGAACGCATGTTCAAGGCTCTTGGTTTCTCATCTGAAGAAGCAAATGACCAGTTTGGCTTCCTTCTTGAAGCCATGGACTATGGTTTTCCACCACACGGTGGTTTGGCTATCGGACTTGACCGATTTGTCATGCTCTTAGCAGGAGAAGAAAATATCCGTGAAGTCATTGCCTTTCCTAAGAACAACAAGGCAACTGATCCAATGACACAAGCCCCATCAATAGTCGCTCTCAAACAACTAGAGGAGCTAGAGATTCAATTGAAACCCTCTTGCTTTAACGTTTGAAATATTGAGTAGAAGAAGATGAAACAAGCAAAACGAACTAAGCGGTGGCGCTATTATCTGCGCCGCTTTGCTTATCAGATAAAAATTTTACGTGTCTTACAAAGCATCTCTCGGGAAAAATATGATGAGAAAGTCTCGGCTTCTCTGGTCTATGGTTTTTTATCAGCAGTAGCGGTCAATTTCTTTTTTCAACCAGGGCATGTGTATTCGAGTGGTGCGACAGGTTTGGCGCAGATTATCTCTGCCTTGAGTAATCATTGGTTTGGTTTCCATCTACCGGTATCCGCAACCTTTTATGCCATTAATATCCCACTGATGATTTTGGCTTGGTATCAGATTGGACATAAATTTACGGTCTTTACCTTTATCACGGTATCCATGAGTTCCCTTTTTATCCAGTTTGTGCCCGTTGTGACGCTGACAGAGGATCCCATTATCAATGCTCTCTTTGGGGGTGTTGTCATGGGCTTGGGAATCGGCTTTGCTTTGCGCAATAGTATTTCCAGTGGAGGTACAGATATTGTCAGCCTGACCATTCGCAAGAAAACAGGGAGGAATGTCGGCAGTATTTCTTTTTTGGTCAATGGGACGATTATGCTGATAGCAGGTTTGACCTTTGGTTGGAAATACGCTCTCTATTCCATGATTACCATTTTTGTATCCAGTCGTGTGACAGATGCGGTCTTTACCAAGCAAAAACGGATGCAGGCCATGATTGTGACTAGTAATCCTGACAAGGTAATCGAAAAAATTCATAAAAAATTGCACCGAGGGGCTACCATGATCCACGATGCAGAAGGAACCTATAATCATGAGAGAAAAGCAGTCTTGATTACTGTTATCACGCGAGCAGAGTTTAATGATTTTAAACACATCATGAAACAGGTCGATCCGACAGCCTTTGTCTCTGTATCCGAAAACGTTCATATCCTAGGACGATTCGTAGAAACAGACAATTAGACATGAAAAAACCAGCCCTGGAGCTGGTTTTTATTTTTCGATAATTTTGTGGGCAATCAACTGACGGTAACAAATCTGTCTATTATTTTTCGCGTCATTGATAATCTGCAAAATCGTTTCAAATGATGTCCGTCCAAGTTCAAGACTGTTGATGTCGACATAGGCTACTAGGTCGAGTCGAGGGTTGACAGAGTCAAAACTCAAGACGGGAACATTTAATTGGTGTTTATTGATGTAGTCGCAAACCCCTTCAGCTAGAAGGCTATCGGTTGTGATGATGGCGTCAATCTGCGGATCATGATTAAATAGGAGTTCACTGAATTGATAACCTTTTTCTTCTAGAAATTCTGTTGCAAAGTAGGTAAGGTTAGTATCAATCGAAAGTTGGTGTTGTTTGAGTGCCAATTCGTAGCCTCTTAGACGGTCTTGTGTAACAAAAAGTTTCTTGGTTCCTCCGATAAAGGCAATTCTGCTACAGCCCTTTTTGATGAAATACTCAGTTGCATCAAAACCGGCTTGGACATTATCATTGTCGACAAGTGGGATAAAGGGTGAGAGGGATTTTCCGAGAATGAGGAAAGGGAACTGCTCATCCGCTACTAGTTTGACTAGAGGATCTTCTTCTTCAGCGTAGAGGAAAATCAAACCGTCAACACGCTTACCATAAACCATCTGAGAAATAGCATTGAGACGTTCTTTTTCATCTTTCCCCGTTGCAATCTGAATAGCGTAGTGGTTTTCAGATGCGACTTGGGCGATCCCTCGTAGGACAGATGGGAAGAAAGGATTTTGGTAAAAGGCATCTGAGTCGTCAGGAAGCACCAGGCCGATAACTTGAGTATAGCTACTAACTAGACTACGAGCATTGAGATTGGGATGGTAGTTGAGTTCCTTCATAGCCTTGCGAACTCGTTTTTTGGTTTCATCACTAATCGTTGATTTATTTTGAATGACGCGGGTTACGGTTGAAGGTGAGACACCTGCAGCCTTGGCCACATCTTTAATCGTAACGGGCATAAAAATCTCCTATTTATGATAATCTGGATCACGGAAATGTGTCTTGTAAAAAATAGTGACCAGATACAGAACAAAAAGAATGTTTTGTACAGTGATAAGGGTTGTCATATTTTGGCCAAAAAGTCCCAAAACAAGCGTAATCAAAGTTGGCAATCCTAAACAGTTCAAGATAAAGTGGTAGCACTCTTTAAAGCTCCTAAATGAAAAGAGGCGTGATTTTTTGGTGATATAAAGGAGAAGACTAGCTCCAAGGGAGACAATGAAGAAATTCAATCCAAAGAGGAAGCTAGCACCAAGGACGAGAAAGAGACTGATATAGATACGGTTCTGTTGGTACCAGTCTTTAGAAATAGCCTGGGTTAAAGCTTCCTTATTCTGGAAACTCTCCGTTTGAATCGCGTGGTAGCGAATGCGGGTCAATTCCTTGTTTTCCTTGCTGATGACGAGTTCTTCAGTATCAAAATGAAGTTGCAAATCCTTTGGCAATTCCTCGCTTGGACTTGGACCAATCAGAAGAGAAGCTTGCTGATTTTTAGTTCCAGAATAGCTCAGTTTTCCATCTACTATCTGCGCATTCTCTGACAAGTCCATGATCGCTTCATCTGTCAGGGGAGTGTAGACATTATCAATAAAAGTATCCAGCGGATAGGTTTCCTGTGAGCTGTTTTGAATAGCAATTGGAACCATAGACAAGCTGATGAGGAAAATGCTAGTAAAGAGGAGTTGAAACCAGTTGAGTCCGAAACGTTTTGACAGGGGCTTACGAAATCCCCAGATACTAGTAAAATACGAGAATGGATATGGAAGCATAGGCATCTTTCTAAAAGTGTTTTCTATATGAGTAATATTATATAGAGAAATGTACTTTATTTCAAGTCTAGTAGATAAATTGCTTATTTAAAAGCGAATCTTGCTACTATTTGTGGTCTTGTGTCTAATCTTTCAACTTTACAAGCAAGATAAAAAATGAAAAAGGGTGGCGGGGATAGATTATCCCTTGTCGCCACCACTTGTAAGTCCTGAAACAAAGTTCTTTTGTAGGAAGAAGAAGAGAATACAGATTGGAAGGGCGATGAGGATAGCACCTGCTGAGAAGTAGGCAATCTTCATGTTTTTCACGTTGTTAACGAAGGTTTGGAGACCAACGGCAACAGTAAAGTATTCTTTCTCACGAAGCAAGAAACTAGAGAGAATGTAGTCTCCGAAAGGTCCCATGAAGGCCCATAGAGCTTGTACAGCCACCATTGGGCGAACAAGAGGGAGAACGATTTGCCAGAAGCGACGGAAGTGTCCTGCACCATCTAGTTTTGCAGATTCGTCTAGAGACATTGGCACGGTATCGAAGTAGCCTTTCATGAGCCAAGCATTCATCGGGATACCTCCACCGACGTAGAGGAAGATGAGGAACCAGCTATGGTTAAGGGCATTCAACATAAGGGCCATAACGAAGAAGGCTGTCAAGGCGGCCATAGTTGGCACCATTTGAATAATCAAGAAGAAGACCAAGCTTTGTTTACGTGCCAAGAAGTTGTAACGACTGTAAGCGTAACCTGCAAGTACAATGATACTAGTTTGTACAGCCATTGTAATAAAGGCAATAATCAAAGTATTAAGGTACCAAGTACCATACAAGGTTTCGGTGAAGAGCCCTTTAAAGTTATCAAAACTAAAGTCGACATTACCATCTAGTTTAAAGGCTACGACGTTACCAGTCTTGAAGGCTGACATAATGGTAATCAAAAGTGGATAGATAATGACAATTGATAGGCCAATCAAGTAGAGGTAAGTGAGGGTTTGAGTCAGTCTACGTTTGAGTTTGATTGAGTTATTCATCTTAGACGTCCTCCATATCAAATGCGTGTAGTTTCTTGAATGCGATCATAGAGATAGAGATGACAATGATAGAGATAATCAAGGTAACAGCTGCCGCCATAGAGTATTGTGGTGCTGTACCTGTTGTCAAACGGTAAATCCATGAAATCAAGATATCAGTTGAACCGGCTCCACCACCAACGCTACCAGGACCTCCGCCGTTGAAGAGGTACATGATAGAGAAGTTGTTAAAGTTAAAGGTGTATTGGCTGATCAATGTTGGTGCCGCAACAGCCAAGATCATTGGGAAAGTAATGTTGCGGAATTTTTGCCAAGCATTGGCACCATCGATGTAAGCCGCTTCATAGAGGTCGTTAGGGATAGACTGCAAGATACCCAAGGTCAAAACGTAGATGTATGGGAATCCTAGCCAACCTTGCATCATAATCAAGGCAATCTTAGTCCAAGTTGGGTCTGTTTTCCAAGGGATAAGAGCACCGTCAAGGAAAGGAAGAACCTTAGACAAAAGAGGCAAGACTTGCGTATTGATGGCACCGACACTATCGTTAAACATGTTTGAGAATGTCAAGATAGTGATGAAGGCGGGAACAGCCCAAGGAAGAAGGAAAATAACACCAAAGATACGTTTTCCTTTGATAAATGGTTGGTTAGCAATGATAGCGGTGAAGATACCAATCACAATCTGCAAAGTAGAAGCAGACAAAGCCCAGATGATGGTCCAAGAAAGAACGGAACCAAAGGCTGAACGGAAGGTACTTAAGCTCCAGATGTTTGTGAAGTTCGTCAAACCAACCCAGTCCAACAATTTGTTTGGTGGCAAGTGTTGGAAGTCATAGTTGGTAAAGGCAATCATCAAGGTTACGATAACTGGGAAGATAATTGCAAATGTCATCGCTACATACGATGGGATAATCAAAAGATATGGGAATCCATTCTCATAAATACCTTTAATCATATCCTTGAAGGTACGAGCTACAGGAATACCGTTGTTGATACGTTTAGCAGTCGTATGTGCGTCCTTTATATTAAAGATATAAAAGAGCAAGTAAACGACAACAAAGATAGAGTGGAAGGCGCCACGAATCAGCATGAAAAGTGAATTGTCACGACCAGGTTTCACACCAAGTGTGATCAAATTGCTCAATTCAGGGGTTGCAAGTGTTAGAAAATACAGAACAAATAAAACGGTAACACCAAGGAAAATCAATCCTTTAGCTTTTTGTTTATTATAGATTTGTCCTAAACCAGGAATGATTGACAGCAAGGCTGCTTTGCGAGGCTGTTGTTTTTCCATGATTACTCCTTTCATAGGATGTGAGATAAAACTCGGATTCAACCGCAAGATACGTGTATCTGAATAAGAAGCGTATCTATACATTCAAAGGGGGATTTCACTTCCACCCCCCTTGAACAAATCAATTAGTTACCAAATTTTTGTTGGATTGTTTCCTTGATCAATGTTACAGCATCGTTAGCAGCTGTTTTAGCATCTTTCTTACCGCTTACAGTATCAAAGAGCATAGTTTTCGCTGGGTCCCAAACTGTTGACATTTGTGAGATGTTTGGCATTGGTTGAGCGTTCTTGAACTGTTTGATAACAGCTGTAGTCAACTCATCGTTTTTACCTTCAGCGTAAGCACGAGCTTCAGTGTTTGCTGGGATTTCGTTCGTTGCATCGTAGAATGCTTTTTGTTGTTCAGTTGAAACAAGGAAGTCTACAAATTTTTGAGCGCCTTCAAGGTTTTTAGTGCTTGATGGGATGATCCAAGCTTTACCTCCACCAAAGGCTTCGTAGTTTTTACCGTTTGGAAGAGTTGGGATAGTCGCAACACCGTAGTTTACTTTAGCATCTTTGAATGCTTGAGCTTTCCAAGGACCATCGATGATAGCAGCTGTTTTACCTTCTTGGAATTGAGTTTGGATCAAGTTTCCAGCACCTTCAGTATCTTGCATACCTTTAGGCCATTTTTCGTACCAAGTTTTAGCGTATTCGAGACCTTTGATTGCTCCGTCGTTAGCAAGACCGATGTCTTTAGGATTTTTACCGTTATCACCAAATACGTAAGCTCCGTTACCAGCAAGAAGTCCGTATGCGTAGTAGAAGTTAGTCCAGTCAGCTAGGAAGGCAGTAGTTTTGCCATCTTCACCAGCGAAAGCGTATTTGCTATCTTTAGCAAGCTCTTCTAATTCAGCAAAAGTTTTTGGAGCTTCTTTGATCAAGTCTTTGTTGTAGTACATAACAAGAGACTCGATAACAGCTGGAGCACCATAGACTTTGCCACCAACAGTTACAAGAGATTTAGTTGTGTCGTCAGTTTTTGCTCCGTCGTTCAATGTAACTTCTGAAAGTTGTCCATCAGTACCAAGGCTACCTACGCGGTCGTATGGTGCCATCATAACATCAGGGGCTTTACCAGATTGGTTATCTAGTGAAAGGTTATCAAGCCCACCCATTTGGTCTCCTGTTTTGATGGTAACTTTTACGCCAGATTCTTTTTCGTAAGCTTTTGCAGCTGATTCAGCAAAGGCTTTGTATTGATCTTCGACGTAGAAAGTGATTTCTTTTGCTTCAGATGAACCAGTATCAGCAGCTTTGTCAGCAGTTTTGCTTCCACAAGCTACCAAGAGCAAGCTAGCAAGAGTAGCAGTTCCGAGCACAGCAGCGCTCTTCATGAATTTAGATGACATAGTGTATTCCTCCTAAAGAATAACAAAAATAATTTAATGAGAAAACGCAAACGTTTTCTTTTACGAACTTAGTATAGCACAAACAGAAAACGGTTGCAAGCGTTTTTAGAAAAATTTTTAAAAAAATTTTAAGGTTTCAAATTTTTATCAATGCCTTTATATAGGTAAAAACTTCAACTTTTAGGTTTTCTTGCTTTGAAAATATCTAAGGGAAACGATTGCGTTGATTTGATACATTTTTTAACAAAAATGAGGTTGTTTTTAATTTCAACTATCTTAAATTAGAAAAACTTTATAAGAAAAGTGTTCATTTCATAAAATAACAGTGGAACCAAGATCCATTCAAAGAAAAAGAAATCAAAAAAAGTTTCTAAAACCGCTTGCATTTGTTTTTGAAATACGTTATACTTAAACCGACGCAAACGTTTGCGCCTTGATTTGCGCAACGTTTTATTACAAAAATACATGAGGTGCTATTATGAAAAAACGTCAGAGTGGTGTGTTGATGCACATCTCTTCTCTTCCAGGAGCTCACGGGATTGGATCATTTGGCCAAAGCGCCTATGATTTCGTTGATTTCTTGGTTCGTACCAAGCAACGTTACTGGCAAATCCTTCCTCTAGGAACAACTAGTTATGGAGATTCTCCTTACCAATCATTCTCAGCTTTTGCTGGGAACACACATTTTATCGACCTTGACATCTTGGTAGAGCAAGGTCTGCTCGAAGCTAGTGATCTTGAAGGTGTTGACTTTGGAAGCAATCCAGCAGAAGTTGACTATGCTAAGATCTATTATGCACGTCGTCCTCTTTTGGAAAAGGCGGTCAAACGTTTCTTGGAAGTGGGAGATGTCAAAGCGTTTGAGAAATTTGCTCAAGACAACCAATCATGGCTTGAACTCTTCGCAGAATATATGGCGATTAAAGAGCATTTTGACAATCTAGCATGGACAGAATGGCCAGATGCAGATGCTCGTGCTCGTAAAGCTTCAGCACTTGAAAGCTACCGTGAGAAATTGGCAGACAAGTTGGTTTACCACCGTGTGACTCAATATTTCTTCTTCCAACAATGGTTGAAATTGAAAGCATATGCTAACGAAAACCATATCGAAATCGTCGGGGATATGCCAATCTATGTAGCGGAAGACTCAAGCGATATGTGGGCAAATCCACATCTCTTTAAAACAGAAGAAAACGGAAAAGCGACTCACATTGCAGGTTGCCCTCCAGATGAGTTTTCTGCGGATGGTCAACTTTGGGGGAACCCAATCTATGACTGGGAAGCAATGGACCAAGACGGCTACAAATGGTGGATTGAACGCTTGCGCGAAAGTTTCAAGATTTATGACATCGTTCGTATCGACCACTTCCGTGGTTTCGAATCTTACTGGGAAATTCCTGCTGGTTCCGATACAGCAGCCCCTGGTAAATGGGTGAAAGGTCCTGGCTACAAGCTTTTTGCAGCCGTTAAGGAAGAGCTTGGTGAGCTAAACATCATCGCAGAAGACCTTGGTTTCATGACAGATGAGGTTATCGAGCTGCGCGAACGTACTGGCTTCCCAGGGATGAAGATTCTTCAATTTGCCTTTAATCCAGAAGACGAAAGTATCGATAGCCCACACTTGGCACCTGCTAACTCTGTTATGTACACAGGAACACATGATAACAATACGGTCCTTGGTTGGTACCGTAATGAGATCGACGATCCAACTCGTGAGTATATGGCCCGTTACACCAACCGTAAAGAGTATGAAACCGTGCCACACGCAATGCTTCGCACAGTATTTTCATCAGTGAGCTTTATGGCTATCGCTACCATGCAAGACTTGCTAGAATTGGATGAGGCGGCTCGCATGAACTACCCATCTACTCTTGGTGGAAACTGGTCTTGGCGTATGACAGCAGACCAACTCACGCCAGCTGTTGAAGAAACTTTGCTTGATTTGACTACAATTTATCGCCGAATTAATGAAAATTTGGTAGAATTAAAGAAATAAGACATTATCAGGAGACACAAAAATGTTACCATTAAAAGAATTTGTACAAAAGCGTTACAATAAAACCATTGCAGAATGTAGCAATGAAGAGCTTTACCTTGCTCTTCTCAACTACAGCAAGCTTGCTAGCAGTCAAAAACCAGTCAACACTGGTAAGAAGAAAGTTTACTACATCTCAGCTGAGTTCTTGATCGGTAAACTCTTGTCAAACAACTTGATTAACCTTGGTCTTTATGACGATGTGAAAAAAGAACTTGCTGATGCCGGTAAAGAGTTGATCGAAATTGAAGAAGTAGAATTGGAACCATCACTTGGTAACGGTGGTTTGGGACGTTTGGCAGCCTGCTTTATCGACTCAATCGCTACACTTGGTTTGAATGGTGACGGTGTTGGTTTGAACTACCACTTCGGTCTTTTCCAACAAGTTCTTAAAAACAACCAACAAGAAACTATTCCAAATGCTTGGTTGACAGAGCAAAACTGGTTGGTTCGCTCAAGCCGTAGCTACCAAGTGCCATTCGCACACTTCACATTGACATCTACTCTTTACGATATTGATGTACCTGGTTACAAGACAGCTACTAAAAATCGCTTGCGTTTGTTTGACTTGGATTCAGTTGATTCTTCTATCATCGAAGATGGTATCAACTTTGACAAGACAGATATCGCTCGCAACTTGACTCTCTTCCTTTACCCAGACGATAGCGACAAGCAAGGTGAATTGCTCCGTATCTTCCAACAATACTTCATGGTTTCAAACGGTGCGCAATTGATCATCGATGAAGCAATCGAAAAAGGAAGCAACTTGCATGACCTTGCGGACTACGCAGTTGTACAAATCAACGATACTCACCCATCAATGGTGATCCCTGAATTGATCCGTCTTTTGACTGCGCGTGGTATCGAGCTTGACGAAGCAATCTCTATCGTTCGTAGCATGACTGCCTACACTAACCATACAATCCTTGCTGAAGCCCTTGAAAAATGGCCTCTTGAATTCTTGGAAGAAGTGGTTCCTCACTTGGTACCAATCATCAAAGAATTGGATCGCCGTGTGAAAGCAGAATACAAAGATCCAGCTGTTCAAATCATTGATGAAAACGACCGTGTACACATGGCTCACATGGATATCCACTATGGATACAGCGTGAACGGGGTGGCAGCACTCCACACTGAGATCTTGAAGAATTCAGAGTTGAAAGCTTTCTACGACATCTACCCAGAAAAATTCAACAACAAAACAAACGGTATCACATTCCGCCGTTGGCTCATGCATGCCAATCCAAGACTGTCTCACTACTTGGATGAGATTATTGGAGAGGGATGGCACCATGAAGCAGATGAGCTTGAAAAACTCTTGTCATACGAAGACAAGGCTGCTGTCAAAGAAAAATTGGAAAGCATCAAGGCTCACAACAAACGTAAATTGGCTCGTCACTTGAAAGATCACCAAGGTGTGGAAATCAATACAAACTCTATCTTTGATATCCAAATCAAACGTCTTCACGAGTACAAACGCCAACAAATGAACGCTTTGTATGTCATCCACAAATACCTTGATATCAAGGCTGGTAACATCCCTGCTCGTCCAATCACAGTCTTCTTTGGTGGTAAAGCAGCTCCTGCCTACACAATCGCCCAAGACATCATTCACTTGATCCTTTGCTTGTCAGAAGTGATTGCAAATGATCCAGAAGTAGCTCCACATTTGCAAGTGGTTATGGTTGAAAACTACAACGTTACTGCAGCAAGCTTCCTCATCCCAGCATGTGATATCTCAGAACAAATCTCACTTGCTTCTAAAGAAGCTTCAGGTACTGGTAACATGAAATTCATGTTGAACGGAGCTTTGACTCTTGGTACTATGGACGGTGCTAACGTGGAAATCGCTGAGTTGGTTGGCGACGAAAACATCTACATCTTCGGTGAAGATTCAGAAACTGTTATCGACCTTTACGCAAAAGCAGCTTACAAATCAAGCGAATTCTATGCTCGTAAAGCCATCAAACCATTGGTTGACTTCATCGTCAGCGACGCTGTTCTTGCAGTAGGTAAGAAAGAGCGCTTGGAACGTCTTTACAACGAGTTAATCAACAAAGACTGGTTCATGACTCTCCTTGACTTGGAAGACTACATCAAGGTGAAAGAGCAAATGTTGGCTGACTACGAAGACCGTGACGCATGGTTGGATAAAGTTATCGTTAACATTTCTAAAGCAGGATTCTTCTCATCTGACCGTACAATTGCTCAGTACAACGAAGATATTTGGCACTTGAACTAAGATTCATTACATGAGACTATAAAACAAAACGCATCTTGTGACCTGCACCCCAAAAGTTAGACAGAAAAAATCTAACTTTTGGGGTGTTTTATTATGAAATTGAGTTATGAGGATAAAGTTCAGATCTATGAACTTAGAAAACAAGGATATAGCTTAGAGAAGCTTTCAAATAAATTTGGGATAAACAATTCTAATCTTAGGTACATGATTAAATTGATTGATCGTTACGGAATGGAGTTCGTCAAAAAAGGAAAAAATCGTTACTATTCTCCTGATTTAAAACAAGAATTGATTAATAAAGTCTTACATAAAGGCTGGACTAAAGATAGAGTTTCTCTTGAATACGGTCTCCCAAGTCGTACGATACTTCTTAACTGGCTAGCACAATACAAGAAAAACGGGTATACTATTCTTGAGAAAATAAGAGGGAGAGTACCTAAAATGGGACGTAAACGGAAGAAAACTTGGGAAGAAATGACAGAACTAGAGCGACTCCAAGAGGAGAATGAACGCTTACGGACTGAGGTGGCTTACCTAAAAAAGTTAAAAGAGTTAGAGGAAAGGGACGAAGCCTTAGAGCGAGAAAAGCAGAGACAGTTAGAGAAATGGTTTCAGGAGGATTTCGACTAGATTTTCTTCTTGAAACAGCACGTTTAGCTCGTTCAACTTACTATTATCAGTTGAAGGAACTAGATGGGTTTGATAAAGATAAAGAGCTTAAAACCGAAATTCAGGCCATTTATAATGACCATAAAGGAAATTATGGCTATCGGAGAGTTACTCTTGAACTAAGAAATCGCGGATTTACAGTGAATCATAAGAAAGTTCAACGTCTGATGAAGGTCCTTGGTTTAACAGCTCGAATTCGTCGCAAACGAAAGTATTCTTCCTACCAAGGAGAGATTGGCAAGAAAGCAGAAAATCTCATTCAACGCCAGTTTGAAGTATCAAGGCCAATGGAAAAATGCTATACGGATGTGACAGAATTTGCCATTCAAAATGGCGCTCAGAAACTGTATTTATCGCCTGTTTTAGATGGCTTTAACAGCGAAATTATTGCTTATCATCTTTCTACTTCGCCCAACTTAGAACAAGTGAAGAGTATGCTAGAACAGGCCTTTACAGAGAAACACTATGAGAATACCATTCTCCATAGTGACCAAGGTTGGCAATACCAACACGACTCTTATCATCGGTTCCTAGAGAGTAAGGGAATTCAAGCATCCATGTCACGTAAAGGTAACAGCCCAGACAACGGTATGATGGAGTCCTTCTTTGGCATTCTGAAATCGGAGATGTTTTATGGTTATGAGAAGTCATTTCGGTCGCTTAACCAATTGGAACAAGCTATTGTAGACTATATTGATTACTACAACAATAAACGAATTAAGGCAAAACTAAAAGGACTCAGTCCTGTGCAATACAGAACTAAATCCTTCACTTAAATTATTTGTCTAACTTTTTGGGGTCAGTACATTGAAAAGGTGCGTTTTTTCGTATTTAAACTAATTTACAGTGCTTTCCCAACTAGAATCTCTGCTTCGATGGTAACCTCTGTCAGTTGGCTCCAGTCAATCTTACTTTGATCGACGTGAAAGAGAAGAGGTGTCATGCTGAGCAATGCTTGACGTTGCTCTGCTGAGATGGGTTTGGTCAGGGAGGCTATTTGACGAGATTGGATGATGAAGTGTTCCTGGAAATGTTCCTTGATATCTTGGTTGGAATAGTCCTTCTTTGTTAGCTGGTCCTGCACAATGTGGCGGATTTCTTTGAGGTGGTTTTTAGTAGGAATAACCTTGATCAAGATACCGTCTTTTGATAATACTCTTTGAAATTCTCCGTAGTTGGCAGGCGAGAAGATATCAAGCAGAATATCCATACTGGCGTCTTTTATAGGAAGTCGAGCCAGGTCACCAACAAACCAATTGACTGCCCAGTTGGGTTCACTCTTAGCAGCGATTTGGACCGAGTCTTTTGAAATATCAAAGGCATAAAAGGTTTTGTCAGAGTGACTTTTTTGTAGTTTGCGAGAGTAAAACCCTTCGCCACAACCAATATCCAAGACAGTTTTTGCGAATGGATTAGTTGTTAGTAAGTCCGAAACACCTTCTAAAATAGCCTGATAAAAACCAGCTTCTAGGATTTGCTGGCGATTTTGGAAGTTTTCCTTGTCGTAGTTAGCAGATTGCTTGATTTGAGGAGCTAGATTGACATAGCCGAATTTTGCTAAGTCAAAAGAATGGCGGTTGCTACATTTTAGGCTAGACTCTACCAAGGTGAGGTTTTCTTGACAGATAGGGCAGGCAAAGGCACTAGCAGAAGCAAAGCGCTGGAGTTTTGGTTTGAGGTTTGTATTCATAGTTTTAGTCTAGCAAAAAAAGGACTGGATGGCAAATGCCTCCAGTCTGTTTTTTAATATGTAAGGACGAAGTATTTCTTCTTCCCGCGGCGGATAACAGTCAGTTCGTTTTCGAGCTTGTCTGCGTCGCTCAAGACATAGTCAAGGTCTTGGATGCGGTCGCCGTTGACGTAGATAGCTCCGTTTTGAACATCTTCGCGAGCTTGGCGTTTTGAGTTGACCACACCAGATGACACAAGGAGCTCCACGATATTGTGATTTTCGTCTGCTTGTACCTGGTAGTTTGGCACTCCACGAAGTCCTTGTTTAAGTTCTTTGACAGAAAGGTTTTTGATGTTTCCAGCAAAGAGTTGCTCCGTAATGTTAAGGGCTTCTTTGTAGGCTTCTTCTCCGTGTACAAGTGTTACGACCTCACGAGCCAAGACTTTTTGAGCCAAGCGTTCGTGTGGAGCTGCTTCAAACTGTTTGCGGATGTCTTCAATCTCATCCAGTGACAAGAAAGTAAAAATCTTCAAGAAACGAACAGCGTCAGCGTCCATAACGTTCATCCAGAATTGGTACATTTCGTATGGAGAAGTTTTTTCAGGGTTGAGCCAGACTGCGTTTCCTTCTGATTTACCAAATTTCTTCCCAGTCGCATCTGTGATAAGGGGAACTGTGATAACGTGGCCTGTCTTATCAGCCTTACGACGAAGCAATTCGGTACCAGCTGTCATATTTCCCCACTGGTCAGAACCTCCGATTTGAAGGGTAACATTGTGCTCTTGGTTAAGGACATAGAAGTCGTACCCTTGCATGATTTGGTAGGCAAACTCAGTGTAAGAAATCCCTGTTTCGATCCGTTTTTTCACAGACTCCTTGCTCATCATGTAGTTGACAGTGAAGTATTTTCCGACATCACGGAGGAAATCAATGAAGCTGATGCTGCCAAACCAGTCGTAGTTGTTGACCATGACAGCTTTATTTTCCCCATTTTCAAAGTCAAGAAAACGAGAAAGTTGTCCTTGGATAGACTTGACCCAGCCATCTACTGTGTCTTTTGTTTGGAGACTACGCTCAGCATCTTTGAAGGACGGATCTCCGATGAGACCTGTAGCACCGCCAACGAGCGCATAAGGTTTGTGACCTGCTAGTTGCAAACGACGACTGGTCAAGATTGCGACAAGGTGACCTAGGTGAAGGCTGTCAGCAGTTGGATCGTAGCCACTATAATAAGAAACTTGACCTTCTTCTAGGGCTTTACGCAAAGCTTCTTCATCAGTCGTTTGAAAAATCAAACCACGCTCTTTTAGCTCATCAAAAATGTGCATATGTCTTTTCTCCTTTTTAAAATATTGTTTCTACCTATTGTATCACAAACTTGGGCAATAGCCTAGTGGAATAGGGAAGAAAGTGGCTATTTTATTGAAAATTTACCTTTTATGGTATAATAAATAAAGTGAGGATATTCATGAAAAAAAGAAACAATGAATCAAAAACAAAGCTGCTGCATTTTTTCCAGCAGCTATCTGCCAAATGGAAGAAAAAACAAGCAAGTAAAAAGACCGATACGAAAGTAGCTTCTTCTGACAAAGTCAGAAGGGTTGGGTCTATTTTTGCTAAGATTTTGAGCGGCTTTAAAGTAGTTTTTAACACTCTCTTTATCCTAGGCTTTATCGGTGGACTGTTTGGTGCTGGTGTAGCTATGGGTTATGGGGGTGCTCTATTTGACAAGGCCCAGGTACCTCAAGCAGAAGAGTTGGTCAAGCAAGTGAAGGATATTGCCTCTATCTCAGAAATAACCTATTCTGATGGCAGTACCATTGCCTCAATCGAGGGCGATTTGTTGCGCACATCAGTAGCGTCAGATGCTATATCAGATAATCTTAAGAAAGCCATCATTGCGACGGAGGACGAGCATTTCAATGAGCACAAGGGAGTTGTGCCTAAGGCCGTTATTCGTGCAACCTTGGGAACCTTTGTCGGTCTAGGGTCGTCCAGTGGTGGTTCGACCTTGACCCAGCAGGTTATCAAACAACAGGTGGTGGGGGATGCTCCCACTCTAGCTCGTAAGGCGACAGAAATCGTAGATGCTCTTGCCTTGGAGCGTGTTATGAGCAAGGACGAAATTCTGACGACCTATCTGAATATTGCTCCTTTTGGCCGCAATCACAAAGGTCAAAATATTGCAGGTGCCCAGCAAGCTGCAGAAGGAATTTTTGGTGTTAATGCTTCAGATTTGACGATACCTCAAGCGGCTTTTATCGCAGGCTTGCCGCAGAGCCCGATTAGTTATTCCCCTTATGAATCTGATGGTAGCATGAAGAGTGATGAGGACATTGCCTTGGGAATCAAGCGTGCCAAGGATGTCCTCTACAACATGTATCGAACAGGTGCTCTGAGCCAGGAAGATTACGACAAGTACAAGGATTATGACTTTAAGAAAGACTTCCTACCATCAGGTAGTGTCAACGGAAGCTCACGTGACTATCTCTACTATGCAACCTTGGCAGAAGCTACCGATCGAATGTACGACTATCTGATTGAGAGAGACCACGTCTCTGCTCAAGAGTTAAAGAATGAGTCCATCCAGAAGGCTTATCATGACCTAGCAACCAAGGAAATTGAGAATGGTGGGTATAAGATTACGACAACTATCAATAAAAACGTTCATGCTGCGATGCAAAATGCGGTTGCGACCTACGGATATCTGCTAGATGATTCGACAGGCCAGCCTGAGGTAGGAAATGTCCTTATGGACAACCAAACTGGAGCCATTCTTGGCTTTGTCGGTGGTCGTAATTATCAAGAAAATCAGAACAATCACGCTATCGATACTAAGCGTTCTCCAGCTTCAACAACTAAGCCTATACTGGCCTATGGTATTGCCATTGACCAAGGTTTGATGGGAAGTGCAAGTATCTTATCAAACTATCCGACAAACTTTTCAAACGGCAATCCCATCATGTATGTCAATAGTCCTGGTACAGGGATGATGACTTTGGGAGAAGCTCTTAACTACTCATGGAATATCCCAGCCTACTGGACTTATCGCACACTTCGGGAGAAGGGTGTCGATGTCAAGGGCTATATGGAAAAAATGGGCTACGAAATTCCTGAATACGGTATCGAAAGCTTACCGATGGGTGGGGGAATTGAGGTTACAGTCGCCCAGCATACCAATGGTTATCAGACTCTGGCCAACAACGGAGTTTACCATAAGAAACATATGATTGCGAAGATCGAGTCAACAGATGGTCGAGTGGTCTATGAACATAAGGATAAACCTGTCCAAGTTTACTCCAAAGCGACAGCAACCATCATGCAGAGTCTGCTTCGCGAGGTGATCTCATCTCGAATTACTTCGAGCTTCCAGACGGACTTGGCTTCTATCAATCCAAGCCTAGCTCGCGCCGACTGGATCGGAAAGACTGGTACGACCAATGAAGATGAAAATATGTGGCTCATGCTTTCTACGCCTCGATTAACTTTAGGAGGTTGGTTAGGCCACGACGACAACCGACCGCTAGCTAAGGGTGCTGGTCATTACCGCAATGCTAACTATATGGCTCACTTGGTTAATGCCATTCAACAAGCCAAACCTGGTATTTGGGGGAATGAGCGTTTTAGCCTAGACCCAAGTGTGACCAAATCTCAAGTCCTCAAATCGACAGGGGAGAAGCCTGGCAAGGTCACAATCAATGGCAAAGAAGTCACTGTTTCAGGTCCTACAGTAACGAGCTATTGGGCTACTAAAGAAGGGGCGCCAGTAACCACTTACCGCTTTGCCATCGGAGGGAGCGATGCCGATTATCAAAATGCTTGGAAGAGCATTCTAGGAAGTTTACCGAGTCTTCCTAGCCCAACTCTTCCAGGTTTAAGTAGCAGTTCGGGAACAAGTTCATCAACTCGCTCAAATCAATCAAATCGATAGAATAAAAAAGTAGCAAGTTTCATTTAATATTATGTTTCGTGCTACTTTTTTCTTTTTTCATTTCGTGTTACAATAGGAGAATGAATAAGTATCAAAAGAAGATTTTTAAGGGAACTCTATATTCACTATTGTCAGGTCTGATTTGGGGAATTTGTGGTATTCTGGGAGAGTATTTTTTCACCCATTATCAGGTGTCGTCTGGCTGGATCACTTCCATGCGCTTGCTTTTGGCAGGTAGCTTGGTCTTGTTTTTATCTGCCTTTCAGTTGCGCTTTCAATTATTGGACATTTGGCGAAATAAGAAAAACTATCTGCCTTTTTTAGCCTACGCTATTCTGGGGATTTTTTCTGTGCAGTTTTTCTTCTATCTCTGTGTTGAATATTCGAATGCGACGACAGCAACGATTTTGCAATTTATCAGTCCAGTTTTTATCTTGTTTTATAATCGTATCGTTTATCAAAAGAAGGCTTCTATCACAGCTATTCTCTATGTTTTGATTGCCATGCTAGGTGTTTTTTTGATGGCTACAAAAGGGGATTTATCCAAGCTATCAATGACACCTCTGGCTTTGGTGACAGGGCTACTCAGTGCTGTAGGAGTCATGTTCAACGTTATCCTGCCTCAGCGTTTTGCACGTGACTATGGTTTTGTGCCAACCGTTGGTTGGGGGATGTTGCTAGCAGGTGTTTTTAGCAGTTTTCTTTATCCTGTTCATCAGATTACCTTTCAACTTGATGTGACGAGCCTTTTGATTTGTTTTACTATTGCTGTGTTTGGAACTGCTTTTGCCTTTTTCCTTTCGATGAAGGCTGTGCTACTCGTCTCACCGTTAGTTGTCTCAGTTGTGAGTGCCAGCGAACCTTTATCTTCCGCATTGTTAAGTGTGCTATTTCTAGGTATGGTTTTGGATGGTTTTCTAGCTTTGGCTATGATTTTGATTATCGTTCCAATGGTTTTCTTATCAATTGAGGAAACGAAGGAAAGGTAAAATGTTCTGTTCGGGTGCTTAAGGCTTCAAATTTGAAGCCTTTTTTGGTAGAATAGGTATCATTATAATGAACCAGGAGGTGCCTATGACTGCTACAAAAATGAATGCTCAAGAAATTATCCAATTTATCGCTAATGCTGAAAAGAAAACCAGTGTCAAAGTGACTTTTGAAGGAGAACTTGCAACTGCTGTGCCTAGCTCTGTTGTCAAACTAGGAAATGTTTTATTTGGAGACTGGAAGGACGTCGCTCCGCTTCTCGAAGGCTTGGTTGAAAATCAAGACTATGTTGTTGAGCAAGATGCTCGTAATTCGGCAGTTCCCTTGCTAGACAAACGTGATATCAACGCTCGTATCGAGCCAGGTGCCATTATCCGTGACCAAGTGGAAATTGGTGACAATGCTGTTATCATGATGGGAGCTGTTATCAATATCGGTGCTGAAATCGGAGCAGGAACCATGATTGACATGGGGGCTATCCTTGGTGGCCGTGCTATCGTTGGGAAAAACAGCCACGTTGGTGCAGGTGCAGTTCTTGCAGGTGTGATTGAGCCAGCCAGCGCAGAACCAGTCCGTGTCGGGGACAATGTTCTCATCGGAGCCAATGCAGTGGTTATCGAAGGAGTGCAAATCGGTAGTGGTTCAGTTGTCGCTGCAGGAGCCATCGTTACCCAAGATGTCCCAGAAAACGTGGTTGTAGCGGGTGTTCCGGCTCGTATTATCAAAGAAATCGACAGCCAAACCCAACAAAAAACAGCGCTAGAAGATGCGCTTCGTACCTTGTAATTGTAAAAGTAAAAAAGAGGCGGAACCCTTTTTCCAGCCTCTTTCTGCTATATCGGAGGATAGATAGATGTTAGATTTGATTCAGACTCGACGAGATTTGCACCAGATTCCAGAGATTGGCTTGGAGGAATTCAAAACTCAGGCATATTTGCTGGAAGTGATTGAGAAATTGACTGCGGGCAAGGATTTTGTTCAAGTTCGCACCTGGCGGACAGGTATTTTGGTTTACCTACAGGGATATCAACCGGAGCGTACCATTGGTTGGCGCACGGATATTGATGGACTCCCTATCCTTGAACAAACAGGACTACCTTTTTCTTCCCAACACCAAGGTCGTATGCATGCCTGTGGCCATGATTTTCATATGACCATTGCCTTGGGCTGTCTTGAGCGCGCCCTTGAGGAGCAACCCAAGAATAATCTGCTTTTTCTGTTTCAACCTGCTGAAGAAAATGAAGCGGGTGGTATGCTCATGTATGAGGACGGTGCTTTTGGGGACTGGTTACCAGATCAATTTTATGGCCTTCATGTCCGACCAGATTTGAAAGTCGGCCAGATTGCGACCAATACCCATACACTCTTTGCTGGGACTTGCGAAGTTAAGATCCGTTTCAAAGGAAAAAGCGGGCACGCAGCCTTCCCGCATGAAGCCAATGACGCCTTGGTGGCTGCTAGTTACTTTGTGACCCAAGTACAGTCAGTGGTCAGCCGCAATGTCAATCCAATCGAGGGAGCAGTAGTGACCTTTGGTGTTTTTCAAGCTGGAACCACCAACAATGTCATTACAGACACTGCCTTTTTACATGGAACCATTCGCGCCTTGACCCAGGACATGAGCCTCTTGGTGCAAAAGAGGGTAAAAACAGTTGCAGAAGGAGTTGCAGCAGCCTTTGATATGGAAGTCGAAGTGGAACTCAAGCAAGGAGGCTACCTACCTGTTGAGAACAATCCAGCCTTGGCGCGTGAACTGATGGACTTCTTTGAAGAAAAAGAGGGAATCGAGTTGATTAATATCGAGCCTGCTATGACTGGCGAGGACTTTGGCTATCTCTTTTCAAAGGTGGATGGCGTTATGTTTTGGCTGGGTATTGATAGTCCCTATGCTCTTCATCACCCTCAGATTAGCCCCAAGGAAGAAGCCTTAGCTATTGGGGTGGATGCGGTCTCTAGCTTCCTGAAAAAGAAAGTAGCAGAGTAGAGGTGCTTTCTATGAAATCGGAATTACGTAAGCAAGTCTTGCAAGAAATGAAGGCTATGCCCCAGGAGCAAAAACAGGCTATGGATCAAGCTTTAACAGAACGATTTTTGAATCATCCTTTTTACCAAGAAGCCAAGGTCATCGCAACCTATCTCTCTTTTCCGCATGAGTTTCAAACGCAGGGGCTGATCGACCAGGCGCTGAAGGATGGCAAAAAAGTTTTGATACCCAAAACCTATCCCAAGGGGCGCATGGAGTTTGTGGTTTACGATCCGCAGCAGTTGGTTAAAACTTCCTTTGGCTTACTGGAGCCACAGGGAGATTTGGAAGTTGTGGATGCTTCTCAGATTGATTTGATTCATGTTCCGGGCTTGGCTTTTACGAAAGAGGGCTATCGGATCGGATATGGCGGAGGCTACTACGACCGCTATTTGGAGAATTTTGCTGGTCAGACCATGAGTACAATCTATCCTTGTCAAATTCAGGATTTCAACTCGGAAGACCACGATATCCCCGTTCAGGAGGTGCTAATCTATGAAGGAAATCTTTGATAAACGTTACCCTGTTACTAGTCTTTTTCTCCTAATGACTGGCTTTGTATTTCTACTGATGCTGATTACTACGGGAATCAACTTTGATCAGACAAAAACTCTGTTTCAGTTTGGAGCTATGTATGGACCGATCATTCGCCTGTTCCCAGAACAGATCTGGCGCCTTTTTTCGGCCATATTTGTGCATATCGGTTGGGAACATTTCATTGTCAATATGATTTCACTCTACTTTCTTGGACGACAGGTGGAGGAGATTTTCGGCTCTAAGCAGTTCTTCTTTCTCTATCTCTTATCAGGAATGATGGGGAATCTCTTTGTTTTTGCTTTCACACCGAAAGCCCTAGCGGCAGGAGCATCCACCTCCCTCTATGGGCTCTTTGCTGCGATTATCGTCTTGCGCTATGCAACTCGCAATCCCTATATCCAGCAGTTGGGGCAATCCTATCTGACGCTTTTCGTGATAAATATCATTGGCAGTGTTATGCTTCCAGGAATTAGCCTGGCAGGGCATATTGGTGGCGCAGTAGGTGGGGCCTTTCTAGCAGTCATCTTTCCAGTCAAATGGGAAAAAAGGATGTTTAGTACCAGCCAGCGAATCGGAGCAACCGTACTTTTTGTCGCACTAGCCGTTTTCCTTTTCTATAAGGGAATGAGCTATGTGTAAGCTTGGAATACTTAAAAAGCTACTCAAAAAACGAGTAGCTTTTTATGTGAATTTGAACCATTCGAAACAACATAGCTCTATAACTAGGAAATATTGATACTATCAACTCCATACATCCTACATAGACAGTTTACCTAATGTTTTTTAATATTCTTCAAAACTATATCTTATACAAATTATTTAATCTTTCTAACTCTAATACATTCATACATACTTCTACTCCAGTAACTACCCCCTTGCTATGAATAAATCCACAAGAAAACACAATCCTCTCCTTACTCAAAATATTTGACAATACTACTAATGCTTCTAAAACATAATCCTCTATGGTAATAAAACTATTGTTTTCATCTTTGAAAAACTTTATAAATCCAATATCCTTACACCTATCACCAAAATAAAACCTAAGTGATTTTAAATAATAATCAAAAAACACATCAATCTCCATAGAAACCCCCTTCATTTTTAAAATATTCTGTTATATCATACAAAAAAGTTTTGGAACCATTCGAAACAACACAGCGAGTTAAAATAAGGCTTTATCCGTACACAACTTGAAAAAGTGAGCACGATTCGGTGTTTTTTACTTTATTATACTAACTTAGTATACTCCTATTTTTATAAAAAGCAAACAGAAGTATAGTGCTTTCACAAAATTTTGCAAATAATTAGAGATAAGTGTGGGAACTGCTCGACCTATCGATTCTTTTCTTCGATGATAGGCAAAGTACAGGGGTGAGATGAGTGCAAATAAAAAAAGAACTAGGATAGTAACCACCCTAGTTCTTCTTTTGTTATAGATTATTTTTTTAATTTCTCTCCAGCTAACTCTTTTCCAAGTTGGATGAGGTAGTCTTTCAAGTCGTCTTTGACTTGAGGGTGCTTGAGGGCGTAGTCAATGGACGTTTTCATAAAGCCAAACTTATCTCCGACATCGTAGCGAGCTCCCTTGAACTCACGAGCAAAAACACGTTGTGTTTTATTGAGGGTGTCGATCGCGTCTGTCAGCTGTATTTCATTTCCTGCACCTGGAGTTTGGTTTTCGAGGATTTGAAAAATTTCAGGTGTGAGGAGATAGCGTCCAATAATAGCAAGGTCGCTAGGAGCATCCTCTGGAGCTGGTTTTTCAACGAAGGTCTCAACGCTGTAAAGACCGTTTTTTCCTTCACCTTGAGGAGCAATCACCCCATAGGCAGATACTTCGTCGTGAGGGACAGGCATGACAGCGATAGTGGACGCGTGCGTACGCTCATAGTCATCCATGAGTTGTTTGGTAAGCGGAATAGCCTTGTCGTTGGTGATATCCATCAAGTCGTCACCAAGCATAACGACAAAAGGTTCATTTCCGACGAAAGCCTTGGCTTGCAAAACAGCGTCTCCGAGACCTCGTGGATGAGTTTGGCGGATAAAATGCAGACGCATGCCAGTTGTTTCATCAACTAGTTTCAAAAGATCTGTTTTCCCTTTTTCTTTGAGGTTGTATTCCAATTCGAAGTTTGAATCAAAATGATCCTCGATGGAACGTTTTGACTTACCAGTAACAACCAAGATATCTTCGATTCCAGACTTGAGGGCTTCTTCAACGATAAATTGGATGGTTGGTTTGTCTACGATTGGCAACATTTCCTTGGCCAAGGCTTTAGTTGCAGGGAGGAAACGAGTTCCCAATCCAGCGGCAGGGATGACTGCTTTTCTGACTTTTTGTTTCATAATGTTCCTTTCTATAAGGGTCTAAGACCATTCGTTTTCTGCTTTAAATTCATTGTTCATGATGTCATTGATTGCTTCTTTAATATTGACACCTTCATAGATAACTCGGTAGATGGCTTGTGTGATTGGCATGTAGACGCCCAATTCCTGAGCCAGTTCGTAAGCTGCTCGAGTTGTTGAAATTCCTTCAATGACCATGCCCATGTTGGCTTCGATGTCTGCTAGAGATTCTCCACGACCGAGAGCGTCACCCGCTCTCCAGTTGCGAGAGTGGACGGATGTCCCCGTTACGATCAAATCACCGACTCCAGAAAGACCGCTATAAGTCAGAGGATTAGCTCCAAGAGCTACTCCTAAACGGGTGATTTCTGCTAAGCCACGGGCGATGATGGCTGCCTTGGCATTGTCACCAAATCCTAGGCCATGTAATGCACCTGCACCAACTGCGATGATGTTTTTCAAAGCACCGGCAGTTTCAACCCCGATAACATCCGTATTGGTATAGAGGCGGAAGTAGTGATTGCTAAAGAGGTTTTGGACGTACTGGGCAGTTTCAAGATCTTTGGAGGCTGCAGTAATCAAGGTGATATCGCGTACAATGGTTTCCTCAGCGTGGCTAGGTCCTGAAACAACGACGACTTCACTACGGAGGTCAGCTGGAATTTCTTCTTCAAGAATGGTTGATAGGCGTTTGTGACTATCTGGTTCCAATCCTTTGGAGGCATGCATGATGACAACTTTGTGATCAAGTACCTTTGCTACTTGTTGGGCAACCAGTCTCGTTACTTTTGTTGGGACAACAAATAGAACAGCATCCACATCCCTTAGCGTTTCTTTCAAGTCATGATAGGCTTTGATTTTTTCGTTGAGTAGGATATCTTTGAAGTAGCGCTTGTTTGTATGTTGGCTATTGATTTCATCGATTTGGTCAGGAATATTTCCCCAAATCCGAACCTCGTGTCCATTGTCGTTTAGAACCTGCGAAAGGGCAGTTCCCCAAGAACCAGGACCCAAGACAGCGATGGTTTGTTTCTTCATTTTTTCCTCCTTGTAAGAGTTCTTCTTTTCATTTTATCATAAAAAGCCTTTTCATGCATTACTTGCGAGTGAAAGCGCACTAATTTATAATAAGAAAACGCCTTTGACAAGATTCCTCTTTTTTGCTAGAATAGCATCAACATGAAAGAATGAGAGGAGCTGGCGAATTTCGTCACTCCCTTTTGTCTATCTGATTAGGAGGAAGTATGCTGATTGAAAAAATTAAAGCCTATAAATGGCAAGCCTTGGCATCCTTTGTGATGACAGGCTTGATGGTTGCGAGCTCGCTCTTGCAACCTCGCTATTTGCAGGAGGTTTTAGATGCTTTACTGGCTGGTCGACATGAGGCCATTTATAGTATTGGGGCATGGTTGATAGGAGTAGCCCTCGTGGGTCTGGTTGCAGGTGGTGTCAATGTTCTTCTTGCAGCCTATATCGCTCAGGGAGTATCTTCGGATCTTCGGGAAGATGCTTTTCGTAAAATCCAAACCTTTTCTTATGCTAATATTGAGCAGTTTAACGCTGGGAATCTGGTTGTCCGCATGACCAATGATATCAACCAAATTCAGAATGTGGTGATGATGGTTTTCCAAATCCTTTTCCGTCTTCCCTTGCTTTTTATCGGTTCCTTTATCTTAGCGGTTCACACCCTGCCTTCGCTTTGGTGGGTAATTGTCCTTATGGTAGTGCTGATTTTTGCGCTTACAGGTATCATGATGGGGATGATGGGGCCGCGCTTTGCCAAGTTTCAAACCCTTCTTGAACGAATTAATGCTATCGCCAAGGAAAATCTACGTGGTGTGCGTGTGGTTAAATCCTTTGTGCAGGAAAAAGAGCAATTTGACAAGTTTACTGAGGTCTCAGATGAGCTTCTGGGTCAAAATCTCTACATCGGTTATGCTTTTTCTGTAATGCAGCCCTTTATGATGTTAGTCGGATATGGAGCAGTTTTTCTTTCAATCTGGCTGGTGGGTGGAATGGCCCAATCAGATTCGTCTGTCGTTGGTTCCCTTGCTTCCTTCGTTAACTATCTCAGTCAGATTATTTTCACCATTGTCATGATAGGTTTTTTGGGGAATACAGTCAGTCGTGGTATGATTTCGATGATGCGTATCCGTGAGGTTCTAGATACTGAGCCAGCGATGACTTTTAAGGATCTTCCAGATGAGGATCTAGAAGGAAGTCTTTCTTTTGAAAATGTGACCTTCACATATCCTACTGATGAAGAGCCCATGCTTAAGAATGTAAGTTTTGAAGTTGCACCTGGTCAGATGGTCGGTGTGGTTGGAGCGACTGGGGCAGGTAAGTCCACTCTTGCTCAGTTAATTCCACGACTTTTTGACCCACAGGAGGGTTCTATCAAGATTGGTGGCAAGGACATTCGAGACGTCAGCGAGGGAACCTTGCGTAAAACAGTCTCCATTGTCTTGCAACGGGCTATTCTCTTTAGTGGAACCATTGCAGACAATCTCCGTCAAGGAAAAAGTAATGCCAGCGTGTCCGAACTGGAACGTGCAGCACAAATCGCCCAAGCCAGTGAATTTATCGGACGCATGGAAAACAAATTTGAGAGTCAGGTCGAGGAACGTGGCACCAACTTTTCTGGTGGGCAAAAACAACGGATGTCGATAGCCCGTGGGATTGTCAGCAATCCCCGTATCCTGATTTTTGACGATTCGACTTCGGCCTTGGATGCCAAGTCAGAAAGACTCGTGCAGGAAGCTTTGAATAAAGACCTGAAAGGGACAACAACGATTATCATCGCTCAAAAGATCAGTTCAGTCGTCCATGCAGACAAGATTTTGGTCTTGGACCAAGGGCGTTTGATTGGAGAAGGAAGGCATGCAGACTTGGTAGCTAGCAATGCCGTCTACCGTGAGATCTACGAAACACAAAAGGGAAAGGAGGAATAAAATGAAAACAGTTCGATTTTTCTGGAATTATTTTAAAGTTTACAAGCTCTCCTTTGTCATTGTGATTCTGATGGTTGCGATTGCGACGATTGCCCAAGCCCTCTTTCCTGTTTTTTCAGGTCAAGCAGTGACGGAGCTCGCTAATCTGGTTCTAGCTTATCAAAATGGGACTTCAGAACTAGCCTGGCAAAGTTTGTCAGCTCTGATGCTGAATCTAGCACTGGTTGTGCTGGTTTTGGTAGTGTCCAGTTTGATTTACATGGCCTTGATGACCCGTGTGATTGCCGAGTCAACAAATGAAATGCGTAAGGGCCTTTTTGGCAAACTTTCCCGTTTGACGGTTTCTTTCTTTGATCGCCATCAGGATGGTGATATTCTCTCTCGCTTCACTAGTGACTTGGATAACATCCTTCAAGCTTTCAATGAAAGTCTAGTTCAGGTTATGAGCAATATTGCTCTTTACATCGGTTTGATTTTTGTCATGTTTTCAAAAAATGTGACGCTAGCCCTGATAACAGTAGCTAGCACCCCAGTGGCCTTTCTCATGTTGGTCTTCATCGTGAAAATGGCTCGCAAGTACACCAATCTCCAACAAAAAGAGGTTGGAAAACTCAATGCCTACATGGACGAAAGTATTTCAGGGCAGAAAGCTGTTATTGTACAAGGGATTCAAGACGACATCGTAGCAGGCTTTGTGGAGCAAAATGAGCGCGTGCGCAAGGCAACCTTTAAAGGGAGAATGTTCTCAGGCATCCTCTTTCCAGTTATGAATGGGATGAGCTTGGTCAACACGGCCGTCGTCATTTTTGCAGGTTCGGCTGTCTTACTGAACGATCCAAGTATCGAAACAACGACAGCTCTAGGCTTGATTGTCATGTTTACCCAATTTTCTCAGCAGTATTACCAGCCGATTATCCAGGTGGCTGCGAGTTGGGGGAGTCTTCAGTTGGCCTTTACTGGGGCGGCTCGTATCCAAGAAATGTTTGATGCAGAAGAAGAGATTCGTCCGCAAAATGCGTCTGTCTTTAAGGAATTGCGAGAAGGTGTTGAAATCAGTCATGTTGATTTTTCTTATGTGCCTGACAAGCCGATTTTGAAAGATGTTAGCATTTCTGCTCCTAAGGGGCAGATGATAGCAGTTGTCGGCCCGACTGGTTCGGGGAAAACAACCATCATGAACCTCATTAATCGTTTCTACGATGTGGATGCAGGTAGCATTTCCTTTGATGGCAAAGACATACGTGACTACGACTTGGACAGTTTGCGGAGCAAGGTTGGTATTGTCTTGCAGGATTCGGTCTTGTTTAGTGGAACGATTCGGGATAATATCCGCTTCGGTGTGCCAGATGCGAGTCAGGAAATGGTTGAAGCAGCTGCAAAGGCAACTCACATTCATGACTATATCGAAAGCTTGCCTGACAAGTATGATACCCTTATTGATGATGAGCAAAATATCTTCTCGACTGGTCAGAAACAATTGATTTCCATCGCGCGAACTCTGATGACTGATCCTCAAGTCTTAATCTTAGATGAAGCGACTTCCAATGTCGATACTGTAACAGAAAGCAAGATTCAACATGCCATGGAGGCGATTGTAGCAGGACGAACTAGTTTTGTCATTGCCCATCGTTTGAAGACCATCCTCAATGCTGATCAGATTATTGTCCTCAAAGATGGAGAGGTCATTGAACGCGGGAATCATCACGAACTACTCAAGCTCGGTGGTTTCTACTCAGAACTCTATCACAATCAATTTGTTTTTGAATAAGAAAGAAGTTGTCCTCATTGGGCAACTTTTTCTTGTCCATAAAAAATACTTATCACGGTCTTTTAAAAAACATATTAGACAGCAGAGAACTTGAATGATAAGATAGGACTATCGTTAGAAAATCGAAAGGAGACACATCATGGCTAGAACGGTTGTAGGAGTTGCTGCAAATCTATGTCCTGTAGATGCAGAAGGGAAAAACATTCACTCATCTGTATCCTGTAAATTTGCAGAGAGCATTCGTCAAGTCGGAGGTCTTCCTTTAGTGATTCCTGTAGGGGATGAGTCCATTGTTCGCGATTATGTGGAAATGATTGACAAACTCATCTTGACAGGTGGGCAAAATGTCCATCCCCAGTTTTATGGAGAGAAAAAAACCATTGAGAGCGATGATTACAACCTAGTGCGAGATGAATTTGAATTAGCCCTCTTGAAAGAAGCCCTTCGTCAGAATAAACCAATTATGGCAATCTGTCGTGGAGTTCAGCTGGTCAATGTTGCTTTTGGTGGCACCCTCCACCAAGAAATTGAGGGTCACTGGCAAGGCTTACCTTTTGGAACATCTCATTCTATTGAGACAGTGGAAGGAAGCGTGGTGGCTAAGTTGTTTGGCAAAGAAAGTCAGGTCAACTCAGTCCATCGTCAAAGCATCAAAGATTTGGCACCTAACTTCCGTGTGACGGCTGTAGATCCTCGCGACCAGACGGTGGAAGCGATTGAGTCTATCGACGAACATCGCATTATCGGTTTACAGTGGCATCCAGAGTTTTTGGTCAATGAAGAAGATGGCAATTTAGAACTATTTGAGTATTTATTAAATGAATTGTAACGGTTAGAGCCTCTAGCCGTTTTTATTCGTCCGTTCAGATTTTTTGTATTTTAGCGTTTTTACGCAAACGTTTGAATTCTGATAAAAATTGGGCAAATTCAATAAAAAAACTTGAAAAAATCGAAGGTAAGCGTTATGATAGAAAAGAAGAAATATTGGAGGAATATCATGTCACATATTAAATTTGATTATTCAAAAGTTTTAGATAAATTTGTTGCCCCACATGAAGTGGAATACATGCAAGCACAGGTAACAGCAGCGGACGAGTTGATCCGTAAAGGAACTGGTGCTGGTAGCGACTTTTTGGGTTGGTTGGACCTTCCTGAAAATTACGACCGCGAAGAATTCGACCGCATCTTGAAAGCTGCTGAGCAAATCAAATCAGACAGCGATGTTTTGGTTGTTATCGGTATTGGTGGCTCTTACCTTGGTGCCAAAGCAGCCATCGACTTCTTGAACCACCACTTTGCAAACTTGCAGACAAAAGAAGAACGCAAAGCGCCACAAATCCTTTACGCTGGAAACTCAATCTCATCTACTTACCTTGCTGACTTAGTAGAGTATGTTGCGGATAAAGACTTCTCAGTAAACGTGATCTCTAAATCAGGTACAACAACTGAACCAGCGATTGCTTTCCGTGTCTTCAAAGAACTCTTAGTTAAGAAATACGGTCAAGAAGAAGCGAACAAACGTATCTATGCAACAACTGACCGCCAAAAAGGTGCTGTTAAGGTTGAAGCAGACGCTAACGGTTGGGAAACATTTGTTGTTCCAGATGATATCGGTGGACGCTTCTCAGTATTGACAGCCGTTGGTTTGCTTCCAATCGCGGCATCAGGAGCAGACATCAAAGCCCTTATGGAAGGTGCCAACGCAGCTCGTAAAGACTACACTTCAGATAAAATCTCTGAAAATGAAGCTTACCAATATGCAGCAGTACGTAACATCCTTTACCGCAAAGGCTACGCAACTGAAATCTTGGTAAACTACGAGCCATCACTTCAATACTTCTCAGAATGGTGGAAACAATTGGCTGGTGAGTCAGAAGGAAAAGACCAAAAAGGTATCTATCCAACTTCAGCTAACTTCTCAACTGACTTGCACTCATTGGGTCAATTTATCCAAGAAGGAACTCGTATCATGTTTGAAACAGTTGTCCGTGTTGACAAACCACGTAAAAACGTGATTATCCCTAGCTTGGAAGAAGACCTTGACGGACTTGGTTACCTTCAAGGAAAAGATGTTGACTTTGTAAACAAAAAAGCAACTGACGGTGTTCTTCTTGCCCACACAGACGGTGACGTGCCAAACATGTACGTAACCCTTCCTGAGCAAGATGCCTTCACTCTTGGTTACACTATCTACTTCTTCGAATTAGCTATCGCCCTTTCAGGTTACTTGAATGCCATCAACCCATTTGACCAACCAGGTGTTGAAGCCTACAAACGTAACATGTTTGCCCTTCTTGGAAAACCAGGATTTGAAGAATTGAGCAAAGAGCTTAACGCACGTCTATAATAGAAGAAAAGAGTGGCCTGACCACTCTTTTTACTCTCTTTATTCGTAGACATTGGACTCAAGCGAGACTTGTGATATAATATAGAGAGCAAAAAGGCAGACGCCTAGAGACTTTATAGGAGAAACTATGTCAAAAGATATCCGCGTACGCTACGCACCAAGTCCGACCGGACTACTACACATCGGAAATGCCCGTACAGCATTATTTAACTACCTCTACGCACGCCATCATGGTGGAACTTTTATCATCCGTATCGAAGATACTGACCGTAAACGCCATGTCGAAGACGGAGAGCGTTCACAACTTGAAAACCTTCGTTGGTTAGGCATGGATTGGGATGAAAGTCCAGAAACTCATGAAAACTACCGCCAGTCTGAGCGTTTGGAACTCTATCAAAAATACATCGACCAACTGCTAGCTGAAGGAAAAGCCTACAAATCTTATGTTACAGAGGAAGAGTTGGCAGTTGAGCGCGAACGTCAAGAAGCAGCAGGCGAAACACCTCGTTACATTAACGAATACCTTGGTATGAGCGAAGAAGAAAAAGCGGCTTACATCGCAGAACGTGAAGCAGCAGGTATTATCCCGACTGTTCGTTTGGCAGTTAATGAGTCTGGTATCTACAAGTGGCATGACATGGTCAAAGGTGATATCGAATTTGAAGGTGGCAATATCGGTGGTGACTGGGTGATCCAAAAGAAAGATGGTTACCCAACTTACAACTTTGCTGTCGTTATTGATGACCATGATATGCAAATTTCTCACGTTATTCGTGGAGATGACCACATTGCTAACACCCCAAAACAGCTGATGGTTTATGAAGCGCTTGGTTGGGAAGCGCCAGAGTTCGGTCACATGACCTTGATTATCAACTCTGAAACTGGTAAAAAGTTGTCAAAACGCGATACCAATACTCTCCAGTTCATCGAGGATTACCGTAAAAAAGGTTACCTGCCAGAAGCAGTCTTTAACTTCATCGCTCTTCTCGGTTGGAATCCTGGCGGCGAAGATGAAATCTTCTCTCGCGAAGAACTCATCAAGCTCTTTGATGAAAACCGCCTCAGCAAGTCTCCAGCAGCCTTCGACCAGAAGAAACTAGACTGGATGAGCAATGATTACATCAAGAGAGCTGACTTAGCAATCATTTTTGAAATGGCAAAACCATTCCTAGAAGAAGCAGGACGTTTGACTGACAAGGCCGAAAAATTGGTAGAACTCTACAAGCCACAAATGAAATCAGTAGATGAGATTGTTCCGCTGACAGATCTTTTCTTCTCAGATTTCCCAGAGTTGACAGACGCTGAGCGCGAGATCATGGCAGGAGAAACTGTTCCGGTTGTTCTAGAAGCCTTCAAAGCGAAACTAGAAGCAATGACAGACGAGGAATTTGTGACAGAAAATATCTTCCCGCAAATCAAAGCAGTCCAAAAAGAAACAGGCATCAAAGGAAAAAATCTCTTCATGCCTATTCGTATTGCTGTATCAGGTGAAATGCATGGACCAGAATTGCCAGACACCATTTTCTTGCTCGGACGTGAAAAATCAATCCAGCATATCGAAAACATGCTCAAAGAGATTTCTAAATAAGAAGGACTGCCAATGGATATCTGGGAAAAGATGTATGAAGAAGCACGAACATTATACAATCCCCACGAAGTTTCTGACTTTGTTTATGCTAACCATGTCGTTGCTGCGGTAGAAACAGAAGATGGTCAAATCTTCACAGGATTTTGTATGGAGGGCACTTGTGGCGTTTTTCATCTCTGTGCAGAACGAGCAGCTCTCTTCAATATGTATCAATTTTCAGGACAAACTAAAGTTAAGAAAATCCTGGCCTTTCGAGATAATCCACCCTACGGTGAAAGTTCAGATATGCCCTGTGGCGCATGCAGAGAATTCCTCTTAGAACTGAATGCTGAAAATAAAGATGCAGAGTTCATGATGGATTACGAAACAAGAAAAACAATTAAAGTTGCCGAGTTGATCCCATATTGGTGGGGAGAGGAACGTGGACTAATTGGCAAGTCAAATAGAGAGTCAGTTAAACTGGCTCTTTTCTATTATCTGCGAAGCATTTGTTGTATAGGATGAAAAAAAGTCCTTGACAAAGGAGAAAAAGTAGGTATAATAGAAAGAGTTGAAAAACTCAAGGTCCGTTG
>JAQDAD010000005.1:0-95624 GCA_027682205.1 Streptococcaceae bacterium AF54-32pH5A
ACTAGTTGATTGGCTAGCTGATGCTGATGCTGAAGCTGATTGGCTTGAGCTTACTGAAGCACTTGCTGAACGGCTTGAGCTTACGCTTACTGAGGCCGAGCGACTTGCACTAAGTGATGCACTCGCTGAACGGCTTGAGCTTACGCTTGCTGAGGCTGAGCGACTTGCGCTAAGTGATGCACTCGCTGAGGCACTTGCTGAACGGCTTGAGCTTACGCTTGCTGAAGCTGAGCGACTTGCACTAAGCGATGCACTCGCTGAACGGCTTGAGCTTACGCTCGCTGATGCTGAGCGACTTGAGCTGAGTGATGCACTTGCTGAACGGCTTGAGCTTACGCTTGCTGAGGCTGAACGACTTGCGCTGAGTGATGCACTCGCACTTTGGCTTCCTGATACAGAAGCAGATACACTACGGCTCACGCTCGCGCTTGCTGATGCACTCGCACTTTGGCTTCCTGATACAGAAGCTGATACGCTACGGCTCACGCTCGCACTTGCTGAGGCACTTTGGCTCGCACTGGCTGACGTTGATGCACTAATACTTGCTGAGATAGATGCTGACGCACTTTGACTAGCACTAATTGACGCAGAGTGACTCGCGCTCAAACTCATTGATTCTGAAGCTGACTGTGTACTTGTTGATGCTGACGTTGATTGACTTATAGATGTAGATTGACTCTCATATCGAGGGTTACGAGTAACATTGAAGCTTATTGTAGCTTGATTGACCACTCCTTGACCACCTGCGCCACTAACTCGTACATTGAACAATACCAAGTTCCCTTTGATAGGCGTTGGATAACCCCATATAGTCAAACGTGGTAAATATCCAATCTCACCTTGTTGACTCCGTACTTGCACAACATCCAATCGATAGTTAAAACCAAGTTGTTTCAAACGATTAGTGTCTGTCTCAGAAATATGGAGGGCATCTCTAGCAATATGCTCCTGCTTCCAACTACCATTAAAGTGCTTGTTTTGTCCATTATGGAAATAAACATGTGTCTCAGGCATTGGTTTATAAGCTGTTTGATCAGGAATTGGATATCTCTTGGCATATTGACCATTTGGTGTATCGGTAAGAAATACACCAGCTTCAGAGTCAATAATACCTGGAATACCTTGGCGGAAACCAGAGTAACCCTTTTTCGGTGCAGTTGTTACTTGCTTATCTGCCGCTTGGTCTTTCTCAGCTTGCTTGGTTGTATCCTTACCTTGGGCTTGGTTCTTGTCTGCTACAACACCAGCTGCGATGTTGTTGCTAGTCGTTGCTGCTTGGCTGCTGAGTTGGGTTGCGCTTGACAAGGCGTCACCGAGCTTGCTGGTTGCAAGGCTTTCAGCAGGACTGACCTTAACATCAAGAGATGCTGAAGCTGAGGTAGACACAGAAGCCTGAGCTGATGGTTCGCTAACAACTGATGTACTCTCAACTACAGAGGCTGGTGCTGGAGCGCTTGCTGACTCAGATGGTGTAGAGCTTACTGATGCAGACGCTTTTGCACTTGCTGAGGCTGATGTAGGAGCTGATGTAGATTGGCTCGCTGACTCAGATGCTGGAGCAGTTGACTGACCTGCTGATGTTGAAGTACTTGCAGATGCTGACTGACTCGCTAAGACTGACTGACTTGCTGAGGCAGATTGACTGACTGAAGCTGACTGACTCGCACTCGCTTGAGCCTCAACAGATTGACTGACTGATACAGAGGCTGCTGTTGCAGATGCTTGTTCTGCTTGAGCTTTCTTTACTTCTGCTTGCGCTTGAGCGATGATTGAGTTAGTGCTTGCTTCAGTTGTTTCAGCTGCTTTCGGTTCAGCTGCGATGACTGTTTTATCCTTTTCTGTATACTCAGATGTTTCATCCGCATAAACAGTTTGCTCTTGAGTCATCACAATTCCAGCAGCTCCCGCGGCCAGGATTCCTCCTATACCCGCTAGCGTGTTAAAACTAAGGTGTGCGTGATCAAGTTCTTCAGTGTCTGATAGGGTACTAGAGACAACTTCACCCATCCCACCGATACGGAAGAGATCCAATTGAGAGTTCGAGGCTTTTACCCAGTTTTTACCCGACTTGTAAAGCTTATAACGCTTTTTCTCATCTACGATCTCGAAATCTTTGTTAAATTTTTTACTTCGAAACATTTGATTCCTTTCTTTTATCCAATTGCGACCCTTTGTTAACCTCATGATCATTAACAAAGCGTAGTTGCGCTGCCCTCTCAAAACCAAAGCCAATAAAAGCCGCAGTCAGTCTCAGTTTTTATCCCTTTGACTCAGAAAAAGCAGATCCCATCTGGGATATACCAGTTACTTTTATCTAGTATATACCATTTATCATTTTACCAAAACGGCTCCTCCTTTTCAAGCATTTATACTAGAAATGACCAATGAAAACGCCTAATTTTTACCTAAAATTCGCTTTTAAGGATCAAAATATTGGAAGCATTTTATTATCTTTCGAGATTCCTCCCCCCCTTTCACACTAGTTCAATTAGATAGTGACAAAAAAACCTTGACGAGCAAATCGTCAAGGTTCATCTGTTCTAGAGACCTCCGCCATCCAGAAAAATTCCTAGAAAAAGTGTCCCAACTGCATGAGTAGCGTGACCAAAAGGGTGACGAGAAAGAGAACTCCGCCCAACACAGCAATCATGCTAAAATCTTGCTTCTCCCTTTTTAGGGGTTTCTTTCGATTATCTAGCTGTTCTCGTATATGTTCTTGTAAAATTCCATTGTCCTTGTTAGACATGTGCTCCTCCTTTTCTGTTGATAGAAAGGAACTTGCTTTCATCGAAAGCAAGCCCTTGTCTTATTAGCTTATAAAATTGCCTTGTAGGCTTCCAGATCAGCCTGATTCGCCGCCTGTTTTTGCTTAGCAAGAGCAGCCTCCATCTCAGACGGAAGAGAGAGGACTCCCTGAATCTTGCCTACCATGGCTGATACATTTTCCACCGGATAAATGTGGCTTTCTGCAACGAAACGATGATTGTGACAAGTCGTCTCAAAACTGAGAATCAGCATATTATTCTCAAAAGCTGTTCGACTACCATTGAGAATTTCATCACTAATATTGATATCCAGATACAAGTCACAGCGAGCAAAAAGTTCATTCACCTTAGCTGGACGAATATTAGGATAGAGGGAAATATTCGGATAGCGGTTTAATTCCATCAAATGACTTGACATCTCAGTAATCGCTCCAATATGGAAATGAACATTTGGTAATTGAGTCAAAAGTGACTCAATTTGCTCGATTTGGTCACTATTCGTCAGGATCAAGGCTTCTGGATTCATATTATTGAGGCGATGGTATTGATAGAGATAACCGACATTGCGGAAGTAAGTTTTCTCTTTTGGTGTCGCAAGCTTGAGGATTTTTTCATAAACTTGCTTATCCTGTACTGCAATACGGATGTTGCGATGAGGCAACTGCATCGCTGCTTTCATGTTACCCGGCAACTCCTCTCCAATCGGCTCCTGCCAGAAGAGAATATCCTCAGCTCGTCCTTCTTTTGGAGTCAGACCAACGGCTACTAAAAATGGTGTTGCTAGAGAATTGTAGATAATGCGATCTGTATCATATCCACGATATCGCAAGTAAAAGATTACAAACTCCTGCTTAGAGTTGAAAATATGGCGTTTTCCATCAAGAGTTAAGACAATATCCTCTGTTAGATGATTTTCCATAATCACCGTTACATTATCTTGATTAAAGTAGCGTGTATGAGTTGGACGTTGGGCATCATCATAGGTAATCTGTGCAAAGAGACGTCCCTTGCGATTGTAAATGTCCGCAGCACGTACACGGCCTTGATCATCCAACCACTCGACTGCACGCACGCGACGTTCGTGTGTTGGTTGGCGGTAAAAGATATTGGCACGTTTCTTACCCATATCTAAGATTTCACCATTAACATTACTCGAGCGGATTTCCCACAAATGAGGCCTTGGAACAAGGTTAAAATAAAGAGGTAGATCGTCCTCTGAAGCCACATCTCCAGTAAAGTAACTGTAAGGCGACTCAACATCAGGTGCGAGGTAGCCATCGTCTCGGATCACGACAACAGGGCAGTCTAACCCAGCTGCCTTAAGTGAACGTAACAAATCAAAACTCGCTTGATCATAGCGTTCAAATAAACAAATCATAGTGTTTATGCCTTTCTTTTCGAATCCCTACTGATGCTGTGCAGATTGAACAAGATCATACCAACGCTGGGCGATATGTTCATCAAGATATGGTTCTGCCACCTCGTAGGACACACGGGATAAATCTTCTTGGGAATGTTGAGTAAATAGCTGGACAATCTTTTCTGCATATTCCGTTGTCATTGCATCCAGATCATCTGGACGCGCCTCAGGAATCAAGTAGCCATTTTCCCCATCACGGATAAAGGTTGGATTTCCATAACGTACATCAAAACCAATAATTGGCAGACCAGAGCCAACCGCTTCTAACAAGGTCAAACCAAATCCTTCACTTGTGGAGGCAGACAGGTAAGCAGAGTAATTTCGATAAACATCTGCCATGTGGTGATGCCCCATCAGACGGATATACTCTTCTGCATTTAACTCATGAATCAACTGCTCCAACATGGCTCTTTCACCACCCGTACCATAGATATCAAAAGTGATTTCAGGTAATTGCTCATGTGCCTTCACTACAGAGTGAATCAACCAGTCAATATGCTTCTCACTTGCCAAGCGCGAAGCTGTAATCAATCCAAACGGCTTGCGCTCTCCTTCTGGATGACGCAATTGATCCAAACTTCCCACCGGAATAGTCAAGATTTCCTTTGGTTTGATATTTGTATATTGAGCGAATTGTTCTTTGAGTAGGTTCGTTTGCGCATCGGTCGAGTTAATGATATAGTCCACTTCGTCAGCATATTCGAACTGATACTCATAATAGTTATTCCATAAAATATAGTCTTTCTCAGCAGGATTTTCACTAAAGTGGTCTGCATGAACGATTACGACTAGCTTTGCAGCACCTTTATTAGCAAAGATAGCTTGACCAATATCTGTCTCTCGGTCTAAGATCAATAAATCTTTGTCCGTCAGAGACAAACTTCTTATAAAATGCGCGACAAACTCTTGCTTAGAATAGAAAACATGATTTGGGAAACGGTAGACTTGCGTCTCCTGCCTACCATCGACTTCATTGATGATTTCCTCATAAGCCACACTGCCATCTTCATTGAGCCAGGTACGTTGATATAATTGTGCATGACCATTCATCGGA
Organism: Streptococcaceae bacterium AF54-32pH5A; assembly: GCA_027682205.1. GTDB lineage: Bacteria > Bacillota > Bacilli > Lactobacillales > Streptococcaceae > Streptococcus. Next base: position 5,240 of record JAQDAD010000005.1, read on the forward strand.
CTAAAATACTCGATAAAATTCTTCGTATAAGTATAGTACTCTTTTTGAATCAAACAACCACGCGAAACAATTTCAGCGCGCTCAATCAACTCTTTGTCCATGTCACAGGCATAACAAGTCACAAAATCACCATCACCAAATACAAGTCGAATCGTCTTCATATCGGTGTCCCGAATAATTTCGAGAGGCTCTTTATCGAAACTCGCCAAGACCTGTGCTAGCGTATAGGTCGTCGGTGCAATTTTAACATCTGTAAAATACTGATAAAGCCAGATAACCTCAGAATCTTCAAAGCCAATGTTCTTTGTCAAATGTTCAATGTTATCAGCAGATATAAAATCCATAAAGATGAACTTCGCTTCTAAGCCAACACTACGAAGCAATTTTGCACGGTAGATCTGTGCATATTCTACACCGCTACTCGCCCAGCCAATCCCCAAATTGATGTTATAAATTGTCATATTTGATTATCCTCTTACAAAAAGTTATCTCGTTTAATTCTCGAAAGACGTTTGATTCTCTTGCCCTTATCATCGTCGAACTTATCTTCGTCTTTCTTTTTGGGTTTTGCGCGACGTGAAGTGATGTGGCTGACAGAGATGGCACTATCTGTTCCTGTTTTTGCAAGGGGTTGTTCGAGATGGATTTTCTCACTCTCAGGCACCACCTCTTCTTTCTCCTTAGCAACTTCCTCTGGTCTATCAAGTTCTTTACGTAATTCTTGAATTTTTTTGATATCTTTTGGTTTGCCATCGATATCGTCCAGTTCTAGAAAATCATCAATTCGACTAATAATATTTTTAATTTTTTCTTTTTGTAAATTATACAATCTCTCAGCCTCTGCCCGTTTTTTTGTCAGAGTATCGATTTCTTCGAGAATAGATTCTCTCGTATCCAAGTAGTCTTTTTGTGCTTTTTCTAAAACTTCTTTAGCTTCTTTTTCAGCCCTATCATGAGCCTCAATAACAAGAGATTTGGCATAAATGACTGCTTCACCAATCTCTTTTTCTTGATTTTTCATAGAGTCGATTTTTTTACGTAGGGACTCGATTTTTTCATTCTTCTTTTGAATTTCACGATCGAATCCTTCCTCTAATGCTTCGATACAATCTTCGACTTCCTTAGCACGGTAGTTACCGAACAATGTTTTCTTAAGTCTCATTTTGCTCCCTCTATTCCTTACTTATTCTGATTTACACCACTACCCCTCATTGTAGCATAAAATAGCGTAAATTGCTATTCTTTTCTAAGCTCCAAATAAGGATAATATCCTGAAGCGCTATCAAGCAAAACCCGAACTTAGCTTAAAGTTCATCTATTTCTAAAAAAATGTCTGATTGATAGATCAGACATTTTCAAAAGTAAAAACATGAACGCTACTTTTAAACCAGAAAGAATTCGAGTTATTACTTCCTATTTTAAAAGTTTAGTTCCGTAAAAGTAAGTGGTGTATAGCCAAGTAATTCCACACCATCATACTCGACTGTTTTCACGATCTCTTGGATGTTCGTTTTCAGCTCTTCAGTTGCTACGCCATTTGAATCATCCAAGACCACATCATCTTCCACGACGAAGAGCGGCTTTTGGTAACGATCGTAAAGATTGTTCATCACGAGACGAAGTCCCACAGAATCAATGCGATTTTGATTTTGGTCATTACTTGCATATTTGTTGATAAAAACTTCTTGGGAATTGCTTGATGCATAATAACTGAAGCTGACAAAATCAATTTTCCCATCTCTTAGGACAAAGAGGTCGTCATTTTCAATATCCAAGGCGATTTGATCACGTTCCAAACGACGCAAAAAGTGATTTGGATAGTATCCACGAACTTGCACGTCTGTAAACAAATAATTTTCCCTATCTTTGACTTCTGCTTCCATTACATCAATAGCACTTTCAGTTTGCTGACTGTAATTTTTACTAACAACCATCATCCCACCAAACTGAAACTCTGGGTTGATTGTTTTTCCGAGCTTGATTGCACGTGCAGAAGCAACCAATTGATAATGAGCTGCTTGCCAAATCACCTGTTCTTGATTGTCATCTGCTCCAAAAAACAATCCCCCACCAAGAAACGGCAAATGGTGCAAAACGTTGAATTCATTGAAAGTAATCCAATACTTCACTTTGTCCTTAAAGTACTGAAAGACAGCTTCTGCATAACGCTCAAAGAGTTCGATCATCTTGCGGCTTTTCCAAGCTCCATATTTTTCGTATAGATTCAGCGGAAGGTCAAAGTGACTCAAGGTCACAATCGGTTCGATATCTTTTTCTAATACATCATCGATGATTGCTTCATAATATTTCAACCCCTCTTCACTCGGCTGCAACTCTTCACCACTTGGAAAGATGCGTGCCCAAGAGATCGAGATTCTGTAGGCATTAAAACCCATTGATTGAATCAAATTCAGTTCTTCCGTATAATCTCTCTGACCTGCTGAAGCAAATCTCCCTAGGATATCATAAGATCCTAAAGGTACATTTTTGTAGTCAACTGTTCCATTCAAAACTTCTATCCGAGATTGGTCAACTGGTAGTACATCTGTAGTACCCAAACCTTTGTTACTATTTGACATCATATTTCTAATCATAGCGACTCCTTTTAATTTTTATTATTTCTATTTAATGATTGCAAGTTCTATTTAGGATGATTTCTCATCTTCCTTTTTTTGAGTAATAGCAGCCAAACCAGACAATTCACTTGCAACATTTCTTAAGTCACGTGCTAGGGGCTGCGAACCTGGTTTGAGTAGGTGGTAGAGTTGGCGTTCTGTCATCCTTAAATTTGTACCATTTGATTCTGAATAGTGAGACAGATGTTTCAGAGAGTCTTGCAAATCTATATTCTTTATTGATTCTTCTCTATTTTCAGACTCCTGTTGCTCCTCAACAATATGTGCTTGAGACGATCCTTCTTCAGAAATTTCAGGTGTCATCACTTCTTGCACTTTTTGCTGGTGAGTTAGAGGGCTCATATCCAGTTCAGAGAGGCTCTTATACAGGCGCTCCGAAGTATGCAAGTCATGCGCGAATACCTCAGTCTCCGCCACACTCTGTCTATAGGAACCAAATTCTGATTCTAACATACTATAGGATTGAGATAGGGATGCTTTCCTTAAACTCACCGAATCAGCTACACTCTGACTTTGACTTAAGGATTCTGATATTTGTTGGCTTTGACTTAAGGATTCAGACTCACTGAGATAGAGGTTTTCGCTCAAACTTAACGACTCGGACTCTGAAAGTAGATGAGAAATCATCTCACTCAAGGAAAGAGACTCAGAAATCGATTCCCACTCACTCTGGCTCAGGCTATAGAACTCGGACTCAGAGACACTCTGACTTGCTTGTTCTGATTCGGAATAACTCCACCACTCTGATTCTGAAATGCTTTGGGATTCTGAAATCGATTCCCATTCGCTCTGGCTCAAGCTATAGAACTCGGACTCAGAGACGCTCTGACTTGCTTGTTCTGATTCGGAATAACTCCACCACTCTGATTCTGAAATGCTTTGGGATTCTGAAATCGATTCCCATTCGCTCTGGCTCAAGCTATAGAACTCGGACTCAGAGACGCTCTGACTTGCTTGTTCTGATTCGGAATAACTCCACCACTCTGATTCTGAAATACTTTGAGATTCTGAAACAGATTCCCACTCGCTCTGGCTCAGGCTATAGAACTCAGACTCAGAAACACTCTGACTCGCTTGCTCTGATTCGGAATAATTCCACCACTCTGATTCTGAAAGGCTTTGGGATTCTGATTCCCACTCACTCTGACTCAGACTATAGAACTCAGACTCAGAAACACTCTGACTCGCTTGCTCTAATTCGGAATAACTCCACCACTCTGATTCTGAAAGGCTTTGGGATTCTGAATCAGATTCCCATTCGCTCTGGCTCAGGCTATAGAACTCGGATTCAGAGACACCCTGACTCGCTTGCTCTGATTCAGAATAGCTCCACCACTCTGATTCTGAAAGGCTTTGGGATTCTGAATCAGATTCCCACTCACTCTGGCTCAGGCTATAGAACTCGGACTCGGAAACACTCTGGCTCGCTTGCTCTGATTCATTCAAGGAAAGAGGCTCTGAGTATGCAATACTTTCACTCAAAGAGAATGCGTCCGTATCCTGACAAAGGGACTCCACTGTCAAATGCTCAGAAATAGAGAGACTATCAACCGAGGAAAGGGACTCAAATTCAGATTCTGAAGAAGAGACCACTAATGAGTAGTTCTCAGACATGGACTCTCGAAGCGAGAGTCCTTTTGCTGATATACTCTGGCTAAACGACTCACTGTACGAATCTGCGACAGAAAGGCTGAGGGAAGCTAAAGCGCTAGTTGACAAACTCTGACTAACATTCCTTATCAAGTCGGCTACTCCCAAACTGTTTCTTTCCTGAAAGTCTTCTAAGGCTTCCATGACAGAAACTGACTCTGTTGGTAACTCGAGATCTTCACTAGCACTCAGAATAATTTCCTTTTGCTCTTTGAGTTTTCGACTAACGGGCTTTGATTTAGTTGCATCCAGGCTACGGTAATCACTATCTTCCCCGCCCTTTTGCTTAAACTTTGATATCAAACGTTTAAATCCCTTTAGCTCTTTGTTATTATTTTTACTCATAATATGATTTTCTCCAAAAATACAGTTATATCATCATTATAAAGTCTACAACAGAATCTGTCAAAGTATTAGCCAAAGAAAACTTCTAACTTCCCAGAAGGCTTAATATTAATGTAACTCAATGCCATATTTTTTATAATGTTTAGATTTATATCTGCATTCATTCTTTTGTATGATTTAAAAGCTTCTTTATGAAACTCAAAGACAGGATTTTTTTGGGCATACCCTTGACTAGACACCAAACCTTGAAATTGCTGTAAATAGTCAACCTGCTCAACCCAACAGTCATCTATCGCTCTCAAAACGACAGTTCGTTGAAATTGATTGAACAACTCTGAATCCTTGATTTTATCTTTTTTCTGCTGGTACTCTGAAACAAGGAGGTCAGATAAAAACTTTTTAACTTGCCGTAAATCCGTGACATCTAGATCATCTGGAATATCCTCGCAGTAATAACTAATGTTATCTAAAACAAAGCGAAATAAATCCGCCCGCTCTTTAAACGGTGTTTTACTTGTATAAATGTCCACTGCATCCGATAGGATAGACAAGAAATAGGTCAAATCAAAGTCTGGATGAGAGATGAGCTTATTACGCTTATTGTAGATAATCTGTCGCTGAATACGGATACTTTCATCATATCGTTCCGTTGAACGTCTGGAAGCCGCTGACGCGTTATCACTATTCTTCTGAGCTTCTTCAACCGCATATCTAATACGACGAGAGGTCAAATGAATCTTTTGTTTTTCCTCTGGTTTTGCAATTTCTTTGTGATAGTACTCACTAATCCATTTGCTACCAGACTTGGAAATAAGATCATCCTCAAGAGAAATAAAGAATTTGCTCAATCCTGGAGCGCCTTGTCGTCCGGCACGACCGCGAAGCTGCAAATCCACTCGCTCACTGGACATTCTCTCTGTTCCAACAACAGCGAGTCCACCCAACTCAGCAACTCCATCTTCCAAGATAATGTCTGTTCCACGACCCGCCATTGATGTTGCTACCGTCACTGCAGAACGTCTACCAGCCAGTGCGATCATCTCAGCCTCTTTTGCTGCATTATGGGCGTTCAACACATTATGGGCGATTCCCTCTTGGAGTAAGAGCATAGAATAAATCTCAGACATTCCAACCGATCCTGTCGCAATTAAAACTGGCTGGCCTTTTTTATGTAATTTTTTGATATACTCCAACGAAGCATATAATTTTTGAGGAATCGTGAGATAGATTTCATCTGGATAATCAATTCGTAAATTGGGTTTTCGTGTAGGAACTACTACGACTCCTAAGTCGTAAACGTCTCTGAACTCCTCCTCACAAACTTTACCAGTACCCGTCATTCCTGCTAATTTTGGAAACATTCTAAATAAATTTTGATAGGTAATAGAGGCCATCGAACGCGTTTCCAATGTGATTTTCACACGTTCTCTGGCTTCTAGCGCTTGGTGTAATCCTGATTGGAGTTTATTCCCTTCCAAGAGACGTCCTGTCGCCTCATCCATCAGTTTAACTTCGCCATTATCCACCGTGTACTGACGATCTTTTTCAAATAAGTGGTTGGCTCTCAAAGCTAGATTAATTTGGCGAATGAGCTGGTAATTATCTGGATCATAGGCATTCTGAACGCGGAAATAAACCTCTGCTTCCTTTACTCCTTTTCTCGTCAACCATACAGACGTCCGAGTGGAGTCTAAATTAAAGTCTTCCCCTTCTTTTAGAGTTTTCACAAACTCATCACACGAAAGAAAGAGGTTGGATTGAACCCGAGGAGAACCTGAAATGATTAGGGGCATCTGCGCACTATCTAGTAAGGCTGCATCTACTTCATCAACCAAACAAAAATAAAATTTTGGCAAAAACTTCTTTGATTGAGATGTCGCCAAGTTTTCTTCCAGGTAATCAAACCCTAACGCACTATGTGTTGTATAGACAATATCACTTTTATAGATTTGTTGTTTTTGAGGAATTTTAAGTTTTTTTGTCGGATCTTCCGAGACACCAACCCCAACTGTCATTCCTAAAAATCGAAAAACAGGTGCCATTTGTTTAGCATCACGCGCTGCCAAATATTCATTGGCCGTGACTAAGATCGTACTTTTTTCCGTCAAGGCATTTAGGTATAAAGGAAGGATAGCTGTCAAGGTTTTTCCTTCCCCTGTTCTCATTTCTGCAATCTGATTGTCTTGCATAACCAAGGCTCCTAAAACCTGAACATCATAAGGATATAATCCTAATACACGTTTGGCTGCCTCACGAATGGTTGCATATGCTTCTGGCAAAATGGACTGCAAACTTTCTCCTCCAGAAAGGCGTTCTTTAAACCATTTTGTCTGAGCTTGCAGTTTCTCATTTGACATAGCTGCATAACTATCAGATAGTTTATTAACCTTCTCCAAAATCTTTTTGTAACGCATTAGTTTATAGGAGTTGGTCAAATTGAATCGTTTAGTTTTCATTCTCTCTCATCCACTCTTCAATCTTCTCCAAGTCAATCGCTTGAAGTAAAAATGACTTATCTAATAAATATTCAATGTTTGCTAGTTCACGTGGTCTAGTCTTCAAGTTCGCATATTCCTTAACTTTTGTCGGATCAAATTGCTGTAGCAATAATTCTTTAAAAATAGGCGGATTTACTCGATTACGGTAACGTTCAAGCAAGCGTTGATAATCTAGTTCACTTAAAAACTCATCCGTCACAAGAGCGTATGAATTTCCAAATTGTTTGGAGTAATGCAAAGCCGCAATATTAGAAATCGCTCCGTAACCAACAAAAGCCACTTTTTCAAAAAGATGCTCTTGCGCTAATTCTTCAATCGTTTCAAGCAAGGTTTCGTAAAAACGTTCCTCCATATACAAGAGTGCTTCTCTATAAGACGAATTAACAATCAATACATTTGAGAAATGTTCACGAACATGTTCTGGGATAAAACCTGTTCGATTGAGTTCGGGTTCAGTAAAGCAAACATACATCGTCTCTTTCTCAGAATCCTGATGAAGCAAATCAGATATCCAGTAGCGATCCACTGTATAATCCGCTATCTGCTCCTCCGCAACATAAATCCCTTCAAACAGGAAGCGATGACAGCCAGAGCTGACTAGCTGCACCTTATAATATTGTGTACTATCTGGAACACATACGCTCACTCTCTCTCCCTGTTTAATGATTTGGTTCGAAATTTCTTCGTCTCGAGCATCCATAAATTCAACTTTTAAGTATGTTGAATTTTCTGGGATGGTCTCTATATGGCTGCCAAAGATATAGTTTTGCCCACGTTTCAATTCAGGAAGCTGACTCGTATTGCGTAAAGCCTGATAGTTTGCCCGTGAGTGCCATTCATGAATAACTGTCCCCGAAGGCATGAACTGGTTTTCATACAAAACATGACCACCGTCTAACAGTTTGACAGATGAACCGTATAGATACTGAGATACGCTTTGGATATCCCAATAAGCAAAATAAACTTCTTCCTTGTATCTCACGATTTAAACTCCCTTTCAAAACTATTCATTAATAGCGTTTTATATTGATTAAAGAACCATTCAACAATACCTTGTGTATCATCGTTGTGTCGTCCAGTCAACCCTTTACTGATAACGCTGACGCGGTAATCTCTCTGTCCTAACTCATCCAGCATATCAGGATAGGCAGACATATCATAGTCATCTTGATACATAAAGGAGATAATGAATTTTGTTTTTGAGAAATCAGCTGACTCAAAAGCCGTCCAAAAACGTTCGTTAAGCTGAGCTGTAGCTTCACTTGATAACTCCCCTATTGTACGATACACCAAATCCAGTGACGTTGGAAATCCTCCCGGACGAATAGTTGACTCATTTTCTGCCATATCTCCCAAGTTAACAAGAGGTTTTCCGACAATGACGGCATGAGGTTCCAACTTAGAACTATAGTAAAGGGCGCCAAAAGTTCCCATTGATAAGCCTGATAAGGTCAGTTGTTCCTTCGTAAAACCAAGTTCATCTAAGCAGTTATGAACTACTTGGAGAAGTTTTTGTTCTAGCTCCTCCGATCCAAGATAGAAAGCGCCTCCCTCTGAACGCGGATCCCCTACCAGTAAGAATGGCGATCCCAAATTATTCATCATCCAGTATCCCTCAAATCCCTCTGCGGGACGGTACCCTGAAAAATAGATGTTCAACGGTGGTTTCAAATCTCCTGGATGGAAAAAATAAATCAGCTCTTCTCGATTTTTGTCGCTAATTCGTTTTCCTCCAACTAACAAGTCTCCATAACCTAGATGGGAGTCTCGATAGTGGCAGGGACCAAGTTTTACAATCCCTTGTCCCTTTGCTTGAATGCTAATACTCAAATAATAAGAATCATTTACATCTAACGTCAGAGACCGATTAAAACTCGTTTCATCATAAATCCATTCTTGCATAGGAGAATTTCCAGCAGGAAAACCTTTAACAACGTAGCGGATCGAACAACCTTCTGAAACTCTGAACTCAGGCCACAAATCTAAGGGCATCTCCCCACTCAGAAAAATATTATGCTGATAGGTCGCAATGGTCTGATAATCCTCGCCATATTGGCCACACAAACGAAGGTAGTTTGTCCCTTCATAACTGATTTGCCCCTCAAAAGATGGTGCAGCGACTAGATGATTAACACTTAGTTTCGTTCCATTTTGTTTAGAGAAAAAACCACGTGAAAATATATGTAGCATCTGCTCTGGATTTTCAAAATTTGTTTTCACGGCCTTTTTACGCAAAAGAAATCGTTCCAATGTTTTCGTAGTGATTCGACAACGCTCATGATAGAACAGACGGTAAACCTGAATTTTCTGATCCAAGATAGTGACATACTCTAAATATTCAGCGGTATCTACCAACACGACATCAAACGGTTTATCTACTTTTTTCTTTTTCTTTTTTTTCCCGTTTTCCGCCTCAGCCTCTCTATTTAAGATCCCGATATCTTCTGGCAATAAAGAAACGATGTCTTCTGGTTTGACAAATGTCCATTTTATATTACTAGGAATTTCATATTGCTCCTGCCAATTTTCATCAGCAATTTGCAAAACACTAATTTTTTTCATTTCCTTTTAATTCCTTTATGGTATTTTTCCACATATCGACAATCTCACCCCTTGTGTACTGTTCAATCTTCTTGACTGAGTGAACTAGAGATTGATTCCAATGTTCTAAGTTTGTGAGGTAGTATAAGAGTGCCTCTTCAAAATCTGAAATATCCTCTAGAATCCAACCATTTTCTCCATGCTTCACATAAGAAGAACTATACAAGTTAACCTGAGGGATCCCTCCACTAATGCCAGCGATTTGAGTCAACACATCAGCTGGAGTCCCCAAATCTAGTATAATACGAACGTACTTCAGAACTTTAATCAAATCGGTGTCGCTATGAATAGTCTCAATATCAATCCGTTCGCGAACGATCTCCTCTTCATCATCAAGAACTCGGTTCTCACCTCTCGCTCTTTTCTCTTTATCAACAAAAATCAAATCTTGTTCATATTCTGGCTTAAGTGATAGATAGCTTTCTAACACTTGTTTTATATAGGCCTCTCGACCAAAATCCTGACTTTGTGTTCCGACCAGCAAGTCAATCCATTCATTTTTTAACATCATTTCAAACAAAGTCGTAAACACATATTGAATTTTATCTGCTGGTAGATTGTCGAAATTGACGTAAACAATTAACTCTTTTTTTCTTTGACTATGCCCTAGGTTTAGATGAGTATCATAAGGCGGAATCTCATAAAAGTCTGGCAACTGTTCTAGATCCACATTAGCTGCTATCGTTTCAATTTTATTTAAACTATCCACAACGAAGAACGGCGTGTCTGTCAAATCCGTTAACAGCTGCTCTTGGTTTGTGATTGGATAGCGATCTCCAAAAAAAGATAAAATAACATGATGATTTTCCTTAATCTTTTGGAAAAAGTGATTGTGCTGCACATCTGACGAAATCACAATCGTATCATCCTTCGTTAGCGCAGAAGTTAGATACTGATCTAATTTTTCATTGATCAATTCTTCAATATCTTGGTAAACTTCTTTTGCAAATGTAGCCTGTGCCTCGGGGTTGATAAGTACTTGATGATTTTCTGTACCCAAAAATTCCCTAAACTGCCATGTGCCTTGTAAATTTAAATAATCTTGGTAGTAAGGCTGATCATTTTCAAAATAGATGATACTTGAAACAAATCCACGATCATCAAAAATTAACTGATGATTTGTCTGCCCACCCTCAAAATAAGTAATATCAAAAAAATTACCTGTTTGTGAAAAGTTAATTTTAGCATAGTGCTCTTGATTTAAATATACCTCAATCATAAAAGGAGTATAGAAGAATTCTACTCCTTGAGGCCATTTAATATCTTCCAGACGAATTTTACGTACAGATACATCCGTCAGACCTTGTATGGTATCAAATAGATTCCATACAGTTTCTGGCAATATTCTTTGCTGATAAAGAAAAGTTCGAATATGTGGTGAATAGTTCAAAATCAGAGTGGTATTTGCCTCTCCTGATTGCTGAAACATTCGCAGCAAATTCACCGCATCATCAAACATCATATTTTTAGACACGTAATAGAAAGGCAGAGTGGTAGAATACCATTTCCGATCTTGTCTATACCAAGATGGTACAAAGTAAAACATATCCCTCTATTCTCCTTTAAATTCTAATTCTTTGTGGTAGTAAGTCCCAATCCTCAAGATACGTATTTCTTCATGCAAAGGAAAGAGCATACTAACTAAAATGATCAATGTACTTGGTATAGTCAAAAGCAAATTTGGAAGAGGTAGGAAGAAATTAATGAAATAGGGTAAACCAATAAAAACGATCAGGTAGAGTGCTCCTACGTTAGACTGTAAGGAAATATAATGTTTCAAAACTTTTAAAGTTGCTTTCCCAGGCTGGATATAATCTAGGTATTCTCCTTGACGTTGTAAACGTTTCGCTGTTTCTTCTGGTTCCAAGTTGATATAGGCAAATAAAATTGCAAGAAGATAGATAGCCAGCAGATAAAAGGCCAAACTTAGGGGTTTTGTAAAGTCAAACAAACTACCAAAATTTTTTGTAAAACCATGTCCAAACCAGTTTAATACCAACTGAAGCAACATAATAACACTCGAGGCATACATAATAGGCATTCCTCCTGAGGGAAGAAATTTGATAGGAAGGTAAGACTTGCCATAGTAACGACTACTTAACATAACTCGATTTAGAGGTAAACGAATTTCAGCTCTCTCGCAGACCACGGCAATATAGCCCAAAATCAAAAACGAGATCGCCGCACCTACTAGAAAGGCCAGTCCTTCTTTAGACAAAACAGATTGTCCTATCAATACCACTAATTGGTTAGCAAATTGTAGCAGAATCCCTGAAATAATAATAATTGTCTGTCCGCCTACTCCCTTGCTAACATTCAAACCAGCCAACCAGATAATAACAAAGCTTCCTGCTACAACAGTTGCTAGTACGGCCATATTATAAATCCAATCATCTACAAGAAGCAAAAAGCGCCCATTTTCCGAACGAGCCGTGTACATAACAGCTATCCCCTGTAACACGGAAAAAATCAAAGTGAGAATCTTTTGCACAAAATCCGCTTTTTTCAATGACCAGGACTGGATATTCCAACTTTTATTTAAATTGATAACCTGCCAGACAATCATGGTCGTAATCCATGGACCTAATCCCAGTGAAAACATGGAAATCTGAGAGACATCTACTCCTGCTAAGGAATACAAATAGGCCAAGGGATTTTGCTCACTTATTTGTGAAAAACCTGTTTTGCCATTGTATCCTGGAAGTAAAATATGGCGACCAAGTAAATAGATCGCGATGATCAAAATTGTAAAAATTGCTCTTCGGAAAAAAATACTTGTTCGTTTCTGTTTCTTAAGACCGAAATGTTTCATCTGTCATCCTTTATTCTTTATATTTAGCAAACCTTGCAATTGTTCTCTAGTAATGTTCATGCACCATCATAACAGCAAGGTAACCCAAGAAAACAGGCTCATCCCACTGATAAACAAGATAGGATTAACTGGCTTACCATGATATTTCGCCTACGAAATATAGGAGCACCTCATGAGTGTAAATCTACTTGGAGCTTCTCTTCTATCCTTGAATATTTTCATGTGAGAACACCTGTTCTTCCATTTCTTCTATTTGAACATTATCAAATGCATAAACGGATTTACTTAATCCTTAAAATTTTTATAAGTATATCAATTTTGTCACCATGATTGACATCTAAAAAATCAGTTCCATAACAAAATCCCTAAAGGGTGAGGAATTTTACGCTTTCTCATCTGATCATGATTCTTCGAAAGTTGAATAGATTTTATCCGATTTTTCTCATTAAAAAATCATTTATAAAAATTACCAGTGCCTACTATTGTAGCATATTTATCAATTATTTTCAAACACGACCTCTCTTTTTATAAGCGTGAAGGGCACCTTATGAATTTTGGGCAAAATCCATTTGGAATGGGATTGACTATTCCAAACATTTGTTTACGATTACAACTCGGACGAAAAAGACCAGAGTGTTACTCTGGCCTTTTCCTGTTCAGTTTAGCTTGTAACTAAACTTAATCTTCTTTTTTGCGAGTAGTAGCTGCAAGGCCTGTACCTAAGCCCAAGAGAGCCAAGCCCGCTGCTAAAGCTGACATCTGAGACTCACTTCCTGTATTTGGAAGGTGATCTTTTTCAGTTTGTGTCGCTTTTTCTTCTTGAGAGCGTCCTCCCGTTTGAGCCAGTTGGTGCGTATCTGGCTTGACAGGAACTTGTGGATTTGGTTCTCCTTGCGCTACGGCAGTTCCAACTTCCACGATACGATCTTGCGCAACTATCTTATCAAAGGTTTCTTTCAATGTACGCTTACCATTTTCGACTTCTACTAGGTGGACACGAACGCCTTTTTGACCTTCTTGGATTACACGAGTTTGCCCTGCTGGAAGTTTATCATTCTTACGTTCTTGAACTTGGAAATCAACTTCCTTTTCTTCTACTAGTAGTTCTGGTTTGTGATGAACCAAATCTCTGACACCATCAAGTGGTTGAGCTGTACCTCCCTTGGTTCCAACTTCCACGATACGATCTTGCGCAACTATCTTATCAAAGGTTTCTTTCGATGTACGCTTACCGTTTTCGACTTCTACTAGGTGGACACGTACACCTTTTTGACCTTCTTGAAGAACACGACTTTCACCCACATAAAGTTTGTCAGTCTTACGTTCTTGAACTTGGAAATCAATCTCCTCTTCTTCTACTAGTAGTTCTGGTTTGTGATGAACTAAATCTCTGACCCCATCAAGTGGTTGGGCTGTACCTCGCTTAGTTCCAACGAGAAGAACTCGGTTAACAGGAGCCTGAAGCACTTCACGGAGTTTCTCTTCACGAGTTCCGTCTGGGCTTACAGATGTAAGAATGCGTTCCTTACCAACTTGTCCTTCTTGTTCTACACGGCTTTCTCCTACATATAGACTTGAGTCTTCTTTTTCAACAGTCTGGAAGGCAAGTTCTTTTTCGACAACCTCAAGACTTGGATTTTCTTCTTGAATAGCAGGGGCTGTTTTCTCAGAAACTGGTTTTTCTTTGACTAGTTGGATACGATATTCCTTGACTTGTTTTCCACTTTCTGAAACAAGGCGAACAAGTACTGGAAGGTTATCGTCTCTGCTATCAACAACTGTTGATGCTACTTGATTACTTTCTTCGACTGAGACTTTTGGACGTTGACCTTTATAGGTGATTTGATAGTCTTGACGGTTTTCAGCGAAGTCAGGAAGTTCTTTTCCATCTACAAGAATCTTCGATTGAGTGCTTTCTTGAGGCAATTCACTTGGCGCAAGGAAGGTCATCTCAATCATCGCAACACCCTTCTTATCGGCCTTGCGCTCCATACGCCATCTCATGGCTTTGGCTTTGACAGCTTTAAAGGTAACGTTAATTTCATCACCGGCTTCAATGTCTTTATCCGCACGATAAGGAACAGCTTCCCAATTTTCTGGATTGTTGAATGGATGGTCTGCGTCGTAGGCTTGGTAGTTTGAATAGTAGGTTGGCACTTCAAACTCTGGACCGACATAGCGTTCTAAAACGAGTTTAGATGGTGCATCCGTACCACTATCTGCAAAGAAGTGAAGTTTGGCTTGAGCAACAGTCCGTTCTACAATCTTACCATTTTCACGGAAGATCACACCCGCTGATACTTCTGGATTAGAAGATGGTGTTAGAGACCAGTTTGTCCAACGACGATTTTCAGAATGATCTCTATCATTGATATAGTCAACACGGTCATGAGAACTGTCGTCAATATCATTAGTTGCTGAGGCAAAGGCTTGGTTACTATTTTCATCATAGTCAGGGTTGTCTGAGAGGGCCTCACCAAGTTTGTCTGTCACTCGTACAGTGAACTCCGCAACGAGGTCACTACCAAGGACACGACCTCGAACAGTAAATTGACCTGCTTTTGTCAGATTTTCTGCTGGAACTTCTTCCCATTCAACTGCCAAGTCTTTTGTTTCATAGCCATCTT
Source organism: Streptococcaceae bacterium AF54-32pH5A (assembly GCA_027682205.1). Lineage (GTDB taxonomy): Bacteria > Bacillota > Bacilli > Lactobacillales > Streptococcaceae > Streptococcus. The sequence continues at coordinate 20,409 of JAQDAD010000005.1, forward strand.
TACCTGTGAAGTAAACCGGAACCTTCGTTGGCAATTCAAGCGGTTGACCTACTTGTACCAAACGAGCTTGTTTAACCGCAGCAACTGGTTTACGAGAAAGTAAGTCTTTGTCCTTAGTGAAATGTAGACGGTATTCTCCTAAGATATCACCATTTTCAGCTTTCGCGATGACACGAACTGGCTCACCTTCACGAACGCTTGGAACAACCGTCGCAAGACCATTGTTGCTAACACTTGCTGTTACTGCAGGAACTTTTCCATCTACAGACTCAAGATAGTAGTCTGTCAAATCAGGGTTGAAGTTTGCTAAGTCTTTACCGTCAACTTGGATTCTCGTTTGTCCTTGTTTGGCTGCTGCGACTTGTTTCGCAAAGATTTGTACCTCTGTGATAGATGTTCCTTTCTTGCTATCAAGTCGAACCATACGAATGCGAACAGCATAGGTTTCAACTTTATCAAAGCTAAAGTGATTCATTTCTCCAGCTTTTAATTGAGCTGGTGCTTTGAGATTGCTTACCTCTTTCCAGTTTGCAGGATCGTTAAAGACATGGTTTTCCTCACCTACAAAGCTAGGATTTTTAGGAGCTGTTGGAACAGTCTTACCAACATAATACTCAATCACATAGGACTTCGGTACACCGACTCCGTGGTCTTCGTGGAATCCGACACTTAGATTATCAACAGAACGTTTGCTCAAGATACCTGAATCTCCGAATAGGACACCGACTGAAGCTTCTGGATTACTACGATTCCAGTTTGTCCAACGGTTGGCTGGTCGGTCATTAAAGGAAATCAATTTATCGTTGACATTTGAAACTGGGTCGCTTGGATTTGAGTCTGAAGCAAAGGCCAGTGGCAATTCTGAACCGGTCCATTGATCAGAAATATTTGCACCTTGCTCAGTTTGAGCAGATACGCGAACATGGAGTTTAGTTGTTAATTGCGTACCTTCTAGGCGACCATTAACTGTAAAGACACCTTCCTTGGCGTATTGCTCTGAACGAATCGTATCCCATGTAACCTTAGCTGATGAAACGTGACCATTTGAATCGTAGGTACGAACACTTTCTGGTAATTGTGGCGCTTCTGCGATTGGTGTTGTCACGCTGACTTCTTCAACCGAAACGATACCTTCTACAGAGACTTTAGCACGCGCTTCAAGGTCAATCCCTTCAACTTTACCTAGAACTTCAAAGGTTTGATAGTGGTCTAGTTTTTCTTTTGGAATAGCTTGCCAAGTGACTTTGTGGGCTTTAGGGAAACCTTTGTCATACTCAACTGTTACTGTTGCTGGAAGAGTAGGTTCTTGATGCAAGTCTGTCACTACATTTACAGGGCGGATAGATTGGGCTACTTTTTTCTTAGTATTGGCCTGAATCGTGAGATCGATTTGACCTGTAGCTCCCTCATATTCTGCTTTCAGAGTGACTGCTCCTGGTTTATGCAACTCAAGCATTCCTTTACGAACTGCGACTTCCCCTTCACCACTTGTAGAGAAACTTACTTTATCCGCTGGTAGAACTGCCTGTGTTCCGTCTTGATAGTGAGCTAGTACAGACAATTTCACTGTTTGGTCTTCTTTAAGAGCGTTAGCTTGCTCTACTTGTAGGCTCAAATGGTCAATTTTTGGTGCTTCTTCAAGGAATTGAATCGCATAAGTTTGAAGAGGGCCACCGTCTTTGGGTTGAACATAGATGCTTGCACGCATGCCGTTTGCTACACTTGCTTGGACTACGGTAACATCCGCATTTTCAGCACTTGCTGTGACTTCTGGCAAGGATGCACCATAAGCAAGAGTTCGATATTGCATTGGATGTTGACTAGTAAGGTCTGTGACAGCTTCACTACCAACGGTTACAGTTGGTACTACAGGTGCTGCAGGATTGCCTTCTTCTACTACAAGCGTAGCGTGAATAGTCTCACCACCCAGTTGGCCAGTCATTGGAATACGTGATCCTGCAACTGACAGTTTAGCTTTATCAGTTTCCGCAATCTCCCACTTATCAACTTCGTATTCTTGTACGCTTCCATCCGTAACGGCAATAGAAACATATTTGTCAACAGCACTCAAGTCTGTTCCTGGAGTAACACGTTTAACAGTTGGTAGTTCTTTCGCAATTGCTAGAACCTCGACACGGGCCTCAACTTCACGTCCATCTGCCATACCTTTAACAGTCACAACTCCTGCTTGGCTCACATCAACTGAAGACCAGGTTACTGGACGTTTTTCACGACTGCCATCACTATAGACAAAAGCGACGGTCTTCGGCATTTTTGGCTCTTTCTCAATAACGGTACGTACTTTTGGTACTTCTGTTCCGAGAACGGTCTTTTCTTGGTCTTCTTTTTTACCAGTAAAGACCGTTACTTGACCAGATTTCAAGAGATCAGAGTGGGCAGTAAGCGTGAATTTACCTGCTTGCTCAGTTGATTTAACAATGGCAACACCTTTACCGTTAAAGGCTCTGCGAATCCAAGAACCATCTGGTTGAGCCTTATAGCGTTCACGGCTGGCTTGTTCCCCATTATCGACACCGACAAGTTGACCTTGTCCATGCAATTGGAAACGAACCAGATTATTGGCAGTTGGGACTACATTTCCTTGACTGTCAACGATTTCATAGTAGATGTATGTCAAGTCTTTTCCATCTGCTGCGATGGCGTGTTCTTCCTTGATGAGACGAACACCTGCTGGTTGACCTGCAGTGGTAATCTTGTCACGAGCTATTTCTTTTCCAGCTTCATCACGAGCTACTGCTTCTAAAGTACCTGGTTGGTAAGAAACCTTCCACTCAAGATATAGTTCCTTGGCATTCGCACCTTCTTGGTAAGTGCGTCCATCGCTGGTTTGTTTTTTGTTAAAGGTTTTAACTCCGAGAGATTGACCGTTCAAGAACAATTCCACGCTTGCAGCGTTTGAATAGGCACGAACTGGAATCTTACCGTCTGCATCAGCCACATTCGCTTTTAGAGTAGGGTTTTCCCAGTTCCAGTGAGGAAGAAGGTGAACCATTGGTTTCTTTTTGACAGAAACCCATTGGCTTTGGTAGAGGTAGAAGTCATGTTTTGGAATACCTGCTGTATCTACAATACCAAAGTAAGAGCTCTTAACCGGCGTGTGGTTTTGGTTATGCCATGGCGTAGGTTCACCAATATAGTCTGTACCTGTCCAGATAAATTGTCCAGCATAGCCAGCATTGTCACGGTCAAAAGTCCATGAATCTGTTGCAGTTTTACCCCAACCAACACGGTCATTACCATAGTCAGACTGTTCGTAGTTACGCTCAGGTCCGTTACTATGTTTCAATTCCTGTTCAGGGCGATAGTAACTTCCACGTGTACGGGTTGCTGAAGATGTCTCAGAACCGTAAATCAACCAGTTTGGATGTTTTGCACGAAGGGCTTTGTAGTTGTCTTCAGAATAGTTGAATCCAACCGCATCCAGTTCATCAGCAATTTTCTCATGTCCTCCGCTACCATTACCAAAACGGAACTTATCTGCTCCCATGGTAACGTAACGAGTTTTATCAACATCCTTGATAACTTTGACTAGACGTTTTACAGTTGTTAGGGAATGGGCATCGCCGTTGGCTTCACCGATTTCATTACCGATAGACCACATGAAGACAGCTGGGTTATTTTTATCTCTTTCGACCATGGTACGAAGATCATAGTCAGACCATTTTTCACCTTTTCTAGCTTCTGGGTGAGTGGCATCTTTTTCAAAGAAACGACCATAGTCATAAGGTTTCTTCCCACCATACCAGGTATCAAAGGCCTCTTCCTGAACGAGCAAACCAAGTTCTGCAGCGATTTGCAAGGTTTGCTCACTAGCAGGGTTGTGGGTTGTACGGATGGCGTTAACCCCCATCTCCTTCATTTGTTTGAGACGGCGATATTCTGCCTTATAGTTTTCTTCTGCTCCAAGCGCTCCGTGGTCATGGTGCAAGGAGACACCATGGAATTTAATGCGTTCACCATTCAAAGAGAAGCCTTCATTTGGCGTCCAGTGATAGTAACGGAAACCAAATAAATCCTTCTTAGCATCCACCAACTGACCATCACGGTATACACGCGTAATCAATTCGTACAAGGCAGGTTTGTCATTTAAAACTGTCCAGAGTTTTGGTTTTTCGACTTCCAAAATAGCATCAAGACTTGTTGATTCATGAGCTTTTAAGGTACGACTTGCTGTACGAACCACGCCTGTTACGGCCTGACCACCACGTTCAACAATTTGATATTCTGCCACAAGCTCATGGTCTTTATCGTCTGTATTGACGATTTTGCTGGTCACATGAGTTTCAACTTTGCCGTGTTGCTGTTGTTCTAATTTTGGCGTTAAGATAGTTGTTCCATTTTTCTCAACATGAACCTTATCTGTCACTTGCAAGGTGACATCGCGGTAAATACCACTTCCTGAATACCAGCGGCTACTTGGTTGTTTGTTGACTGCATGGACAGCGATCACATTCTCACGACCATCTTTGTGAAGGTATTTGGTGATATCATATGAGAACTGGTTATAACCATTTGGATAATGTCCCACTAACTGGCCATTAACATAGACTTGAGAGTCCATGTAGACACCATCAAAGGTCACACGAACATTCTTCTTGAGGTCTTTTTCATCTAGTTTAAAGGTCTTACGATACCAAGCTTCACCACCATTGAGCTGTCCACCTTCGTTTTGGGCAGGTGATTGATGGTCAAAATCGTTAAAGATACTCCAGTCGTGTGGTAGGTCCAATTTTTGCCATGTTGATACATCTGCATCTGGTTTCACAGCTTCTTTAGGATTCGCGTTCAGTTTGAAGTGCCAATTTTGATTAAAATTCACTTTTCTGTCTTCAATCATTTGATTTACTTCTTCATTTGTCGCAGCTTTCAATTCTTCCTTAACAGGCTTTTCTTGACTTGAAGCTTGTGATTCTACCTTTGGAGCTGTTTCTTCAGGTTTTAGAGATGCTTTCTCCTCTTTTGGAGCTACAGGTTCGTCTTCTTTCACCTCTGGTTTACTTGCTTCAATGGCAGCAGCTTGGCTTTGATCCACACTTGTAGCCCTGTTATTCTCTGCTACTGCTGGATCCTGTTTTTCCTCCACTGCTGGACTGTCCTCTTTTGCTTGTTCCACAGTGTGTCTAATAGGAGTTTCATCCGCAAAAACTGGTGATTCTCCAACAACACTTCCTCCAAATAGAACCGCACAGGTTCCAATCATGACAGAGCAAGCTCCTACAGCAAACTTACGAATGCTGTAGACTCTTTTACGATTCCAATGGCCTTTTTCCATAAAATCCTCCTTTAGTAACCGCTTCCATTTTCTTATAAGCGTATTACTTTTTCATAGCCTTTTACCTTTATTTTATAAAATAATATAGGAAATTTCAATACCCTAAACACAAAAAATCATATTTTTGATTGTTTTTTCTAAAATTTGTAGAAGATTCAAAAAATGTGAATGTAGATTTAGAACAAAAACAAACAATTTTTGATGCTCAGTAAAACATGATAAAAAAGTTCCTTTTGGTAAGGAACTTTTTTACTTATAGTTAAAGATTCCCCCTGCCAATTTATCGGCTAATTTGGGAAAGAGGGTATAAGATTTGTGGGCTAAATTGAGCAAAAAAGGGAGATTGAGTTCTCGTTTGTTTTTTCCTATGATTTTGACAATCTTTCTAGCAACCGCATCTGGTTCTAAGAGAAATCTTTCAACAGACTTGAGGTAGCTGCCATCTGGGTCTGCCTGGTCAAAAAATCCTGTTCGGATTGGACCTGGATTGACTGTTGTCACACAGACTCCATAGGGCATAAGTTCGAGGCGAAGCGCATTTGAAAAACCAATGGCCGCAAACTTGGTCGCTGAGTAGAGACTGGACTTGCTAGTCGCTATCAAACCTGCCATGCTAACGATATTGATGATATGCCCTTTTCCTCTCTCCTTCATGCGAGCTCCAAGGCGACGAGACAGGTTCATCAGAGCAAAGGTATTAACCTCAAACATCTGGTGAATGTCTTTGTCAGAAATCTGGTCGAAACCTTCAAAAATCCCATATCCAGCATTGTTGATCAAAACATCAATCTTGCCATAGCGTTGGTAGAGGTCAGCTACTAAAATTTCTAGGGCTTGGTCATCGGTAATGTCAATCTCGACCAATTCTGTGTGAGAATGATTTCCGTAGAGCTTAGCTAATTTTTCCTTGTTTCTACCTAGCAGAATCAGTTGGTCATTTGGCAAAAGTTTTACCATTTCTTGGGCTAGGCCACCGCTAGCTCCTGTGATGAGAATGTTTCGCATGATTCTCCTTTCTCTAGCAACTAGATTTCCACTTCTTCCAAGTCTTTGACCACATGAACATTTTCAAAAACACTAGCAGCGTCTTTCTTGAGCTGGCTGACATCTTTTGAAAGGAAGCGGGCGCTGATATGGTTGAGTAAGAGGCGTTTGGCTCCTGCTTCTGCCGCTACTTGTGCAGCTTGCATATTAGTGGAGTGACCATGGTTACGAGCGATTTTTTCATCACCCTTGCCATAAGTCGATTCATGGACTAGGACATCAGCATTGACAGCAAGACGCACACTGGCATTGGTCTTTCGAGTATCGCCCAAGATAGTGATAATCTTACCAGGACGAGGAGCTGAGATATAGTCAGCAGCCTTGATTTCACTCCCATCTTCTAGAACAACGTCCTGACCGTTTTTGATTTTTCCAAAAAGTGGGCCAAATGGCACACCAGCAGCCTTGAGTTTTTCAGCATCCAGCGTTCCTTCAAGATCCTTTTGCATGACACGATAACCAACACAGAAAATAGTGTGGTCCAACTCCTCTGCATACACAGTGAATTTATCGGTTTCAAGGATTTTCCCTAGAGAATTTTGGTCAAACTCATGGAAATGAATGCGGTAAGGCAGACGAGAACCTGATACACGAAGACTGGTTAAAACAAATGACTTGATCCCTTGAGGTCCATAGATTTCCAAATCTGTTTGCTCTTCATTGGCCTGAAAAGCACGGCTAGAGAGAAATCCTGGCAATCCAAAGATATGGTCTCCATGCAAGTGAGTGATAAAGATTTTGCTGACCTTACGTGGTCGAATCGTGGTTTCTAAAATGCGATTTTGCGTTCCTTCCCCACAGTCAAAGAGCCAGACTTCGTTAATCTCGTCCAAGAGTTTCAGAGCAAGACTTGAAACGTTGCGGGCTTTAGAGGGCTGACCAGCCCCCGTTCCTAAAAATTGAATATCCATTTGATACTTTCTAATTAATCAATATATAACATGGCAGTACGGTTTCCCGATCGGAAATAGCGCTTGCCAGAAAAAGCAACAGCTTCTTGCAGTAAATCCTCTTGGCTGTAACCTTTGAGACGCTTGCGGCCATCAGCCAAGCTTTCCAAGTCTGTCAAAGCTGTGAGACTTTTCACGCTAACAACTTCCTCGTCCCCGACAGACTTCAAGTAAATCTTTCCAGACTCTTCAAAGACCAACTGATGAGGAAAAATTTGCGCAATCTCAAAAAGCAAGTCATTCGAGATTTCCTCTTCATTTTCAGAGAAAATCCTTCCCAGTCCTTGACTCTCGTAGCAAAATCCAAAAGATTTGCCAGATAAATTAAGACGAATGAAAGGCTTATTTTCAAAGGTGAAACTTGGCTCAGCATTGTAGAGATTCAGTTCCTGACTCAGTTCAGCAAAGTAAGCTGTCGCAGCCTCGGGACTCTTTTTCTGGTAGAGCTCTGCAAAATAAGCATTGACCACGCTAGGCGGAGGGGTGATGAGGGCTAACTGCTCCTGATCCGTTCTACTGGCCAAAAGGGAATCCAGATAAATCTTGTCCAGACTTGTATAGCCCCCATATTTTAGAGCCAAGGTTTTGATATCAGTCATAAAATTCTTCTAACCTCCATTTGTTTTTCTCCGAAATGTAGCCTGTGATGAGTTCTCCGTCCTCTTGATAGTCACGATTTTCAAGGATTGCTACACTTTCCAAATCATGAATCTTGTAGGACTTAGAAAAAGGCACGCGCAAGGTAAAAGATTCAAAAACATCCTTGATTTTCTCTAAAAACAAAGCCTGCAACTGTTCTTGACTATCTTTAGATTTTGCCGAAATCAGAGCATATGGCGTTTGGGTAGGCGTAAAGTCCTCCACCAAATCCGCTTTATTATAAAGGGTCAGGCGAGGAATATCCTCCATGTCTAAGTCTTTCATGATAGACAAAACTGTTTTTTCATGCTCCTCATGATAAGGATTGCTGGCATCGATGACATGAACTAGAAGGTCTACATGCTTGCTTTCTTCCAAGGTTGACTTGAAACTCGATACCAACTCTGTCGGTAAATCTTGGATAAAGCCAACAGTATCAGTCAAGGTTACTTGGAGATTGCCCCCCAGATGAATACTCTTAGTCGTGGCATCCAAAGTCGCAAAGAGTTCGTCAGCTTCGTACTGAGTCTTGCTAGTCAAAGTGTTCATGATAGTTGACTTCCCAGCATTGGTGTAGCCAATCAAACCAATCTTAAAGGTACTTGACTCCAGACGTTTTTCTCTGACCGTAGCTCGATTTTTCTCCACTACCTTGAGCTGACGCTCGATGTCTGTGATTTGGTTGCGAACGCTACGACGATTCAGCTCCAGCTGGCTTTCACCAGGTCCACGGGAACCAATCCCCCCAGCCTGGCGACTAAGCATAATCCCCTGACCAACCAAGCGAGGTAAGAGGTATTTGAGCTGGGCTAGGTGGACTTGGAGTTTGCCTTCATGGCTTCGAGCCCGCATGGCAAATATATCCAAAATCAGCTGCATACGGTCAATCACTTTTACTCCGAGAACTTCTTCCAGATTGACATTCTGCCTTGGTGTCAGACGGTTGTTGACAATGACAGTTGTGATTTCTTCCGCATTTACCATAAGCGCAATCTCTTCCAACTTACCAGAGCCAACAAAGGTCTTGGAGTCATACTTTTCCCGTTTTTGCCTGTAGCTATCTACAACGACTGCCCCAGCAGTCTTGGCTAGACTAGCCAATTCTTCCATGGAGAGGTCAAAATTGTCCATGCCCCGCAATTCCACACCAATGAGCAGGACTCGCTCCTCTTTTTTCTCCGTTTCAATCATTTAAAAACTCCTCAATCTGACCTAGAATACGTTCCTTCACGCCAGACTCTCCTATCTGATAAAAGGTCACCTGCATGCGATTACGGAACCAGGTCAACTGGCGCTTAGCAAAACGACGCGTTGACTGTTTGAGACTCTCGCTGGCCTCCTCCAGAGTCTGCTCCCCACGGAAATAAGGAAAGAGTTCCTTATAACCAATGCCTTTGGCAGCCTGAACATCTGGATAATGGTCAAAAAGCCACTTAGCCTCATCCAAAAGCCCAGCCTCAAACATCAAATCCACTCGATGGTTGATCCGCTCATAGAGTTGACTACGTTCATCATCCAAGCAGATAATCAATGGTTCATACAAGGACTCTTGATTTTCCAAATCCTGAGCAAAATGGGCGATTTCCAAGGCTCGCATAGCACGACGACGGTTAAACTGGGGAATTTCAAGATTTGCTTGCTCCACAAGATGGGCTAATTCTTCATCTGAATAAGGCTCTAAACTAGCTCGATAGGCTAAAATCTCCTCATGGGGCGTCTCTCCACCCAGATGGTAGCCTTCCAGCAAGCTCTGGATATAAAGCCCTGTTCCACCAGCAATAATAGCCAGTTTTCCTCGACTTTGAATGTCCTCTATAGCCTTTTTAGCTTCTGAAACAAAATCAAAAGCCGAGTAAGACTCGGTCACCTCTCTGACATCAATCAAATGATGAGGAACAGCAGCTTGCTCCTCTGGGCTAGCCTTGGCCGTCCCAATATCCAGCCCTCTGTATACTTGCTGACTGTCACCACTGACTACCTCTCCACCAAAGCGCTTGGCTACTTCAATAGCAAGGGCTGTCTTCCCAACAGCAGTCGGTCCAACAATCACAATTATTTTTGTTTTCATCTTTTTTCCTTGAAAAATTCCCATTTTTTCGTTACTATTATTATATCACAAAAAGGTCAGTCAGAAAAATGCTACCACTTAAGGAGTCTGTCTGATCAGGAAGATAAAGGAGGAAGACTCATGGCTAAAGGATTCGCTAAAGGTCTTGTAACAGGTGTCGCAGGAACTGTCGCTGCCGTTGCAGGTGCAGTATACGCAATTAAAAAGAAAGTGATTGAGCCAGAAGAGCAGAAAGCAGCTTTCATCGAAGAAAACCGTAAAAAAGCAGCTCGTCGTCGCGTATCACATTAAGCAACAAAAGAAGTTGAGATTTCTCAACTTCTTTTTATGTTATTAAATAGCCAAATCAAACTTCAGTTGTGGCTTAACCGGATCATAGTCAACCAACTCAAAGTCTTCCGCTTTGATATCAAAGAAATTAGTCCCATCTGGCACATTTAAGACCAAACGTGGTTGGCAGTTTGACGGCTCGCGACGAAGCAATTCCTCAGCTTGTTCAAATTGATTGTCATAGATATGGAGGTTGTTGATGAAGTAGAAGAACTTCCCAACCTTCCAGCCGAAATGCTTGGCAATCATCATCTGCAAGGCCACATACTGCATAGCGTTGATGTGGTGTGCAACCAGCATATCATTCGAACGCTGGGTCAAAGTCGCATCCAGATAGATTTCCCCATCTACTCGACGGACATCAAACATAGTCTGAAAGGCGCATGGAAGAAGGCCGTCTGTCTCTTCAAAAGCTTGGTAATCCCAGAGAGAGATAATATTCCGACGGTTCCAAGGGTTAGCCTCCAACTGCTTGAGAATCTTGTTGATGATGTCGTGCTTCTTAACGACCGCACCGTAGCGCTCACCGATGGTTCCCGTGTCTCCCACTTCCCAGTCATTCCAGTAGTGGACGTTGTACTTGCTATTTAGCACTTCTAGGCTATTAGACTGATCTTGGTAAATCCAGAGAACTTCTTTTATAGCTGATTTGATTGCAATGGGACGTAAGGTCGTGATGGGAAATTCCCCCTTGGCCAAGTCATACTCCGCAAAGGCACCCGTTACGTACTTGGAGTTGGCAACAGTCCCATCCTTGTACTTGGGACGTGCTTGTTCAGAAAAGACGCCGTCTTTGAGGATTCGTTCAATATTCTCTTTAAAAATCGTATCTGCTTTTGTCATTACTCTCACCTCATTTATAGTCCTAACCAGTATAGCATAAAAAAAGAAAGGAGGAAAATCACTAGCTTTAAAGTAGTGTTTTTCCCCTTTTATTATCTTATTGCAATACAAGTGATGCTGCTCCGATAACTCCAGCATCGTTTCCTAGAGTTGCAAGAGCCAATTTTGTAGATGTACGTACTTGTGGGAAGGTATTTTCATCATAGACTTTTTGAACACCTTGTAGAAGGAATTCTCCTGCAGCTGACACCCCACCACCGATTACGATTGTTGATGGGTTTAGGATTGATCCGATGTTAGCACAAGCGATTCCCAAGTAACGTGAGAAGTTACGGTAAACAATCAAGGCAAGGTCATCTCCTTCTTTTGCCAAGTCAAAAACAGTTTTAGCAGTTACTTCTTCTCCATCGTCAATCAAGCGTTTCAAGGTCGCATCGCCTTCGTATTCATCTGCATATCGACGAGTCAAGTTGACAATCCCTGTTGCAGAAGCAACTGTCTCAAGACAACCTTTCTTACCACAGGTACATGCGATTGGTTGGTCAAAATCAACAGTGATGTGACCAAGCTCTCCTGCAGCACCAGCAACACCGTGGAGCAGTTTTCCTTCTGCGACGATACCGCCACCAACACCGGTACCAAGTGTCATAAAGACAACGTCTGGTTGGTTGTCACCAGCACCCATCCAGCGCTCACCAAGAGCAGCTACATTGGCATCATTATCGATGAAGAATGGGATACCCAAGGCTTTTTCAATCTTTTCTTTAACTGGTTGAAGGGTTTTCCAGTTGAGGTTGTAGGCACCGATAACAGTCCCTTTTTCACGGTCAACCACACCAGGTGAGCCCATACCAATTCCTCGGAAATCCGTAGCTGACAATCCAAGCAAGTCCAAACGATGCTGAATAGACTCAATCATATCATCTACAATATGGCTTCCCTCGTCCAAAATATTGGTCTTAATAGACCATTTTTCCTGAATTTCTCCCTCTTGAGTTAAAATTGCAAACTTGACAGATGTTCCACCAAGGTCAATCCCAATAATCTTTTGACTCATCGTCTTCTCCTTTTTAATTGAAAATGCTTACAGATATAGTATAACAAAATCATCAACTTTGTGCAAAGGTTTGCGTACTAAAAAGCCAACATTACAACATCTAAAAATAGTTCACTATTCAAAATGATTAGTCATCAAGATGTTGAATCGCATAATTAGCTTCTTCTTTTGTAAATTCACCAGTAAAATATGAGGATGAGAGTAGTCTCTCATGAATTTCTGTTTTTGAGAGGTTAGTATATTTACGATAATTCCTTGCTGTAGCTAAGGCATTCGCCTTATAATCTGCATACAAATGATCGATAGTGTATTGTGCAACATCACTATTAAACCCAAAAAGAATTAATAACTTATAAATTCTTTGTTTTGAATAATGATTCCTATTATAAGTTTTTGCTTCATTTAAAGCTGCAGTGTATGGATTTCCATCTGTTGACTTTGGTAGCCATAGACCATTCGGATCAACATAATAACGACCACCGTCTACCCACTGACTTTTAGCCATCCTACCATCTGATTTGAGATAATAATTTCCTACCCATGTATTACGAGCGTAACTGCCTTCGGATGTTAGATAATAGTAAGAGAGGGAATCTGTGTGATAAATCCATTCATTCTTAGCCATCTTACCGTTTGATTTTAGATAATAATTTCCTACCCATTTGTTACGTGCGTAGCTACCTTCTGCTGTTAGATAATAATATGAAGCGTAGTTCTTGTCATAAACCCACTCAGCTTTAGCCATCTTTCCATCTGATTTTAGATAGTAATTACCTATCCACGTGTTTCGAGCGTAGCTGCCTTCTGCTGTTAGATAATAATAGGAGCCATAGTTTTTGTCGTAAATCCACTCACTCTTAGCCATCTTTCCATCTGATTTTAGATAGTAGTTGCCTACCCATGTGTTTCGAGCGTAGCTACCTTCTGCTGTTAGATAATAATAGGAGCCATAGTTTTTGTCATAAATCCATTCATTTTTAGCTCTCTTCCCGTCTGATTTGAGATAGTAATTACCTACCCACGTGTTTCGAGCGTAGCTGCCTTCTGCTGTTAGATAATAATAGGAGCCATAGTTTTTGTCATAAATCCATTCACTCTTAGCCATCTTTCCATCTGATTTAAGATAGTAATTACCTACCCAAGCATTTTGGGCATAGTTCCCCGAAGCATTTAGATAGAAATAAGAATTAGCTTTTTTATCAAAAATCCACTTACTAGTGACTTTTTTCCCATCTTGATAGTATGATGAGCCTACCCAACCAGACTGAGCTGAAGATTTAGACTTATCCTCTTTAGGAGTTGGATTTTTAGGTTTTTCAGCAGGATTTTTCGCTGGTGTTTTCGATTTCTCAGCGGGTTTTTCTGCTGGTATTTTTGGTTTCTCAGCAGATTTTTGCGCTGGTGTTTTTGGTTTCTCAGCAGATTTTTGCGCTGGTGTTTTTGGTTTCTCAGCAGATTTTTGCGCTGGTGTTTTTGGTTTCTCAGCTTGATTTGACGCCGAAGTTGTATTCTCTTTTACAATCTTACCATTTTTAGATGCATCCTTTTCTTGAGCAGAAACATGCTGAACCGAAAAAGGAAAGGATCCAGTTGTATCTGCAAATGAAATAAGCCCCAGTGTTGCAGTTGCTAAGCTGGTTACTAAAATTTTTTTTGATTTTTTCATAAAAATCTCCATTGTTTTTAATGATTTATAACTATAGTATACCATATGCTTAATTTTTCTTTCAAATCAAATATTAAATATTAACAAATAAATCTAAAACTTAATTGAAAAATCCATAGTTATATCACTTCCAACTCATACATCTCCCTAACCGCATTGCAGCCGTAGATAGCCTCCGCCTGAGCTAGGTCTTTTAAAGTCAAGACTTTTTCCTCTACCTGTCCTCTTTCCAGCAAATGCTGACGATAAATTCCTGCCAAAATTCCAAGCCTAATTGGTGGTGTGTAGAGTTTTCCAGCGATTTTCAGAACCAGATTTCCAATAGAGGTTTCAAGCAATTCTCCTGCTGCATTATGGTAAATGATTTCCTGTTTACCAAGACTTAAGTGTGGTCTGTGAGTGGTTTTGAAGTAGGTAAATGGCGTTTGCAAATCAGCTTCTTGTAGGCAAAGTTTGGCTTGGCAGAAAGTCGGACTAAGGGGTGTTAAGATTTGGCGACTAAGTTCCATCTCTCCAGACTTGCTGAGAGAAATTCGCAAACGGTAGTCTTGGTGCGAATCACAAGCTTGACACTCTTCCTCTATCTTTTGTCTCAAGTATTCTGGATCAAAAGGAAAAGTAAAATAACGACTCGCCTTTGTCAGTCTTTCCAAATGTTGATCTTCAAACAGCAGGCTCTGCTGGCTAATTTTTCCAGTTGAAATCAGTTTGAAACGAGCTTGTTTACGATAGAGAACAGCCGCTTTTTGATGAACCTCGCGATATTCAGATTCCCAAGTGCTATCCCATGTAATACCACCACCAACTCCATAGATGGCTTTCCCTTGATGCAGTTGAATGGTACGAATAGCAACATTGAAAATCCGTCGCCCATTTGGAAGCAAGAGACCAATCGTTCCGCAGTAGACTCCTCTGGGTTGTGGCTCCAAGTCCTTGATGATTTCCATGGTCGCAATTTTTGGAGCTCCCGTTATGGATCCACAAGGAAAGAGGGAGCGAAAAATAGCAACCAAGTCCACATCCTCTCGCAACTGACTCTTGATGGTCGAAGTCATCTGCCAAACAGTCGAATACTGCTCCACTTGGCACAGACGCTCCACATGCTCACTGCCCACTTCAGAAATACGGTTCATATCATTACGCAAGAGATCCACAATCATCATATTTTCAGATCGATTTTTAGGATCCTGCTCCAACCAACTAGCTTGGGCAAGGTCTTCTTGGTCAGTCACTCCCCGCTGGGTTGTTCCCTTCATTGGACGAGTCGTTAATTCTCGGTCATTTTGCTCAAAAAAGAGCTCTGGACTCATGGAAATCACTGCCATCTCATCGTGTTCAACATAGGCATTGTAGCCCGCCTCCTGCTCTACCACCATGCAATTGTAGATAGCAAAAGGATTGCCACTTAAACCTTGCTTGAGTTGGACAGTGTAATTTACCTGATAGGTGTCCCCCTGACGCAAATGATGGTGAATCCTGGCAATAGCCTTTTCATACTCCTCTGCAGATGTTACTTCCTGCCATTTTGAAGGCAAATCTACTTTCTCATAAGCCAGAGGAATAGGGGATGTGTCCACCCTATCGTGAACAGTAAAGTAAAGCAAATGCTCGCCCAGTAGAGAAGCCTTGTGAACTGCTAGTTTCTCCTCAAAAGCAGGTGCAGCCTCATAGCTGACATAACCCACCACATAATAGCCTTGCTCTTGGTAGCTTTCCACTTGCGCCAGCAAATCTGCCACTTCTGCTAAATCTCTCGTTTTTAACTCTTTGATAGGCTGGGTAAAGGTGTACCTCTCCCCCAAATCCCTAAAATCAATCACTGTTTTTCTATGCATACCTTTAGTATAGCACAAAAAAGCCGGTCTAGAACAGCTAAATCCAGATTTGTTTGCTGATTTCTATAATGAAAAAATTCTCTGATTACTTTTTCTACATTGAAGTGCTTTTAACAAGAATTCAACAACAAAAACAGAGAGAGTCTTGGTTTTTATACCCTTACTCTCCCTGTCTTTTACTGTTCAGAAATTAAAAATTGATTTGAAGTTTTAATGATGCCTACTGTTTCTTTGACATCTAAATCATCCGTGTACAGAAAATGATGTTTCTCACTATTTTTAGCTAAGAAGTCATTTCTTGCTTGGATTGATAAATCGCCTGTTCTCTCAATTTCTTTCCGAGAAGAATCCCTATCTTTCAAGGCTTCTTCTTCTGCCATTAGGACACAATATTTTAACTTAATTTGTTTTTCCTTTAAGAAGGCTGCAATTTTCTTCAGCTGCTCTTCAAATATGACATACTCTATCACGACAGTAATATCACGATCCAAGAAATTATTGGTCAGACTGATGATATTATCCCAGAACAAATCCATGTAAAATCCATCATCTTCCCAAGGAGCTACGAGTCCTCCTTTAATCATTAAGTAAATCATATCCCCCTCTATAACTGCACTTTTGTCAAAAGAATAGGCCAACTCTTTGCTAACAGTGCTCTTTCCAACACCTGGGGGACCCGAAATGATATAAACACAATTTTCCAACTTTAACCTCTATATACTTGAAATCTATCTCTAACTTATGATCATTCTAAGCCCACTTATGACTTTCTTATGAAGTCTTCTGGATACTGCGCACGCGCACCACCGATGAGTTTTGGACGACTTGCTAGAGCCGTTACATGTGCGTGCCCAATCTCACGCAAAACTGGTCGAATCGGAACCTGCACATGCTTGACATGCATACCAATTGCGGTATCTCCGATATCAATTCCTGCATGAGCCGTGATGAACTCCACTTCAACAGGGTCCTTCATAAACTTAAAGGCAGCTAGCTGACCTGAACCTCCTGCATGAAGAGTAGGAAGGACACTGACGATTTCCAGACCAAACTGCTCCGCCACCTGACGTTCGACAACGAGGGCCCGATTAACGTGTTCGCATCCTTGAACGGCTAGATGAATTCCTTTCCCTCCCAGGATATCCAAAATCGTCTTCACAATGATTTCACCAATTTCTTGGCTTGATTCCTTACCAATTTGTCCACCTAAAACTTCGCTAGAAGATAGACCTAGGACAAAGAGACTTCCTTCACGCAATCTAGCCTTTTCCAAAACATCTTCAATTACTTGCTGTGTTTCTGTTTTAATTCTACTTTTGTCCATCACTCTTAACCTCATTTTTCTTCTACTATCATATCTTTTTTTACTGATTTTATCAAGGCGGACTGATCATTCTGATTTTTAAAAGTAAAACTCCCAGAATTGACTGGGAGTTAACTAGTTTCTATTCTATTTATGTATATTTCAACCGTCGTTCCTTTTTCGGGTGCAGAATTGATCTTCATCTGATAGTTTTCTCCAAAATGAAGTTTGAGTCGTTGGTCGACATTTTGAAGACCAACTCCCCCACGTTTGAGGTTACTCTGACTATTATCGCCAGTATTTTGGAAACCAACTCCATCATCCTCAATGCGGATGACTAATCCTGTATCCGTTTTCTGGACAGAAACTTTAAGATGTCCCTGACCTTCCTTTTCCTTGATGCCATGGTAAAGAGCATTTTCTACTAGAGGTTGCAACACCAGCTTGGGTAAGACTAGATTATCAAAGGTAGGATTTTCATCAATCTCATAGTCTAGCTTATCTCCATAGCGTTGTTTCTGGATAAAGAGGTACTGGCGGACATGATTGATTTCGTCAGACAGGCAAATCAAGTCCTTTCCTTGATTGAGTGCCAAGCGGAAATAGGTCGCCAAGGACTTGGTTACCTGAACCACTCGCTGACTGTCCTGAAATTCAGCCATCCAGATGATAGTGTCTAAGGTATTATAGAGGAAATGGGGGTTAATCTGGCTCGACAAGGCACGAAGTTCATACTGACGGGTTGTTTCTTCCTGTCTCCGAACATCTGCCATCAGCTGATCAACTTGATCCAACATAGCATTGAACTGGCGAGTCACTTCTCTCAGTTCATAGGCACCAACTTCCTTGGCACGAAGATTCTGATTACCAGAAGCAATTTCCAGCATGGTTTCTCTCAAATCCTTCAAAGGGGCAATCCAGCGTTTAAGACTGAACCATACCAAACAGAGACAGGCAAGAAGAGATGTGACACTAGCCCCAAACAAAGTCCACATGAGTTGACTCCGAACCTGGGCTAACTTTTCCAGTGAAGACACGCCAAGGACCGTCCAATCAGTTCCTGCTATCTTTTCCTGACTGACGTAAGATTGGTGGTCTGGAGTATAACCCTGCCCTGTCTCAATATAGGGTTTCATGGCCTCCATTTCGCTAGATGAGCTATAAACTGTGTGTTGAGGATGGTAGACAAATTCATGATTTTCATTGATGATAAAGGCAAAACCCTGCTGGCCCAACTGGAGTTGGTTGAGATAGGCTTCCAGAGTTTCATAGGAAATATCCAAGCGAAGCACACCAAGATTGGCCCCCTTTGCATCAACAAGTTCCTGAGTGACAGAAATAACCCACTGACTATCCGATTTACGAGCTGGGGTTAAAACTGGCTTAGCTCCCTGATGAATGGCCTTTTGGTACCAATCCTCAGCCATCATATCTGAGGAAGTTTTCATCTGCACCGTGTCATCTGTAGAAATGACCTGACCGGATTTGGTCACCAGCACAACAGTTTTCAAGTCCTGGTCTGCCTTTAAGATGGTCAAAAACAAATCTCGGATTCCCTTGACCTTGTCTGGACTGGGATTCTCAGCATAGGCTGGGACATCCGTCTGCTGGGTCAGACTAGTCGAGGTTGTTTCTAATTTTTTGATATAAGACTGGATAAAGTGACTAGCCTGACTGATAGTCGTTTGGCTATTGCCTTCAATGGTAGCCTCAATGGCTGATGAACTAGAGTGATAGTAGAAAGTCCCAACCAAAGCTAGGAGAATGAGAAAGACCAGAAAGATGGAAATAACCATTCTGACTAGGAGAGAAGAACGCTTCATTAGCCTTCTCCCTTCTTAAACTGACGAGGTGTCACACCTGCAATCTGTTTAAAACGTTGGGTAAAATAGTTCATATCTTCAAAACCAACCTTTTCGGCTATCTGGTAAATCTTTAAATCCGTGGTCAAAAGCAAGAGCTTGGCTTGTTTGACACGCTCTCTCACCAAATAATCCTGAAAAGGCAGACCCAACTCTTTCTTAATCAAAGAACTCAGATAAGTCGAACTAAAACCCAAGTCACTGGCCAAGGTCTTTAAACTAAATTGGCTATCGGCCAGATGAGACTGGATTTTCTGGGCCATATTTCCTTCAAACTTATCAGTTAGTAAATCTTGTAACTGCTCTTCCTTTTCTTCCTTATCTAGTTTTTGCTTGATTTTCCCCAACATTTCCTCAATATCCTGACGAGAAAAAGGTTTGAGCAGGTAGTCATCCACACCGAGTTTGACAGCAGACAAGGCATAATCAAAATCATCGTAACCTGTCAAAAAAACCAGATGAACCTGAGGATAGGTTTCTCGGACCAGGCTGGCCAACTGGATGCCATTTAGCTGAGGCATGTTGATATCAGTTAAAATAATGTCCGGCACCTGCTTTTGAATCAGCTCCCAAGCCTGCCTTCCATTTTCAGCCTGACCGATGATTTCCATATCGTAGGCTGCTACATTGACCAGTTTAGTCAAGCCTTGTCTTACCAGATATTCATCTTCTACGATTAAGATTGTGTAGGTCATGCTCTGCTCCTTTACAACTTACTAGTATCAGTATAGCAAAATTCTCCTCTAACTGCTTAGGAAAGCCCTCTTAATCGACATAATCTAGTAAATAAGCATAGCCTTTTTCTGCCATTTGATCTTTGGGAATAAAGCGGATAGAAAGACTATTGATACAGTAGCGTAAGCCCCCCTTGTCCTGTGGTCCATCCGTAAAGACATGACCAAGGTGAGAATCTCCAACTCGGCTTCTTACTTCCATGCGTGTCATATTGTAAGACTTATCTTCTTTGTAGGTGGCAACATCTGGGCTGATTGGCTGGGTAAAACTAGGCCAGCCACAACCAGACTCAAACTTGTCCTTTGATGAAAAGAGGGGTTCGCCAGTTGCCACATCCACATAGATACCAGATTCAAATTTATCCCAGTAGCGGTTTGAAAAAGCTCGTTCTGTTTGATTTTTCTGAGTAACTGCATACTCTTCAGCTGACAAGGTCTTTTTCAATTCTTCATCACTTGGTTTTGGATATTTGCTGGCATCAATGACGGGATAGGCCGCCTGATTAACATTGATATGGCAGTAGCCATTTGGATTTTTCTTGAGATAGTCTTGGTGGTAATCCTCCGCCACCACAAAATTCTTCAAGGCTTCCTTTTCAACTGCTATAGGTTGGTCGTATTTCTTAGCCACCTCATCAAAGACTTGGTTGATTACCTCCAAATCCTTGTCATCTGTGTAATATACACCCGTGCGGTACTGGGTCCCCACATCATTTCCTTGTTTATTTTTGCTGGTTGGATTGATAATGCGGAAGTAATGAAGCAGGATTTCCTTGAGGGAAATTTTGTTAGCATCATAGGTGACATGGACGGTTTCCGCATGACCTGTTTGGTTGATCAATTCGTACTTGGTTGTTTCCCCTCTACCATTTGCATAACCTGAAACGGCATCTGTCACTCCGGGAACGCGGGAGAAGTATTCCTCCACTCCCCAGAAACATCCCCCAGCTAGATAAATTTCGTGCAAGTCTGCGTCTTTGCTAATTTCTGTTTTTTTCACTGTTTTTCCTCCTTGGCTAACTGACGCTTTCTCAATTTGCGACGTATCTGTCTGCCCTGTATTTCGCATCAATAGAAAATAGAGACCTGCTATGGCTAGGAAAAAGATTCCTGCCAAGACAAACAATTTTAATTTATCATTCATGATCTTTCCCTACCCCATTTCTTTCAATGTTTTTAAAATCATATCCTTATCCATAAACCCTGGTTGCGTTTTGACCAGCTTGCCTTCCTTGTCTATAAAAGCCTGAGTTGGGTAAGAACGGACACCATAACTTTCCAAAAGTTTGCCTGACGGGTCAATTAGAACTGGGAAATTTTTATAATCCAAGCCCTTGTACCAATTCTTAAAGGCCGACTCTGCTTGTTCACCCTTGTGTCCAGGAGACACTACTGTCAAGACCACATAGTCATCACCAGCTTCTTTAGCGATTTCATCCGTATCAGGAAGGCTGGCTAGACAGATGGAACACCAAGACGCCCAGAATTTGAGATAGACTTTCTTGCCCTTGTAATCAGACAAGCGATAGGCCTTGCCATCTACTCCCATCAATTCAAAATCAGCGACTGCTTGACCCTTGGTGGCAGTTTGCGAACTGACTTGTTCTGTTTTGGTTTGCTCCTTCATAGTAGATTCGTCTGACATGTTTTTAGCCGAACAGGCTGCCAAGCAACAGATTGAGCCTACTCCAAGGAGACATGTTTGCCATTTTTTCATTTCTTCTTCCTCTCTATTCAAATAATCTTGTCAAAATAGACGCATTTCCCAAAAGCACCAAGATTCCCATTACGATAATGAGGAAACCACCCACTTTTTTGAGGGTTTCGAGGTAAGGATGGAGTTTTCGGAAATGTTTCAAAACATAGCTGGAGGCTAGAGCTAGAACCAAAAATGGTAGCGCCAAACCCAGCGTATAGATCAACATGAGCCCAGCTCCCTGCCAAGCACCTGAGCCTCCTGAAGCCGCCAAGGCCAAAACAGAGCCAAGAACCGGCCCCACACAAGGCGTCCAAGCAAAACTAAAGGTTAACCCCAGTAAAAATGCCTGACTATAGCCATTACCCTTTTGTCCCTGTCTCTTTAATTGTAGCCTTCTTTCCTTATAAAGTCCCTGCAAATGTAAGACTTCCATCTGGTGCAAACCCAAGAGAATGATAACCGCACCTGTCACATACTGAAACCAAGAGGCATACAAAAGGTTCCCTAAAAAACCAGCTCCATAACCCAGTAAGATAAAGATAAAGGAAATTCCCACTATAAAAGCCAGAGTTCTCAATAAACTAACAACTGATATTGAAAATTTGCCGCTAGAACCCCGAGCACCCTCTTTGTCATCCAACAAAACTCCTGCATAGACCGGTAACAAAGGTAAAATACAAGGAGAAAAGAAGGAAAGAATCCCAGCAAGAAAAACACTGATAAAAAAGAATACATTGTCCATTGCCTTCCTCCATTCTTTGATTTGATAGGACTATTATAGTCCCAAAACTCCAGAAAAAAAAAGGGACAATGATAGGGAAAAATAGGAATTTAATCAGCTTATTTAGAAATCTTGCACAAAAAAGAGTCTGAGACAAAATAGTTCTCAGTCGCAAAAAAGCTAGAGATTCCCAATTATGGAACTCTAGCTTTTTAATTTTGAGTCGTTCTCTTATTGTATTTTAGGAGGTTATTGGCCATAAGTACCAATCCCATGTCAATTCTCACTTGACGCTTACCTCTCAGATTACATCTCTTATAACCCAAACAAGCCTTTATCTGCCCAAAAACAGGTTCCACATCAACCTTACGTTGAGCGAAAATCTGTCTACCTTCGGGAGATAAAAGCGCCTGATATTCTTTCGTTTTTAAACACTGATAGCTCTCATATTTTTAGCGCGTACTGAAAAATCATCCTTAACTTTACGCAGGACTTTCTTGAGTTTCCGACGTTGAGTTTTACGTTCATCCTTTCCTTTAACGGGTGTCTCCTCAATGTCTTGGTTCAGTTTTGCCAATTCTTCTTCAAGGACTTGAGCGAATTCAATCAACTGCTCTGAAGAAATCGGCTCTTCTTCATCTAGCCTAATGGCTTGATGGATAAGGGGGGTGATTTCTTCTTGGAAATAGACCTGTATCTGTTCTTGAAGTTTGACGGAAAACTTGTCCCTTGCCTTTTTCCATACGAAACTATACTTATTGGCATTGGCTTCAATCTTAGTCCCATCAATAAACAAACAATATAAGGTCACTAACTCTTCCATTTTTAAACGAAGATTGAGGTCGATGAAAAGATTACGAAGGAGGTCTTCCATCCCTTCAGCGACACGAAAACGATTGATGGTGCGATAGCTGACAACCAACTGTCCTGCTAGGTACTGCATATCGATATTTTTAATCATCATTTTTTCAATTTTTCGACCATAGAAAATCCCTTGTGAATAGGCAAATAGCAGAGCGGCTAAAAGCATTTTAGGGTGATAAGACGGGCGACCAAAGTCATGATAGAAAGCATGGAAGTGACGCTCCTCCAAGGCATTGACCACTTTTTCAAATGCAAGCAAGTTCTAGTGGTAAAGTTGTTTGATTTGTGTTAGAGTGAATATAAATGAGATAGCCTTTCTAAATGGTTTATTGTGCAATTCTATTTTACCAAGACTATCGCAACCATGCAAAAAAGCAACGGCAAATCCGTTGCTTTTTTTGGAGATAAGAGACTATTGTCCCAGACTCATTTATTCTGCATTTGTCTGAACGTAAGCTGCAATGGCATCTGATGTGTACTGGGCTGTTCCAGGTCCAAATTTATCAATGTTTTCCTTGAACTCTGGGTTATAGACGTATCCTTTACCGATATGTCCGAAGACTTCAATAGAGCAGTCAAATCCATAAGTACGAATGGCTTGCAAGAGATTGGCTGCTTGTTCTTGGTTTTCAGTTGCTGTTGCAGGTAAACCAGCTTGAAGATTTTGCGCCAAAGTTTGAAAGACTTGGTTAAAGGCGGCCGTAGACTCATCTTCGCGACCTTTTTGACGTTCGAGGGCTTGATCCATGACTTCTTGTCCATACTCCTCTACCGCTTCTTGGTGGTATTTTTGGTTGTCTTGATAGCTAAATCCAGTGAATTTTTCCTCAATGGTCATTTTTCTTTCTCCTTTTTGTTCTTGAATGGTTTTTTGCAAGGTGGAAATCAAGGTATCCAGATGTTGCCTTTCTCGAGTTAGATATTCCAACTGCCTAGTCAAATGGGGCAATAAATTTGTCCTTTCTTCCTTTAACAGCTCTGCTATTTTTTCTAAAGAAAAGCCTAGATATTTGTAGTATAGAATGACCTGAAGGCGTTCTAAATCCTCTTGACTGTATGTTCGATAGCCGTTTTCCGACTTTAAGGGGACCAAGAGTCCTATCTTGTCATAGTGGTGCAGGGTCTTGACAGAGACACCTGAAAGCTGCGCAGCTTCTTTGATATGGTACATGATTTCCTCCTTACAATGATAGTATAACCCCTCCCCTTAGGTCAGAGTCAAGTATTTTTGCGAAAATTTTTTAACTTTTTGATAAAACTGTGAAAACTTGAAAATGGTTTTCTTGACAGACATCAGAAAACATGATAGGATAGTCAAGTCTATCAATCAAACAGAAGGCTCATAAAGAGCCATTGAGAGAAGGCTATTTGACAACTCAAGTAGCCTTTTCTTATTTTAAAAAACAAAATTGGAGTTTAACTATGTCAGAAAAATCGCAATGGGGCTCGAAACTTGGCTTTATCCTAGCATCTGCTGGTTCAGCCATCGGGCTTGGTGCCGTTTGGAAGTTTCCCTACATGACTGCTGCCAACGGTGGAGGAGGCTTTTTACTAGTCTTTCTCATTTCTACCATTTTAATCGGTTTTCCTCTCCTGCTTGCTGAGTTTGCCCTTGGCCGTAGCGCTGGTGTTTCGGCTATCAAAACCTTTGGAAAACTTGGCAACAATAGCAAGTATAATTTTATCGGTTGGATTGGTGCCTTTGCCCTCTTTATCCTCTTATCTTTCTACAGTGTTATCGGAGGATGGATTTTAGTCTATCTAGGCATTGAGTTTGGGAAATTGTTCCAGCTTGGTGGAACGGGTGATTATGCTCAGTTATTTACATCGATCATTTCAAATCCAGCCATTGCTCTAGGGGCTCAAGCTGCCTTTATCTTGTTGAATATCTTTATTGTATCACGTGGAGTACAAAAAGGGATTGAAAGAGCCTCAAAGGTTATGATGCCCCTGCTATTTATCATTTTTGTCATTATTATTGGACGCTCTCTCAGTTTGCCAAATGCCATGGAAGGCGTTCTTTACTTCCTCAAACCAGACTTTTCAAAACTGACCAGTGCTGGTCTCCTCTATGCTCTAGGCCAATCTTTCTTTGCCCTTTCTCTAGGGGTGACAGCCATGCTGACCTATGCTTCTTACTTGGACAAGAAAACCAATCTGGTCCAGTCAGGAATCTCCATTGTAGCCATGAATATCTCGGTATCCATCATGGCAGGTCTAGCCATTTTCCCAGCCATGTCAGCCTTCAACATCCAGTCTGAAGGGGGACCAAGTCTCCTCTTTATCGTCTTGCCTCAACTCTTTGACAAGATGCCCTTTGGAACCATTTTCTACATCCTTTTCCTCTTGCTCTTCCTCTTTGCGACAGTCACTTCTTCAGTCGTCATGCTGGAAATCAATGTGGGCAATATCACCAACCAGGACAACAGCAAGCGGGCTAATTGGAGTGCCATTTTAGGAATTTTGACCTTTATTTTTGGAATTCCTTCAGCCCTATCTTACGGTGTTATGGCGGATATTCATATTTTGGGAAAGACCTTCTTTGACGCTATGGACTTCTTGGTTTCCAATCTCCTCATGCCATTTGGAGCTCTCTGCCTTTCACTCTTTACAGGCTATATCTTTAAGAAAGCACTTGCCATGGAGGAACTCCATCTTGATGAAAGAACATGGAAACAGGGACTTTTCCAAGTCTGGCTCTTCCTTCTTCGTTTCGTCATTCCAATTATCATCATCGTGGTCTTTATCGCCCAATTTATGTAATCAAAAAGGACTTGAGTAGTGAACTCAGGCCCTTTCTGTTTTATGGATGACTAACAATCAATTCCAAACCTTTCCCTTCCAAGGTCCACGCTTCAACATCACTTGGTAGGATAAAGTGGCTACCTTTTTGGATTGGATAGTTTTTTCCGTCAACAGTTAGCTGACCTTGACCAGCCAAGACACTCAATAAGCTGTAGTCAGCTGTCTTTTCAAAATCAACTTTTCCAGTGATTTCCCACTTGTAAACGGCGAAGAAATCATTGGATACAAGGAGAGTTGAAAGAAGGTCATCAGCCTTGATAGTCACCGGACGGCTATTTGCTGGTTCACCAATGTTCAAGACATCAATGGATTTTTCAAGGTGAAGCTCACGCAAGTTGCCCTTGTCATCCTTACGGTCAAAGTCATAGACACGATAGGTGGTATCGCTAGACTGTTGCGTTTCAAGGATTAAGATACCTGCACCGATAGCGTGCATGGTTCCGCTTGGTACATAGAAGAAATCTCCAGCCTTAACAGGGACTTTTGTTAATAGACCATCCCAGTCTTTAGCTTCGATTTGCTGGCGGAGTTCTTCTTTTGATTTGGCATTGTGACCATAGATAATCTCTGAACCTTCATCCGCTGCAATGATATACCAGCACTCTGTTTTTCCAAGTTCGCCTTCATGCTCGAGTCCGTAAACATCGTCTGGATGAACTTGGACACTGAGCCAGTCGTTGGCATCGAGAATTTTAGTCAAAAGTGGAAATACAGGTTCTGGACGATTGCCAAACAACTCACGGTGTTCCGCATACAAAGTAGCAAGGTCTGTTCCCTCGTAGCGACCATTGGCGACTTTAGAAACACCATTTGGATGAGCTGAGATGGCCCAGTATTCCCCGATTTTTTCACTTGGAATGTCGTAACCAAACTCATCACGTAGCTTAGTCCCACCCCAGATTTTTTCTTGCATAACTGATTGTAAAAATAATGGTTCTGACATGTCGATCTCCTGTCTGATTTTTCTCCCCTCATTATAGCAAAAAGCTTGATCTAATTGAACTCTTTTTCACATCTTATAAAGTAGGGAGAAGATTTTATAAAAATAGTGAAGAAATCCCTTCTTATGCTATAATTTTTGCTGGCTATCAAACTCTACTATGCCCTTATTTCATCCTATAAAAATCAATCACTAGACCAGCAGGCCCTCTAACTAATAAGGACTCTGTTCCCCAATCGGTTTCAGAAGGACCGTGTAAAATCTCAGTGCCAATCTCTTTTAACCGTTGGTAGTTCTGCTCTACATCCTCAACCTCAATGTGAAGAATGATTCCTGACTGAAAATTGTTCAAAGGAATCAGGTGATTTTGTGATAACATCAGACAGTGACTGCCAATCGTAAACTGAGCAAAAGCATCATCAACATAATCGGACCTTTTATCCAAAAGCCGCTCCAAGTCAGCACAGACTTGGGGAACATCTGAAACAATAATATCCAATTGATTTAAATTCATTTGTTATCCTCCACAAAAAGACCGGATTGCTCCGATCTTTTCAAGTTCCGCTCTATGAAAATCAAAGAATAAACAAGGCGGAACCAAGTTTGATGGCAAACCTTTGCTCATCAAACTACGAAAAATCCTTTGGGACTTTTTCTAGGCTCCGCACTAGATTCCATCATTGAAAATTAAGGTTTCAATGATGGAATCGTCGGAAGTAAAGCTCAGAATAAAGTCTACAAGCTTTACATTTGATTTTCGACGAGAAGAATTATTTGATTGCGCGTGATTGCAAACCTTCTTCTTCCAAGAAGAGACGGAATGGTACGAGTTCTTCTGCTTCGTATTTTTCCTTGAAGGCTTTGATTGCTTCTTCTGAGTGTTGTTTTGGATCCAACTCAAGTACTTCTACTGGAAGTGGACGGTGTTGAGTAATGCGAGCATCGATAACAACAGTTTTACCTTCTTTGTTGAGTTTCACAGCTTCTGCAACGACTGCGTCGATGTCTTCGATACGGTCTACTGTAAATCCAACAGCACCTTGTGCTTCAGCGATTTTCGCGTAGTCAGCGTTAGGGAAGTCAACACCAAACAAGTGTTTGTTTGTGTCTTCGTATTTGTTCTTGATGAAGGCATACTCAGCATTTGAGAAGACAACGTTGATAACTGGAAGGTCGTATTGAACGTTGGTAATCACGTCTGGGTAGCACATGTTAAATGCACCGTCACCCATGATGTTCCACACTTGGCGATCAGGATTGTCTTTCTTAGCAGCGATACCACCAGGAAGGGCGATCCCCATTGTCGCAAAGAGTGGAGATGTGCGCCACATGTTCTTAGGTGTCATGTGAAGGTGACGAGTTGATGTTTGAGTTGAGTTACCTACGTCGATTGAGTAGATAGCGTCTTGGTCAGCGTGTTTGTTGATAGCATTGTAGACTTGATACAATTGCAATTCACCCTCAGTTTTACCTTCGAGTTTGTTCATGTAATCACGCCAGTTTTGGTTGTTCTTAACATTTGCACGCCACCATGGAGTAGATTCTACTGGGTTTACTTTGTCAAGGATAGCTTTAGCTGCTTGACCTGCGTCACCAAGGATTGAAGCGTCAAGGGCATGGCGTTTACCAAGTTTGTAAGGATCGATATCCACTTGGATGAATTTTTCAGTGTTCTTGAAGGCTTCGTAAACTTCAGCAAATGGGAAGTTTGAACCAAGGAAAAGAACTGTGTCTGCTTCAAAGACCACTTCGTTGGCTGGTTTCCAACCAACACGGTAAGCAGAACCTGTCAAACCTTCATAGTTCCACTCAAAGGCTTCAAAGTTTTTACCAGTTGTGATGATTGGTGCTTTGATTTTACGTGACAATTCAGTAATCACTTCACCTGCTTTAACACCACCGTAACCAGCGTAGATAACTGGACGTTCAGCGTTGTTCAAGATTTCAACCGCTTTGTCGATTTCAACTTCGTTCAAGGCAGGAGCGATGAATGAACGCTCGTATGAACCTGAACCGTAGTATGAGTTTTCGTCGATTTCTTGGAAACCGAAGTTTACTGGGATTTCAACAACAGCTGGACCTTTTTTAGAAACTGCAGCACGGCAAGCTTCGTCGATTACTTTTGGCAATTGCTCAGCGTAAGCTACACGTTTGTTGTAAACAGCGATACCGTTGTACATTGGGTTTTGGTTCAATTCTTGGAAAGCATCCATGTTGAGTTCGTTAACTGGACGTGATCCAAGGATAGCAAGGAATGGAGTGTTATCCATAGCTGCATCGTAAACACCGTTAATCAAGTGAGTCGCACCTGGACCACCTGAACCAACTGCAACCCCGATTGAGCCGCCGAATTTAGCTTGCATAACCGCTGCAAGAGCACCTGTTTCTTCGTGGCGAACTTGCAAGAAGCGGATATCTTTGTCTTCAGCCAAAGCATCCATGAGTGAGCTGAGTGTTCCTGATGGGATACCGTAGATTGTGTCTACACCCCATGTTTTCAATACGTTGAGCATTGCTGCAGATGCAGTAATTTTCCCTTGAGTCATAATGATAACTCTCCTTCAAATATTTTTAAAATTTGATTCATCCGTTTTCATATACTAATTGGAAACGTTTCAGCAAATTTTTACTCTACTACTTTACCACATTTGTTTTGGGTCTCCTAAGAATGTGCTCAGAAGTTTTGATTCTCTATTACAGTACAGTTTGAAAACGTTTTTCAGAACTGTTTTATAATAAAAAGCGAGCAAGCTCGCTTTTAGTCTATTTTACTAAAGTTTAGTAAGAGTGAACTAGTCAGAACAGATACAGAACTAAAGGCCATGGCTAGACCAGCCAGTTCTGGATTGAGAACGAGACCAATTCCTGAAAAGACTCCTGCTGCAATCGGAATGCCGGCGACATTGTAGATAAAGGCCCAGAAGAGGTTGAGCAGAATTCGATTAAAGGTTTTCTTACTCATGTCAAAGGCACGAACCACTCCTAGAAGGTTATTAGTTGTCAACACCAAATCTGCTGACTCGATGGCAATATCTGTTCCAGCTCCCATAGCAATCCCGACATCCGCTACACTGAGGGCAGGAGCGTCATTGATACCATCACCAACAAAGGCTACTTTTCCAGCTGATTGTAGTTTATGGATTTCATGGGCTTTTTCTTCTGGCAAGACACCTGCAATGACCTCTTCGATTCCAATCTGATCTGCAATGGCACGCGCCACTCCAGCATTATCCCCTGTCAGCATGACTGTTTTAAGTCCACGTTTTTTCAGCTGACTGATGGCTAACTTGGCATTTTCCTTGGGAATATCTTGCAGGGCAAGCAAGCCTTTGATTTCATTGTCCACAGCCAAGTAGACAACTGTCTTAGCTTCTTTTTCTAGTTCCTCTAGTTTTTCTTGATAAGTGCTAGAAATGTTCATGCCATCCAGCATTTTAGCATTTCCAAGCAGAACTTGTTTTCCATTGATTTGCCCTGAGACACCTTTTCCGTGCAAGGCTTGGAAATTTTCCACAGTTTGAATCTCAAGTCCAGCTTCACTCGCTCGCTTGACAATGGCCTCAGCCAGTGGGTGTTGGGAAGCTTCTTCCAAGGAGGCTGCCAATCCAAGCACTTCTACTTCGTCGCCGATGATATCTGTTACCACAGGTTTCCCTTCCGTCAAAGTCCCAGTCTTATCAAAGACAATAGTTTGAACTTTTTGGATTTCCTGTAGAACCGTTCCATTTTTGAGGAGAACCCCCATCTTGGCACTGCGACCTGTCCCCACCATAAGGGCCGTTGGTGTTGCAAGTCCTAGTGCACAAGGACAAGCGATAATCAAAACAGCCACCCCATAGAGAAGAGAAGAGACAAAGCTCGCTCCAAGCACGACTACACTATCCCTGAACAAGACAAACCATACCCAAAAGGTCACAATCCCTAAAATGACAACCGCTGGTACAAAAATCCCTGAAATCTTATCCGTCAAATCCTGAATTGGTGCTCGGCTGGTCTGGGCTTTCTTCACAAAGTCCACAATCTGAGCCAAAACTGTCTCTGAACCAACTTTTTCTGCCCTAAAAACAAGCGTTCCACTATTATTGATGGTGGAGCCAATGACGGTATCTCCAACTGTTTTGTCTACCGGCAGGCTCTCACCTGTCACCATGGATTCGTCAATACTGGACACACCTTCGACTACAACACCATCAACCGCAATCTTTTCACCGGGACGCACTCGAATCAGATCACCTACCTTGACTTGCTCCAAGGGGACTTGAACATAGCGGTCATCACGCAAGACTTCTGCTGTTTTAGCTTGCAAGTCCAGTAGTTTCTCCACAGCTTGGGAAGTATTTTTCCGCATTTTTTCCTCAAAAACAGCTCCCAAAAGAACAAAGAAGAGGATAAATCCAGCACTTTCAAAGTAGACAGGAAGTCCAGTAAAGAGGGCAACTAGGCTATAGAGATAGGCCACTAGGGTTCCAAGAGCAACCAAGGTATCCATGTTTGCATTGTGCTTTTTAAAGCTGGCCCAAGCACTCTGAATATAAGGACCACCTGCTGCTAGCATAATGGGTGTTGTGGCTAAAAAGGTGCCCCAACGCATGACTTGGTGACTAATTCCTCCTGTCGACATCCCAATCATGAGAATCACAAGAGGCACAGTAAAGATACTAGTAATCCAAAAACGTTGCAAAAGTGACAAAGATTTTCGAGTCTTCTTAACGACTGTATAGCTTCCCTTTTGCATCTTCATTCCACATGAAAATTCATGCTCACCCAACTCTTGAGGTGTGAAACGAATTGTCTTCTCTTCATCCACGCCGATTGGTTCCAAGATGCCTTCTTCTTCAAACAGAATTTCCTTATAACAGTTTGAAGGAGTTGTACGATGAAAGGTAATTTCAGCTGGAATTCCTTTTTGAAGCTGGATATGGGCTGGATGGTAGCCTTTGTCTGCCGTGATACGGATTTTTTGAACACCATGTTCAAGACTTGCTTTTACAATTTCAGTCATATCATTCTCCTATTCTACAATCATCTTACCGTGCATCATATTCATGCCACAAGAGAAACCATACTCTCCAGCCTGTTCAGGTGTGATTTCCACTACATACTCTTCACCCATAGGCAAGTCCGCATGCACTCCAAAATCTGGGAAAACAATCTGATCTAGGCAGGGTGAAGGGTCCTTACGGTCAAAGACAATACGGGCTGGCACTGATTTCTTAAGAATAATCAACTCAGGCGTATATCCCCCTTTGACTTCCACTCGAATCTCTTGGTAGCCCTTTTTTTGCTGAGCCTTTTGTCCAGATTTTTCAGGCTTTTTGAAAAACCAAATCAAGATAAACGCGATAAGGGCAATACAAATAATGGTTACAATACTATTTAACATGACGTCTCCTTTACATACAATTGCATTTTACTTCTGTTACTGCGCTAGCTTTTTTCTTAGAAATCACAGCTTCTAAGTCTTCCAAGTCAGCCTGAGTAAAATCACATTCCATAATCAAATCAGCCACTAACTGCTTAATCCTACGGGAACAAACCTTGTCCTTGATATCTTGGACAAGTAAATCCCGACTTTGGTCCAAAGTTAAAAGGGCTGAATAGACAAAGAACTTGCCTTCTTTTTTCCTTGTCAGACACTCTTTCTCAACCAAACGAGCCAAAAGAGTTTGAATGGTCGACTTGGACCAGTCGAACCGCTCCGCCAGAACCCTGATCAAATCCCTACTGGTCTGTTCCCCCTGCATCCAAATAATCTTCATGACCTGCCATTCTGCATCTGAAATCTGCATAATCACACCTCCTAAATCTACATTTGTCGATTACAGTTATTAGTATACTCCTAAAATTTACATTTGTCAACTATAATTTTATTATTTTTTCGAAAAATAGAATTCTAATCATGTAACGAGAGATTTGCAGTCAAATTTTACTATATAAACTATAAAAATATGCTATACTGAAGAAAAAAGAAAACAACCACTAGGGGTGCGTAAAGCTGAGATTAACGACTGTTAGATCCCTTTGACTCAATCTAGGTAATGCTAGCTGATGGAAGTGGAAATGATAATGAGGACTAGCTAGTCTTCTATTGCTTTCCTCAAACAGACTAGCTTGTTCTTGAGAATACAAACTTCAGTTGGTTGGGAGGTTTTAGATGACTTATTTACCCGTTGCTCTAACCATTGCTGGGACAGACCCTAGTGGCGGTGCTGGTATTATGGCTGATTTGAAGTCATTCCAAGCTAGAGATGTCTATGGAATGGCCGTTGTGACCAGCCTTGTCGCTCAAAATACCAGAGGCGTTCAGCTAATAGAGCACGTCTCCAACCAAATGCTGGAAGCTCAATTGGATAGTGTCTTTTCAGATATCAAGCCTCAGGCTGTAAAAACTGGGATGTTGGCAACTACTGAGATCATGGAGATCATCCAACCCTACCTTAAAAAGCTAGACTGTCCCTATGTGCTTGACCCTGTTATGGTCGCTACGAGTGGGGACACCCTGATTGATTCCAGTGCCAGAGACTACCTAAAAACAAATCTGCTTCCCCTTGCAACCATTATCACTCCCAATCTTCCTGAAGCAGAAGAGATTGTTGGTTTTTCGATTCATGACCCAGAAGACATGCAGCGTGCTGGTCGCCTGATTTTAAAAGAATTTGGTCCTCAGTCCGTTGTTATCAAAGGTGGTCATCTGGAAGGTGGTGCCAAGGATTTCCTTTTTACCAAGGAGGAGCAATTTGTCTGGGAAAGTCCAAGAATTCAAACCTGTCACACCCATGGTACCGGATGTACCTTTGCTGCTGTGATTACGGCTGAACTAGCCAAGGGCAGAAGTATTTACCAGGCAGTGGATAAGGCCAAGGCCTTTATCACAAAAGCCATCCAAGACGCTCCTCAACTCGGACATGGTTCTGGGCCAGTCAATCATACAACTTTTAAAGATTAAGAAAAAAACTCTCTAGCTCCTACTTTAAGGGAATTAGAGAGTTTTTGATTAGGAAACAATGTCATCTAGCTTTGTTAAAAAGGCTTGTGTTTTTGCCTCAATATCTTCTGCCTGCATCAAATCACGTACGACAGCTACTCCAGCTATACCCGTGCCGATAAGTTGGTCAATATTCTCTGACGTCAGGCCTCCGATAGCAACTACTGGAATGGCGACCGTTTGGCAAATTGTTTTCAAGGTTGAAATCAGAGTGATAGGAGCATTTTCTTTGGTCGTAGTCGGGAAAATGGCTCCTGTCCCCAAGTAATCCGCACCCGATGTTTCTGCTTCGAGAGCTCTTTTAACTGTTTTAGCAGTGACACCGAGGATCTTTTCAGGACCCAAGACTTTGCGGGCAACCGAAACGGGTAGTTCATCGTCGCCAATATGCAAACCTGCAGCATCGACTGCTAGACAAACATCCAAACGATCATCGATAATCAAGGGGACCTGATAGGCATCTGTAATTTCCTTGACTTGTTTTGCCAGTTGATAGTATTGATTGGTGGTGAGATTTTTTTCTCGTAGTTGGATGATGGTAACACCTGAACGGCAGGCTGTCTCAACTTTTTCAAGAAAGCTTTCCAAGGAATCTTGGTAGCGATTGGTTACTAGATACAGTTTAAGTACTTTTCTATTCATAAAAGTCTCCTTTGATGGCTTCTAGCCAATTTTCGTCTCTTCTTAGGAGAGAGAGTTGATTGAGAACTTGGTAACGAAAATCTTCCAATCCCATTCCTTGAACAAATATTTTCTCAGCAGAGATATTGAGATAAGAGACCGCTAGGCAAGAAGCTTCAAAGGCAGTCCTTCCTTGGCTGAGAAAAACGGCTGTCAAGGCACCAACCAAGTCTCCTGTCCCTGTTATCCAGTCCAATTCTGCACAGCCATTCCTCAATACAGCAACTTGATTTTCTGAAACGATGAGGTCCTTGGGACCCGTGACTAAGAATGACATACCAGGATAAAGCTGACACCAGTCCTTCAAGGCTTGAAGCAGATCCTCAGTTTCTTGATCTTTAGCACTAGCATCGACCCCAACTCCGTGGTGCTTTAAACCAACAAGACTCCGTATTTCCGACATATTTCCTTTAAGGACCGTGGGCTTGTATTCTAAAAGATCTCTAACTAAGGTCTTACGAATGGGAGATGTTGCTAGGCCAACCGCATCTACTACCATTGGGAGACAAGCTTGAGCTGCATAAGTAGCTGCCAGACGGATTGCTTTTTCCTTCTCAGCTGACAAATGCCCCAAATTGATGAAGAGAGCCTGACTTTGCTTAGTAAAATCAAGGACCTCACGGGAATCATCTGCCATAACAGGTTTGCATCCCAGAGCCAAAATGCCATTGGCCAGCATCTCGCAGGAAATCTCATTGGTGATGCAGTGAATTAAGGAGCTAGAGCTCAGAGGGAAAGGATTTGTCAATTTCTGCATCAGTCTATCCTTTCTCCAAAGAAATATCCTTGCACTTTTTTAAAGAATTCCTGCTTGATTAAAAATCGAAAAGCGAGAAAAGCAATGGCTGTGCCAATCAAGGTCGCTCCGAAAAATCGCGGAGTATAGATAAACCAACTGAGCTTGGCCGCAGATCCCGTAAAGAGAACCATGACAGGATAGGAAACAATGGATCCGATAATCCCTGTTCCCAAAATCTCTCCTAGGGCAGAATAGTGAAATTTTCGACCGTACTTATAAAAAAGACCTGCGAGAAGGGCTCCAAAAGTAGCTCCTGTTAGGGCCAAGGGCGGAATGCCTTGAGTAGACATACGGATAAAGGCTGTGACTGTAGCCATGACCAAGGCATAAACAGGCCCCATCAAGATTCCTGCAAGAATATTGACTACACTAGACATTGGTGCCATTCCTTCAATTCGAAAGATGGGTGTAAGAACTACGTCAAGGGCAATCATCATGGATAAAATGGTTAATTTGTGAACTTGAAGTTGGTGGTTTCTCATTTTCTATTTCTTCTCTTTTTCTAAGGACTGCAAATCACTCGTCCATGTTTGGTGTTGGTAAGCCATTTCCCAAAACTTGGCTTCCATGTGGACACTGCGGTGGAAGGCCTCTAGCATTTTTTGTTTGTCCGTCTCGTCGCTTTCTCGATAGAGCTGATTGACCAGCGCTTCTTCCTCTTTAATCTGCTGTTCTAATTCATCGGTGATATAGGTTTCAATCCACTGTTGATAAAGAGGATTCGGGGATGGTTTGCGATTAAGCGCCTTGCCAAAATCATGGTATAACCAAGGACATGGGAGCAAACTAGCAAAAGCAATGCCTAGGTTTGGCTCTGCAAATTGCCGATAAATATGAGAAATGTAATGATAACAAGTTGGAGCAATCGGTTGCTCATCCATTTCCTGGTCACTGATCCCTAATTCCTTGAAAAATTGTTGGCGGATAAACAACTCACCCTCCACTAGACTCTGGGCATTTTGTTTCAAGAGTCTTTTCATCTTCTGGTTTGAAGTCTTATCAGCCAAGAGGTGATAGGCTTCTGAAAAAGACTTCAGATAATAAGCATCCTGAATTAGGTAATAGCGAAAAATCGCAGGTTCTAAATTTCCCTCTTGTAACTGTAGAACAAAGGGATGCTGAAAGGAAGCCTGCCAAGCTTCCCTGGATAATTCCATCGCAATATCTGTAAATTCCATAATAACTCCTTTATAAAAATAAACTGGTTTGAAGCAATAAAAAGAAAAGTAGGAAGATCAATTTTGTCCTCTGAGAAATATAAAAAGTCCGGTAGTCATTCTCCAACTGTGCATGTTCGTCATATCCGTGCGCAGATAAAGCTCTCAGGTAAAGATGGCGCCACCTAAAAACCGTCATCAGAACCTTACTGTAAATCAAGGGCGACCAAACATGCAGTTTTTGACCACGCAGTAAGCACGCTTCCTTGAGAGACTTGATTTCCTGCTGAATGAGGGGAAAGGCATTGAATACCACAATTAAGGCATAGGCCCAAGAACGCGATAGCCCCTTTTGAGCCAAGTACAAGAGGAGCTCTTTTAGGGAAATACTGGAAACAAAGACAAGACCGATACAAACCGTCACAAAAGCTCTTGTTCCAAGTATCACTGCCTGCGAAGCATCCCCATGTAACTGTACTGCCCAATAGTTGGCCAAAGATGGTAAAATGGCGAGCAAGAGCATCCAAGCCAACATTTTAAATCGACGATAATAGAGCATAAAGAGGATGCAAAATGCGACTACCGAAAGATTCAGAGCAATCGAAGGAATGAAGGATGTTTCCAAGGATAAAATTAGAAAGAAGAGACTGATAACCGGTGTCTGGGTTGCTACTTTGATCATACTACCTCACCTCCCCTAGAGCATCATTGTTCAGAGATGGGAGAGGTTTGCTGATGGTCACTTCTTGAAGATGACTGAGCCCCTCACTAGTCATCTCAATCCAATAATCGACCACAGAGACCAAGGGATCTAAACGATGGCTAATGATCAAAAAACTTCTTCCTAGATTTCTGTCCTCCAACATCCACTGACAAAAATAATGGCAAGCTCTATCATCCAAACCAGCAAATGGCTCATCTAGCAAGATCACAGAAGCCTTGCTGGTCAAGATGGTCAATAGCTGAAGAATCTTTTGCTGGCCACCACTTAATTGATAGGGACTCTTATCAAGTGCCTGCTCCAGATTAAAATATCGTAAAGCTTGGAGAATCCGCTGATTTCTTTCAGTGTCTGAGCTATCTAATTGCAGTTCCTCTCGCAGACTGACTCGGATAAACTGCTTCTCAGCTTCCTGAACAACACCCGTTAGGTCACGGTACAAACTCTTTTTCTTTTTCAGGACTTTCCCCTTCCAAGTAATGAGCCCCTTATACTTTTGAAATTGAAGAATAGAGCGAAAGAGGGTTGATTTCCCGACACCATTGTCACCCAAGATACAGGAAATTCCTTGGTAGATAGTAAAATCAGCAATCGAAAAGAGGGGGCGTTTACCCAGCTCACAAGTCACACGATCCATATGGAATAGTTCTGGACTAGAAGCAACTTCCTTTGAAGAAACCTGTGTCAGCTCAGAGATAGGGATTTGAAACACTTCCCTTAGCTGTCCGTCTCTTAGCTCAACCATATGGTCGATATAGGCTTCATAGTCCGTTAAATCATGGTCGCACAGGATGACTGTCTTCCCATCAAGGGCCAACTCTTTTAGAATCTCCAATATCTCTATCCTGCTCTTGCGGTCAATGGAAGCGAAGGGCTCATCCAAGAGATAGACCCTAGGATTCATAGCGAAGAGGACAGCCAGCGCTGCCTTTTGCTTTTCCCCACCTGACAAGTGATGGATGGGACGGTGCAAGATTGCCTCGCAACGACATTGCTGGACCACCTCAGCTATTTTAGAATCAATCTCTTGAAGGGGATGGCCGATATTCTCCAAGGTAAAAATCAGCTCCTCAAACAAGTTCTCCATGGTAAATTGATGATTGGGATTTTGAAAGAGAATGCCAACCGTCTGGACACGTTCGACAATAGAAAGCTGACTGACCTCACTACCATCTATCAAGACTTGGCCACTATAGGGAAGAGAACTAACTTGGGCAATGACTTGAAAGAGGCTGGATTTTCCTGAACCACTGCTCCCAACTAACAAGGTAAAGGCTTGCGCATGAAAAGTAAAATCAATCGGCTCTGAGAAGATTGGGGACTGAATCTCCCGTAATTCCAGGCCCATCTATGCCTTTCCTCCAACCGCAAACTGATGATAGAGTTTGACAATGGCACGAACCAAGATGGTACAGAAGAAATAAACAGAAATAAAACGCACCACCAGCAAGGAAAGGACAAAAGGAAGGGAAAAGGCATAGTAACCTAATTTAATGTATTCATAGACAAAGCTAAAAAGGGTAATCCCAATACTATTAGCAGTTAGAGAGAGCCAACTTTCATAACGATTCTTGGTTACAAGAAAGCCAAATTCACTTCCCAAACCTTGAACCAAACCAGACAAAAGGGCACCTAGACCGAATTGGCTACCATAAAGGACTTCAGCAAGCGCAGCAAGCACTTCTCCAATCGTTGCACTTCCGACTCTTGGAACAAAGATAGCAGCAATGGGCGCAGCCATACACCAGAGACCAAAGAGGATTTCATTGGCAAAGGCCTGCAAGCCAAGAGGGGCCAAGATCAGGGTGAGGATATCAAACAGATAGCCTGAACCAACAAAAACGCCACCAAAAAAGATAGACAAGAAAGCAAGCAAGATAACATCTTTTAACTGCCATTTTTTCAACATAAAAAACTCCTTTTTTAAAGAAAAGTGGGCCATTCAAGGTGAGCTACCAAAGGGCTTGACGGCAAGCCTATCCTCTTTTGATAAACAAAAAAACTCCAATTACAAACGAGAATTAGAGTTTACCTTACAAGATTAGACAGTTCTTTTCGACATACGAAAAAAACCTTTTCACATTTCCCTTCGCCAGTATTAACTGTATCAGGTTCAATGGGTATCATCTCAGCCTAAAGCACCCCAAATGTCTTTATTATTTAATTACTGGACCAGTATAGCAAAAAATGAAAGCCCTAGCAAGATATTTGACTGGAAAATATATTTATATAGTTTCTGATAACGATTTAATCTTTCTATACACGAATAAAAACCTCCACATAATGTGGAGGCAATCTGTTTTATCAATACAATTTTAAGTCACGTGGGTCAACTGGAAAGGTTGGATTGTAAGGATTGTGACGAAGTTTGAAGTGTTTGACATCTTCAATAGTCTGAGTTCCAGACAATTGCATGACTGTCTTCAATTCTGCATTCAAGTGTTCAAAGACTTGACGCACACCAACGCTACCACCAAGTGCCAAGCCATAAATTACAGGGCGTCCAATAGCTACCAAGTCTGCCCCTGAAGCCAAGGCTTTAAAGACGTGTTGACCACGACGAACACCTGAGTCAAAGACAATTGGTACACGTTTATCAACTGCTTCAGCGACTTCTTGAAGCGAGTCAAAGGCAGCTGGTCCACCGTCGATTTGGCGACCACCGTGGTTGGTTACCCAGATACCAGAAGCACCTGCGGCAAGAGAGCGCTCAACGTCCTCACGGCATTGTGGCCCCTTGACATAAACAGGAAGACCTGAGTATGTAGCGATAAATTCTACATCACGTGGAGACAAGCGTTGTTTAGCTGATTTGTATACAAAGTCCATTGATTTACCAGCACCTTCTGGCAGGTATTCCTCAACAATCGGCATGCCAACTGGGAAGACAAAACCATTGCGTTTGTCCACCTCACGGTTGCCCCCTACAGTTGCATCTGCCGTCAAAACAATCGCTTTATAACCTTCAGCCTTCACTCGGTCCATGATATGGCGGTTGATCCCGTCATCTTTACTAAAGTAAAATTGGAACCAATGAGGTGTCCCTTGAAGGGCTTCCGAAATTTCTGGAAGGTCTACAGTAGAGTAAGAGCTAGTTGTGTAAAGAGAACCAAACTCATGCACACCACGCGCAGTAGCTACTTCCCCCTGTTCATTTGCTAATTTATGAGCCGCAACAGGCGCCATAATAATTGGTGAAGACAATTTTTCACCTGCAAATTCAATCTCTGTACTTGGATTTTCAACATCACAAAGAGTATGCGGAACGATGAGCTTGTGGTTAAAGGCGCGGATATTTTCCCGTAAAGTGAAAGTATCTTCCGCTCCACTGGCGATATAGCCAAATGCTGCTTTAGGAATAACTTGTTGCGCCATTGGCTCCAAATCATAGGTATTGATGAAATCTACAGGTCCTTCTGCATTGCTTGTTTTGTATGACATAAAGTGTCCTCCTTATTAAGTAAGCGTTTACTTTTTTCTTACATAAATATCTTAATCCTTTTTCAGATTCCTTTCAAAAATTTTGTCTGGAAATTTCAACTCATAGCCATGATAAATTTTTTCTATCATTGTGATAAAAAATTCATATTATCCAAACATGCCCTTTAGTGCTACAATAACTATATTATTCCTAGATGGGAGGTTCTATTTTGGATTGGTCCATTGTTGAACAATATTTACCACTCTATCAAAAGGCATTCTTTCTGACCTTGCATATTGCAGTTTGGGGAATTTTGGGTTCTTTTCTTGTTGGTCTAATCGTTAGTATCATCCGGCATTATCGCGTTCCTATCTTTTCACAGTTAGCAACAGCCTATATAGAATTGTCACGAAATACGCCCCTTTTGATTCAGCTCTTCTTCCTCTATTTCGGGCTTCCCCGAATAGGGATTGTCCTGTCTTCGGAAGTCTGTGCCACTATGGGACTGGTCTTTTTAGGGGGTTCCTATATGGCAGAATCTTTCCGAAGTGGGCTGGAAGCTGTCAGTCAAACCCAGCATGAAATTGGTCTAGCCATCGGTTTGACACCTGTACAGGTCTTTCGCTATGTGGTTCTACCACAAGCAACAGCGGTTGCTCTACCGTCTTTTAGTGCCAATGTCATTTTCCTCATCAAGGAAACCTCTGTTTTCTCAGCAGTGGCTTTGGCTGACCTCATGTACGTCGCCAAAGACTTGATTGGACTATATTATGAGACAGATATTGCGCTAGCTATGCTGGTAGTTGCTTATCTGATTATGCTATTGCCCATCTCACTGGTCTTTAGCTGGATAGAAAGGAGGCTCCGCCATGCAGGATTCGGGAATGCAAGTACTCTTTCAGGGAAATAATCTCCTGCGGATCTTACAAGGGCTGGGTGTCACGATTGGAATTTCCATTCTCTCCGTCCTTCTATCTATGATTTTCGGAACAATCATGGGAATCATCATGACCTCCCATTCTAGAGTTATTCGTTTTTTAACACGTTTTTATCTGGAATTTATCCGTATCATGCCCCAACTGGTACTACTTTTTATCGTATACTTTGGATTGGCTCGAAACTTTAATATCAATATCTCAGGTGAGACTTCGGCTATTATCGTTTTTACCCTCTGGGGTACAGCTGAAATGGGAGACTTGGTACGTGGAGCCATCACTTCCCTCCCTAAACATCAGTTTGAAAGCGGACAGGCGCTAGGCTTGACAAACTTCCAACTTTACTATCACATCATCATCCCACAGGTCTTGAGAAGACTACTACCACAAGCCATCAATCTTGTCACTCGGATGATCAAAACGACTTCCTTGGTTGTCTTGATTGGGGTTGTTGAAGTTACCAAGGTTGGGCAACAAATCATTGATAGCAATCGCCTGACCATCCCAACTGCTTCCTTTTGGATTTATGGAACTATTCTGATCTTGTATTTTGCGGTCTGCTTTCCTATTTCCAAACTATCTAGTCACTTAGAAAAACATTGGAGGAATTAAATGTCTGAAACTATTTTAGAAATAAAGGAACTAAAAAAATCCTTTGGAGACAATCCTATCCTCCAAGGACTCTCTCTAGATATCAAAAAGGGGGAAGTTGTTGTCATCCTAGGACCCTCTGGATGCGGGAAAAGTACCCTTCTCCGTTGCCTCAATGGCCTAGAAACAATACAGGGGGGAGATATTCTTCTGGACGGACAATCTATTATTGGCAATCAGAAAAACTTTCACCTAGTTCGCCAAAAAATCGGTATGGTCTTTCAAAGTTATGAACTCTTTCCTCACCTAGATGTCCTTCAAAACCTCATCCTAGGACCTATCAAGGCTCAGGGGAGAGACAAAAAAGAAGTCACTGAAGAAGCTCTGAAATTACTGGAGCGAGTCGGCCTTTTAGATAAAAAACATAGCTTTGCTCGCCAATTATCTGGTGGACAGAAACAACGAGTTGCAATTGTCCGTGCCCTTCTCATGCATCCAGAAATTATCCTCTTTGACGAGGTGACTGCTTCACTGGATCCAGAAATGGTGCGTGAAGTCCTCGAACTGATTAATGACTTGGCACAAGAAGGGCGCACCATGATTCTGGTAACCCACGAAATGCAGTTTGCCCAAGCCATTGCGGATCGGATAATCTTTCTCGACCAAGGGAAAATCGCTGAAGAAGGAACGGCTCAAGACTTCTTTACCAACCCACAAACCAAACGAGCACAGGAATTTTTAAACGTCTTTGACTTTAGCCAGTTTGGCTCATATCTATAATAAATAAAGGAGATTATTATGAAAATACTCAAACCAATCCTAACTGTTTTTGCACTTGCCTTTGCCCTTATCTTTGTCACAGCTTGTAGCTCAGGTGGAAGCTCTGATGCTTCATCAGGAAAAGCAACCGCCAAGGCCCGCACTA
Organism: Streptococcaceae bacterium AF54-32pH5A; assembly: GCA_027682205.1. Lineage (GTDB taxonomy): Bacteria > Bacillota > Bacilli > Lactobacillales > Streptococcaceae > Streptococcus. The sequence continues at coordinate 63,277 of JAQDAD010000005.1, forward strand.
TCGACGAAATCAAAAAAAGTGGTGAGCTTCGAATCGCCGTATTTGGAGACAAAAAACCGTTTGGTTACGTTGATAACGACGGTTCTTACCAAGGTTACGATATCGAATTGGGGAACCAATTAGCTCAAGACTTGGGCGTGAAGGTCAAATACGTCTCAGTTGATGCTGCCAACCGTGCTGAATACTTGATTTCAAACAAGGTGGATATCACACTTGCTAACTTTACAGTGACTGACGAACGTAAGAAACAAGTAGACTTTGCCCTTCCTTACATGAAAGTATCACTTGGTGTCGTATCACCTAAGGATAAGCTGATTAAGGATGTTAAAGAATTAGAAGGCAAAACCTTGATTGTCACAAAAGGAACGACTGCTGAAACTTATTTTGAGAAAAATCATCCAGAAATAAAACTCCAAAAATACGACCAATATAGTGATGCCTACCAGGCTCTTCTTGACGGACGTGGAGATGCCTTCTCAACTGACAATACTGAGGTTTTAGCTTGGGCCCTCGAAAATAAAGGATTTGAAGTAGGAATTACTTCCCTCGGTGACCCAGATACTATTGCGGCAGCAGTTCAAAAGGGTAATCAAGAACTTCTTAACTACATCAACCAAGAAATTGAAAAACTTGGTAAAGAAAACTTCTTCCACAAAGCCTATGAAAAGACACTTCACCCAACCTATGGTAACGCTGCTAAAGCAGATGATCTAGTTGTTGAAGGTGGAAAAGTTGACTAATACTTTCCGAAAATAAAAAGAAATCAGGTAATCATAAGGACTACCTGATTTTCTATGTTTTAAGCGTTTTGCCAATTTTCTTGGTTTTCTTTAAATCGTTTTAAGAGAGCCAATCCCTCTGGTGTGATGTAACCTTCTTCTTGGGCTAGGTGAATGAGCTCGCTGTAGTTTGAGAGAGTCACCAGTTTCACACCTGCGTTTGCAAAGTTCTCATCTGCTTTTACTAGTTGATAGCTAAAAATGGCTACTACACCGAGAACATCTGCTCCTTCACGCTTGGCAGCTGCTACCGCTTCGAGAACTGAACCACCAGTTGAGATCAGGTCTTCTACAATTACCATCTTTTGGCCTTGGGCTACACGGCCTTCGATTTGGTTTCCAGCTCCGTGGTCTTTTGGTTTGCTACGGATATAGGCAAAGGGTAGGTTCATCTTGTCCGCGATGATAGCCCCATGTGGAATCCCTGCTGTCGCTGTACCAGCGATGACTTCTACCTCTGGAAAGGCTGCTTTGATAGCATTCACAAAACCATTTTCAATCAAAGTTCTAGTCTCTGGGTAAGCTAGGGTCACACGGTTATCCGTATATATAGGTGACTTGATACCAGATGCCCAGGTGAAAGGCTCTTCTGGTTTGAGGTAAACAGCTTGAATTTTTAAGAGGTGGCTAGCAATGTCTCTAGCAAGTGTCATGGTATACTCCTTCTTATCCTTAAATCTATAATCAAATACGCTTTAGACCCAGTCGCGTGTCCATTCTTCCTTGATAGCATGGTAGGCTGCTACAGGGTCTGCTGCCTGCGTTATTGGACGGCCTACTACAATGTAGTCACTACCGATTTGATAGGCTTGACCAGGGGTCACTACGCGTTTTTGATCCGCTGCTTCAGCACCTGCTGGTCGAATACCTGGTGTCAAGCAAATAAAATCTTCGTTTGTAGCTTCCTTGATGAGTTGGGCTTCTTGGGCTGAGCAAACCACTCCATCCAATCCAGCTTCAGCTGTTTTCTTAGCATAGTGGATGACCGACTCTTGCAGGCTAGTTTGGATATTTTGACAGTCTTGCATCTGTTCCTCAGATGTTGAGGTCAATTGGGTCACCGCGATAAGAATCCCTTGATCACCAAGGCCTTCACGCGCAGCCTGCATCATTTCAAGCCCACCTGCAGCCTGAACATTGGTCATATCGACACCCAGACTTGACAAGATTTTCATGGTTGACTTGACCGTATTTGGAATATCATGCAACTTGAGATCCAAAAAAACACTATGTCCCAATGATTTCAAATAACGAACAACCTCTGGACCTACTGCATAATAGATTTCCATTCCTACCTTGACATAGAGTTTTTCCTCTGCTGGAAAAAGGGCTAAAAATTCTTTGGCTTCCTCGAAACTTGGAAAATCCAGAGCAATGACCGGGCGACTCTCACGCATTCTTTTCTCCTATTCTTTGCTAACAGTCCATTGCTCAAAAAAGGAACCTGCTAGCAGCTAGGTTCCACGAAAAACGGGTAGTCTCCACCCTTTCACTGTCTAACCTTAGCTGCCTCTCTGGACTGCTTTAAAAGTTTTCTACTATTCTATTATTTATAACGACACTTGTCAAGTAAAAACTGAAGATTCTTATTCTTGTTTCTTTTCTTCAGCTTTTTTTTCTTCCTGTTTTTTCTTCTCCGCTTCCTTAGCCTCTTTTTTAGCTTTCTCCTCAGCTTCTTCCAAAAGTTTATCCGCTAGGCTGGTACTATAGATTCCAGCTTCCATATCAATATAGCTCGGTTCTGCTAACTGTGGCTTGATTTTGCTGTAATAAGGCAATTTTTTACTCAACTCTGACAAGGGAACCAATATTTCATCTGTATCCAGCATGGTGATTTTTAAAAGATCTGCAGTTGCCTTACTTGGCGCTAGTTCGATCTTCTGGATTTGACTCTTTATGTCCTCACTGATGCTAGAAAGACCCGCAATCAGGTCCTTAACCTGCTGCTCATCGTTAAAGGTAACTGTTATGTAGGTCTCAGGTAGGTTCAAAAGGTTGACAGGGCTTGGATCAATTGTTCCACTAGACAAGATTGGATAGTGGTCTTCACCTGTCACATAGTAGCCAACAATCTCAAACTCTTTGACTTCAATCGTAAAGTTTGTTGGAAATTTGTAGTCAATCTTTGCTGAATCTATCCAATGGTTAGACTTGATTCGCTCAGCGTATTTTTCCTTATCCAACAATAGAGCCAAGGTATAGTCGCTATCTTGAATTCCAGAAGCCTGTTTGATGTCATCCGCCTGGGTGTTACTATTTCCCTTAACCTCGATATGCTTGAGAGTCGAAAGAGGGGTCAAGAGGTAGATAGAAAGGAGGAGAACCAGAACACTCGGCACCAAGATACTAACTGCCCTCCAAATATGAACGGGAGCAATTCTCGGCTTGGCAGGTTTTTCTGGCTTTTCTTTTTTCTTCTTTTCTTTTTCTTCGTTGACTTTATGATCATCCTTTTGAGCTTTCTCATCTTTCTCGGAGGGTTCTTGGCTTGGACTGGTATCTTCCTCGTCCGACTGACTCGAAGATTTCTTGGCCTCCTCCAATAGTTTCGAGTTGGCCTCCTTCCGAGCTTGTTTTTCCTTTTCCTTCTCCGCAGCTAAGGCAGCTTCTTCCTCAGCCTTCTTTTTCAGATATTCTTGGTTCCGTTTCTGCCATTCAGACAATTCTTGTTTCTGGTTTGATTCTTTTTTCTTATCCTTTGACATTGGTTTTCCTTATGATAAGTCTTTTCTTAGTAGGGCATAAAAATCATCAAGAGATTTCAACTCAGTTGAAGCCCTCATACTAGCTTGGTATTGGTCCTTGTAACTAAGCAGGTGACTGAGTTTCTCCTCCAAGCTTTCCAAGGTCAAGTTACTTTCTTGAAGTTCTTCTGCATAGCCTTTCTTAACAAAGTAGGCTGCATTTTCAATCTGGTCTCCTCGACTTGCTTCACGACCCAATGGTACGATGAGATGGAGTTTCGCCATTGCCAAAAGCTCAAAAATTGTGTTGGCACCACCACGCGTCACCACCACATCTGCCATCTCCATCAAGGGTTGATAGAGGTCCGTCACATAGTCAATACGGAAGAGATTTTGACTCAATTCATTGAAGCTAGAATCTCCAGTGAGATTAATGATATTGTAGCGCTCTGTCAGCTCTTTTTTATGGTCTGTTACCAATTGGTTAAAGACACGGGCTCCTGCTGACCCACCGACGAAAAGGAGCGTCGGTAATTTGGGATTAAAGTGGGTTTGAATATCCACCAACTCGTCTGGTTTTGGAATATCTTGGCCTGTTACCTTAGTCACTGCCCCCACATGTTCGACTTTTGCAAGACTAGCAGCCTGCTCAAAGGTCGAGTACATCTTGGTCGCAAATTTATAGGCAATTTTATTGGCCAAGCCCATGGACAGGTCCGATTCGTGGATAAAGACAGGCACTCTGGAAACTCGCGCTGCGATAACAGGCGGTACTGAGACAAATCCTCCCTTAGAAAAAAGAGCTTGTGGACGAAGTCTTAACATGATAAAGAGCGATTGGACGATACCCCAGGCAACTTTAAAGACATCCAGCATATTTTGCCAAGAGAAATAGCGACGCAACTTCCCAGTCGCAATGGAGTGGAAGGTCACATTCAAGCCTGACTTGAGGATTTCTTGGTGTTCGATTCCGTGTTTATCACCGATATAGTGAACTTCCCAGCCGTCTTCGATAAACTTAGGCATTAACAAAAGGTTGAGGGTGACATGTCCAACCGTCCCCCCACCTGTAAAAACGATTTTTTTCATATTATTCCTTTAACTCCGCTACTGTGTCGATAAAGAGGTCGCCACGTACTTCAAAGTTAGCATACATATCCCAGCTAGCATTGGCAGGACTGAGGAGAACCACATCTCCTTGAGTCGCTAGCTCATAAGCTTTGCGGGTCGCATCAGCAATATCTGTCGCATCCACATAAGCCACACCAGCCTTATCCGCTGCCCGTTTGATACGTTCTGCAGACTGACCAAGGATGACCATCTTCTTGAGGCCAGTAATATCTGGTACCAATTCGTCAAATTCATTTCCACGGTCCAAACCACCTGCAATCAAAATGACCTTGCTGTTGTCAAATCCTGACAAGGCTTTTTGAGTTGCCAAGATATTGGTTGACTTGCTATCGTTATAGAATTTGACACCTTTGATTTCATCCACAAATTGGAGACGGTGTTTCACACCACCAAAAGATGAAAGAGTTTCCTTAATGGTTTGGTTGTCCACACCACGAAGCTTGGCTACTGCAATCGTCGCAAGAGCATTTTCCACATTGTGACTACCTGGAACACCGATCTCATCAGCTGCCATGACCTCTTCACCACGGAAGTAGAGTAGACCGTTTTCTAGATAAGCTCCATCAACCTTTTCAAGTGTTGAAAATGGTACAACCATAGCCTCTGTTTTTGTAGCCAATTCTTTTGCCAAGTCTTGGTTAAAGTTCAAGACAAGAAAATCAGCCGCTGTCATCTTGTTCTGGATATTCCACTTGGCTGCTACATATTTCTCAAACGAACCATGGTAGTCGATATGAGTAGGCATAAGGTTGGTAATAACCGCAATCTCTGGATGGAATTTTTGAACGCCCATCAGTTGGAAAGAAGAAAGCTCCATGACAAGCGTGTCCTTGGCTGTTGCAGTTTGAGCCACTTGGCTAGCAGGATAGCCGATGTTCCCTGACAAGAGACCATGTTGCCCAGCAGCAGTCAAGACTTCCCCAATCATAGTCGTTGTGGTCGTTTTTCCATTTGAACCTGTGATACCGATAATTGGCGCTTCCGAGATCAAGTAAGCCAACTCCACCTCCGTCAAGACTGGAATCCCCTTTGCCAATGCTTTTTCAATCATGGGATTGCTATAAGGAATCCCTGGATTTTTTACCATGAGGGCAAACTCTTCATCCAAGAGCTCCAAAGGATGCCCACCAGTGACAACCTTGATTCCCTCTTCTAGTAAGTTTTGAGCAGCAGGATTTTCCTCGAACGGTTTGCCGTCATTTACTGTTACAATGGCACCCAGCTTGTCCAACAAACGGGCTGCAGACTCACCAGACTTAGCCAAACCTAAAACAAGGACTTTCTTATTTTTAAATTGATCGATTACTTTCATGTCTCAAACTCCATTTCTACTTCTACTATTTTACCATTTTTATGGAAATAAAAAAGCCACAAAGTGTGTTTGTGACTCTTTATTCTAACAGAATCTTGCCTTATCATCTATGAGATAAATCGGTAACTCGAATTACTTGGTCCACTTGCTCCCAGATAAGGGGATTGTGGGTCGCAATAATAATAGTGCGATTCGAATTTTTTAAAGATTCTAGGATAGAAAGTAATTCCTCAGAGTTTTTGGGATCTAGTGAAGCGGTTGGTTCATCTGCGAGAATCAAAACCAACCTGCACTCAAAAAGTTCGACAAAAAATATCTAGCCCTTAGAGTGAAGTTCACCTCCTAGTACTTTATATCCTTACCTGTCTCTCATCTGATCGCTGACCTGTAACAAACATGGTAAAGGTTGCCTTACAGACATTTCTGCCCTCTTGATTGCTGATATCCACATCCACGACACAGGTTGTGCGACCTTGATGGACACATTCTCCTTTAATGGTCAGCACATCATCGAGTTTTCCTGCCTTGAGGTAGTTGATGGAGGATTGGAGCGTCACTCCATCTAGTCCCAGTGAGACGACCACCAAACCGCTGATCTGGTCACAAAGGGTAAAGAGATAGCCACCATGAGCATTGCCATAGTAGTTGAGCGACGAGTCCACTACTTTGGTCGTCACCACAACGTGACCATCTCTCATTTTTTCAATTTCGTAATTTTCAAAGGCAGATATAGCGTCAAAATGAAAATCTTTCATCGTTTCCTCCTGATAGTTCAAACGACACTATGATACTACTTTTTATAGGACTGTGCAAGGAGAAAGCTCCTAGTCTGGTAAAATTCCGACCTGCTCTACAAAGCGCATAAAGGCTGCCTGTCCCTGCTCCGTTTGCTTGTAAACTCCTGCATCCTCAAGTACACGCGCAAAGATAGCGCCCACAGAGTCCTTGACGATTTCAAGGGATTTTTCTTTATCCGCTAGTTCTGGATGTTGGGCTTTGAGTTGGTCTGCCCATTCCTGATGATAGTCTGTAACTGCATCACCTTCTCCTACAAGATAGCTAGCTACTTGCTCCACTTCTTCTTTCAGACGAGGTGGTAAAATAGCCAAGCCCATGACCTCAATCAAGCCGATATTTTCCTTCTTGATATGTTGGACATCCTTATGGGGATGATAGATGCCGTCAGGATGCTCTGGCGATGTCTGATTGTCTCGCAAGACCAAGTCCAACTCAAACTGACCGTCGCGTTTACGAGCAATCGGTGTGATGGTGTGATGCGGTGTCCCACTTGTTTCTGCCAAAATCTGCACTGCAGGGTCTGAATACTGGCGCCATTCCTGTAAAATCTTGTCAGCCAAGTTGATCAAATCCTCCTTGGAATCCGACGTCAAACGCAACACTGACATCGGCCACTTGACAATCCCAGCCTTGACCTGTTCAAAACCAGTAAAGCGGAAGGTCTTTTGCAGTGGAGCCAATTCCATAGGAAAAACATGTCGCCCCCCCTGATAGTGGTCATGGGTCAGGATAGAGCCTCCCACAATCGGCAGGTCGGCATTTGAGCCAGCAAAATAACCTGGAAACTGCTCTACGATAGCGAGCAGACGCTCAAAACTCTGACGACTAATGGCCATGGGACGATGCTGACCATCTAAGAAAATACAATGCTCATTAAAGTAAGCATAGGGCGAATACTGGAAGCCCCACTCCTGACCCGCCATTTCAAAACGGATAATACGGTGGTTGCTGCGAGCTGGGTGGTTGACCCGACCATGGTAGCCTTCATTCTCTAGACAGAGTTGACACTGGGGATAATTGCTAGCTTGCACCAACTTGGCTGCTGCAATCTCTTTCGGATCCTTTTCAGGCTTAGAGAGATTAATTGTGATCTCAAGTTCTCCGTAATCAGACGGTACACGATAAGCAATATTTTTAGCAATAGCCTTGAGCTTGATGTAGTCATTTTTCTGGCTAAGTTGGTAAAAGTCCGCTATCGCTTGCTCAGGAGAGTGGGCATAGGTTGTCCAAAAGTCACGATTGACCTGACTTGGACAAGGGGTTACTAAGTCCATCAGTTCAGCACCGATAATCTCACGCGCAGTCTGACTATCCTCAATCATCTCTAATCGAACGGCTTCCTCAACCAGCTGGTCCTTGAGGTCAATCACTTTATCCAGATTGGTCTCAACTTCCAAAACACCGTCACCCACTCGTGCCAAGACACGATTGGTCAGGTAGATGCGATCCATTTCTTCAAATGAACTTTCAGAAATAATATGTGTTACAAATTTATCTACTAAGGTCACTATAGAGCCTCCTTTTGACTAGTCAAGGACGCGAGTGCCACCTGCAACTTCAGCGATATAGAAGCTTGGAGCGTATCCAACTACTTCTTCGTAATGTTTGCCTACAGCTTCTTTAAAGGCCTCAACAGTGTCTTTTTGTACCAAGGCAATGGCACAGCCACCAAAACCTGCACCTGTCATACGAGCACCGAGAACACCTTCTTGATCCCAAGCTGTGTGAACAAGAGTATCCAATTCCAAGCCAGTTACTTCGTAATCGTGCTCCAGAGAAACGTGAGATGCATTCATCAAGCGACCAAATGTTTCCAAATCACCTGCTTGAAGGGCTGCTTGAGCCTTAAGGGTACGTTGGTTTTCAAGCACAGCATGACGAGCACGTTTCAAACGATTTTCGTCTTTAATCAGGTAGCTGTATTGATCAAAAGCCCACTCATCCAATTCACCCAAGGTCTGAATATCTAAGGCAGCTTGCAATTCTTCCACTGCTTTTTCACACTCAGCACGGCGCTCATTATATTTAGAATCCGCCAATTCACGGCGTTTGTTGGTGTTCATGATAACAACGACATTGTCCTTCAAATCAAGTGGCACCAAGTCGTATTCTAGAGTGTTGGTATCTAGATAAATAGCACGTTGGTCAGCTCCCATACCGATAGCAAACTGGTCCATGATACCAGAGTTGACTCCGATAAAGTTGTTTTCTGTTTGTTTTCCGATTTTAACCAAATCCAAACGGTCTAGTTTTAAATCAAAGAGATGCTCTGCCACGACCCCTGTCAAGAGTTCCAAGGATGCTGATGAAGACAAGCCAGCACCATTTGGGATATTCCCATAAACATAAAAATCAAAACCTTTGTCAATCACGTGCCCAGCTTCTTGCAAGAAATGAAGAACCCCTTTTGGATAGTTAGTCCAGTTGTGCTCTTTTTCAAACTTGAGATCCGCTAAAGGCACTTCGATAATGCCCTTGTCCTCAAAGTTGGCTGAGTAGAAACGCAAGACCTGATCGTCACGCTTGCGAGCTGCACCATAAGTTCCCAAGGAAATAGCAGCTGGAAAAACGTGCCCACCGTTGTAGTCCGTGTGTTCACCAATCAAATTGATACGGCCTGGTGAAAAGAAGGTTTGGTCTGCTTCTTGACCAAACACGGCAAGAAAATCTTTACGAAGGGCTTCAGCAGTAAGATGTTGTGTCATATGAATTCTCCTTTGACTGTCCGTTAAGTCATCTTAACGTGTAATCGTTTTCTTCTATTGTATCCAAGGGATTTCCCAAGGTCAATCCTTTTTACTAAAATTTTACTAAACAATCGGTAAAAAGAGAGAAAATATGATATACTAACTTAAAAGGAGGAGGATTTATGGCTACCTTAAAAGACATTGCACAGCTAGCCTCTGTCTCTATCGCGACCGTATCTCGTGTCCTCAATCGCGACCAGAGCCTATCTGTCACCGAAGAAACCCGACACCGTATTTTAACTGTCGCTGAAGAGCTAGGCTATACCAAGCACCTCAAGACAGGCGAATCCCACAAACCAAAGCAAAAGATTGCCATTATCCAATGGGTCAGTGAACAAGGAGAGCTAGACGATCTCTACTACTACCAGATTCGTCTCGGTATTGAAAAAAGAGCCCAAGAGTTGGACTATGATATCTTGCGCTATTTTAACGACCATCCTTTCACTCTGAGCGAGGAAGTGATTGGGATTCTCTGTATTGGAAAGTTCAGTCGAGCACAGATTTCTGCCTTTGAAGAATACCAAAAACCCCTAGTCTTTATAGACAGCGATACCCTCTCACTAGGTCATACCTGTATTATCACTGACTTTTACACTGCTGTGAAACAAGTTGTAGACCACTTCCTCAGCCAAGGGCTTGATCGTATCGGGATTCTCACCGGCCTTGAAGCAACAACAGACCAAGAAGAAATTGTTCAGGATAAGCGCCTAGAATATTTTAGAGACTATACTCAGGCAAAAGGAATCTATCATGAAGAACTGGTCTTTCAAGGAAGCTTCACCGCCCAGTCTGGCTATGACTTGATGAAGGAGGCTATTCACAAGTTGGGTGATCAACTCCCCCCAGCATTTTTCGCAGCCAGCGATAGTTTAGCCATCGGTGCCCTCCGTGCCCTTCAAGAAGCTGGAATTAGCCTGCCAGACCGTGTCAGTCTCATTTCCTTTAACGACACTAGCCTAACCAAGCAGGTCTATCCTCCCCTATCTAGCATCACAGTCTATACTGAGGAGATGGGCCGAGCAGGTATGGATATTCTTAACAAGGAAGTTCTCCATGGTCGGAAAATTCCTAGCCTAACTATGCTGGGAACTAGACTGACTCTGAGAGAAAGTACTCTGCCATAACTCAACTAATATAATAAAGTCAAAAATCCTAATAGAGATTCTCAAATCTCCATTAGGATTTTTTTAATCAATCACAATCATTGCCTTAATCGTCTTACGTTCATCCATATCTTTATAGGCTTGGTCAATGTCTTCCAATTTATAACTTGAGGTAAAGACACGACCTGGATTGATATCACCATCAAGGACGGCTTTTAGTAAGAATTGCTTATCGTATGTTGTGACAGAAGCTGGGCCACCACCGATTATTGTATTTTGACCAAAGGTTGAGCCAATGGCTCGATTTTCATAGTGCGGTACACCAACAAATCCCATGCACCCTCCATTATGGAGAACACCAAGCGCTTGATCAACCGCTGCTTCTGTTCCAACACATTCAAGTGCTGCATCTGCTCCACCACCGAGGATTTCACGCACCTTAGCAATACCTTCTTGACCTCGCTCAGATACAACAGCTGTCGCACCCGACTCCAGAGCCATCTTTTGACGATCTTCATGACGACTCATAAGGATAATTTGCGATGCTCCACGCATTTTAGCTGCGATAACAGCACATTGACCAACAGCCCCATCACCAATGACCACAACCTTATCCCCTTTTTGAACATTTGCAACACGCGCCGCATGATAGCCTGTCGGCATAACATCTGCAAGAGCCAAGAGGGACTTTAGCATGCCTTCTGTATAGTCAGAAGGTTGTCCAGGGATTTTAACCAGTGCCCAGTTGGCATAGTGGAAACGGATATACTCAGCCTGGACACCACCTGACCAGTTGTTACCAGGATGATTATCACACGAACCATCAAAACCAGCACGACAAGCATCACACTGACCACAACCATGTGTGAAAGGGGCAATGACAAAATCGCCAGGTTTAACGGTCGTCACTGCATCACCAATTGCCTCAACGATACCAATTGCTTCGTGCCCGCTATTCTGATGCCCTGCTTCAATATCCGGATTGCGATAGCTCCACAAATCAGAGCCACAGACACAAGTCCGAACGATCCGAATAATGGCATCGTCTGCCTCAATGATTTGCGGATGCTCCACTTCAACAAGACCAACCTGACCAGCTTTTGTATAAACTGTTTTCTTCATAGAATCACTCCTTTTCTATTAGTTTCTCACTTTTATTATACACTTTTTGTCAAGCTTTCGCGCGTATCAATCATTATTAACGGCGATAAGGCACTGGTTTAGTCCAATATAGTCTTTTCTTCTCGAAATTTAAGTTTTATAAGGAGAGATTTTTCGATTACGTTTTTAATAGTTTCCAGCCAATAGAAAAAGGTGAATAAAGAAGTAGGCTTTTATCCACCTTTTTGCGGTTTAGTTGTTATTCGCTACGAAGCGATTCGACTGGGTCTTTCTTGGCGGCGATGCGTGAAGGGATTAGACCGGCTAACATGGTGAGGACAATCGAAATACCGATAAGGATTAGAGCTACTTCTATTGGTAATTGCGCTACATTTCCCACATTTGTCATTTTAGCAACAATCGCATTGATTGGAAATGTCGCAAGGAGAGTAACCGCGATACCGAACACCCCAGAGATGAATCCTTCGATGGCTGTTTCAGCAGTGAAAATACGACGAATATCTTTCTTCGAAGCTCCCATTGCACGTAGGATTCCGATTTCCTTTGTACGTTCGAGAACTGAAATGTACGTGATAATCGAAATCATTATAGAAGATACAATGAGTGAGATGGCCACAAAGCCAACGAGCACAGTTGTCACTACGCCAACCAATGTCGTAATTGAAGACATGATAGTTTGGATATCATCGGAATAAGCGAGTACCTTATCGTCTTCTCCAGCTTCTTTTTTCGCCGTGTTATAGGCGTTTATGAATTCTTTTAAGTCTTGTTTTTGTTGGAACGAAGAGGTGTAGAGCTCAATGGCAGCTGGTTTGGATTTGTTGATGACGCCCATTTTTGCGAGGTTTTCCTCGTAAGTTGAAGCCAAGTTGTCGTTATATTGTTGGACATACTGCGCCTGTTCTTCAGGCGTCATTTTAGCCAACTGAATTTTTTCTTCTTCGGTTAAATTCTCCGAACTGAATGGTTTAGGATCTTTGGCAAAGTCTTTACCCGTAAATACATTTAGATTTTGATTGGCTTCCTGTTCCTTAACGATATCACTATTTTGAATGTGTTCGGAAGTGTAATCAATAAGGGTGCTTGTGTAGGCGATTCCTCCTGAAGGAGCATTCACGCCTGAACTTGTGCCGTCTTTTTGGCGAAGGACACCCACAATTTTAAGTTCGAGCCCATTATCGATTTGAGTTTTCATATAAGAAGCATCTGCAATCTTATTGACCCATAAGTTATTTTCTTTCACAAAACGGTTTGTATTGACAACTGCTTTGAAAGTTTTTCCGATAAAGTCACTATATTGATACGTTTGAGAAGAGAGTTCGTCGAGCTTCTTCGTATCGTTCAATTCACTGGGATCTTTGATACGCAAACTATAGAGCAACAAGTCGCTAATTTGATTGTTTTCATCTACGATAAGGACGATCTCGGACTTGTCTTGTGGGAAGCGTCCTTCCAATACGTCGTACTTGCTTTCTAGCATTGAAGAATCACTAGAAAGTTCACTCCAGTAGTTGAGGTTTTGTAAGTATCCCTTCATCGTTTGATTCGCTGTTTCTACTTCATCAGCTAAGGTTGAAGGCAGAATACTTTTGGATCCGTTGGAAGTATCACTTGCATAGATAAACGGTTGTAAATTGTATCGGTAACGAATGTCTTTTGTGAGAGATTCGACCTTCGAAGCATGTTCCTCCAAGTAAGTCTTGAAGGAAGCTAGGTCGTTCTTTCCGATTTGTTTTTTCAATAAATTCGTTAAAATCGTATTGATACCGAGCTCATGATTATCCTTGTAAGGCTTCTCGCTCAAATCTGGAGAGGTCGCCAACAAGTTGCTCTGGTTCTGCTCGCTAATCGTCAGTGGAAGAGAGACGAGAGTATCTTCCTGCACCTTTTTAACGTAGTCACTCACACCATTGGAAAGGGCTAAGATAAGAGCAATCCCGATAATCCCAATAGAACCCGCAAAAGCTGTTAGTAAGGTACGACCTTTCTTCGTCAATAGGTTATTAAAGGAAAGTACAAGGGCGGTTATAAAGCTCATCTTCGTCTTCGTGAACTGGATGTTGACTTGCTTTGTCTCCTTTGTTGGTTCGCATGGGTTTGAGTCGCTCAAGATGTTTCCATCTAATACTTGTACGATACGTGTGGAGTACTTCTGTGCCAGCTCTGGGTTATGCGTCACCATGATAACCAAACGTTCCTTGGCGATGTCTTTTAATAAATCCATGATTTGAACAGAAGTCTCAGAATCGAGCGCTCCTGTCGGTTCGTCGGCTAAAACGACTTTGGGATCATTAACAAGAGCACGCGCAATCGCGATTCGTTGCATTTGTCCCCCAGACATTTGACTTGGTTTCTTATATAAATGGTCTTTTAGGCCTACGCGTTCGAGCACTTCGATAGCACGTCTCTTACGTTCTGCTTTTGAAATGCCCGAAAGAGTCATTGCAATTTCTACGTTAGAGAGTGCAGTTTGGTGACCGATGAGATTATAAGACTGAAAGACGAAACCGATGGTGTGGTTTCTGTAGCTATCCCAATCGCGGTCTTTAAATTGCTTTGTTGATTTTCCTTGGATGAGTAAATCACCAGATGTGTATTGGTCGAGTCCCCCGATGATATTTAATAGGGTGGTTTTCCCAGAACCCGATTGCCCGAGAATAGAGACAAACTCATTCTCACGGAAGCGAATCGAGATATCCTTTAGCGCGTGGAACTCTTGATCGCCCGTATAATAGACTTTTGAAATGTGTTGTAGCTGTAACATCGTCTATCTCCTTTCAGTGATATAGGTAGTCTATCACAATTTCATACTGGAGTAAATATGTTACATTTACAATTCATCAAAAATAATCAACAAATGGAAAATCGACTTTTTATGAATGATGATGTCCATGACTTTGACTGGCTTCCAGCTCCTCAATTTTTCGCTTATGGGTTTGGTGACTTGCTAGGTTTGCATCAACTTCAATGGTGACATTTTGAAAGCCATAATCTTTAAGTAAATTACGAATGGATTCTTTACAATACTCTATATGTTCAATCTCTTCTAGGCAAACATGAACAATGGCATTTTTTTCCAAACCATCCATAGTCCAGAGATTGAGCTGATTAACACTGACCACATGGTCCAATTGCTCCAAGTCATTCTTCACTTGTTTGATATCAACATCTTCTGGCACAGCATCCAAGAAAATCTTGAGTGTGCTCCAAAAGCGAGGAATGGCTTTTGTTAGAATGAAGATGGAAATGACAAGTGATAAGAGCGGATCAAGGATATACCAATCTGTAAATCGGAGGATAATCGCCATTAGAATGACAGCCAACCAACCGAGAGTATCTTCCAAAAAATGCAGACTCAAAATTGACTCGTTCTTTGTCTTTCCCTTACGAACTACTAGACTAGCTAGCACATTGATACTTACTGCAATGATTCCTAGCCAGAGGACGCCTTCCTCATTGACAGGTTGCGGGTGAACTATCTTTGTGATATTTTCCAATATCACTAGGACAGATCCTATCATAAGAATCACAGCCGTTAGGATGGCCCCTAAAAGACTGAAACGCTTGTAACCCAGGGTGTACTGTCCGTCTTCTTCTCGGTTTGAGATTGTTTCTAAAAAAGCCGATATGCCAATGGCTATAGCATCTCCCAAGTCATGAACAGAATCAGCAAGAACAGCACTCGAACCAAAGATTCCTCCTGCGATAAACTCAACAATAGCATAGCTTAAATTTAAGAAAAAAGCTAACCAGATTGATGTTTTAGAGCTCATTTCTCTCCCTCCTTTGGTATAATGGGTATATACATACTTCTTTCATTTGTATTATCTAATAAAATCCAAAGAAAGGATAGAAGCAAACTGTCAGCCATGTTCAGTTCTGAACAGTTTGTCTCAAGTGTCTATATGCTAAAAAGAGACCGTCGAGTCAACAAGACTAAAAAAGCCATCTATCAAGCTTTTTTACAACTTTTGAACGACAAGGGCTATGATGCTACTACTGTCCAAGATATCATTGACTTGGCAGATGTTGGACGTTCTACCTTTTACTGTCACTACGAGAGCAAGGAACTGCTTTTAGATGAACTCTGTCGCTACCTCTTTCATCATCTCTTTGAAAGGGAAGAACACTTGACTACCGAAGACTACCTCGCACATATCTTTTTACATTTTCAAAAAAACCAGGACCATGTCACCAGTCTTCTTTTTTCAAAAAATGACTACTTTCTCCGCCAACTACACAGGGAACTTGAACACCATGTTTACCCCATGGTAGCGGAGGATTTGCAAGAGTCCTATCCGAACATACCAGCCTCCTACCTCAAACATTTTGTAGTAACCAATTTTATCGAAACACTGACCTGGTGGCTAAAAAAAGGAAAATCCTATACCGAAGACCAAGTAGTGAGATTTTACTTAGATGTGATTGAAATGACTTCTACAAAATCACTCGAGATTTAATCCTGTTACGAAGAAAGGAATCAACCATGTTAAATTCTATTATCCTAGGAATACTGACGATTGTACTAGCTCTCGGTTTTTCACTTCTCCATCTCGCAGCTGCTTTCGCAGCCATGAAAGAAAAAAACTACTGTCGGGGAAATATGTGTATCTTGGTGGGGAGCTGTCTCACCTCACTAGCTCTTGCTATCTTTTTCTTTGTCCCGCTTGCAACGGTTATCTTATGGATAGTGGGCTCTAGCATCATCTGCTACGGTGCTTACTGGAATGGGCAACAGCAAGAAAGTCAACATATATCGCACCACATTATAAGGGGCACACTAGCGGCTTTGATCACGCTCTTGCTTATCTTACTCTAACACTAAAAATCCCATCTCGTCTATAATTCGAGATGGGATTTTGTCTACGAAAGAAAGTGGCTACCCCTGACTTTCCTCTCCTTTTATTTCTTCAAGAAACCTTGTTCTTGCAGAAATTCCTTGGCTACTTGTTCTGCTGGCTTGCCTTCGACACCGACTTGATAGTTAAGCTGGCTCATCTGGCTTTCTGTAATCTTACCAGCCAATTTATTAAGAACCGTTTCCAACTCTGGATGTTTCTTGAGAAGAGCTTCTTTCATCAGAGGAGCCCCTTGATATGGTGGGAAGAGTTGCTTGTCATCTTCCAAGACCTGTAAATCATAACGCGCCAACTCTGCATCGGTCGAATAGGCGTCCGTGATTTGAATATCCCCTGACTGAATTGCCTGATAGCGAAGGGCTGGCTCCATGGTTACTACATTGAGATTGAGACCATACATTGATTGCAAGCCCTTATTTCCATCTTCACGGTCGTTAAACTCAAGTGTAAAGCCTGCCTTCAGCTGCCCTTCCACTTTTTTCAAGTCCGAAATGGTCTTCAAGCCGTATTCTTGAGCAATCTTTTTCGGAACAGCTACAGCATAGGTATTTTGATAAGACATGGGTTTGAGATAGGCTAGATGATCCTGCTTGGCAATGCCATCACGCGCCACCTGATAAACCTGATCTGGCTCATGACCCACCTTGGGTGATGGTTGAAGCAAACTTTCAGTCACCGTACCAGTAAATTCAGGATAGATGTCAATATCACCTTTTTTCAGAGCTTCATAGAGAAAGCTTGTTTTCCCAAAATTCGGTTTAACAGTCGCAGTCATACTGGTATTTTCTTCAATCAGCAACTTATACATATTGGCCAGAATTTCTGGTTCAGGACCCAATTTTCCAGCAATAACCAAGTTTTCCTTCTCTTTTTGTGCTAAAAGGGCTGGGCTATAAGACAGACCCAGCAATACCGTCACCAAGGTAAAACCAGCAAAAATCGTTCGCAATTTTGCCTTTTCCATCACTTTTAGTAGGAAATTAAAGGCAATGGCTAGCACTGCAGAAGAAAGTGCCCCAATCAAAATCAGACTGGCATTATTACGGTCAATTCCCAAAAGGATAAAGGACCCCAGTCCCCCTGCACCAATCAAGGCCGCCAAGGTTGCTGTACCGATAATTAAGACCGCTGCCGTCCGAATCCCAGACATCATGACAGGCATAGCAAGTGGAATTTCAAACTTCTTAAGACGCTCCCATCTGGTCATCCCAAAGGCAATCCCAGCCTCTTGCAGACTCGGATCAATTCCCTTCAGCCCAGTGATGGTATTTTGCAAAATCGGGAAAATCGCATAAATTACTAAAGCTGTCAAAGCCGGCAAGGTTCCAATTCCCATCAAGGGAATAAAGAGCCCCAACAAGGCCAGAGACGGAATGGTCTGAAAAATCCCTGCAATCTGTAAGACCCAGTCCGCCAACTTCTCATGATAGCGAAGATAAACAGCCAAGGGAATTGCAAGCAAAATAGCTAGTAACAAGGTCAAAAGTGATAACTGTAAATGCTGAGATAGGGCTGTCAACCAATCACTAAAACGATCCTGAAAAGTTGATATTAAATTAGTCATGAACACTACCTCCAAACAAGTTTGCTACAAATTCTGTGGCAGGAGCTTTTAAAATTGTTTCAGGTTCTGCGACCTGGCGAATCTCTCCATCCTGCAAAACAGCAATACGGTCCGCCAACTTTAAGGCTTCATCCGTATCATGGGTTACAAAAATAGTTGTCATCCCAAACTCTTTATGCAATTCTTTAGTCAGAACCTGCAACTGTTTTCTCGAAATAGCATCCAAGGCTGAAAAAGGTTCATCCATGAGGAGAATCTTGGGTTGACCAATCATAGCACGGACAATACCGACCCGTTGCTGTTCTCCACCAGATAATTCACTAGGTAGGCGATGCCCATACTCAGCTACTGGTAAACCAACCTTAGCCAAAAGTTCTTCTGTTTTCTGAGCAATTTCTTCCTTAGTCCAGTCCTTCATTTCTGGAATCAGGGCAATATTTTCTGCAACCGTTAGATTGGGAAACAGGGCAATAGCCTGTAAGACATAGCCTGTAGAAAGACGAAGTTCACGCTCATCATAGTCCTTGATGCGCTTGCCATCCATATAAATATTTCCATCAGTTGGTTCCAAGAGACGGTTAATCATCTTAAGCATGGTTGTCTTACCTGACCCAGAAGGCCCAACTAAAACCATAAATTCCCCATTCTCAATCCGTAAATTGACATCTCTTAAGACATCTTTTTCTGTGTAGCCTAGCGCTACATTCTTGTATTCAATCATTCTGTATCCTCAATTTAAAATTTTCCTCGGTTGGTCAAGTTACCAACCTTTTAATAACTAATTTACCCCATTTTTACCCCATTCTAAACCTCATTTTCCCTCTCTTTCAAATTGTCTAAAATGCGTTCCTGATAGCTTTCAAACTGGCGAATTTCATCTTCTGAGAAACCTTTGTAAAAAATCGCATCTAATTTTTGACTAACACGATGCCCCACTTCTTTCTGGGACCAACCCTGCTCAGTCAACTTGACGTATTTCTTTCTCTTATCTATTCCACAGGGGCTAATGATGACTAGGTTTTGCTCCTCAAGTTTCTTAATCATGGTTGTGAGCGTATTGTTGGTGAGACCAGTCGCCAGCGCAATATCTGTAGCGGTTGCACAGCCAGTTTCACTATTCCATAAGACAGCGAGAATCTTTCCCTGTTCACTCCGATAAAGAGCCTCCGGATACTGACTCAGTAACTTTTGAAAAATCCGCCCATTCAACAAACGAATATGATGGGCTACCAAATGACTATCTTTCATGACTTCTCCAATTTATTTCTATATCGAATTGTTTTCAGTGTAACACCTCTCGTTCCATCTGTCAACTATTTCGACTTAGAAATAATTTCCACCAAACAAAAAAAGACCTCCTACCTAAAGTAGAAGATCTTCACTATTTATTAACTTAATCTGTCATTTCGGACACCAAGGTTCGATGTTCCAGTGGTAGACTACACATAACCAGCAAGAAGATGAATCCTGACTGAACCCAAAAGAGCGCCAAGTCAAAGATACCATGTACAGCGACTACTGTAAGGAAGGAGAGATAAAGACCGATAATTGGTCGTTTACCAGACTCCTGACTCATATCCATCATCATGTGAACCGGGATAACCGAAGAAATGGATAAGAGAATTGTTCCAATCAAACCATAACTTAAAATAGTATCGATGTAAAGACTATGCGCATGCTCGTGGTAAGGTGCATGGATTCTCGGATACGAATTCATATAGGTCAGCGGACCCTCACCCCAGATCGGATTTTGCTTGAACAAAGTCATACCCGCATTCCAGATTGAAACACGCTCCTCCATTGAAGAATCTAGCGTTCCCATACGGACACCCAAATCGCTTGAGAAGAGGAAACAAAGGCCAATCCCGAAAACTCCAATACTGAGCCAGAAGGCGCGCCAGTTTTTAATGGTTGTAAAGAGATAAATGATTGCACCAGCGATGATGGCAGGAAAGGCTGTTCTATTTTGTGTAAAATTCAAACCAAATAGATTCACAAAGCCTGCTAGCACACAAAAGACTTTTAACCATTTTAACTTGGTCGTTGTAAAGAGATAAAAGGCAATCATGATACAGAAACAACAGATAATCCCATAGTAGTTCGGATTAAAGAAAGTTACCTCTGCACGGTTCTGGTGCCATACTTGCATATTGGGCGAAAGAAAGGCGTAGTTAAATTTCTTTACAATTTGGAAATGCTCCAAAGTAGCAAAAACCGCAGAGAGCACACTACCAAACAAGATTGTCTGCAGTATCAGTCGAAAGAAAGCATGCGTCAGACGTTTCTGATAAAAACTAAAGAAAATAAGAAATAGGAGCATCAGGAAAGATGCTGCTAGTCCAAGCCAGTTCTTGGCAACAATGGAAATAACACTACTGTAAACAATAAAAAAGAGAAGTACAGGATGTTTGGCCAATCCTTTGATAATTCCCTTCATCTCCCCAGTAACAAGTAAACCTATCAAATATAAAGCAAAGAGCCCTAAGAATAAATAAAAAGGTAAAAAGATACTTATAATCATCAGATACAAAAAGAAATCTTTTCTCGAAAGCCCTCTTATCTTATCCAGTAATCCAATTGATTTCAAAACGGATCCTTTCTGTTCTGGATTTCTCCAGAAGATAAATGCTAAACTATCTTTTAATTTTACCATTTTTTCCGTCATTTGGGAACAATGAACACGTTTTCGCCACAAAAAAACTCTTTCATTAATATAGCACTAGAACTGAATTTTTCTGCCGTTTTCCACTACTTGATAGGTCTGACTTTGCAGATCAATTTCTGCTACTGCTGTTACAGACTTGTCTTTATTTTGGCGTTTGATTACAATGCTATGAGCTGTTGGTGTTTCTATCTCAATAGTCCCTTCTAGGTCAAAGGCCTCTGATCGATTACGGAAAGAAAATAGATTGAGAAGAGACTTCACCACAGGACGTTGAACTTCTTCTGCTATTTCCTCATTGCTATAGTAATGACGATTAATATTTCGACCTTCTTTGGTTTCTTCTAATAATTTCAAGTCATTTTTTCCTGCTAATAGACCCACATAGTAAACCTGAGGAATGCCTGGAGCAAAAGCTTGAATCAGACGAGCGAGGAAGTACTTGACATCATCATCTCCAAGCGCAGAATAGTAGGTTGAATTGATTTGGTAAATATCTAAATTGTTATACTCTGCACTAGAGTACTTACGCTTGACATTAGCTCCAACCTTATAGAGCTCATTTGAAGCATAGTCAATTTCCTCATCAGTCAGGATATCCTTGACATCTACTACTCCAATCCCATCATGGGTATCTAGCATCGTAAATTGCTTCATCGGGCTCATCTTCAACCACTTGGCCAAACGCTCTGTTCTGGAACTGTAAAGAGTATAAAGTGTCACCATTGGAAGGGCAAAATCGTAAACATAGTAATCATGGTCCGCTATTTTAAACTGAATAGAATAATGCTCATGAATCTCAGGTAAGAGCTCTGCATCGTACTCAGCTGCTATATCTCGGACTTCATCCAATAAGTCCCAAATATCTGGTTCCACAAAGAAGTCATTGGTATCCAATTTCTTCACTGCATAAGCAAAGGCATCTAGACGAATCAAATCACACCCATTACTTGCCAGGTACTGAATGGTCTTACGGATGAATTCCATCGTTACTTCTTTGGTCACATCAAGATCAATCTGCTCCTCACCAAAGGTATTCCACAAATGTTCTACTGAACCATCTGCAAAAATAATCTCTTGCTTTGGTGCACGATCCTTACGCTTGTAAATTAAATCTACATCAGCTTGTGTCGGACGATTTTCTGGCCAAAACTTATCCCAGTTTAAAAAGAGATCTTTAAATTCACTGGCTTCATGTTTTTCTTGATAGTCCTTATAATATTTAGATTGACGAGAAATATGGTTAATCATAAAGTCAAACATAAGATAATATTTCTCGCCTAAACGCTTAACATCCTCCCAATCACCAAAAGCTGGATCCACTTCGTCGTAGTCAACTGGCGCAAATCCACGATCACCTGTTGATGGGAAAAATGGTAGAAGGTGAACTCCTCCAATAGCATCGCCAAAGTGTTCTTCCAAATTCTCATATAAGTCTTTAAGATTATTTCCAAGACTATCTGAATAGGTAATCAACATGGTTTTATTCTGAATTGTCATAATTACTCTCCTTTTTCTGATGAAAGCCAAGTCTCATATGACCTGGCTTCGTAAATAAAAGATATTTTTAGATTTTTGTTCACATTGAACTCGTACTAAACTGCAAACAACTAAGTACTACTTTCTTGTTTTCTACATAGAATTGTCAATAAGCTAAACCGTTCGTCTATGTATGGAATTATAGATTCCCTGAGCTCTTCTTACTTCACTGCCCCGTTACTCATTCCTGAAATGATATGTTTTTGGAAGATGAGGTAGACAATGGTTATCGTTACAATTCCCACAATATAAGATGCAAAACTTGGGCCATAGTCATTGAAGTACTGACCTTGGTAGTTGTATTGGAAGAGAGGCAAAGTCCACATCTTGGAATCCTTATTCAGAATCAACAGTGGCAACATAAAGTCATTCCAGAACCAGAGAGCATTGATAATCAAAGTTGTCGCATGCATGGGTTTCAGCATTGGAAAGATAATTCGGCGGTAAATTGTAAAACGATCAGCCCCATCGATTTCCGCAGCCTCATCCAAGCTATCTGGTACACTGATTTTTATATAACCAACATACAAGAAGAGAGTCTGTGGAATAGCATAAGTTAGGTAGAGTATTACTAGCCCCCACATATTTGCTAGACTGAGTTTACTCATCATAACTGTGATAGGAATCATAATCACCTGAAATGGAACAAATATCCCTAAAATCAAAAGCGAATACATAATTGCAAAGGCTTTTTTCTTGGACATATTTCGAGCAATGGAATAAGCTGCAGCCGGTATAAAGAAAGCTACTACAATCAATGATAACACCGTAATAACAGCTGAATTCCAGAAATACCCTCCAATTCCATCCGAAATTAATCGTTCATAATTACTTAAGGTAAAAGGATTGGGCAAACGAAAGAAATGATTCATGATATCCTTGGTTGTCTTGAAGGAACTAAATACCGTTACCAACAAAGGAACAAGTATAAGAATACCACCGACTATCAAGAGGACATATTTCCAAAACTGATTCAATTTTTCTTCTTTTTTCATGTGTAGGACTCCTCTATTAGATTTCAAATTTCTTTGATAGCTTGATTTGGATAAGAGAAACAATTCCAATAATTAAGAATAAAATCAAGGCAATTGCATTCGCATATCCATATTGATTACTCTTGAAAGCATAGTTGTAGACTAAAAGTCCAAGAGACGTTGTAGCATTATTTGGACCACCACTCGTCAAGGCAAAAATTTGGTCAAAGGCAGTCAAACCGGACTTAAGAGCCAGAATAAAAACCATAGAAATCGTTGGCAATAAATAGGGTAATTCAATCTTCCAAAAGGTTTGTTTGCTTGTTGCACCATCAATTGATGCCGCCTCTAAAATATCAGTTGGGATACTCTGAAGACCCGCAAGAAAGAGAATAATTGGCATTGCTACTCCTTGCCACAGAAGAACAAAAATAGTTGCCACTACCGCACCGATCGGTGTTCCTAATAGACTCTCTTGTAAAAAACTAATCCCTAAAATTTTTCCAATCGTTGGAAGACCATAATTAAAGAATTGTTTAAAAATCAAGGAAACTGTCAAACCAGACAAAACAGCTGGGAAAAAGAACCAAGCTCTAAAGAAGGTTTGCCCTTTCATCTTCGAATTTAAGGCTCGAGCCACAATCATTCCAATCGTAATCTCTCCAATAATCAATGCCAGAGTTAAAATCAAAGTAAAGGCTATGGCTGTGAAAAATTTCCCATCAATCATTAGCAGTTTGTAGTTATTCAAACCAACAAATTTATAATTATAGGTCAATCCAGTCCAGTTAGTCAAACTATAGAAAGCACCTTGCACCATCGGAAAGTAAAAGAAGATAGCTTGTAATGCAAGAGGGATGAGCAAAAAAGTCCAACCCCAGTATTTATTTAAAAATTTTCGAATAGCCATATCATCTTAACTCCTATTCTAGTCCAAATCTGCCTTCATTGGATTAAAGAAAGCATTGAGATTGTTTGCCATATTTTTTAGATTTTTATCCATCAGATAACCTGCACTTAGATTAAAAAAATCTTCTTCAAAATTCCAGTGTTGGCCCAACCAAACATAATGCTTGTCAGTAAATGCCAGTTTAGAAATCTCTGCAAGCGCTGAGTCTTCTTTTTCCTGTATTCCTTTTACAGCAACTGGTGATCCATCTACATCATAGTATGACTGCATAGCTTTTGGACTAGTCATATAGCTGATAAATTCTTCGATTTCTTTAGGATGTTTAGTAGTAGCCGAAGTTGATAATGCCATGTCCCCTGCACCAACAGTAACTTCTTTTCCTACTCCTTCTCCTGGGAAGGCAAACATCCCCACCTCAAATTTTGGATCCTGTTGATTAATTGCCGCTAATGCCCATGATCCTTGTGGCATCATCAAAGCTGTTTCACTCGAAAATGCTACCACCGCATCATTATAAGAAGCACCACGCCAACCATCTTGAGCATTATCTGCCAATAAATCTAGTCGTTCTGCATCGGCTTTTAAAATAGCATCATCTGCAGAGATAGCGTTTGGTTTTGAAAAGCGAAGGTAGTTATTAGCCTCATCTCCACTACCTGTAATAGTAATGAGAGAAAGTTGGTGGTAACCATTTAATGTCCAGCCTTCATTGCCTGCAACTGCAAATGGAGAATTCCCACTATCTTTTATCTTTTTAACAATCTCTTGAAACTCTTTAAAAGTCTTCGGTTCCTCAAGTCCTAATTCTTTAAACTTTGTTTTATTGTAATAGATTCCATAAAGGTTAGCCGTTAAAGGCACACTATAAACCTTGTTATTGATTGCATACTTTTTAGCATAGTCATTCTTGATGTTCTCAAGATAAGATTTCCCTGTCATATCCGCAAAATAACCTGCTTTTGCCCACTCCTGAAAATCCATATTTTGAGGATAGATATTAATAATATCTGGAACATCTCCTGATAAAATCCGAGTCTTCAGAACAATTCCAGCTGCGGGAACAGTCGTCAGTTTTACATCAATAGTAGGATGATCCTTTTCAAAATCATCCACTATCCTTTGCAAGGTATCCGCCATCTCGGTCTTCTGGTTAAAAAACTCAATCGTTACCTTGCCATCAGTTGACTCCTCTTAACTACTACAAGCTGACAGTCCCAAAAGGCAGAGTCCTGTAGTAGCAATTAAGCTCATCTTTTTATACCATCTCATGATTTTATCTCCTTATCTTCTAATGAAATGTAACTGCCTGCTGAGATAATCTCCCTGCGGAAGCTCCATAGTAATACCCGCATACATGAGTTCTGCACCTGAGTAAACTACACCATTTTCCTGTAATTCATACCGTCCCTCTTCATCCAAATCTTTTAACTTTAAAGTTGTTTCCATTGTTTCCACAACTGATAAGACTCGGACGTAGGTTACAATCGTTTGATTTCCATAGTTAAATTGTACAGCTGCTTCATTGGATTCAGCATCGGGATTGATTAACCTATACTGGTTTCCCAACTGGACTACTGGCCGCAATTCTTTATACAAGTTCACCTGGGCTGCAATCGTAGCTTTCTCTTCATCTGATAAACTTGTCAAATCAAGCTCATAACCCAGATTTCCCATCATTGCCACATGACCACGAGTTTCCAATGGTGTCATTCGTCCCATCTGATGATTTGGTACTGCTGATACATGAGCTCCCATGGAAATGGTTGGATAGAGATAGGATGAGCCGTATTGAATTGGTAAACGTGCAATGGCATCAGTATTATCACTAGCCCAGACTTGTGGGAAATAACGCATCATGCCAAGATCATTTCGTCCACCACCACCAGAGCAGGACTCAAAGAGAATATGACTGTGTTTCTCTGTCAGATAAGAAACGAGTTCGTAAAGCCCCAACATATACTGATGAGACTGCATCTGTGTCTCTAGATAGTTCGAACCATTCCCTAGGTTAGTAATATTACGATTCATATCCCATTTGATGTAGTCAATCTTATGATGAGAGAGGAGTTCATCTAAAACATTTTTCAGATATTCTACTACCTGAGGATTGGCAAGATTAAGTACTAATTGATTCCGAGAGTAAGTATGCTCATATCCTGGGACCTGAATGGCCCAGTCAGGATGTTTACGATACAAATCACTATCTACAGAAATCATTTCAGGTTCCAACCAAAGTCCAAACTGCAAACCTCTTTCATGGATAGCTGAAATAAGACTTTCAAGGCCCCCACCCAGTTTTTCCTCATTAACACTCCAGTCACCTAAAGCACGATTATCGTCAAAACGATTACCAAACCAACCATCGTCTAATACAAAAAGTTCAATCCCAACTTTCTTAGCCTCATCTGCCAACTCTAACAGTTTTTCTCTCTGAAAGTCAAAGTAGGTAGCTTCCCAATTATTGATAAGAATTGGACGTTCTTTTTTAGAAAATTTACTTGGCATAATGTGCTTAAGTACAAAATTTTGGCTTTCATGGCTAATACCAGTTAATCCCTGATCTGAAAAGGTCACTAAAGCTACCGGTGTTTCAAAGTATTCCTCAGGGTCTAATTTCCAAGAAAAGTTTTCCGGATTAATCCCAATAGCCACCCGAACTTCATTCAATTGATTCTTTTGGACAAAAGCTTCAAAGTTTCCACTATACATTAGTTGCAGGGCAAACACATTCCCAGCATCCTCTGTGACTCCTTGATCACATAATAGAAGGGCTGGTGTTTGAGCATGCCCAGAAGCCCCACGGTTCGAACTAATCGAAAAGATTCCTTGTTCTACCTTTTGACGTCGGACAGTCTTTTCACGAGCATAAGCTCCCTGCAGAGTTACTATTTCGTAAGTTGAAGCAGGAAAATCAGCCATAAAAGAAAAATCTTTATGAATGACAACTTCCTGTTTACTATTATTCTCCAATTTGCTATAACTAGCAATTGTCGCATCACTGTCAAAAGCAGTATAATAAAGTGTCAGACCAAGTTTAGCTTGGGAATCTTCTAAAATCAAGGCAAGAGTCTCTGTATCGTCCATGCTATGTGGAGAAGGTAAGCCCTGTGGACCATTCTGATCTTTTAAAATCTTTGCTTCTACAAATCGAAAATCTGTTACTTCAGTTGCATCGTGCTGAACTTGCAAAGTTGGTTTCCTAAAATCACCCAAACCATGTTGTCCAAAAATCTGACGTTGCGTATCCAAACTAAATGTTCGATTATTGGCCTTTGGATTTCCTGAAAAAGCATGATCTCGTTCATAAACACTATTGGCACCTTTATAGTTCTTAATTGTCTTTCCTAAATGTTTCAATAGTAAGAACCCATCACGATTTTCAATAATCAAACTTAAGCCTTTACTCTCAACGTAAAATAGATTATTCTCTATCCGAATTCCCATAAATTGTACCTCTTCGATTTCTTGATAAGATTTTATCACATAAAAACGCTTTCTAAAATAGAGAAATGTCTATAAAATATGGTAAAATGTTAGGTAGGAGGTGTCACATGCTAGTTTTTTCAGAATACCAAACAGGAACAATTGATCTTTCTCTTAGTTTTTACGGTTATGAAGAATGTACACCTAACTACTCTTTTGGTCCAGCTATTCGAGATACCTATGTACTACATTACATTACTAAAGGAAAAGGTAAATTCCATTATAAAGGTAAAATTGTTGATTTAAAGGCAGGAGATTTCTTTTTACTAAAACCAGATGAATTAACATTTTATCAAGCAGATAGACAGGATCCTTGGGCTTACTACTGGTTAGGGATTACTGGAGGGAAAGCACCTGACTATTTTGCTCTCTCTCAAATTTCTGACCAATCCTATCTCATCCAATCAGAAAGCTGTCATACACTGACAACTTCAAAACTCATTGATAGTATAGTCCGTTTTGCTCAGGTAACAAAATCAAACGAACTGGCACAACTCCATATCATGGGGCAACTTCATGAATTAATGTTTCATCTAGGAACTATTGCTCCCAATCAGAAAAAAAAGAATATTTCATCAACCCACCAACTCTATCTTGACTGCAAACGATTGATAGATAGTCACTACCCACAATCACTCACAATTCAAGATTTAGCAAAAGAACTATCGGTTCATAGAAGTTACTTAACTAGTGTGTTTAAAGAATTTCACCAGCTCTCTCCAAAAGAATATTTGCTTTTTGTTCGGATGCATCGTGCGCATCAATTACTAGAACATACCAACGAAACAATTAAAGTCATTGCATACTCCGTTGGCTTTTCAGATCCTCTTCATTTCTCGAAAGCTTACAAGCAGTTTTTTCATAAAACACCCAGCCAAACTCGAAAAGAACTCTCTCACCTCCCCTTAGTTAGAAAGGAAAATCATGAAATCACACCAACTAGTCTACCAAATATTGGCTAGAGAAAACGACTATATTAGCGGAGAAAAAATCGGAGAAGAACTAAATCTAAGCCGTACATCCATATGGAAAGCGATCCAACGTCTTCAACAAGAAGGCTTAGAAATTGACAGTATCAAAAATAGAGGATACAAGCTTATTCAAGGCGATTTAATTTTGCCTGATGTGATTCAAGAGAAAACCAACTTAACTATTCTCTACAACCCTGAAACCAAATCTACTCAAACAGATGCAAAAGAAGGTATTGAGGGTGGAAGCCAAGGCAATACTCTCTATCTTTCCACATGTCAAACAGCAGGGCGTGGTCGCTTTCAACGTCCCTACTACTCTCCCTCTCAGGGGGGGATCTATATGTCGCTCCATATCCAGCCAAATCTTCCTTATGACCAACTTCCAGCCTACACTCTGCTTACAGCAGGTGCCATTTACAAAGCTATTAAAAACCTCACCTTGATTGACGTGGGTATCAAATGGGTAAATGATATCTACTTTAAAAATAAAAAAATGGCAGGTATCCTCACCGAAGCCATGACGTCAGTGGAAACAGGCCTAGTAACAGACGTCATTATCGGCGTTGGAATCAACTTTGCCATCAGCGATTTCCCTAAAGAGATAAAAGAAAAGGCTGGAAGCCTCTTTACTCCACCAGCACCCATTACACGAAACGAACTAATCTCAGAAATTTGGCGTTGTTTCTACCAAACAGCACCCGAAGAACTACTCTATCTTTATAAAGAACACTCTCTCGTCCTAGGAAGAGAGGTCAGTTTTATCCAAGATCAGACTGAAAAAAAAGGAGTCGCCAAGGACATCTCCGACAAAGGACAACTCCTTATCCAGCTTGATGATCAGACAGAAATCTGGCTCCATAGTGGTGAAATCTCACTCACTAGCTGGACTTAATAACAGCACTATATGGTGTCTAGAACCTCAACTAGCAACATATAGTGCTTTTTGAATGTAGAAAGCAACTGATATATAAATAGCTGGCTTCCTATCAACACTTTACAGGTGAATAGCTTTCGAGGCATTCTTTTTATATGCCGTGCTATGTGCCAAAGAAACCCCATAACAGTGATTCTCATATCCAAGCATAATCAATGGCAGTGCAAAAACTTTAACAGCATATAAAAGCAGCCAAAACGTAAAGACTTCAGCTTTTATATTTACCAAATTTTTACTCAACATCTCGTACAAGAACCATGCATTTAAAGCCATATTGAAGAGACTTGCCAACGTTGCTGAGACTATATTGGTTTTCAATTTTGGATGATAACATTTAGCCACATATAAGGCCAATATTGAAATATTATAAAGGCAAATCGGTTGATAATTCTTCCTATAAATAATCAGCGTCTTACGATTATAGAACGGGAAACTATGGGCTCCACGATGATATTCATTTATCCAGACATGGCTAAGACCTCTAATCTCATCCCAAGATATAAATGAATCAATTTTTCTTAGATAAATCCCAGTTTTATGGATTGAGCACTTCCATTTGAACATGAAAGGTAAAAGAAAAGTAAGGAGTAAAACCGCAACTGTAACAATCTTCAACTCCTCTTGTCCGATAGTCAAGGATAAGCTAAAAAAGCGAATTTGCGCTTTTTTTACATCTAAGATCATTGAAATCACAGTTAGAAATACTACAAAGATAAATAGTATAAATCTATAAAAAATACTATGAAATTTTACTCCATTTTTCATCTCGATTATCCCCCAGCCACTTAAAGTCCCTAACCCTAGTATACCACTAAATCTAGTCTACTTATGATTCTTTCTAGTATGAAAGTTACTAAAACAGCATTAGATAATAAAGCTTGATAATTCTGTAGTGAGTAAAACCACTATGGAGATCATGAAGCCTAGAAAAAAAGGCCCAAAAGATCTATAATGAAAAGCGATCAAACCATCATTCGAAAAAATCTTATGGAACAATTACATTTTATCACAAACCTACTAGACATTAAAGACCCTAATATCAAGATTAGGTCGTTAATATGAATCCCCTAGCCGTCTAACATTTCTTACCTTGAAACGACTAGCATGCCTACTAGAATTCTCCTTAAAAAGCGCCCTTTCAAGTGCTATCATTGCTCAAAAACTAGTTGAAAAAACTTCTATCTTCTATGACCGATATTGCTCACCAGCTTTCCATTTCAACTTCAACCGTCATTCGAAAACTTAATGACTTTAGCCGTCTTCCTAAAACTATGTTCTGGGACGAGTATGCCTTTAAAATGAGTTTTATCGTACAAGGCTTTAAGAATCTCAATATCATCACCGTCCTTGAAGTCAGAACACAGCCGTCATCCGAAATCACTTTCTTCGCTACGATCGAACTGTTCGTTGTCAGGTAAAAATCATTACTATGGATATGTTTAGTCCTTATTATGATTTAGCTAGACAACTTCGCTTTCGAATTTCTAAGCTCAGGCTGAAACAGCTTTCCAGACTGTTTCAGTCCCAAATACCAAAATTGTACCCGATCGCTTTCATATTGTCCAATATCTTAGTCGTACTATGAATCGTATTCGCGTGCAAATCATGAATTAATTTAACCGAGAATCTCATGAATATAGAACCATCAAGCGCTGCTAGAAATTCGTCCAACAAGATAGTCGGAAGCTAAGCGATAAACGCTTTTATCACCAGACCTAAAGAAACACTATAATTTCTATCAGCACTTGCTCTTTCACTCTCAGAACAAGGAAGAAGAAAAATTTTTCGGACTCATTGAGGACTAACTTAAGAAAGTTCATCTTCTTTTTCAGACTCTCTTTCAAAGCTTTCTCAAAGACAAGATTATCAACGCCCTTCAATTACCTTATTCCAACGCCAAATTAGAAGGAATCAATCATCTCATTAAACTCATCAAACGCAATATCTTTGGCTTTCGGAACTTTGACAACTTTAAGAAACGAGTTGTTATCGCTCTTAACATAAAAATGGAGAAGACTAAGATTGCCCCCTCCAGATTTTAGCTGATTTCAATCCACTACAATTGACAAAGAGCCGAAAAAAAAAGAGAATGCCAATGTGGTTCTCTCCAGAATATAACTTTTCATCAACCCACTAGCGTTGACAAAGATTCTCAAATAATGTCACGGAGAATGGGGGATTCGAACCCCCGCGCCAGTTACCCGACCTAACGATTTAGCAAACCGTCCTCTTCAGCCTCTTGAGTAATTCTCCAAAATATTAATTAACAGATATAAGTTTATACAAACTCCCCACACTCACGTTACAGCTCTTTGTATACGGAGAATGGGAGATTCGAACCCCCGCGCCAGTTACCCGACCTAACGATTTAGCAAACCGTCCTCTTCAGCCTCTTGAGTAATTCTCCTACTTTAATGGGCACGAGTGGACTCGAACCACCGACCTCACGCTTATCAGGCGTGCGCTCTAACCACCTGAGCTACGCGCCCAAGTCAAAAACTTGGTAATTTGAACAAAGTTCAAAGCGGGTGACGAGAATCGAACTCGCGACAACAGCTTGGAAGGCTGTAGTTTTACCACTAAACTACACCCGCATAACTATTATGAAATGGCGCGAGACGGAATCGAACCGCCGACACATGGAGCTTCAATCCATTGCTCTACCAACTGAGCTACCGAGCCAAATTGCGGGAGCAGGATTTGAACCTACGACCTTCGGGTTATGAGCCCGACGAGCTACCGAGCTGCTCCATCCCGCGTTAATAATAAAAAGGAG
>JAQDAD010000005.1:95634-95891 GCA_027682205.1 Streptococcaceae bacterium AF54-32pH5A
ATGGCGCGAGACGGAATCGAACCGCCGACACATGGAGCTTCAATCCATTGCTCTACCAACTGAGCTACCGAGCCAAATTGCGGGAGCAGGATTTGAACCTACGACCTTCGGGTTATGAGCCCGACGAGCTACCGAGCTGCTCCATCCCGCGTTAATAATAAAAAGGAGGATGTGGGATTCGAACCCACGCACGCTTTTACACGCCTGACGGTTTTCAAGACCGTTCCCTTCAGCCAGACTTGGGTAATCCTCCAAAA
>JAQDAD010000006.1:0-70501 GCA_027682205.1 Streptococcaceae bacterium AF54-32pH5A
TTACCGCCGTGAAAAGGCGGTGTCTTAACCCCTTGACCAACGGACCTGAGCTTTTCGACTCTTTCTATTATACCTACTTTTCCTACTTTGTCAAGAACTTTTTCAGTGAATTTAATTTTTTCTTTTCTTCACTAACTTCACAACTGCTTCTGTCCGTGCAGTGTGGGGAAACATATCAACTGACTGGATATACTGGAGATCATAGACTTTTACTAGTTTAACCAAATCTCGCGCTAATGTCGAAACATTACAAGAAACATAAACCATTTTTTCCGGTACATAGGTTAGGATGGTATCTAATAACTTGTCGTCTAAACCCGTCCGAGGAGGATCTACTATCAGGGCATCCGCTCGGTAGCCCTCTTGATACCAGCGGGGAATAATATCTTCAGCTGTACCAGCTTCGTAATGGGTATTGTCAAATCCCATTTTTTGGGCATTTCGCTTGGCATCTTCAATGGCTTCTGGGATAATATCCATACCTCTAAGAGTTTTGACTTTCTTTGCAAAGGCGAATCCAATCGTCCCAACACCACAATAAGCATCAATCAGATGGTCTTCTTCACTAACATTCAGGGCCTTAACTGCTTCATTATAGAGTATTTCTGTTTGCTCAGGATTGAGTTGATAGAAGGCTCGCGGGGAAAGAGAAAACTCATAGTCGAGTATGCCTTCTCGTATACTCTCTTGGCCCCAGATAACTTCTGTCTTCTCACCATAGATTTCACTTGTTTTTGCTGTATTTGTATTGACCGCAACTGTAACGACTTCTGGAAAATCCTTGACGAGATCTTTGACTAGTTGATTTAAATTAAGCTGGCGATTTGTGACGATGATAATCTGGACTTGTCCAGTTTTTCTTGCTCGGCGGACCATGATGGTGCGAACGCCGAGCGTTTTTCTCTCATCGGTGATGGGAATTTGGTGGTAAGTAAGAAGCTCAGCTAAGCGATTCGCAATCGTCTGGGTTTCCTTATCTTGAACCAAGCAGTCTTTCAACTCGACAAGGTAATGAGAGTTTTGTGCATATAAACCTGCCTTGACCTGATTGTTGAATTTTCGTGTTTGAAATTGCAGTTTTGCTCGGTAATATTTTGGCTCTGACATTCCGATGGTTGGGCGGATTTCATAGTTTTCATATCCTGCAGGAGCAAATTTTTTCAAGGCTTGGTAGAGCAAATCCGTTTTAAACTCTAACTGTTTATCATAGTGAAGGTGCATGATTTGGCAACCACCACATTCATTATAAATCGTACAAGCTGGTACCACTCGAAATTTAGACTTCTTATTAACCTTTAACAATTTGGCTTCAACAAAGTTGCGTTTAATAGAAGTAATCTGACAATAGATATCTTCTCCCTTGAGGGCACCAGGCACAAAAACAAGGGTTTTCTGATAAAAACCGATTCCTTCACCATTGATGCCCATCCGCTTGATTTTTAAAGGTATTTTTTGTTTGACTTTCAGATTCATACCCCTATCTTATCACATTTTAAGGTATAATAGAACTATGAAAATCACAAAACTTGAAAAGAAAAAACGCCTCTACTTGATGGAGCTAGATCATCAGCAAACCTCTTATATCACTGAAGATACCATTGTCCGTTTTATGCTGTCTCGAGATAAGGTCATTAGCAAAGATGAACTTACAGAGATTCAGAACTTTGCCCAGTTTTCTTATGGCAAAAATCTTGCTCTCTACCATCTATCCTTTAAAGCCCGTACAGAAAAGGAAGTGCGAGAGTATCTGGACAAGTATGATATTGAAGATACAATCGCTAGTCAAGTTATCACTAATCTAAAAGAAGATAACTGGATTAATGACCATCAGTATACTTATTCCATCATCAATGCCAATCAACTTTCTGGAGATAAAGGACCCTATTTACTGACTCAAAAACTGACTCAAAAAGGAGTTGCTAAATCAACTATTGAAGAGGTTCTAAAGGATTTTGACTATACAGAAGTCGCTCAACGTGTAGCGGAGAAACTGCTTAAAAAATACACTGGAAAACTTCCTGCTCGTGCCTTGCAAGAAAAGATTATTCAAAACTTGACGAACAAAGGCTTCTCCTATTCTGATGCTAAAGGTGCATTTGATAACTTGGACAGTCAAGTCGACCATGAAACGACTCAGGAACTCATTTTTAAAGAGTTAGATAAACAATATGCTAAGTACGCTCGCAAATATGAAGGATACGAACTAAAGCAACGTTTGACCCAAGTTTTAGCTAGAAAAGGCTATGATTTTTCGGATATAGCCAGCGCTCTCAGAGAATATCTTTAACATTTTCGTGTAAAATTCAAAAAAAATAAACCAATTTATGATATAATAGTAAACGATAAACTTATAAATTGTAGAAAGTTGGTTAGTTATGAAACTTCCAAAAGAAGGCGACTTTATTACAATTCAAAGTTATAAGCATGATGGGAGTCTCCACCGCACTTGGCGGGACACCATGGTACTAAAAACAACAGAGAACGCCATTATTGGCGTCAACGACCACACACTTGTTACCGAAAGTGACGGTCGTCGTTGGGTGACTCGAGAACCGGCTATTGTTTACTTTCACAAAAAATATTGGTTTAATATCATTGCCATGATTCGTGATAATGGAATTTCCTACTATTGCAATATGGCCAGCCCCTACTATCTAGATGAGGAAGCCCTGAAATACATTGATTATGATTTGGATGTCAAGGTTTTCACTGATGGTGAAAAGCGTCTCTTAGACGTTGAGGAGTATGAGCGCCATAAACGCAAGATGAAGTATTCTGATGATTTAGACTATATTTTGAAAGAGCATGTTAAAATCCTTGTTGATTGGATTAACAAT
The DNA here is from genome assembly GCA_027682205.1 of Streptococcaceae bacterium AF54-32pH5A. Classification (GTDB taxonomy): domain Bacteria; phylum Bacillota; class Bacilli; order Lactobacillales; family Streptococcaceae; genus Streptococcus. The sequence goes on from JAQDAD010000006.1 coordinate 2,838, forward strand.
GGACGCGGTCCTTTCTCAGAGGCCTATGTCAACATTTGGTACAAACGCTACATAGAACTAAAGAATCGGTAAAGTTGTCAAACTGGGGTGAGAGCCCTGGTTTTTTATTTGAAAAACCCAGCTTTTCAGCTGGATTGATTTCTATATATCTAATTTAGTAACAGTAAACTTGATGTGGGAGTAGTCTTTTTCAACATTCTTATCCAACAAGAAAGCCGTAGCATCCTTCTTAACCTGAACAAGATCAATGTTCTGGGCTTGAGCCGCATAGACGCATCCACAATAACATTGACGATAGATATCATACTCCTCACACATCTCCACCGAACGCTTGTAGCCTTGATTTTTCTTGAAATCACTTGGAAGATAGTGGGTGGTATAAATCTTTTGCACATCGATCCCAATACTGTTGATTGTTTGAGAATTCTTATGGGGACTGATGGTCAAGGCTGAACCAAAGTAGTCAAAGCCCAAATCCATAGCCACTTGCGCTGTTTTGTCCAAACGGTAGTCAAAACAAACCTTGCAACGGTCGCCACCTTCTGGTTCTTCCTCTAGTCCCCTAACTAATTTTCGGTATTCATTTGGTTCATAGGGAGCTTCTAGATACTGAACCGTATTTCCTGTTCGCTCATTGAAATCACTGACAAATTTCTTGGTGACATAGGCGCGCTTGTGGTATTCCGCCTTGGGATGGATATTGGAATTAGCAAAATAGATAGTCACATCCGCGTATTTGGTCAGGTATTCTAGGGTATAGGTACTACAAGGAGCACAGCAAACATGCATGAGAATAGTTGGACGTTCCTCATTTTTTTCCCAAACCTGAACCATTTTCTGCATGACACGGTCATAATTAATCTTCTGATTAGGATTCATCTTGCTCAGAATTTCTTCTACATCGATCATGTTCTTCTCCTTTTTCTAGTCTTATTTTATCATATAAGTTAGGAGAGCTCAAATCTATTTAGAAGTGAATATCATAAAAAGGAGGGATAGACATTCCCTCCTTTTGTGTTTCTTATAAGTTGCTTTTACATCATCCCGCCCATCATGCTTGGATCCATGGCTGGAGTTGGGGTTACTGGTTCTGGTTTGTTGGCTACGACTGCTTCTGTAGTCAAAATCAAGCTAGCTACAGATGCTGCATTTTGAAGGGCAGAACGGCTAACCTTAACTGGATCGATGATCCCTTCTTCGATCATATTAACCCACTCACCAGTTGCTGCATTGAAGCCTGTACCAAGCTCAGCATTCTTCAAGCGATCGATGACGATTGAACCTTCGAATCCTGCATTGTGGGCGATTTGACGAACAGGTTCTTCCAAGGCACGGAGAACGATATTTCGTCCTGTTGCTTCGTCCCCTGTCAATTCCAAATCAGCTACTGCGGGAATGACATTTACAAGGGCTGTTCCACCACCTGCAACGATACCTTCTTCAACAGCTGCACGAGTAGCGTTGAGGGCATCTTCGATGCGGAGTTTCATTTCTTTCAACTCAGTTTCAGTTGCAGCTCCGACCTTGATAACAGCGACGCCACCTGACAATTTTGCCAAGCGTTCTTGCAATTTTTCACGTTCAAATTCTGAAGTTGTGGTTTCGATTTGTGACTTGATAACAGCAACACGGTGGGAAATGGCTTCAGGATTGCCAGCACCTTCTACGATAACCGTGCTGTCTTTGTCCACAGTCACTCTAGCTGCTTGACCAAGCGCTTCAATTGTCGCGTCTTTCAACTCAAGACCAAGATCCTCTGTGATAACTGTTCCACCTGTCAAAATAGCGATATCTTCCAGCATAGCTTTGCGACGGTCACCAAAGCCAGGTGCCTTAACTGCTACCACGTTGAATGTTCCACGAATCTTGTTCAAGACAAGGGTTGGAAGAGCTTCGCCATCCACATCGTCTGCAATAATCAAGAGTGGACGATTGCTTTGGAGAATGCTTTCTAGAAGTGGTAAGATTTCTTGGATATTGGAAATCTTCTTATCGGTAATCAAGATGTATGGATTTTCAAGGTCAGCCACCATCTTTTCGCTATCTGTTACCATGTACTGTGATAGGTAACCGCGGTCAAACTGCATTCCTTCTACAACTTCAAGTTCTGTTTCCATACCACGTGACTCTTCAATGGTGATGACTCCGTCCTTGCCAACTTTTTCCATGGCTTCAGAGATGTATTCGCCGACTTTTTCAGAACGAGAAGATACAGCAGCAACCTGAGCGATGGCTTCCTTATTGGCAACAGGGATGGCATTGTTTTTCAAGGCTTCTACAGCTGCGGCAACCGCTGCTTCAATTCCCCGACGAATACCGATTGGATTGGCACCTGCTGTGACGTTCTTGATTCCTTCGCGGACGATAGCTTGGGTCAATACAGTTGCAGTTGTCGTTCCGTCACCTGCGATATCGTTGGTCTTTGAAGCCACTTCTGATACCAATTTAGCACCCATATTTTCAAAATGGTCTTCTAGTTCAATTTCTTTGGCAATGGTCACACCGTCATTGGTGATGAGGGGCGAACCAAATGATTTTTCCAACACGACATTACGACCTTTTGGTCCCAAGGTTACTTTAACAGTGTCTGCAAGGATATCAACACCACGAACCATAGCTGAACGAGCATCAGATGAAAATTTAATTTCTTTTGACATACTTACTTTCTCCTTCTATTATTCTTCCACAATTGCCAAGATGTTAGCTTCGCCTACAATGATATACTTTTTATCTCCATCTTTGACATCAATACCTGCATGAGCCTCTACCAAGACAAGATCACCCATCTTAACACTTGGAGCAACCAGATCACCGTTCAAGGTGCGAACACCTTGTCCTGTAGCTACAACTCGGGCTGTTTTGGTTTTTTCTTGGGCTGAGCCTGCGAGAACAAAACCTCCAACAGTTTGTTCTTTTTCTTCGATTTTCAAGACCACACGGTCTCCCAATGGTTTCAACATTTGCTTTCCTCCATAATGAGATAGATATTATTAGCACTCTTTATACTCGAGTGCTAATTTATAGTTCTATTGTATCACTTGGTCAGAAATAGTCAAGAAAAAAGTCTGACTTTCTCAACATAAAAAAGCCTGAGATCAACTCAGACTTTTCAATGTTTATACTCAATGAAAATCAAAGTGCAAACTAGAAAGCTAGCCGCAGGCTGCTAAAAACACAGTTTTGAGGTTGTAGATAAGACCGACGAAGTCAGTTACCTATACCTATGACAAGGTGAAGCTGACGTAGTTTGAAGAGATTTTCGAAGAGTATTAAAATGGCAATTCTTCCTCTTCCAAGACCAAATCCGCCAAGTCTTGACCTGCCTTATTTTCACGCATGGCACGTTGGGCGCGGCTTTCCAAGAGTTGGAATCCTGTCACGAGAACTTCGGTCACGTAGTTCATCTGTCCATTTTTCTCAAAACGACGGGTACGAAGTTCTCCATCCACAGAAATAAGACTTCCTTTGGTTGCGTAGCTTGCCAAGGTTTCTGCTAATCTGCCCCATAGGACCATATTGACAAAGTCAGCTTCACGTTCCCCATTTTGGTCTTTATAACGACGGTTTACAGCAATCGTTGCGCGCGCTACTGACTTGTCATTGTTGGTTTTGTGCAATTCTGGTGTAGACGTCAAGCGCCCAATCATGATAACTTTATTATACATTTTTCATCCTCCTACTTATCTATTCGCAGGAAATCAAAAAAAGTTACAGAAATTTGTAACTTTTCGAGAAAATTTTTTAGTTTTTATGAACCATGAAACCTGTCGCCTGTTGATTGGCCATAATGGTCATATCTGTAATCTGAACACGACGAGGTTGACTGGTCACATAGACTACTGTGTCTGCAATATCCTGAGCTTGCAAGGCTTCGATTCCTTGGTAAACGGATGCAGCCCGCTCTTTATCACCATGAAAACGTACTGTAGAAAAATCTGTTTCAACGATTCCCGGTTGAATGGTGGTCACCTTGATATCCGTTGCGATGGTATCAATTCGCAGACCATCTGAAAAAGTCTTGACTGCCGCCTTGGTGGCTGAATAAACAGCGGCACCAGCATAGGCGTAGATTCCTGCAGTTGACCCCATATTGATGATATGGCCTTGATTGGCTGCAACCATGGAAGGCAAGAAAGAGCGAGTGACTGCCATCAAACCCTTGACATTGGTATCTAGCATGGTCAACATATCCAGCTCTTCATAGTCCTGATAGGGTGCCAAGCCTAGAGCCAGCCCGGCGTTATTGACCAAGATATCAATCTGACCTATCGTTTCTAGAATATCGGAACAAACAGTCTTTACCATGGTCATATCCGTCACATCCAGCGGAAAAGTCCAAACTGTTTGGTTTGGAAAAATTTCTGCAAACTCCGATTTGAGGGCTTCTAGTCTGTCTGTCCGTCGTCCAGTAAGAACGACATTCTCCCCCTGTTCCAGATAAGCACGCGCGATCGCTTCACCGATTCCTGAGGTCGCTCCTGTAATCACAACATTTTTTGCCATCTTATCTCCTTCTATCTGGTGTATCAGATACTGACAACTTCCTAGGCAGTCCAGTGTTTAGCTGGATCAAATGGAGTTCCGATAACTTGGTCATCTGATAATTCAATAACCCCACGTTTTTGCGGAGCATTTGGCAAATGCAATTCACGAGGGCTACACATCATTCCAAAACTCTTTTCACCGCGAAGCTCGCCTGGAAAAATGAGATTTCCTTTTGGCATCATCGCTCCAGGAAGAGCCACAATGGTTTTCAACCCAACACGTGCATTAGGTGCTCCTGCAACGATTTGCACTGTCTTGTCACTTGCGACTGCAACTTGGCAGATATTGAGGTGGTCACTATCTGGGTGTGCTACCATCTCGACAATTTCACCGACGACGAACTTAGGTTCCTTGTCATTGACAATTTCTTCTGTAAATCCTTCCGCCTGCAACTCTTGGTTCAAACGTGCGACTTGCTCATCTGTTAAAAAGACTTGACCGCGCTCAGCAATTTCAAACAAACTTGAAACTTCGAAAATATTCCAAGCTACTGTTTCTCCATTCTCTTTGAGGAAAACACGGGCTACTTTGCCTTTGCGCTCCACGTCCAACTTGGCATCGCCACTATTTTTCACGATGACCATAAGGACATCGCCAACATGTTCTTTGTTATATGTAAAAATCATTGTTTCCTTTTTCTCCTATTTCAGTCCTGCTAAAAAGTCGTTAATTTCTTCCTTGCTTTTACGGTTGCGATTGACAAAACGACCGATTTCCTTGTCCTTTTCTAGCACAACAAGGCTAGGAATTCCGTAAACATCCCAGAGTTTAGCCAGATCCATATACCGGTCTCGGTCCACTCGAATAAAGGTGAACTCTGGATTGGTCTCCTCAATCTCTGGCAAGGCAGGATAGATATAACGACAATCTCCACACCAGTCCGCCACAAAAAGAAAGACCTTCTTGCCATCTTTTTCCACTAAAGATGCTAATTCTTCTAAACTTGCTGGTTGTATCATAAGACTTCCTCCTCATAGACCAGATCTTCATTTTCATAGACAAAGGTATAGTGACGGCCATCCTCGAAAATGACCCCTCCGACGAGTCGCTCTAGGCTACTTTCGTAGACTTGAACATAGAGAGTCGCAATCTCTCCCATATCTGAGAAAAGCTCCCGCACGATAGCAGTTAACTCCTCTTGAGTCTTCATGAATTTGTGATTATCTGCTGCTTTTTTGGCCCCCAAAGCAAGGGCACTTAGACCAGCCACAGTCAAGCCAGTCATCCATAATTTCTTAGCTTTCATACCTTTCATTGTAACACAAAAAGGGCTTTAGGACAAATGAGGAAACATGGATTAGGGCAAGTAAAAATCCCCTTCCCTCAATGAGGAAAGAGGACATCTTATCCTTATTGCCAAGCGCCTGAGTTGCTGACATAATAGCCATCAGGTATGTAGGTATTGTGAAGCATCTTACCTGAGGAATCCAGATAGTACCACTTGTCCTTGATCCAAACATTGGACTTCATGGCACCTTCCTCCTTTGTTTACATACCATAAAGTGGGTACTATAAAACTCAGTAAATGTCCTGAACCACCGTGCGGTCTCCTTCAAGTGAAATGATTTTCTTTTCAAACTGCAAATCAGGCATGCAAGCAGTCAAATCCTTTTCAATTTCTTCTAACGCTTCTAAACGCATTTCTACCGAGGTATTTTCATTACCTTGAATGATGAAAATAGCATTTTTTGTATCTTCATCAAATTTGTAGTGTTCACTATCGCGGACATCCAGCCAAGCTAGAACTCCTTTTTCATCACGATAGACATAGTCCGTCTGTGCAACGTGCTTCTCCGTTGACAAGATAGGTAGGAAAATGTCCTCCCTTTGGCTAACAGAAAACTCTATCTGCCCTCCAATCTTATCCAAATCATGCCCACCAATCGCCAGCAAAGAAGAAAGCGCCTCTACATTGTAGATATCGATGATACTATTGATGCAAGGGAGGGAGCCACGATGCTGGATATTGCGAATGAGAGCGGCCACTGTCGGTAGATTTTTCTTGACGCTACGCCCGACTCGCTGGAGCAACTGCCTATAACCTTGGACAACAGGAGACTCTTGAACTTCTTTTACATCACACTCTAGCGCCCACTTCTCCCTCTCCTCTTTCTTTTTCAAAAAAGCAAGAGGCAAATCAGCGTGAGGATCAACGTTTTTAGCAATACCAATCACGACATTCTTAATCCCCAAGTCATACAAACTTTTATCTAAACGAAACTCCATCGGCAGGCACCTCCTTTAAAAAAGGCTCAACTTTCTACTTTCATTTTACACCTTCTAGCACCTGATTTCAAGGAAATCATCAACTCTCTCCCGACAAATAAAAAGAGAAGATCAAACTGATCTCCTCTGTGAGGCTTCTTATACTTCGTCACTCGTTTCAGCGTCATCATCTGAAAACTCGTCGTCTTCTTCGTTGAGATCCACGTCTTCACCCAAGTCATCAGGGGCGATTTCGTTGATTTCTGCATCGTAAGCTTCCACTTCATTTTTCTCATCATCTGGATTTTCATCATCATATGAAAGAGCTGGATCTGCTTCGTATGCATCTTCGTCTTCTGGATCATCCGCATTGTAGTCAATGGCATCTGAATCGCCATCCATGAAGGCATTGACACGCTGCTTCTTAGCTTTTGGTACTACTTCATCGTCGTCACTTTCTTCAAGAGCGATGATTTCTTCGTCGATTTCGTCCACACCATACCATGAACGAAGACCCCATTTGTTGTCTCCAAGTGAGATGAAGCTACCGTCAAAGTTCAACTCTGTGTAGAACAAAGGCAAGGCTTCACGGATATCGCTGTTTGATGTTCCAAGGTAGTTTTGAATTTCGTTTACAAGATCGCTAAAATGCATCTCATGGTCGCGACCACGAAGTTCCAAGATAGCACGCGCTACCTCAATCATAGATAGTTCACTTTTTTCTTGCCCAGCAAATACTTCTAATTCCAAAGCGTTTCTCCTCATTTTCACTACTATCGCCAGAGCAGATAGACTCTGACCTCATTTTATCATGTACTCTTTATTGTACGATAATTTTGCGGAATAGTCAAAGGTTAAAATAGATTTGTCTATGATTTATTAAGTAAAAATCAATTGATTTTATCATATGGTAAATTTAAGATACAAACCTTTAAAATAGCGGTATTTAGTTGAAAGTAAACTGATTTCATTTTAACTCAGTATTTTTTATAATACGCTTCCGTTCCTCATCAATAATGCTAATTGCTTCATCTATCTCATTTTGAGAAAATTCTATTTTTAAATCGCCATTATCAATAGCATTATACATAGTTTCTTCTTTCTTCTTCAATTTTCTATATATTTTCTCATCAACATAGCCTGCATTACCACTATCAGCTGGTTCAGATTTTGTTTGCAAATAATAATATCTGGTATATTGATTATCCTCTAGACCTAGTCTGTGAATTCTATCTCGAGATTGAAGCATGAAAGTTAAATTAAAATTATACTCAAAATACAGGGCATCATGTACTTCTCTATGAAGCGATACTGACTCACCTAATGTTTGAGGATTAGAAATCATTACCATAGTATCACCAAAGCGAAAATCATTAATTAATTTTTGTCTATCAGAAACTTCTGTACCTCCATAAATTAAATTAGCTTGAATCCCAATTTGGTTAAGTCTATTTTTGATTTTTTTCATTGTATTAACAAAAATTGCCCAGACTATAACTTTTTTCCCTTCAGATACCAGCTCTTGAATTTTTTGAATACCTTTTTCAAATTTAGGAGAAATCATACTTGAAAAATCATACTCATCATATCCTTTTGCCTCTTTTATAGCTGAAATAGAGGGTGTTTCTAATCTACTATAAAACAAATCTTCCGAAATTTCTATTGTGTCATTTTTATCATTATCGTCTGCAAACCACATATCTTTATATTCAATCCTTTTGTTAAGTAATTCAGGATTTGTGGACGCTTGTATCAATCGAATTAATCTGGCTAAACTCGACGATTCGTTATAGTATATGGACTGTGCTAATTGTTTCTGTTCCTCGCTAGGTTCCACAACAAAAAATATATCTGGTTCCGGTTTAGGCACCCCCAAATCGTTCTTATTTAAGCGCCAGAAGAAGGGCATCAAAGCTTTGTTTATTTCATCAATTTTCCTAACACTAGGATTTTTTAATTCATCTAAATTCCATCTAAAAAATGCATTGTATTCATTTGCATACAATAAGTGAAGAAAATTATAAATATCTTGATATGAATTAGGTATTGGAGTTCCTGTTAAAACAAATTTAAATCGCAAATTTTTAACTAGTTCCAAAGCAGCCTGAGCACGAATGCCAAAAGGATTTTTTATTCTATGAACTTCATCAAAGACAATCATTGTCTTAATTGACAACAATTCCTGTAACTTGTCTTTGTATTTTGTCAACGATTCATAATTCACTAATACAAGATTCGATATTTTCCAGTTCAAAGATAAATCGAAAGCAAAATCTTTAGAACTTTGACAATCAATTACTTCTAACTGTTTCTTATTTCCAAATACTTGTTTAAATTCTTCTTTCCAACTGTTGAAAGCATTAATAGGACAAATAACCAATAGATTATCCACATGCTCACTTTCAACTTTCGAGGAATTCAAAAATGCAAAAACAGCTAAAATCATCGCAGTCTTACCAGAACCTGGCACGGAAAAGTTCGCAGCTCTAGCCATCCTGTATTCATAGAAAGCCGCCTCAAGTTGCAACTTTTTAAATGGTCGAATAACCTCTGAACCAACTACAGAAACAAACTCTTCAAACTTTTCTTGCTCTCCGTGAATTGCGTATTGTTCAGGAGACTTTAAATAAATACCTAATTTCTTATATTGTTCAATAGAATACCGATTTGAATTTAGATATTCCCGAACATCATCCGATATCTTGACTAATATACCCCTTCTCTCACATCTTTTCTTCGTAACTTCAATAACATACTCAATATCCTTGTAAGAAAATTCATTCTTAATAGTTGAGTTATCCTCTTCAAAATATTCTTCTGATAAATCCGATTCCAGGTTTAGATACCTATCGATACTAGTGATTCTATTAAAAGAACTATCTTGACGAAAAACCGTTGTTTCATCTTTCATACAAAAATAGACACCCTCAAAGACCGAATCTTTTGTATCCTCAAGATTAATTGAAGAATGAATCTGATATTTCTTTAACTCAGAATAGACTACTTCTGTAGCATCTACAGTGAGAATATTAGGCTCTTCGTTATTCCACAGTCGTTCAAATCGTTTCTCATTCGTCTGTATTCTAGACTGTACATTGATACTTGTGTCCCAAGAAACATCTACAGATATGCTTTCATAATTTAATTCCAGTCCATTTTTGGTTTCATTAACAGAACCATTAAAGAAAATAATATCCTTATCCGAACTAATTAATCCAAATTTATCATGAAATATCCCTTTTCCAGATGGAATAATCGCGAATTTTACCTCCGCATTACCATTTGCAATCATAAAAGCTAAATTCCCTAACGATTCTTTGGTTTTATTATTTAATACCGATTGTTTTAGCTGTCTAGTTAATTGCTCTAAAGTTTTTTTGAGTTCATAACCTTCTTGTATTTTAAAAAAATCTTCTTCAGAAATATCTGTTGAAATAATAAATTGTGCAAAGCCATTGTTATCGAACAACTTATCCAATCCTTTTGAATACAAAGCTAAACCTTCACTAGAAAAATAAGCAGATACCCTTCTATATATATTTGCTTCAGACAATATTGGTTCATAAAATTCTTGAACCAAATTTTTACTCTGATAAGTTGGTTGAATTTTACTTCTTAAAACTTGAGAAAATACCATAATCCCCCCTAAATCTATCTAGATAGCTTATACGTTAAATCTCGAATTTCTTGAAGAATTTTTTTAGCTTCAAAATATTCATTCTCATGAAGTGCTTTTAAATCATCATGGGTCATAGCTTCTAAAATATCAAAAATTTCCTGTAGCTTTACTAAAGATTGTCTACGGTCTGCTGCAGCCTCTCCTTTATTTGATAGTCTATTCGTTGTTTGTAATAAGCTACTCGCCACTTCTGCAATTTCAGGATTTTTATTAAAATTATCTTTTAAATCGCTTGCTTGTTTTATTGGATTAGTTTCAAAGAACTCAATAATTCTGTCCACATGTTCATCAGTAGCTTCAGTGAAATATTTTTTTATTTCAGGATTATTTAAAATATTATCTTTAACATCTCGAATTTTTCTTGTAATGTCTCTATCTCCAATTTCTGACTTAGCAATTTGTACAGCTAGAATTGTAAGGACATTCATTTTAATTGCTTTTTGTTTTTTGTCTTTCTTTCGTTCCAATTTGGATAATTGCGGTTCAATTGATTCTATAGGACCATCCAAATTCAATTCTCTTGCTATATAAAATTTATCTTCCGGTTTTCCGCCTGGTGAAACAATCTTAAGAAAATCTTTAATTAACTTAGCAAGTCTTAAATCTCGATTAATCCCTCTCGTATTTCCAGCACCACTAGCTTGCTTATATTCTTCGGGGGTCATTAATTTCTGAACTTCAATAGTATTATATACATCAAAAATTCGATCAATTGGATCATAGCTAACTCTCTCTTCTCTTGCAAGCTGTAAATCTAATTCTAATTCTTTTATTTTCTTCTCATCAATTTTATTATGAATATCAAAAGAAAGTATCGCTGCTTCAAAATACCGTCTAATGTTGCTTCCTTTTTGAATCTTACGAAGAGCTGTAAATCTTCTATTCCCATCAATCACTCTTCCGTCAGCAAGAATAACCCCCGGTTCTTGCTGTCCTCTCTCTTCTATAGATTTTTTTGTATCTTTCAAAGCTTGCTTTTTAGACTCAAAAATAAATTTTTCAAATATTTCATTATATTTCGAATCTCCAATTTCTGGTGTTAATTTACCATGATTTGATATGTACTGATGGTAAACCGTATTAATACGACCATTTTGATCATTATAATATAAACATTCTAACGGAAATTTATATACTGGATAGTCTTTTGTTTCTCCCCCAATAGTCAATCGTTTTGTTAAAGTTGTTTTTTCAATATCTCCATTTTTTATCAATTCATTTAAATCATAATTCATTTTCATTCTCCATTCATTTATTTTCCGTAAATTATTATCGGGACTAGGTAGATAGACATCAACTGGCTCAATGGAATCTTATCCTTAAGTCGAGTGAACTCTGTTCCAGAAACATCAACCTCAATGTCGTTATTATCTATATGGTTGTATATTAATTTGCCAATATAATTGATGATATAATATGGATGTGAAACATCATCTGAAAAGAAACCATACTTTTTATTTTCTAAATTTAATTGTTTTATCGAGTATTTCCTAAGAATTTCGTTATTTTTCAATTCCTCAATTAAATCAGGTTTTAATTTACAAAGAAGTTTTTTAGCTTCCATTTGATTAGAACGGGAGATAATTATACTTTTGAAGCCTTTCCCTGTACCCGCATGTGCAACAACACCCCAATTTCCACTTTCTCCATTAACTTTATTAGTTAAATCAACAGTCATATTTCCTGATTTAATAGGAAATTGTCTAAACAATGCTTTTTCACTTCGCGTAGGAGGATTATTGAAATCTTTAATTCTTTTATTATCCAAATATTTAAATTGACTTAGATCTTTATCTATAATCTTAGCAGGTAATAGTGGTGAATTTATTAGTTCTAAAATTTTCACAGCTAAAGCAAAAGATAATTGAACGCAAACAGCATTTCCGATTTGTCTCCACTTTGTAGACTCATCACCGAAGAATTGATAATCTAGAGGATATCCCATAATACAAGCTGCTTCTCTGATAGTTGGCAATCGATACTCGCCATCACCTTTTCTATTACAATCCGATTTATATAGGATAGCCTCCCTAGTACTAGCTGACTGTGTAGCCATAATTGTCCGGCTTGGCTTATCCATATTTTCTGGAAATGACATCTTACCCATATAAGGATGTCTTTGTTTTAAATCCCTAGCTTTTTGCCACTGTACTTGATAGACGCCTGTGTCATAAAAATGATCTTTAAAATTCTCAAACTTAACAGACTCATTTGGATAATTCGGATCTGTTACAAATTTCACAGGCGCCTGATTTAAAGGATTTGGAAAATTTCTAAATAATTTATTTAAAGTAACTTTCTCCTTAGGAACCCTATCAGGAAACGGAAATTCGCCAGTCTTAGTTATTTCCCCACTGACGAACCTTCGCCTTGTCTGTGCAGTACCATAATCATCTGCTTGTAAAACTCCACCATTATATTTGGATTTTATGGCAACAGATTTTGGATTAAGTCCTTGTGAAATAGCCCAATCAACTAAATCCAATTCTTCAAAAGTATACTCCTCTTGAACATAGTTTTGAGAATTTGGAACATTTTCCATTAACCATGCTTTTAGTTTAGAATTCTTTTGAAATTTCTTTACAGCAATTACCTTAAAAAAAGTATTAATCATATGGATACCAAAATCTTTGTTAGCATTCCCGCCTTGATTAGAAAGAGAAAATAATTGACATGGGGGACTACCAATGATAATATCCGAGTCTGGCAACTTATTGATTTCATCAATATCTTCAAAATCAAGCACGCTCTTAACTTTATCGTTTAACCCATGGTTAAAATTATGAGTCGTGATTGCTGGTTGCCAAACATCAATACCCATAATGACATCATAGCCTGCTCTACGAAATCCTTCCGAAAAACCACCTGCTCCGCAGAAAAAGTCAATCACAGTTAATCTCTTTATTTTCTTATTACTTTTCACAATTTTACCTGTTATCATCTTACGTTATTTATTGTTTGTATTCATTATACCAAAAAAAACACGGCATTCCACCGTGTTTCTATGTTTATTTAACCAACTTCTTCATCTCATCGATACGTGCTACGGTCGCGTCGTACTTAGCTTGGTAGTCGGCTTGTTTGTCGCGTTCTTTTTGGACGACTTCTGGTTTGGCATTGGCTACGAAGCGTTCGTTAGAGAGTTTCTTACCGACCATATCCAGTTCTTTTTGCCATTTAGCCAGTTCTTTGTCGAGACGAGCCAGTTCCTCTTCGACATTGAGGAGGTCTGCCAGTGGCAAGTAGATTTCTGCTCCTGTGATGACGCTTGACATAGCGAGTTCAGGTGCAGGGATGTTTGAGGCGATTTCCAAGTGCTCAGGATTGGTGAAACGCTTGATGTAGTTGACATTGCTGTTAAAGAAGGTTTCCAAGTCACTATCGCTAGTCTTAACAAGGATGGTGATTGGCTTGCTTGGTGCTACGTTTACTTCGGCACGCGCATTACGAACGGCACGAATCAAGTCCTTGAGACTTTCGACACCAGTATGAGCTGCAAGGTCTTCAAAGGCTGAGTTGACAGTTGGATATGCTGCTGTAACGATAGAGCCTTCTGAGATTTGTCCAAAGATTTCCTCTGTCACGAATGGCATGATTGGGTGAAGGAGACGAAGGATCTTGTCCAAAGTGTAAAGGAGAACAGAACGTGTGATGACTTTCTCTTCTTCGTTGTCGCTATAAAGAACTTCCTTGGTCAATTCAACGTACCAGTCCGCAAACTCATCCCAGATAAAGTTGTAGAGGATGTGGCCAGCTACACCAAACTCAAACTTGTCAAAGTTTTCAGTGACCTTGCCGATAGTTTCATTAAGGTTATGGAGAATCCAGCGATCTGTGACATTTCCAGCTTCCTTGTTGACAACTTTTTCGACATTGGCAGTTGCCTGCTCAAGAGTCAAGCCTTCATTGTTCATGAGGATGTAACGAGAGATGTTCCAGATCTTGTTAATGAAGTTCCATGAAGCATCCATTTTCTCGTAGGAGAAGCGCACGTCTTGTCCTGGTGCAGAACCATTTGAGAGGAACCAACGAAGGGCATCGGCACCGTATTTCTCAATGACGTCCATCGGGTCAATCCCGTTACCGAGAGATTTAGACATCTTACGTCCTTGCTCGTCACGAATGAGACCGTGGATAAGAACGTTTTGGAATGGCTGACGGCCAGTGAATTCCAAGGATTGGAAAATCATACGAGACACCCAGAAGAAGATAATATCGTAACCTGTTACGAGGGTTGAGGTTGGGAAGTAGCGTTTGAAGTCTTCTGAGTCAACATCAGGCCAGCCCATGGTTGAGAATGGCCAAAGGGCAGAACTGAACCAAGTATCCAAGACATCTTCGTCCTGAGTCCAACCGTCCCCTTCCGGAGCTTCTTCGCCAACGTACATTTCACCCTCGGCATTGTACCAGGCAGGGATTTGGTGACCCCACCAGAGCTGACGTGAGATTACCCAGTCGTGGACATTTTCCATCCATTGGAGGAAAGTATCGTTGAATCGAGGTGGGTAGAATTCAACTTTGTCCTCTGTGTCTTGGTTGGCAATGGCATTTTTCGCCAATTGATCCATCTTGACGAACCATTGCGTAGACAAGCGTGGCTCCACCACAACACCTGTACGTTCTGAGTGACCAACACTGTGGACACGTTTTTCGATTTTAACAAGGGCACCGATCTCTTCCAACTTAGCCACAACTGCCTTACGAGCTTCAAAACGGTCCATACCTGCAAATTCAAAGGCCAAGTCATTCATGGTTCCGTCGTCGTTCATGACGTTGACTTGTGGCAAGTTATGGCGTTGACCAACCAAGAAGTCGTTTGGATCATGGGCAGGTGTGATTTTCACGACACCTGTACCAAACTCAGGATCTGCGTGCTCGTCTCCAACGATTGGGATGAGTTTATTAGCGATTGGAAGGATGACATTTTTACCAATCAAGTCCTTATAGCGTGGGTCCTCTGGATTAATCGCAACGGCTACGTCCCCAAACATGGTCTCAGGACGAGTGGTCGCTACTTCAAGGGCGCGTGAACCGTCTTCCAGCATGTAATTCATGTGGTAGAAGGCACCTTCAACGTCCTTATGAATCACCTCGATATCAGAAAGGGCTGTGCGAGCTGCTGGATCCCAGTTGATGATAAACTCACCACGGTAGATCCAACCTTTCTTGTAAAGGTCCACGAATACCTTACGAACGGCTTTTGACAGACCTTCATCAAGAGTGAAACGCTCGCGAGAGTAGTCTACAGAGAGTCCCATCTTGCCCCATTGTTCCTTGATGGTCGTTGCATATTCGTCTTTCCATTCCCAGACTTTATCGAGGAATTTTTCACGACCCAGGTCATAACGGGAAATGCCTTCACCACGCAAGCGCTCCTCAACCTTAGCCTGAGTGGCAATCCCCGCATGGTCCATCCCAGGAAGCCAAAGGGTATCAAAACCTTGCGTGCGCTTCTGACGGATGATGATATCCTGCAAGGTTGTATCCCAAGCGTGACCAAGGTGAAGTTTCCCAGTTACGTTTGGTGGTGGAATCACGATTGAATAGGGCTTAGCCTTTTGATCGCCTGAAGGCTTGAAAACATCGGCATCAAGCCATTTTTGATAACGACCAGCCTCAACCTCGGCTGGATTGTATTTAGGTGAAAGTTGTTTCATTTTAGTTCTCCTTTTTTTGCTTTTACATATAATTGTATAGTACTGTTAAACTTGTCTAAACCTATTTTTTTACCTGTGTTTAATAAAAATTTGGCTACCCGTCCTTCTTCTTTTTTCTGATTCAATAGATAATAATAGCCAAAGAGTATACTGAATAATATTATCATTGATACTACAAGAAATAACATTGAATATACTCTTGTTGCCCCGTTGCTTAAATACTCTTCAAAAGAACATGGACTTTTCTTTTCAAAGAATGACGATATTATAAGTGAAAAGTAAAATAAAAATGTAAAAATATAAATAACAAATTTATTAATTGACCACTTATATTTTAACTCTTTTGGAATATTTTCTAATTTTTTTCCACCCCTTAAATAGGTGAGAAAGTCCTCTGAATTAATAAAATTCCACAATGTTATGAAACCAGTGACTAGAGCCCACCATTTTATATCAAATGCTCCCAGTAATAATAAGATTGGAAGAAAAACTATCATAAGAACCAGAAGAGTTCGTAATTTTATCCCAATCATTATTGCTAAGAGTGAAAAAATTAATGAGTATGCTAACAGAAGAAAGTAAATCTCCTTAATCTGTTTATCTAAGCTTATATTAAAAGATGAAAGTAATATTTGTATCCAAGCGAGTATTACAATCCATAAGAATGTAGAGACAATACTCCTTATAGCTAATGCAGGTTTATTTTTATCATTTTTTCTATCTAGCTTATAATAATTTGATAAAGCAAAGTATGAAATAGATAATATTACTATAATCAATAGCAATAGATATCTTATAATAAAATAACTAGAATCCTGAATTAAGTAAGCTATAAACAATATCCCAGCAAATGATAATATATGCCATCCAAAAATATTCTTAAATAACTCTTTAAAAAATTTTTTCAATTCTTAACCTCCCACTCACTCTTCAGCAATCCATATATGAGACTATCACAGCGATTGCCTTGAACATCCTTTCTGTCTCGGATACGAGCTTCAAGGGTGAAGTCAAGTTTCTTTGCAACTCGTTGACTTTGGAGATTGTAGTCAAAACAAGTCAGTTCAATCTTGTGAAGCCCCAAATTCTTAAAACCTAGCTCAATCAAGGGACGCGCTGCTTCAGGAACATAACCTCGTCCCCAATAGTCTGGGTGCAAGGTGTAGCCGAGTTCAAGCACATCATCTTCGTGGCGATGATTGAAGTCAACAGAACCAATGACCTTATCGGTTCCTTTAACGACAATCCCGTAGCCCGCTGGGAGATTTTCCTTTTGATTGCGCTCTGGAAGGATGTGCTCCAGATAATAAATCTCATCTTCCAAGGTCTTGACGGGGTGAAATGCTGCTGGGTAGGCGACTTCTGGCAGACTAGCGTAGGCATGGATATCCTCGGCATCAGCTACTGTACGGACTCGTAAGACAAGTCGCTCCGTTTCGATTTGTTCTGGCAATTCAGTTCTTGTCATCCTTCTTCCTCGCTTCCCATAAAAAAATGCCCCTGCCATCTACATGACAGGGACGAATGTGTTTATCCGCGGTACCACCCAATTTCGGGCCAAGCCCGCATCTTTGTTTATTTCAATTTTTCATCCATCAGCAACCAGTTTTGACACATTTGTGGACTTCTCAGCACCGCCACTTTCTGTAAAATGTGGGATTCAAAACACCTCTGATGGCTTTATTGTAGCAAGTTTTTCTTGGAAATGCAAGGGACAAGAAAGATTACTTGAAACTGATTCCGTGTTCTTTTAATTTCTTGATTGTGGCTGGGCCGATTCCTTTCAAGGCAAGGAGTTCTTTTTCAGTCCAGTTTTTAAAATCAGCAGCAGACTTGATACCTTCATCATAGAAGGTCTTAGCGCGATCAAGAGGAAGTCCGCCCAATTTAGCTGCGAAATCTTCTACAGAACTAGTGACTTTTTGAGCCTGCTCTTTAGTCGCTTCTACTGCTTGTTCCACTTTTTTAGAGACAACTTTTCCTGCTTGGCTGGCAGATTTTTCCGCATGTTTCACGACTTTTTTGGTCTCTTCTACAACTTTGGTCACTGTAGTTGAAAATGCACCTGAACGACGAAGGCTATTTCGCAATTGTTTTTTACGTTGGAGTTTCTTTGACATGATAAAATCCTTTCAATAAAAAATCCCTACTCTGACAAGGATTTAATAAAAATATTCTATCAAGATTTTGAGAAAAAATCAAGAAAGTATCACTATTTTAGTAGTTTCTCTCACTAAACAAACCTTCTGGTAAATCATGGAATCCCTTTCCTGCCTTGAAGTTTTCAAACTTACCTAGCAAAAATTGATAGGCATCCAAGCGACTTTCGTAGCGAATCATGGCATCTTTGGCACGCTCGTCTTGGTCTTCTTCGTAGACTTTTTGACTTTCCTTGTGCGCCATGTCGTTGATCATGATCTGGGTATTAACCCAGGCCTCAAATTCCTTCATAAATTCTTGTTCGTAACTCATTAGTACTCCTTATTCTAATCCACGGAAGTAGTCCGTATCAATCTCTCGGTAGGGCTGGATATCCTGAACGTACTCTAGCACGCCTTGGAATTCTCCGTTCTCATCGTATACCGCAGCATAGGTGATGTGGACAAACTTGCCTCGCGACTCAGACTTGAACCACATTTCATACTTATCCTTGACCCCTTCACGAAGACCTTGCATGATAGCTTTGACTTTCTCCAAATATTTTGGAGGATGGCATAACTCGACATTGCGCCCAACTTGGGACGGTGTCCGTTTGAAAATCATCTCATCGGCTGGCGTATTGTCATTGTAATATTGGAAAATATCGTCTTTATTGACAAAGGTGATCTCCATAGGGAGGTGATTGAGGATGAGGTTGGCCTGCTCGACAGAGAGATAGCCATTCCCAAAAGCCTGTTGACTATGGCGGTCCAGCACTGCTTCCTTTTCCTTAGGGGTAAAGGTAATGGTGAACTGGCCTTCTGGCGTATCGATAACTTGCTGAACTTGGCCTTCAGCCGTATCTAGTTGCACGGACTCCACTTCACTCTTTTCCTCAACAAAACTCTGGCGCTCAGGCACCCATTTCTCAGACGGACGGATGATGGCATAGCCGTAGGCATCGCTCTCCTCCGCAATCTGAATCCAGTCATCCTGAGTGAAGGACTCAAGAAGAATCATGAGAAGGATGGACTCTTCCTTGAAAATCATACTTTCAAACTCTGTCGCAAAAGCTTCAAAATCTTCTTTTACACTGCTAATCGACACTTCTGGCAGTGACTTGGCTGTCGCTAGAGCTGTTTGAAAGAGTTCTCTGATCTGGTCATCCACTCCCCACATAACTTTGGGAGGTGAATCGTGTCCATAGCGCTCCATGATAGGAAAGAAGAGCTCTTCCTTACGCTGGTAGTGAATGTCAAATTGCCCCAACAGCCCCAGTTGACGGACCAAGCCTTTTCGCATCTCCGCAAGCATTTCCTCATCTTCCATCGACTCATAGGTATCTAACAATCTCCGAATGCGAATCAAGGCAGCACGGAGAGCCAGATTTTCATCCTTAAAGACGCGAACTGGGTGGCCCGGATGCTCGGTATCCTCTACTTCGACACCCTTAACAGCGTTTTTAAAAAGATTAGCATGGACATCACAGAGCTCCATGACATCTTCAAAGGTGACACCTGAGTCTGAGTTCATCAGCTCGTGTTCCATGAGGGAAATCTCGATGGCGGATACACCTGTAAAGGTCGCATCAAAACGCTCCTGAACTGACTCAGGAGAGGCGCCATTGTGCAATTCTAACAAAATATCCCGAAGGATATGAATCCGTTCATCTGCCATTAGTCTAATCCAATCACTTCGTAGCCATTCGCTTCCAGTGTGCGGACAATCTTGTCCATAGGAGTTCCTTCAAGCTTAGAACCCTGTTTGAGCGATACCTTGCGACCGACGGTATTGCGCATCAAGGGATTGGCTAGTGGTTTAAAACCTAACTCCACTAGGATTTCCAAGACTTCTGGATGCTTGTCCACCACTTCTGCAACGGGAATTGACACATCGATGATATTGTCCATGACGACCTCCATTGTATGTTCTAATACTCTTCAAAAATCAAATTCAAACCACGTCAGCGTTGCCTTACCGTACTCAAGTACAGCCTGCGGCTAGCTTCCTAGTTTGCTCTTTGATTTTCATTGAGTATAAAATGATTTTACTGCTTATATTATACCATAAGGAGGACTGGCACACACTAAAAAAGAGGGTCATCCCCTCTTTCTTAGTTCTTATCCAGATTGCGTAGCATTTCGTCAATCTTGTTTCCATATTCGATGGATTCGTCTTTGACGAAGGTTAAATCTGGGATTTTGTACAATTTCAAATTGCGACCAAGTTCACGTTTGATGGTACCAGTTGCTTTCTCAAGCCCGATTTGAGCTTTTTGGTTATCCGAAGCAAGGTTACTCAAAATGGTGTAGTAAACCTTGGCAACAGACAAGTCACCTAGCATCTGAACATCTGTGATGGTCACACCTTGGACACGGGGATCACGGACTTTCTTTTGCAAAATCTCATTGACTTCACGCTTGATTTCCATGCCCACACGATCCGTACGGAAATGATTTGCCATGATATTCCTTTCTCTACTTTGAACCAAAAGCTAGGCCAGCAGACCTAGCTATTTTCTAATAGATAGAGGAACTAGAGCCATTTGAATCTAGGAAACAAGCCTTTGATAGAACTAAAGTTCATCAAGGCGCTGTTGACAACGAGTCAAATGAGCTATCGTTTCTCTATTATCTCTTGATTTCTTCCATGATATATGCCTCAATCACATCATCCATCTTGATGTCATTGTAGCCATCAATCATCAATCCACCTTCACGACCGTTTGTAACTTCTTTCACATCGTCTTTGTAGTGTTTCAAGCTTGCGAGTTCGCCGTCATAGATAACGACACCGTCACGGATGACACGGACTTTAGAATCACGGGTAACCTTACCACTCATAACCATAAATCCACCGATGGTTCCCACTTTAGATACCTTGAAGGTTTCACGGATAACTGCTTCACCGATAACTTTTTCTTCAAATTCTGGATCAAGCATCCCTTTCATGGCTTCTTCCATCTCTTCGATAACCTTGTAGATAATGCTGTGGAGACGGATTTCCACATCGTCTGCTTCTGCTTGCTGACGAGCTTGTGGTGTAGGGCGTACGTTGAAACCTACGATGAAGGCATTTGAAGCTTCGGCAAGTGTCACGTCAGATTCATTGATGGCACCGACAGCTGAGTGAACGATAGTAACTTTTACACCTTCTACATCGATCTTTTGAAGTGAGGCAGAAAGGGCTTCAACCGAACCTTGTACATCGGCTTTGATGATGACGTTAACAGACTTAAGTTCACCAGCTTTAAGCGTATCAAAGAGGTTTTCAAGACTGACACGTTGGGTAGCTTGACGTTGTTTCATAAGGGCACGTTTGGCACGTTCTTCACCTGCTGCACGCGCAGATTTTTCATCTTCGTAAACGGCAAAGTGGTCACCCGCCATTGGTGCTTCGTTCAAACCTGTGATAGAAACTGGTGTTGATGGACCTGCCACCTTGACACGACGTCCAAGGTCATTAGTCATAGCACGGACACGACCAAAGGTATTTCCGACAACGATAGGATCTTGCACATTCAGAGTACCTTGTTGCACAAGAAGGGTTGCGACCGCACCTTTCCCTTTATCCAAACGAGCTTCGATAACCGTACCGATCGCACGCACTGTTGGGTCTGCCTTGAGTTCTTGGATTTCAGCCACAAGAAGAACCGTTTCCAAGAGTTCATCGATATTTTGGTTGAACTTAGCTGAGATTTCGACAAACTCAGAATCTCCACCCCAAGCTGTTGACATGACACCATGCTCTGCCAATTCACCGATAACGCGTTCTGGGTTGGCACCTGGTTTATCAATCTTGTTAATGGCTACGATGATTGGAACGTTGGCTGCTTTTGAGTGATTGATGGCTTCGATAGTCTGAGGCATAACACCGTCGTCTGCCGCTACGACCAAGATGGTGATATCGGTAACAGAAGCCCCACGAGCACGCATCGATGTAAAGGCCGCGTGTCCTGGTGTATCAAGGAAGGTAATCTTCTTGCCATTTTCCACGATTTGGTAGGCCCCGATATGTTGCGTGATACCACCTGCTTCACCTGTCGCAACACGAGAGTTACGAAGGGTATCTAGAAGGGTTGTTTTACCGTGGTCAACGTGTCCCATGATCGTCACAACTGGTGGGCGCTCAACCAATTCATCTTCATTGAGATAACCATCTTCGACGAAGAAGCGTTCGATGTCCGCATTGTCCACTTCAACCTTTTGTTTAGCTTCGATACCATAATCTACCAATAGGAGTTCAATGGTGTCACCATCCAAAGATTGGTTTTGTGTGGCCATCACACCCATCATAAAGAGTTTCTTAACGATTTCAGCTGGTTCACGTTTGATACGTTTTGCAATTTCCGCAACAGTCATACCATCTGTATACTCAAATTCTGTTGGCAATTCATGGAACTTACGTTCTGTAACAGGTTTTGGTGCCTGATTACGATTATTCTGCTTGTTGCCTTTTTTATTTTTCTTGTTGTTATTCCAGTTACTATTTCTTTGATTTCTCACTTGATTCTGACTACTTCGATTCTTTTGTTGTTTTCTAGGACCATCTTCTTCGTGATCATAATCGTCACGTTCTTTGTCTGGTCGAGCTTGTTTTTTACGACGTGTATCCACTGGCGCTTCTTTCGCTACAGGAGCTACTGCTACGGCTGGCTGCGTTTGTTCAGCTAACTTAGCAGCTTCCTCAAAGATTTCTTCAGGCTCCTTGCGTTTATTAGCTTGAGCCAAAGCTTCTTTGGCAGCTTGCGATTGTTTGAAGCGCTCCTCGCTTGAGCGTGCGTACTCTGCATTTTGCTCTGCTTTTAGGGCTGCTGCACGGGCTTTAAAGTCAACACGTGGTCCAGCTGGTTTTGGCTGGAAGTCTTGTTGCTGACGGCGATCATTGCCACGATTTCCTTGACCTTGTGGTTTTTTCCCTTGGTCGTTAAATCGGCGATTGTCGCGGTTCCCTTGACCAGGTTTGCCACCATTACGGCCGTCGTTTTTCGGACGGTTACCGTTTTGTTGTTGGTCACGGTTGTTGCCCTTGTTTTGTTTGCGTCGCTCTGCCTGCTCTTTGGCACGCGCCTCACGCTCCGCCTTAAAGTTTCGGCTCTGCGGTCTTGCAGCCACCACTTTTTCTTCCTTAGGAGCTGCAGGTGCAACTGGTTTGCTTTCTTCCTTAGCGGCAGCTGGTTTAGCTGATGCAGGCTTTTCAGCTTTCTTTTCTACACTTGCTTTTGGTGTCACAGGTTTTGCTTCTGCCTTCGGAGCAGCAGGTTTAAAGCTAGCTGCGATTTGCTCAGCAGCAGCAGCTTCCACGCTCGATGAGTGGCTTTTTACATCCAAGCCCAACTCTTTTGCACGCGCTACAACTTCTTTACTTTCTTTTCCAAGTTCTTTTGCGATTTCGTACAATCTTTTCTTAGACAAATCATGTCCTCCTCTTCTATTCCATAAGAGACCTCATTTTCTTTGTAAATCCAGCATCTGTCACAGCCAAAACCTTTCTAGATTTTCCGACTGCTATGCTTAATTCCAGTGTTGAAAACACGGTTATAACTTCTACTTGATAATAGTCACTTTTATCTTGAATCTTCTTGGTTAGATTGGGACCAGCATCATAAGCTAAAAAAACTAGCTTGGCTTTCTGGTCTTGGATAGCCTTGACCACCAATTCCTCACCCGATATGATCCTGCCTGCTCGTTGAGCAAGACCCAAGAGATTGCTTATTTTTTGCTTATTCAAGTCCTAACTCTCTTCTTTTTACTTTGTGATCCACATAGGCGATCAACTCGTCATAAAAGCTTTCTTCAACTTCCATGTTAAAGCTACGGTTAAAGACTTTCTTCTTTTTGGCCTCTAGGGCTTCTGCATTGTCTAGCTTGATATAAGCGCCGCGGCCATTGGCCTTGCCTGTCGGATCGATAAAGACCTGTCCTTCTTTGTTCTTGACAATACGGAGCAAATCACGCTTGTCAATCACTTCGTTAGATACAACAGACTTGCGCAAAGGGATTTTTCTTGTTTTCATCTTTCCCTCCTCTAGCAGCTTTTATTCTTCGATCAATTCATCCGCAACTGCGTAATCCACTTGACCTGCTTCTTCCATAGCTTCAAACTCACTGGCAGACTTGATATCGATACGGTAACCCGTCAAGTGAGCTGCCAAGCGAACGTTTTGTCCACGACGGCCGATAGCTAGAGAAAGCTTGTTATCAGGTACAACGACCAAGGCACGTTTGCTGTCATTTTCATCAAAGATAACTTGGTCAACCTCTGCAGGCGCGATGGCATTGTAGATAAACTCTGCTGGATCTGCTACCCACTCGATAACGTCGATGTTTTCTTCTACAGGAATCATACGGTCGCTCTTGGCATCGTAGCGAGCTGGGTGGAATTTGCTGGTGATCTTCTTGATATTGGCACCACCACGACCAACGATTGTACCGATGGCATCCACGTTTGGATTGTGGCTACGAACAGCAACCTTAGTACGGTCACCTGCTTCACGAGCTACGCTCATGATTTCAACAGTTCCATCATAAACTTCTGGAATTTCTTGCTCCATCAAGCGTTTGATCATCTCTGGATGGCTACGGCTAACAAAGACGTTCACACCACGAGGGTTATCTTCAACCTTGTAAACGTAGACTTCGATACGGTCGTGAGAAGCAAAAACTTCTCCAGGGATTTGATCTTGTTTTGACAATTGGGCTTCGATGCTGCCAAGGTTGACATAGATGAAACGGTTGTCAAAACGTTCTACTGTGCCTGACATGATTTCTTGCTCATGTTCTTTGTAAGTATTGTAGGTAATAGCACGTGTTTGCTTGCGCATTTTTTCCATGATGGTTTGTTTGGCAGATTGGGCTGCTACACGACCAAACTCAGCTGGCGCTTCTTCAAACTTAATCTTGTCACCAAGCTCATAGGCTGAATTAATGGCAAGGGCATCTTTCAAGCTGATTTCCAAACGGCTATCAAATACTTCATCTACAACTTCACGGACAGTATAAACTGTAAAGTCACCTGTTTTTTCATTGAAGTCAATGGCTACGCTATCAGATTGACCATAACGTCTGCGATAAGCGGAACGAAGCGACTCTACTACTGCGTCGATGATGTCTTCTTTTTTGATTCCCTTGTCTTCTTCCAAAATGCGGAAGGCCTCTAGCATTTCTTTACTCATGTTCTTTTTACTTTTGAATCCTCAAAAGCTATCCTTTCTTTTCTATAGTTTTACTGCTAAACGTGCTTTTGATACTAAACTGTATGGAATTTGGACGGTTTTCTTACGTGTCTTGTCCATATATTCCATGGTCAACTCATCCTCTTCAAAGGATAGCAAGGTTCCTTCAAAGACTTTTTGCTTATCGATGGCCTTATAAAGACCAACGTGAATGTATTTCCCAACTGCTCCAGCGATAGCATCCTTGGTTTTCAAAGGACGCTCCAAGCCTGGACTGGTGATTTCTAGGAAATATTGTTTTGGGAAGGGATCAGGCTTGATAGTGTCTAGGACAGGACTGATAATTTCTGTCAGGTCTGCCGTGTCGTTCAAGGTAATTCCTTCAGGTTTATCTACAAAAATACTGAGAATCATGTCACTGCCAATCTTTCCATACTCGATATCCACGAGTTCGAAAGGCGCTTGGATGACAGGTTCTACAACTTCTCTGACTAATTCTACGATTGTTGCGATTGTGTCCACCTCCTCATAAGCAAGAGGCGAAGATATTTCCCCGCCTCTCTTTCTCATATTCTTACTATCAGTATAGCACGTTTGTCAATTTATGTAAAGTATAAGCACTCAAACGGCTGGTTTTCAAGCTATTTTTTAAAATTCTGCCTCAACTCGGTAGATTACTTGACCCTTGTTGGAGAATTTTTGCTCATATTCCGTCATGACATTACCTTCAAAATCACTGGCATGTAAGTCCAACCAAACCCCGTTCAGTTTCATCCCATACTGAGAAAAACTCACCAAGCTGTACTCAAACAAGCCACGATTGTCTGTCTTGAAATGGATTTCCCCATTCTCAGGCAAGATGCGCTTGAAGGTATCCAAGAAACTCTTGTAGGTCAGACGACGTTTTTCATGGCGTTTTTTAGGCCAGGGATCAGAAAAATTCAAGTACAAGCGATCAATCTCACCGTCTTCAAAGTAGTCCGTCAAATCTGAACCATCTACCCACAACAACTTGATATTAGGCACTCCAACTTCTAATACCTTATCCAAGGCATAACTTAATACCGACTTTTGGATGTCAATCCCGATATAGTTGATGTCAGGATTTTGTTTGGCCATTCCTGATACGAAGGCCCCTTTGCCACTTCCAACCTCAACATGAATAGGATGATCATTTCCAAACAAGTCTCGCCATTTCCCTTTAGCTTCCAAGGGATTGAGGACAACATACTGAGGATTAGCCTCTAGTAACTCTGTCGCCCCTTTACGATTTCTAACTCTCATCTTCTCTTTCCATACTTGTCACGGAAGATACGCAAGGCATAAATCTCCCGGTTTACATTATCTAAATCTTGATTTACAAAGTATTTGGTAATCTGACTCAAGTAAGAATACTGGCCGTACCAATACAATTTATCTAACACTGTCTGATTGTACTTATAACCGTAGTCTCTCAACCATTGACGCCACTGATGATCTGGAATGTAGTGGCATAGCAAATGCGCCACATCAAACATACGATCCGTCAGACGAACCGAATCCCAATCCACTAGATAAACAAGACCACTCTCTGTCTCAATCCAATTACTATGGCGAAGGTCCCCATGCACAATCGTTGCATAATCTTCTCTAAAGCCTGGAACCGTTCTGCGCAAATCATCAATCACCGAATTTAAGTACTGATGTCGTTTCAAGACTTCAGGCGCTTCTTGCTTCCAAGACTGCAACAAGTCCACTGGCGTCTCCATAGTATATCCCAAACGGCTCAACTGCTTCATCAAGGGACGTGAGCGGTGGAGACGCGTCAAGATATTGATGATCTGCTTGCGGTTCATGTCGTGCGGGGTCAAGATTTTGCCCGTCAACCATTCTTGGGCACACATATCACGACCATCCGCTAAACGACGAGTCCATAGTAATTGAGGAGCGATTTGTTCTCTGGCTAGGCCAGGTAGGATTGGAGAGGTGTTCATTTTTACAAAGACGCGCTTCCCATCAGGGTAGCTTCCCATATAAGCCTTGCCACTCTTCCCAGGTATAGGGGTCAGCGTTAGCTCATTATCACCCAAGTCCATTTCTTTCCTCCGTATAAAGTTTCCTTACTATTCTACTAGTTTTTGGTCTATTCGTCAACCAATCTTTTCACTTGGTAAGGTAAATAAAACAATTGTAGGAAGAAACTTGCTCCTACAAGAACCAACAAGGCTATTTTTTCTTGAAAAACTACTGCTCCGACTAGCAATTCCAACAAAAGAGCGACACTTCCCACACCGAACACAATCTGTTTCAAGCCCTTCTCTTTTTCACCTTTTTCTAAAGGAAAGAGCTGGGTCAAGTACTGGTAGTCAAAAGCACGATAGAGGGCCAATAACTGAAAGAGCAAGAGATAGTTAAACAAAACCACCACTGCTGTCGCAATCCAGGACTGCTCGATAAAGATCTCAGCTAACAAGGATAGGAGTAGGAGGCGGAGACTGAGGGCAAAGAGATCTCCATTTCGAAGATAAGAACGAAGATAGAGGTTTTGCCAGATCTTCCCTGGCACCTTTTGAACAGTCTTTAGAATGAAATCCAGATAAGCACGACGCTTGACACTGTTTGAAACACCCTTGACCTGAGTAAAGAGAGCAAAGAAACGAAGTAAGACTTGCTTGCGCTTGCTTTCTTGGGCAATGACATAGTCCCAGTCCAGCCCAGTTTCAGTGAAAAATTTGCTGGCTTTGTGGCGAAAGAGGAGGTATTTCCCAGCTCCTAATAAAAGCACATAGACAAGAAAGACTGGCAAGCCATAGCCCATGGCTAAAAACAAAGGTGCAAACAGGAGTAAAAAGAGAGTCTGAACAATTGTCCAGAAAACCAATGAACGAGACGTCTGCCCTTTGAGATGGGACTTGACCTCCTCTTCACTGACTAAGAGAAAGAGCTTGTCAGGTACTTCCATGTAAGTCGCGATCCCTCCCCAAGCCAAAAGCAAGGCAGATACAATTCCCAAAAACAAGAGGATGGGCCAATGATTTTCAGGAAAATCTTGCAAGAGTTGACTGTACTGGTAGGCTAGAAAACCGATGAGAACCAGCAGGAACAAGACAAAGTGGTCATTGAGAACATAACGCAGATAACCGACACACTCCTTACGAAAAGCCTGCTTTCTCCTTAAAAACAAGTCTTTCATCGGTCCTCCTCTTTGGTCAAAGCCAAGTAAATGTCGTTCAAGCTAGCCTCAGGCATGTCAAAGGCCTCGCGGAGTTGCTGGAGGTTCCCCTGAGCCCGCACCTCTCCCTTGTGGAGGATAACAAAGGCGTCACACATCTTTTCCGCAGAGTCCAGCACGTGGGTACTCATGAGGATGGACTTGCCTTTTTGTTTTTCTACTTCCAAAAGCTGAATCAAGTCAGCAATCGCCAAGGGATCGAGGCCAAGAAAAGGCTCATCCACGATGAAAAGACTCGGATCCACCACAAAAGCACAGATAATCATGACCTTCTGCTTCATCCCTTTGGAGAAATGAACCGGAAACCAGTCCAATTTTTGATCCAAACGGAACATTTTTAAAAGCGGTTCTACTCGCTCAAAAGCCACTTTCTGTTCAATACCATAGGCCATGGCAACCGTCTCGATATGTTCTCTTAACGTCAATTCCTCGTACAAACTCGGAGTCTCTGGGATATAGCCAATCTGCTTGCGGTAGTTGGTCGCATCTTCTCGCAGGGTTAGGTCATTAATCTTGATTTCCCCACTGTAAGGTGTCAAAAGACCGATAATTTCGTTGATTGTCGTTGATTTCCCAGCACCGTTGAGACCAATCAAACCGACCAACTGCCCACTTTCAACTGTAAAGGACACATCTTTCAAGACAGGGACGTGAACATAGCCTCCTGTCAGGTTTTTAATTTCTAACATATTTTCTCCGAATCTGGTATAATGTAGCTATATTATATCAAAATTCAATACAGTAGAGGTGGATTTTATGTCAGATTGCATTTTTTGTAAGATCATCGCAGGAGAGATCCCTGCTTCAAAAGTATACGAAGATGAGCAGGTTCTTGCCTTCCTTGATATTTCTCAAGTAACGCCTGGACACACCCTCCTTGTACCCAAAGAGCACTATCGCAATCTTTTGGAGATGGACGCTACTAGCGCCAGCCAACTCTTTGCCCAAGTGCCACTGGTAGCTCAAAAAGTCATGAAAGCTACCAAAGCTGCTGGTATGAATATCATCGCCAACTGCGAGGAAGTTGCTGGTCAAACGGTCTTTCATACTCACGTGCACCTCGTACCTCGCTACGGTGCAGAAGATGACCTCAAGATTGACTTTATCGCCCACGAACCAGACTTTGACAAACTTGCCCAAGTCGCTGAAACCATTAAAAACGCTTAAGGAGTTGCCATGAAATTATCAAATCTACTGCTATTTGCAGGTGCTGCAGCTGGAAGTTATTTTGTCGTCAAAAATCGCCAAGCCATCACAGAGGAGTTTATGGACACTAGCGACCGCGTCGAAGCTATCAAGGATGATTTGGATATCATCCAAAACAGCCTACAAATCATCGACCAACAAAAAGCCCTTATCAAGGAATACCAAAAAGATTTAACCTACAAGTTCAAAGTTTTAGAAAAAGATTTCCAAACCAGAATGGCGGTCCTCCAAGAAGAAAACCAAGGATAAGAAAGCCTCCAACTTTCCTAAAATCCATTTTGGGTTACTAGATTCGAACAGAAAAGGGAGGGAATGAAAATGAAACAGTTTTTTAAAGTTCTAGCGAAGGTCATCGCGATCCCTTGTGGTTGCCTCTGCCTGCTTGCGGCCCTAGCATTTCTACTACTGATGAACCTTTTCAAGGCTTCACCGAGTGATATCCGTGAGGGGAATGAAACCTTAAAACAAATCTTTATCTCCCTTGACATGCCTCCTAAGAAAGTAGAATCAAATGGACACTATCAATTCGAGGGTGGAGGCTTAAATTTTTATGTTACTTTCTCAGATGAGGTTATCAATAGTCACACCGTCCTAAAAGAAAGTCCAAAACTCACCAAAAACCGACTCGAAGTCTATGTCCTACAGACAGGAGAAATTTCCTACTATAAAGTAGGGGATAACTTGTTCAATCATGGTTTAATACAATTTTTAGAGGAGGAGGGCGAGAAGTATCTCCAAGAAATCGGAAAGAAATTTAATCCCAATTACTCAATTCTCTTTTGGAATGATCAGGAAAGTCTAAAAAAGGGAATTGCATTCTATGAAAAAGCCTTGACCTTGGTGGATATTCAGGATAATTCGGCAATCAAACACATTGATACCGTTACCGTTAAACCAGGTAAAGAAGCGGAAATCAAGCAACTCATCCGGGAGATGGATGCAGCTGGCCTGCTCACTCAAAAGTACAAATAGTAGGCTAACTGGAAAATGATTTTTCGATGCTAAATTTTCAAAGATAACATAAAAAAGAGCCAATCGGCTCTTTTTACTTTATTCTCCTTCAAAGGCATCTTTTATATGGTCAAAGAAGCCCTTTTTCTTTGGATTGACTTTCAAGTCACCTGCAGCTGCGAATTCTTTAAGCGCAGCTTTTTGGCGGTCGTTCAATCCTGTCGGTGTTACGACATTAACGGTAACGTATTGATCCCCAACAGCACCACCACGAAGGCTCGGAGCACCCTTGCCACGTAGGCGGAATTTTTTGCCAGTCTGAGTTCCCTCTGGGATGACCAATTCAACATCACCATGTACAGTTGGAATTTCCACAGTATCTCCTAGAGCTGCTTGGACAATATTAAGGTTCAGCTTGTAGAAAATAGTTGTTCCTTCGCGTTCAAACTTATCACTAGCTTCAACTGAAACCACCACGTACAAGTCCCCGTAAGGTCCACCATTAAAGCCTGCTTCACCTTGACCAGCTAAGCGAATTTGTTGACCAGTTTCCACACCAGCAGGGATTTTTACATGTACGCTATGAGCTTGTTTTTCATGACCTGTTCCGTGACAAGTTGCACATGGATCTTTAATTTCTTTTCCGCGACCATGACAGACATCACAAGTTACTTGACGACGCATCATACCAAGAGGAGTCTGCGTATCGACATTAATGACACCAGCGCCATGACAGCGTCCACAAGTGACTGGACTTGTTCCTGGCTTAGCACCAGATCCATTACATGTACGACAGCTGGCTTCACGATTGTATTTGACTTCTTTCTCCGTTCCAAAGATAGCTTCTTCAAAAGTCAAATTCACACGGTATTGGAGGTCATCCCCTTGACGAGGAGCATTTGGATTGCGTGAAGCACCGCCTCCGCCAAAGAAACTTGAGAAGATATCCTCAAAACCACCGAAGCCACTTGCTCCGTCAAAACCACCGAAACCGCCAGTACCACCAAAGCCACCGTTGGCACCTGCAGCACCATATTGGTCGTAGGCTGCACGTTTTTGGTCGTCACTCAAGGTCTCATAGGCTTCTTGAACTTCCTTGTACTTTTCCTCAGCACCAGGCTCCTTGTTGATATCTGGGTGATATTTTTTTGAAAGCTTACGATAAGCCTTTTTGATCTCGTCTGCCGAAGCGTTTTTTGACACCCCCAGACGATCATAAAATTCAGTATTGTTCATACAAGATACCAAGAGCGAACAGAAAGCGACTGAAATTTAGGAAACCGACAAGAAATCCTGATTTCTTAGGAGGTTTATCTAATTTCCAAGCTTTCCGCTCGAGTTCAATTACGAACACCCTTGTTCCTTTCTATTAATATTGCGGAACGAAACCACGATTTAGGTCGGATTCAATTCCTTTCTTTTATATTGAGTCAGAAATTTTGGAACCCGTGTTCAGTTACGAACACCCTTGTTCCTTTCTATTGATATTGTGAATCAAACCGCAGTTTAGGTCGGGTTCAATTCCTTTCTTTTATATTGATGAGACAAAACCCAAACAAATCAGGTTCAGTCCCTTTTTATCGAAAAACAGAGGCTGGGTTGCAACCTCTGGATATTTCAATTTATTTCAAAGTTTTCTAAAAATACAATTGCTTTATTTTGCTGTATAATCTGCTTCCTTCGTTTTGAATTAAATTTATGATAATTTTGCAAATATATTATCACCAATACTATCGTTAAAGCTCCTGCAACATACGATATTAACGATGACACAATTGAATTATTCTCTTGAATTCTTGGAAAAATGCTAATTGTTAACAATGATATTAGAGAAGGGAAGAAAATTCCCCAGAATATATTGTTTATAATTTCAATATCATTTTGCTTATACGAGTGCTCAGCAAGAATATTGACTTTATACTCTCTTAGTCCCTCTTCTTGACCAGTTTGAAAATGATTTTTTATTTGATTTTTGAGTTCAGTATAATCTTCAGTTGCCAGTTTTATAAACTTATCATACTGTTCTTTAGAATCTGTGACTGCAAAAAGATTAATATTTGTCATTACTTCTCCGTAAATTCCCCATCCACAACGTCATCGCCTGCGTTTCCTGTTGCTTGTGCACCTTCCGCTCCTGCTTGAGCTTGTTGGGCTGCTGCGGCTTGTTCGTAGAGTTTCACAGCAAGTCCTTGAGCTTTTTCGTTCAATGCTTCAAGTTTTGCTTTCATTTCGTCCAAGTTGTTGTCTTCTTGCGCTTTCTTAAGGTCATCAAGGGCAGCTTGGGCAGCATCACGTTCTGCGTCAAAGCCCTTACCTTCAGTTTCCTTGATTGTCTTTTCAGTAGCAAAGATTGCTTGGTCTACTTCGTTACGAAGGTCAACTTCTTCTTTACGTTTCTTATCTGCTTCAGCGTTTGCTTCTGCATCTTTCATCATACGGTCGATTTCTTCGTCAGTCAAACCTGAGTTTGATTGGATGACGATTGTTTGTTCTTTTTGAGTTCCAAGATCTTTGGCCTTAACAGATACGATACCGTTCTTGTCAATATCAAATGTTACTTCGATTTGAGGAATTCCACGAGGGGCAGCTGGAATGTCAGTCAATTGGAAACGTCCAAGAGTCTTGTTATCTGCTGCCATTGGGCGTTCACCTTGAAGAACGTGGATATCAACGGCTGGTTGGTTGTCTGCTGCTGTTGAGAAGACTTGTGATTTAGATGTTGGAATTGTTGTGTTGCGCTCGATGAGTTTTGTAAATACTCCACCCATTGTTTCGATACCAAGTGACAATGGTGTTACGTCAAGAAGAACAACGTCTTTGACATCACCAGTGATGACACCACCTTGGATAGCCGCACCCATAGCAACTACTTCGTCAGGGTTCACTGATTTGTTTGGTTCTTTACCAGTTTCAGCTTTCACAGCTTCTACAACGGCTGGGATACGAGTTGAACCACCGACAAGAATCACTTCATCAATATCAGACAAGCTCAAGCCTGCATCAGAGAGAGCTTGGCGAACTGGAACTTTTGTACGTTCTACAAGATCACGAGTCAAGTCGTCAAATTTCGCACGAGTCAAAGTCATTTCCAAGTGAAGAGGTCCAGCTTCACCAGCAGTGATAAATGGCAAGCTGATTTGAGTTGAAGTCACACCAGAAAGGTCTTTCTTCGCTTTTTCAGCTGCATCTTTCAAACGTTGAAGAGCCATCTTGTCTGTTGACAAGTCGATACCGTTCTCTTTCTTGAATTCTGCTACCATGTGGTCGATAATCTTTTGGTCAAAGTCGTCACCACCGAGTTTGTTGTCCCCTGCAGTTGCCAATACATCAAAGACACCGTCACCGAGTTCAAGGATAGAAACGTCGAATGTACCACCACCAAGGTCAAATACCAAGATTTTTTCTTCTTTGTCAGTCTTGTCCAAACCGTATGCAAGAGCTGCTGCTGTTGGTTCGTTAACGATACGTTCTACTTCAAGACCAGCAATTTTACCAGCGTCTTTAGTTGCTTGACGTTGCGCATCGTTAAAGTAAGCTGGAACTGTGATAACTGCTTTGGTTACTTTTTCACCAAGGTAATCTTCAGCGTAACCTTTCAAGTATTGAAGAATCATAGCTGAGATTTCTTGTGGAGTGTATTCTTTACCGTTTGCAGAAACTTTTTCAGAAGTTCCCATCTTAGATTTGATAGAGATAACTGTATCTGGGTTTGTAACTGCTTGACGTTTTGCAGCGTCACCAACGATGATTTCTCCATTTTTGAATGACACTACAGATGGAGTTGTGCGGTTTCCTTCTGGGTTTGCAATGATTTTGCTTTCAGTTCCTTCAAGAACTGCAACTGCTGAGTTTGTTGTACCTAAGTCAATACCGATAATTTTAGACATTTGTTTTTTCTCCTTATTAGTTAATTTTCTATTTTTCTTTTTGATACTCTTCTTAGGTGGCGACGCCGTCAGAGCTTGACTTCGTCAATCTCTTTGACTAAACTTTGAGCCCAAGGTCTCAAAGTTTGCGTAAATAGCGCCACGGCGAAGAGCATCGCCTTTGGTTCGCTTCGCTCACTATTGCTAAAGCTGAACTACTTTTTTATCTTTCTTTCATAGTTTATTGTCGTTTCGGACAAGATTTCAATGTATTTATGTTGCGACACGAGAAGTCGAAATCGATTTTATTTCGACGACGAGTTAGTAAGGAGGCTAGGCAAACGCCATAGCGATTGCCGTTTTCTGACGAGTTGCTTCAGCAACCGTCAGAATTGCCTAGTTATAGACCACTACCATCGCTGGGCGTAGGATGCGGTCATGGAGTTTGTAGCCTTTTTGGAAGACTTGGGCGATAGTGTCTGCTGGGTGTTCATTGTCTGCTGGGAGAGTTTGGATGGCCATATGGTAGTTATGGTCAAATTCTCCATCAGCTGCGATTTCTTCGATTCCTTCTTCTTTCAAAGCGTGAATCAAGCTCTCTTGCACCATTTCCAATCCCTTTTTGACATCATCTGTCAAACCTTCAACTGCGAGTGCACGTTCTAGGTTGTCGAGCGATGGTAAGATTGCTTTTGCCAGATCTTGGCTACGATAGCGTTGCAAGTTTTGACGTTCTTCATTGGCACGGCGTTGGATATTTTGCATTTCTGCATGTGCACGAAGGTATTTGTTTTCGAACTCGTCCGCACGTTCATTAGCCAAGTCCAACTCAGACTTTTCAGGAGTTGTTTCTTCTGTCGTTTCAACAACTTCTTCTTTTACTTCTTCGTTTTTTATTTCCTCAGACATTTTTCGCCTCCTTTTTAGGAATTTATGTAATTTCATGTTCAACTCACCTCATAATGATTACTACTCAAATAGCGGTAGAAATCTGTGAGTTTCATAGTTAAGACTCGATTGACCACATTGACCTGGTTGATTAGTTGCTGGTAGTCCAGATTGACTGGACCGATAATCGCCAGAATTCCAAAACCACGATAAGGGATAAGGAATTTACTGCTAATCACTGCTAGATCAGCTAGACAGGATTCTTGACTATCTGCAACACGGACATTTTGCATCTGATCTTCATGCAGACCTTCACGAATCTCCAGAGCCACCTTTTGCGGTTGGTCAAAGAACTGATAGGCTGCGAGATTGGCAAAATTCAAGAGATTGACCTTGCCCGCCACCACAATGTTTTCATTGAACATTTCCTTAAAAATGTGTTCAAAGAGATCCATAACATTGTCCGTTGTTGTAAAGTAACGCTGGATAATCTGCGGAATCTCCGTCCGAATCTTGTAGTGAATATCCAGAACGGTGTGACCGAGGAAACGTTCCTGAATGATGGTCTTCAGTTTCAGCAAATCCTCTTGCAAGAAATTCCTTGGAATCAGAAACTGACTGGTAACCGTTCGAGACTCGTCTAGGGTGAAAACTGCAAGAGCAGTATGTTGTCCTAGAACGACAATATCGAAAGCTGTCAGGCGCTGTCTACTTGGCTCAACATCCAGAGCCACTACCGTACAGCCACTTAGGTCTGTTAGTAGATTGGCAGCCTCTTGCAGAATATCCTCCAGTTTGAAAAATTCCTGATCAAAGGCTTTAACAATCTCATAAACCTCATTTTCAGCCAGTCGGTCAAAATCCAGTGAATGTTTTACATAGTACTGAAAACCAGCGACACTTGGCATCCGACCACTAGAAGTATGAGCTTTCTCAAGCAAACCTTGCTTTTCTAGAGCCGCCATATCATTACGAATGGTTGCACTGCTAGAGTTAATAGACTCTTGTAGTGCTTTGGATCCGACAGGTTCGTGCGTTTTGGTAAAGATGTCAATAATCAGATTCAAAATATCCTGCTGACGCTCTGTAACCATCTCATCACTCCCCTCTGTCAGATTGATTAGCACTCGATACACCTAAGTGCTAACTTATGATTCTATTATACACCCTTAAAAGAGAATGTCAAGACAAAAACTCAAAAAATTAGCACTCTTTTATCAAGAGTGCTAAAAATCAGTCTGAGGACCTAGAAAAAAGACTGCCATATGGCAATCTTTCTTCTATATTAGTAAAGATCTAAATAGTTATCAACTTCCCACTGTGACACAAAGGTCGCATAGCTAGCCCACTCGATACGTTTAGCCTCAAGGAAGCTAGTGTAGATGTGATCTCCTAGGGCAGCCTTAACTACTTCATCTTCAGTCAAAGCTTTCAAGGCGTTATGAAGAGTTGATGGAAGGTCTGTGATTCCAGCTTCCTTACGCTCTTCAGCTGTCATGATGTAGATATTTTCTTCGATAGGAGCTGGTGCTTCAATTTTGTTTTCAATACCGTGCAAACCAACTTCCAAAAGAACAGCCATAGCGATGTACGGGTTAGCCATTGGATCCACTGAACGCAACTCAAGACGAGTTCCCATACCACGTGAAGCAGGCACGCGCACAAGTGGCGAACGGTTGCGACCAGCCCAAGCAATGTAAACAGGCGCTTCATAACCTGGAACCAAACGTTTGTAGGAGTTAACTGTTGGATTCATGATGGCAGTATAGTTGTAGGCATGCTTGATCAAACCGCCAAGGAAATGGTAGGCCGTTTCTGACAACTGCATTCCTTTTGGATCGTTTGGATCAAAGAAGGCGTTATTTCCTTCTGCATCAAACAAGGACATATTGCAGTGCATACCTGATCCAGCGATACCAAATTTTGGTTTTGCCATAAAGGTTGCATAAAGGCCGTGTTTACGAGCAATGGTTTTAACAACGAGTTTAAAGATTTGAATCTTATCACAAGCGCGGAGGACCTCATCATACTTGAAGTCAATTTCATGTTGTCCAACCGCAACTTCGTGGTGACTTGCTTCTACTTCAAATCCCATTTTGGTCAAGACATTAACGATTTCACGACGCGTATTGTCCGCAAGGTCAGTAGGCGCCAAATCAAAGTAGCCACCCTTGTCATTTACCTCAAGTGTTGGGTCCCCATTTTCATCCAATTTAAATAGGAAGAATTCTGGTTCTGGACCAAGGTTGAAGGATTTGAATCCTACTTCCTCCATGTGACGAAGAGCACGTTTGAGGTTGCCACGAGGGTCACCTGCAAATGGTTCACCTTCTGTTGTATAGACATCACAGATCAAACCTGCAACACTTCCATTTTCATCTCCCCAAGGGAAGACTGTCCATGTATCCAAGTCTGGGTACAAGTACATATCTGACTCATTGATACGTACAAAACCTTCAATAGAAGATCCATCAAACATGGCTTTGTTTGACAAGACCTTGTCTAACTGTTCATCTGTAGCAGGAATTTCGACGTTTTTCATAGTTCCCAGAATATCT
Source organism: Streptococcaceae bacterium AF54-32pH5A (assembly GCA_027682205.1). Lineage (GTDB taxonomy): Bacteria > Bacillota > Bacilli > Lactobacillales > Streptococcaceae > Streptococcus. Next base: position 40,917 of record JAQDAD010000006.1, read on the forward strand.
GAAAACATGAGACGGATAAAGGTAACATTTTTTTCCTTAACTTCACGACGAATATCTGCAGCTGTGATTAGCATGGGTTTTCTCCTTAATATATGACTACTTGCGATTGCCTAACCGCGACCAAAAGGCGACTGTGCTGAAGCAAAGCGTCCCTGTTGAAGGAGCTCATTATGAAGCGCACGACGCACCTCCGTTGGGCTCACTGCTTTCTTGGATTTCGCCTCACGTTCAGCGTATTTTTTCTTAATGGCAGCGATATTATATCCTTCAGAGATATAATCTTTGATTTCAAGCAAACGATCCATGTCATTCAAAGAATACATGCGACGGTTCCCTTCGTTTCGATCAGGCTTTATCAACTCTTGATCTTCATAATAACGAATCTGACGCGCCGAGAGATCGGTCAATTTCATAACACTGCCAATAGGAAAAACAGCCATATTTCGGCGAAATTCTCTTTCCTTCATTTACAATTTCCTTCTTTCTGTCTATTATAGTCTAAAAAAACACATACGTCAATTGATAATGTCATAAAATGTAACATTATTTTATTTTTTTCTCCAAAAGATTTCTGAAACGGTCAATATCATAATTCACGAGTATGGCCACAAAAACACCCATAAAAGTTTCAAATACACGCGCAAACACGTACAAAAATGTTTCTCCGCTTGGTATTGATAGGGTAATGATCAACATAACCGCTACACCGCCGATAACTCCTGCCTTATTGTTTATAGCGACATTTGTCATAATGGTTAACATAGTACATATTGGAACGATCAGCAAGGTCACCCAAAAGGCTTCTTGAAATAGAGTGTTTAAGAGGAAGAAAACAAGAGCGTAGAAACCACCGATACTGTTTCCTAGAATGCGTGATGTTCCAAAATGAACACTCTTATCAAAACTCTCTCTCAAACTAAAGACTGCTGTCAAAGCCCCAATTTGAAGTCCCTTCCAACCAAAAAATCCAAAAATCAAGAGAACTAAAAAAACAGCGATTCCGGTTTTAAAGGTTCGTAGACCAAGCTTGAACTGTGACTTGTCAAATTTATATTTTTTAAAATAACCCATAATTTCAACTTTCTATTTCCATTTTATCATAAATTAGTTGATTTTATGAGCCAAAATCAATCGGAAACGTTTTTAATTCAAGCTACAAGAAAAAGAGGAAACAAAGTTCCTCTTTTCATCATTTCATTTACGAAAGCTTATTTTTCTGTCAAGGCTGCAAGTCCTGGAAGAACTTTACCTTCAAGGAGTTCCATTGATGCTCCACCACCAGTAGAGATCCATGAGAACTTGTCTGCACGACCAAGGTTGATAGCTGCGGCAGCTGAGTCACCACCACCGATAATTGATTTCACACCTGGTTGTTTTACGATAGCGTCCATGACACCGATTGTACCAGCTTGGAAGTCAGGGTTTTCAAATACACCCATTGGTCCGTTCCAAACAACTGTTTTCGCACCAGTCAAAGCTTCGTCAAATTTAGCGATTGATTTTGGACCGATATCCAAACCAAGGAAACCTGGATCTACTGCTTCACCTTCAGTGTCTTTCACTTCAGTGTAGTCAGCAAATGCGTTGGCTTCTTTTGAGTCAACTGGCAAGATCAATTTGCCGTTTGCTTTTTCAAGAAGAGCTTTAGCGACATCCAATTTGTCTTCTTCTACAAGTGAGTTACCAATTTCGATACCTTGTGCTTTGTAGAATGTGTAAGTCATACCACCACCGATAAGAACTTTATCAGCTTTTTCAAGCAAGTTTTCGATAACACCAATCTTGTCTGAAACTTTTGAACCACCAAGGATCGCTACGAATGGGCGTTCTGGAGCTTCAACAGCTTCTTGGATGTAGGCAATTTCGTTTTCAAGAAGGAAACCAGCAACTGCTTTTTCAACGTTTGCTGAGATACCAACGTTAGATGCGTGTGCACGGTGAGCTGTACCGAATGCATCGTTTACAAAGATACCATCTCCAAGTGATGCCCAGTATTTACCAAGTTCAGGATCGTTTTTAGATTCTTTCTTGCCGTCAACATCTTCGAAACGAGTGTTTTCAACCAAGAGAACTTGTCCATCTTCAAGAGCGTTGATTGCTGCTTCCAATTCAGCACCACGAGTTACTCCTGGAAGGAAAGCAACGTCTTGACCCAATTTAGCAGCCAAGTCAGCAGCTACAGGAGCAAGTGATTTACCAGCTTTGTCTGCTTCTTCTTTTACACGGCCAAGGTGAGAGAAGAGGATCGCACGTCCACCTTGTTCAAGGATGTACTTGATAGTTGGAAGAGCTGCAGTGATACGGTTGTCGTTGGTAATCACGCCATCTTTTACAGGTACGTTGAAGTCAACACGAACGAGAACTTTTTTCCCTTTCAATTCAACGTCTTTAACAGTCAATTTTGCCATTAGATATGACTCCTTCTTTTTTTATACGTGTTAATTATATCACAAAATCAGTAAAAGAGATAGCAAAAGCCTGCACTTTTCCAGTTCTTTCTTGCAACTGAAACTAGCATTTCTTAAAATCAAAACTAGAAAAACCTTATCAAATAAGTAATGAATGCGAGATAAAATCATTAAAACAAGGCCTGACTAATCTACAGTCAAACCTTGTTTTTAGTTGTTAAGAGGAAATCCAAGATTCGTAAATCCGATTAGTCTTCTCTCTTTTTCAAAGCTACAAGTCCATAGCCACTCATCACTCCGAGAAGCCCCAGAGCTACTAGACTGGCATCTGTTTCTACACCAGTATTTGGCAGTTGTTTGCTTGCTACTTCACCTTTGACAAGCACTTCTGCAGTTGGAGCATTGGTACTTGGTGTAGCTGAAAGTCCCTTTTGCTCTTTAGAGAGGGTATCAGCATGAGGTTTGTCTGAACTTGGCGCCACTTCTTTTGTTCCAACTTCTGTGATTTCTGGGATAGCTTCCTTAAGAACTTCAGTTGAACGAAGGGTGCGTTTGCCTTGGGCATCCACTTCTACAAAGCGACGAACTCGCCCTTCTACACCTGCTTGAACTAGCTGGTGTTGTTCTTTTAGAAGACTTGCATTTGGTCGTTCTTGACGTTCGAAGGCAACTGTAGCCTCTTCAATTTCTAGTTTCGGAATTTCTAAAACTAGGTCTTTTACTCCTTCAGCCGGTTGGTTGCTTGACAGAACTTTTGTTCCAACTTCGATGATTTCTGGGATAGCTTCCTTGAGAACTTCTGTTGAGCGAAGAGTGCGTTTGCCTTGAGCATCTACTTCTATTAGACGACGAATTTGTCCTTCTTCTCCTTTTTGGACAAGTTGACGTTGACCTTTCAGAAGTTCTGGAGTCTCACGTTCTTGGCGTTCAAAGGCCGTTGTTTCAGTTTCAACAACTAGTTCAGGGAGGGCTTCAACTGTTGGGGCTACTTCACTTGGATCCATGCTACCAACGTGGTGACTTTCTTCTGCAGGAGCTAGTTTCTTATTCAGCTTTTCTTTCATGTCCGCAAAAGCTTGTGGAGTTGGTGTTTGTGAAGACAATAAAGCTTCTGCTTGGGTAATCAACTCAGCTTGAGAATCTTTTTCACGGACAGATTCGAGCAAGCCTTCCAATTCTTCTCTAGCAGTTTGATAACGTTGATTGCCATCCAAGTCTGCACCTGCCTGTTTCAATTCATTCAAGGCTTTGTTGACTTCTTCTTGACTAGCATTGTGGTTTTCTGCTACAGCCTTCGCAGCATTGAGCTTTTCTACTAATGTCGCTTGTTTGTCCTCACTTGAGAAGGTATAGGCGAGGGTTGACTGACGGCCTTGGGCAGCAGTAATTTCTTGTTTGAGGTACTCATCATTAACTGCAGCCTTTGGAGAAACCAAGACATCAAACTCAGCTGTGTGCCCCTTGTAATGCAAGGTCAAGGTTTGACGACCAGTCTTTTGAGCATCATAGCCCGTGATTTCAACACCTTGATCAGTAAAGCTGTGAGTCTCTTCTGTCTCGTCATCATAGAGAACACCGAAGCGACCTTCTGCAAGATCCAGTTGATCTCCTACTAGATAGTCCGTTTTCGGTTTCTGAGTAATGTACAAACCTGCTACTTCTTTTGGTTTTCCTTCATCTTGACCAGTCACTTGTACGTTTAAATCACCAGTAACTGGAAGTCCAAGGTAGCTGACTGTGAGCTTCTGTTCCCCTTTTTGATGAGCGTCGTATCCAGATACCGTCACACCTGAGTGAGTAAGGTTAATCAGCTCGTCGGCTTGTCCCCCTTCGTATTGAACACGGAGTGTTCCGCCTCTGAGGTCGAGTTTTTCTCCCTCTTTATAAACCGTCTTCTTAGGTCCTTTTTCAAGGCTGACAGATTTAATTTTTCTTTCATCCTGTGGAATCGCTACAGCCAAGGTGTTACTGATTTCTTTGCCAGGTAGTTGAGTACGATAGTAGAGGAGATTTGGTTGTTTGTCAAAAGCCAATGGTGCTGTTGCTAGGTCCCCACCAGTTTCAGTCTTCAAGGTTGCAATTGGTGTTTGCGAATCCGCCTTGTCGTAAACGGTGATGGTTGCGCCTGCCGGAACATCAGAGAAGCCTAGTTGAACTTGATGGTTTCCAAGTGAACGAGCCGCTACCTTAGCCATTGGAATATTTTGACTTTCTGTGTCCAAGGTTTCGTACATCTTCCAGTTGTAGATACGAATGGCCTTCCAAGGTGTTCCGTTATCAGATGTAATGACATGCAAACGCCAGTCTTGGGCGGTGATTGGTTTATCAAGAGTGATATCCGTAACGTGCGCTTTATTACCACGGACTTCCTTAGCTAGTTTCCACTCGCCATCAGTATCCTTGTAATAAAGATCAAAGTCCTTGGTGTTCATCAAACCATCGTTAACAGACTCACCGCCAGCTCCCGCATGATCCATCACCCATCTAACAACACGACGTGGTTGGGTCAAACGAATATCGACACTACCGCTCAATTGTCCTGAAGACCACTTGTCTGATAGACTGGTAATGGTACCGTTCAACATGCCTTCGATACCTTCTCCACCTTCAGTATTTGGGAAAGTGCTACCGATTACCTTTGCACCTGGAACAATATTTTCAGCCAAAGGTCTTGGGAGAGTTGTATCCTGAACAGTCATCCCCCAGTTAAAGAATGTCGTCGCAGCTTCAGAACGAAGTCCATTTTTACCAACTGCAACGACTTTCAATTCTTGAGTCGTACCAGTCGCATTAGCAGAACGGCTAACTTTTGGCAAGTAGATGGTTGAAGCAGATGAACCTGTCAACAATCGCCAGTTATCCCCGTCTTTTTCGTAGACTTCATAGAAATCGGCATCTTGGTTACCCGAAAATTGAACAACTGCTTCAGCTTCTTGGGCATTCTTAAGAGATTGTTTCACCACAGAGAGACCTGTCGGTGCTTGTGGCGCTTGGTCATTGTCCGAAATTGTCAATTGACCTAGGTTGAACTGATAATCTTTTACAGCACCTTCATGTTCGAAGAAGAGTTTAACCGCATAGATAGTTTTACCTGCTAGTGAGCTAAGGTCAAATTCTTCATTTGTCCAGTTGTCAGAAAGGGTCAGTTCTTTCCATGCATCTGCATCCTCAAATTTGTAGTCTGGAGTCGTAGAGAAGGCCATATAAACTTTCGAGCCTTTTCCTCCCTTATGGGCAACCCGAAGTTTGGTTTTCTCCGTTACTTCTAGTTTAGTAGAATACAAATTCACATCTTGGTCTGTCTTACCAGCTACATCACCTGAGAATTTAAGGGAATTTCCGCCATTGTAGGCATCTGTAAAGTCATATTCTGCATGAAGCTTTTCCCCCGTTGAAGTCTGCCACCAGCGCCATGTTGGTAAGATACCTGAAACAGAACGGTAGTTCCACTCAGAATCCTTAGAAACTTTGCCGTCTACAAACCACTTTCTACCATGACCTGTATTGAAAGAAGTAGTGAAGGTGCGTCCTACTGCTGGTGTGCGGTCCGCAACTAAATTAGCAATCCCATACCACTCTTTATCAGCAGGTTTTTGAGCTGTCGGATCTCCTTGGTAACCTGTGAAGAAGATGTCTTCGTTCTTGTGGTAATCTTCACCTGTTTTTCCTAGACTGGTAATTGTATCTGGTGCAAAGAGTCCAAGTGACAAACGCAACTTGCCTTTTTCATCTAAGAGGGCATCCCATTTGACTTTAGTCTTATATGAACCACCTTGTTGCAATTCTAAGCCTGCAAAGACATCATACTGGCTACGTTCCAGCCATTTTGCCATCTCTACAGAGTGGTCATTCTTTTCCTTGTTCCAGTTAAAATTGGCAAAAAATTGATCTGCAGGGACCTTGTCACCTTCTTTTTGCATAAACTGGTAGTTGTAGTCTCCCAAGCCATCTTCGTGGTATCGACCGTATTTGTAGGTCATGGCATCGTACCAAGCATACTTGATTGGGTGGTTGACCTTAGCTGCATATTCCTTTGTATAGAGCATGAATTGGCGCATTTTTTCACCAAGAGGTGCTACCAATTCCCCCGTTGTTTCTTGGTTGATGAAGTAGCCATCAAAACCATAGTATTTAGCAAGGTCAACGAGTTTACGTGCAATCGGGAAGGTGCCATCCTCATCTTGTTTCAAGGCGGCGGCAAACTTCTCTTGGTCGGCAATGCTATTAGACCAGTTGAAAAAGAGTGTTCCATAAACAGGAACTCCGTTGCGGTGACCTGCATCAATGACATCTGGAGTTGGAACTAGACCTTCCCAGAAGACCATTGAATCCAAGTATTGCCAATAGTCAAAAGCATATGCCTTGAATTCTTCTCCACCAACAGAAGCGTGGTCTTTAGCCTTTGAGTTGGTATTTGCTAGTGCCTGAACTTTGGCTCTTCTGCTTGCTTTTTCGTTAACCAACTGACCTCTATGGCGCTTGGCTAGTTCAACTGAGGAACGATTGATGGGATCATCCTCACGCGCACCCGGTTCCCATTTCAACAAATCTTCCCAAGTATCAAACTTGATTTCTTTTGGTCGGAGACTCTTTTCTTCATTTTTAGGAACGTCTGCTAAACTTGGTTTGTCGGCTTTATTGTCAACCACTTGAGGAGCTTCCTCCGGCTTGACTCCTTCTTTGTCAGTTGCTGGAGCTGGCTCCTCAACTTTTTCTGTCGGAGCTGGCTTCGCTTCTTCTTTTTCATTGACCAAATCAGTTATTGCTGGAGTGTTTTCTGAAATTGGTTGCTCAGCTACTTTGTTTTCAGTTTTTTCTAATTGTTTTTCGATGGTTGCAGTGTCTGGACTCGCAGTTTCACTAGCGCTTGTAGCTTGGGCGCTCGTATTTGAAACTGCCTCAGGGACAGCAACCTGCTCTGCAAGTGCTGGGCTCGCAAATAGAGCTGACCCAATCATCAAAGAACAAGCTCCGATTGACAGCTTACGAATGCTGTAGCGGCAACGTTTTTCAAAAAATAAATTTTTCATCTTATCCTCCTAATAAAATATAAAGTAAGCGCTTTACTTTTGATGAAAAGTAACTGTTCTCATGGCATACCACCAGAACAGGATCATCTTCATTTTATCTTATATGAAAGCGATGTCAATCTATTTTACGTATAAACTATAACTAGGATAAGAATCAGTAAAATTTAGACACAATCCTTTCAGACATTTATACTTGAGGTAAGAACTCTATTTAAGGAAGAAATTTAAAAAAGTTAGCGATTTCTTACTAAAATATCAAGAAAACACTTGTGAGATTTACTTTTATCCTTTAAAATAGAATAGGAGAAATTCCGTTATTATTTTTCGGAGGAAAAAGAAATGTCCATTAATTGGCAGGAAATTTTATTTCACTTTTTAGGAGGTCTAGGACTGTTTTTATATAGTATCAAGACCATGGGGGACGGTTTGCAACAAGCTGCTGGAGATCGCCTTCGTTTTTACATTGACAAGTACACCAGCAATCCCTTTTTAGGTGTTCTAGTCGGGATTGTCGTGACTGCCCTGATTCAGTCAAGTACAGGGGTTACAGTTATCACGGTTGGACTAGTCAGTGCTAGCCTTCTAACTCTTAGACAGGCTATCGGAATTATCATGGGAGCCAATATTGGAACTACCGTTACTTCCTTTATCATCGGTTTCAAACTGGGTGAATACGCTTTGCCCTTGATTTTCCTTGGAACTATGTTCCTATTCTTTACAAAAAACAGAACAGCAAACAATATCGGGCGCATCCTGTTTGGTGTCGGGGGAATCTTCTACGCCCTCAACCTCATCAGTGCCGGTATGAGTCCGCTTAAAGATTTACCACAATTCAAGGAATATATGGTAACCTTGGGACAAAATCCTATTTTAGGAGTGGTAGCTGGTGCAGTGATTACCGTCCTCATTCAAGCTTCTTCTGCGACAATCGGGATTCTGCAAGGTCTCTATGCAGGTGGCTTCCTTGATCTTAAAGGTTCACTACCCGTTCTCTTTGGAGATAATATCGGGACAACCCTAACTGTTATTATTGCGGCAGCTGGAGCCAATATCTCTGCAAAGCGAGTTGCAGCGACCCACGTTACCTTTAACGTTTTAGGAACTATTCTTTGCTTAATCTTATTAGGCCCCTTCACTGCTATGATCGAGTACTTCCAGGCACTCCTTCACCTCTCACCTGAGATGACCATTGCCTTCTCTCACGGTGCCTTTAACGTAAGTAATACTATTATACAATTTCCATTCATCGGTGCCTTGGCTTACTTTGTAACCAAGCTCATCCCTGGGGAAGATGAGGTTGTCAAGTACGAGCCCCTTTATCTCGACGAGCAACTTATCCAGCAATCTCCTTCTATCGCTCTAGGAAATGCCAAAAAAGAACTTTTGCACTTGGGGAACTATGCAGCTAAAGCTTTTGACCTTTCTTATAACTATATCATCGGTTTGGATGAAAAGGTAGCTGAAAAAGGACACAAAACAGAGGAGGCCATCAATACCATCGATGAAAAACTCACTCGTTACCTCATCAAGCTCTCAAGCGAATCCTTAAGTCAGAAAGAAAGCGAAGTGTTGACCAACATCCTAGATTCATCTCGTGATTTGGAACGGATTGGCGACCACGCAGAAGGTTTGCTCAACCTAACAGACTATCTCCAACGCAAAGATGTTCATTTTTCTGAAGCTGCTCTAGAGGAATTAGCTGATATCTATCGAAAAACTACTGAGTTTATCAAAGATGCCCTTGATAGTGTGGAAAACAATGATATTGAAAAAGCTCAAAGTCTGGTTGAACGCCATAAAGAGATTAACAATATGGAACGCGTTCTCAGAAAGACCCACATCAAGCGCCTTAACAAGGGCGAGTGTTCAACGCAAGCAGGGGTCAACTTTATCGACATTATTTCCCATTACACTCGTGTGTCTGACCATGCTATGAACCTAGCTGAAAAGGTCATTGCTGAACAAATTTAATAAGTAAGAAGCCACCTTGACTTAGGTGGTTTTTTCGTCTCTTAATCAAGAATGGCTTTTCTGACATATAAAAAATGCTTTGATTCACAATGGAATCAAAACATTTTAAAGAGTTCACCAAACATAATAGCAGAAACCGCGGTTCCTCTGTACTTGGCTTCTTCTCTTTTGATAAAGCGAGCTAAGTTGATCAATTCAGGTGCTGGGTGTTTGGGATTTCTGAACAGTTCAAGATTGACCAGACCTGAGAGACGAACTGCCAGCAATTGCTCATTTGTAGTAGGCAGTTTTTTAGCAGTCTCTAGGAGAGCAGCAACTAAATCTTCACTCAAATCATGTCGAGCATGGTTGTAAAGATCTTTTATAAGGCTTTCTAGGTTTGGTTCTGCCATCCCTACCATCTCCCCTATGTTTAATATTTCTTAATCAAATCAACCGTTGAGCGATCCAATTTTTTCACCAAGGCTTGCAAGAAAGCTTGCGCTTCTAGGAAGTCATCCATAGCGTAAAGGGTTTGGTGAGAATGGATATAACGGGCACAAACACCAATAGTTGTAGAAGGAACACCACCATTTTTCAGATGAGCTGCTCCAGCGTCTGTTCCACCTTTACCACAGTAGTATTGGTACTTGATACCAGCTTCTTCAGCCGTTGTCAAAAGGAAATCCTTCATCCCTGGGAGAAGCAAATGACCTGGATCGTAGAAACGAATCAAGGTTCCATCCCCAATCTTGCCTTGACCGCCATAAACATCACCAGCAGGTGAACAGTCAACTGCCAGAAAGACTTCTGGGTCAAACTTAGTTGTGGAAGTATGGGCGCCACGGAGACCCACTTCTTCTTGGACGTTAGAGCCAAGATAGAGTTCATTTCCGAGTTTTTGACCTGACAAAGCTTCTGCTAGCTCGCTCACCATGAGAACACCGTAGCGGTTGTCCCAAGCTTTGGAGATGATATTCTTTTCATTTGCTGTAAGAATTGCGCTACTATCAGGGACAATCGTGTCACCAGGACGGATTCCAAAACTTTCTGCCTCAGCCTTATCCGCAAAACCACCATCAAAGACGATATCTGCAATAGCTGGCATGGTTGGTCCACCTGTTCCACGAGTCAAATGTGGCGGGATAGAGCCTGAAATCACGGGAATTTCACGACCATCACGAGTAAAGAGTTTAAAGCGTTGGCTGCTGACAACCATGGGGTTCCAGCCACCGATTTCAACGACACGGAAGGTTCCATCTGGCTTAATCTCGCTGACCATAAAGCCAACTTCGTCCATATGAGAAGCGACCAAAACACGGGGCGCATCGGTAGCTTCTGAATGTTTAATCCCGAAAATACCACCCAAACCATCTGTCACCACTTCATCCACATGCGGTGTCAACTTTTCACGAAGATAAGCACGGACCGGCGCTTCATGACCTGAGATCGCAGCAAGTTCTGTTACTTCTTTGATTTTTGAAAATAATGTTGTCATATCAGTTCCTTCTTTCTGTCCTCCATTTTACCACTTTTTATAGGAGAAGGATAGTAGGAAGGTGGATTGGTTTTTACTCAGTTTTCCTATAAAAGAGAGGGGCAGCACTTATTTCAGGAAATTTAGTTTTTTTCAGAAAGGTTAAATCCTTCTTCTCTCTATCCTTTGAAGGTCACAATGGTTGCGCCACTGCCACCAGCGTTTTGTGGAGCATAGCCGAAACTCTTGACATGCTTGTTTCTTTGTAGGTATTTGGTGACTCCTTCACGGATGACCCCTGTACCGATACCATGGATGATGTCTACCTGCGCCATGTTATTAAGCAGAGCTTGGTCAATAAAGGCGTCCAGTTCATTCATGGCTTCTTCGTATCGTTTGCCTCGGAGATCAAGTCTTGCTTGCGGACCACGACCAGAAGCACGTTTCACGACATTGACTTGTTTTTTCTTTACTGGGGCTTCTTGTTGGGCCTGAACAAGATCAAATTCTTTTTCTTCCAAGGTCATCTTGATCAAACCAACTTGGGCTTCCCAACGGCCGTCCTTGAGCTGATTGGTCAAAGTACCACGTTGACCATAACTGAGAACCACGATATCATCTCCAACCTTTGGAGCTCGTTTTTTCTTGGCTTTTTGAAGGACCTTGTTTTTAGACAAATCGACTTTTTCAGGAGCCAGTTTTTTCAGCTCAGCCTTGGCTTCAATGATTTCGTGGGGTTTGAGCTGAGACTTACTGTGGAGGTTTTTCAGGATCTGGTCACTCTCACTTAGTGCTAGTTCCACAATTTCAGCAGCCTGTTCACGCGCCTTATTGAGCTCAGTTTCCTTTTCACGATTAAGCTCGTTGTAAAGTTTTTTGAGGGCTCGGTTCATCTTGAGGTTTTCTTGCTCCACCTCACGGATATTGTCCAAACGTTTGCGACTCTCAAGCGTTTGCTCTTCCAATTGCTCAATGATGCGGTTGACGTCATTATCTTGGTTGACCTGCTGACTGGCATCCCCGACGATGACATCTGACAAGCCTAGGCGTTTGGCAATTTCAAAGGCATTGCTTCGACCAGGAACTCCCTGCATAAAACGATAGGTCGGACGCAGACTGGCTGTATCAAACTCCATACTGGCATTTTGTACAAAGGCTGTCTCAATACCATAGGCCTTGAGTTCTGGATAATGGGTCGTCGCCATAGTCTTGACCTGACGTAGGCGAAGATCCTCCAAAATAGCCATAGCAAGGGCTGCACCTTCCTGCGGATCAGTACCTGCGCCAAGCTCATCTAGCAATAAGAGCGAGTGTTGGTTGACCTTGCCAAGAATATCTACGATATTGGTCATGTGGCTGGAGAAGGTAGACAAGCTTTGCTCGATAGACTGCTCATCCCCAATATCTGCGAAGATTTCTTCGAAAATACCGACACGGCTCCCCTTATCAGCTAAAATGGGCAAGCCTGACTGGGCCATAAGTTGAGTCAAACCCAAGGTTTTGAGCATGATGGTCTTCCCACCTGTATTGGGCCCTGTAATGACAATGGCCGTTAATTCCTTACCAAAGTGTACATCGTTTGCGACAGCATTTTTGACCAAAGGATGGCGAACATGAAGGAGTTGAATCTCTTGGTTCTCTGAAAGTTGAGGAACAACTGCTTGTCTTTCTTGAATAAAGCGCACTTTGGCACGAATCAAGTCTAGGTGCCCGATAATCCAAGCATCATTGGCAATCTCTGCAGCATGAGGACGAACCCGTTCCGATAGTTCCTGCAGGATGCGAATCATCTCATAGCGCTCATCAGCGCGCAGACTAGCGATTTCCTCGCTCAATTTCACAACCTCACGGGGTTCGATATAGACGGTATTTCCGCTGGCAGAGATGTCGTGGACAACACCTGCAATCTTGTTGCGGTAGGTATTCTTGACGGGCAAGACTTGACGGCCATTCCTACTAGCGATAATCCCTTCCGTCAACATCTGAGCTTTTTGCTTGAGCAAGTCTTGTAAGACATCTCGAACTTGACTCTCGCTATCATGGATTTTTCGACGGATGCGTGCTAGTTCTTCGCTAGCGAAATTTTCGATAAATCCAGCATCATTGAGGGCTTGGAGACTCCCTTGTAAATGAGGAAAATCATGGAGTTTCTCAAACCATCTCGCCAACTGTGCCAAGCGTACGTTTTCGAGATTGGCATAAAAACTTTGTAACTCTCTGCTAGCAAGCAAGACCCGTTTGATGAGTAGAAACTCTTCGATATTGAGATCCGCCCCCATCTCCAAACGCTTGCAGACGGCCGAAATTTCACGTGTCGCTAGGATGGTAAAGTGAGGTTGCTCCACAAATAGGGCTTGCATTTCCTCCGTCTCGGCAAAAGCCTGTTTGATTTTATCCTCCTTGGTAGTCGGAGCCAAACCTTTTAGCTCCTCTAATCCCTGTTCTGTCAGGATATGAGGTTCAAACAAGGCTTTGATTTTATTAAATTCTAAGGTTTCTAGTATTTTTGTATTCATTTTCTTTCCTTGTATGCTTGTTTACAAGATTGTATTGCCTAGAGGTTTTTGACTTAGTCGTCCAATCTGTAAACAAAGGGCTAGGAAAAATCCCTCCCTTTTTATCCGATTAAATTTGTCACCCAGAGTTGTTTGATAAAGTTTGTCGTAAAAGGGACACTTTGGATGATATGCTTGGCTACCACACTCTTTTCAAGGGGATTTTGCACAGCTGCCATAGGCACCGTTGCAAGAATGGTCAGAGCCATTTGCAAGACAAATAAGGTTACCAATAGAGACAATAGGCCTGCTCCGATACGAAACCATTTGACATCGAGCTTTTTAGTTGGAATCAAGTGTAGGAACAAACCGATAAAACGTCCGATAGTGTAACAAATTCCGAAAACTAGAAGGTAGCCTATCCCCGCATAAAAGACCTTGTCTAGCTGAAAAAGCTGACCTGAAGGGAAGAAAAAGGTACCCTGTCCTTCCTGAGGATTGGCATAAGGGACAAGCAAGTGAAGCTGATCTCCCAGCGATTTATAAAACTGACTAGCAACAAAGGCTGAAATCACTGCAACGAGAAAATAATAAACTTGCAGCACCAAATCCCTACGGTAGCCAATGTAAAAACCCCAAGCAAGAATCAGCAAGAGAAGGATCGAAATCATAGGGAATCCTCAATCTTGCTCTGATCTTGCTTAACAGCCACTAATTTATTTCGAAGGTCTTTAAGTTCCTGCTCCTTATCGTCAAACTCAATCTCACGACTAAGCTGCGTCGATAGGCTGTTGATCGCTAAAAGGAGGGCAATCGTTTCATCATCTGCCCCAGGCATTTGGTCTTTAATTGCTTGGTATTTTTCAGTCGCAACCTTGGCAATTTCCTCCATAAAGAGGTTGTCATACTCGGTTGTCAAGGTTAATGTCTTTTTTCCGAATGTAAACTTATATCGATTTAGATTTGCCATAAAATTCACCTCACGATATTATACCAAATTTCGCTAACTTTGTCAGTTTTTACCAATTCTTCTGCTTTTATGGTACAATAGAAGCTATGGCAAGTATCACACTCACACCTAGCGAACAGGAAATTCAGAGCTTTTTAAGTCAGTATCAGAAAGCTCTCAGTCCTAGTAACAATCCTTATATCCGTTACTTTTTGCGCCTGCCTCAGGCAACGATTTCCATCTATACTTCTGGAAAAGTCCTCCTGCAGGGCGAAATGGCTGAGCAATACGCCAGTTTCTTTGGCTATCAAGTCCGACAAGAAAAGAGCGGACAAGACTTTCCTATGATTGGAACTGATGAGGTGGGAAATGGTTCCTACTTTGGCGGACTAGCTGTCGTGGCTTCCTTTGTGACACCAGACCAGCATGACTTCTTGAGAAAACTCGGAGTGGGGGATTCCAAAACTCTGACAGACCAAAAGATTCGTCAGATCGCCCCTATCCTCAAGGAAAAAATCCTGCATCAAGCACTGCTTCTCTCACCGAGCAAGTATAATGAAGTTATCGGAGACCGTTACAATGCTGTTTCTGTAAAGGTTGCCCTTCACAACCAAGCTATCTTTCTCCTTCTCCAAAAAGGAGTCCAGCCAGAAAAAATCGTGATTGATGCTTTTACAAGCCCTAAAAACTATGACAAATACTTGACGCAAGAAGCCAATCATTTCCCAAACAAGGTTAGTTTGGAAGAGAAAGCCGAGGGAAAATATATGGCTGTTGCGGTTAGCTCCATCATCGCGCGTGATCTCTTCCTCGAAAACTTGGAAAATCTTGGACGAGAGCTAGGCTACCAACTGCCCAGTGGTGCAGGAACCGCTTCTGATAAGGTTGCTAGCAAAATCCTTCAGGCCTATGGTATGAAAGGGCTCAACTTCTGTGCCAAACTGCATTTTAAAAATACTGAAAAAGCCAAAGCACTGCTAGAAAGGTAAGTTATGAATTATTTTAAAACATTTCTAAAAGAGTGGGGACTTACGTTCCTCATCATTATAGTAGTTGGTCTCAGTCGTCTCTTTCTATGGACCAATGTCCGTGTGGAAGGGCACTCTATGGATCCAACCCTAGCTGATGGAGAGATTCTCTTTGTCGTCAAACACCTCCCTATTAACCGCTTTGACATTGTCGTTGCCCACGAAGATGATGGAAATAAAGACATCGTTAAACGTGTCATCGGCATGCCTGGTGATACCATTCGCTACGAAAACGACAAGCTCTTTATCAACAATCAAGAAACCGACGAACCTTACCTAGCAGACTACCTCCAACAGTTTAAAAACGACAAACTTCAGAGCACTTATTCAGGGAAAGGCTTTGAAGGGGATAAGGGGGTCTATTTTAGAAGCCTTGCTCAGAAGGCTCAGGCCTTTACTGTCGATGTAAATTTCAACACCAGCTTCAGCTTTACAGTACCTGAAGGTGAATACCTCCTCCTTGGAGATGACCGTTTGGTTTCTAGCGACAGTCGCCATGTCGGAACCTTTAAAGCCAGTCAAATCAAAGGGGAAGCCAAATTCCGTTTCTGGCCACTCAACCGTATCGGAATCTTTTAAAACCAGCAACCA
Organism: Streptococcaceae bacterium AF54-32pH5A; assembly: GCA_027682205.1. Taxonomy (GTDB): domain Bacteria; phylum Bacillota; class Bacilli; order Lactobacillales; family Streptococcaceae; genus Streptococcus. The sequence continues at coordinate 56,845 of JAQDAD010000006.1, forward strand.
GATGCTGTGATAGTCTTTTTGAGTTAGCTTTTAGGATTAGATTGCAACTTGGCGATATCTTGTACCAAGCCCAAATCCAAGGAAAGCCTAACTGAGAGCTCTATCCCAGCTCTTTTTCTATCAAAAAGGAAACCTATGGAAGTTTATTTTTCAGGCACCATTGAACGTATTATTTTTGAAAATGTCAGTAATTTTTATCGCATCCTCCTCCTAGATATCGAAGATACCAATGCGGAGGACTTTGACGATTTTGAAATCATCGTTACAGGAACCATGGCGGACGTGATTGAGGGCGAAGACTACACTTTTTGGGGGCAAATCGTTCAGCACTCCAAGTATGGTGAACAGCTACAGATCAGTCGTTATGAGCGAGCAAAACCCACTAGTAAGGGCTTGGTCAAGTATTTCTCCAGCAGTCATTTTAAGGGAATTGGTCTCAAAACTGCCCAAAAAATCGTGGATACGTATGGCGAAAATACCATAGACGAAATTCTGGAGCATCCTGAAAAGCTGGAAAGCATTGCTGGACTCTCTGCCAAAAACCGTGAGGCTTTCCTCTCTACACTTCGTCTCAACTATGGGACAGAGATGGTCTTGGCAAAACTGGCCAACTACGGCATTCCCAATAAACTAGCCTTTCAGATTCAAGACTTTTACAAGGACGAAACGCTGGATATTGTCGAAAACTATCCCTACCAACTGGTTGAAGATATCAAGGGCTTGGGCTTTACCATTGCTGACCAATTAGCCGCCGAACTGGGCATCGAAAGCCAAGCTCCTGAGCGCTTCCGTGCTGGCCTTGTCCACAGCCTCTTTCAAGGCTGTATGGATACGGGCGATACCTATATGGAAGCCCGTGATTTGCTGGAACAGACCCTGACTCTCCTCGAGTCTTCTCGTCCTGTAGAACTGGATCCCAGCCAAGTTGCCCAGGAACTCTCCTACCTGATTGAAGAAGACAAGGTTCAGCAGATTGACACCAAAATCTTTGATAACAGCCTCTTTTTCGCTGAGGAAGGCATTCGCAGTCACTTGGTTCGTGTCCTTGAAAAAGGAAAGAAAAAGAACTATGATTTAGAAACCATTCAAAAGCATATCTCTAGTGTTGAGGAAGAACTGGGTATCCAATACGATAGTATCCAAAAGCAGGCTATCTGCGATGCCATCCAGAACAAGGTCTTTATCCTAACAGGTGGACCTGGTACTGGTAAGACGACTGTTATCAATGGGATTATCGCTGTTTATGCCCTGCTTGAAGGACTCGATCTCAGGAAAAAGAGCAACTTACCAATTCTTCTCGCTGCACCAACTGGTCGAGCGGCTCGGCGCATGAATGAATTGACAGGTTTGCCTAGCGCTACTATACACCGTCATTTGGGAATGACGGGTGACGATGATACCAGCCATCTGGAAGATTATCTGGATGCTGATTTTATCATTGTAGATGAGTTTTCTATGGTGGATACTTGGCTAGCAAATCAACTCTTCTCCAACATCTCTTCAAACAGTAAAATCCTCATCGTGGGAGATAGCGACCAGTTGCCTTCTGTCAGTCCTGGGCAAGTCTTAGCTGACCTACTCCAGATACCCCTGATTCCGCAGACTCGCTTGGAACGGATTTACCGTCAGAGTGAAGAATCAACTATCGTTACTCTAGCTAGTCAGATTCGACAAGGCATCTTGCCAGCTGACTTTACCCAGAAAAAGGCAGACCGTTCCTACTTTGAAATCGCTAGTGGCCATATCCCTGCAACCATTAAGAAAATTCTTGACGCCGCCCTCAGAAGTGGCATTCCGGCTCGTGATATTCAGGTGCTGGCGCCTATGTATCGAGGAACTGCTGGTATTGACGCCATCAACCAACTCATGCAAGACCTACTCAATCCTCTTCAAAAGGAACAAGTTAGCTTTGAAGCAACTCAGTGTCACTATCGAACAGGGGACAAGGTCATTCACCTGGTCAACGACGCTGAAATCAATGTCTTTAATGGAGACCTAGGCTACATCACAGATTTGATTCCTGGAAAATACACCGAGTCAAAACAAGACGAGATTGTCATTGATTTTGATGGCAATGAGGTCGTCTACCCTCGAAATGAATGGTACAAGATTCGGCTAGCCTATGCCATGAGTATCCATAAGTCTCAGGGGAGTGAGTTTCCTGTTGTCATCCTGCCCATCACCAGTGCTAGCAAGCGCATGCTGGAACGCAATCTCATCTATACGGCTATTACACGGGCTAAGAGCAAGCTCATCTTACTAGGCGAATTACAGGCCTTTGACTATGCAGTCAAACATATCGGAACTGCCCGTAAGACCTATCTGATTGAGCGTTTTCAGGATCTGGTCGAAGCCACTAACCAAACCAGCCCAGCCCCAACTGAAACGACAAATCAAGAGGATTCTCCTCTATCCTACATCCTCACCGAGGAAAACTGGTCTAATATTCCCGCTATGATTGGGATTACAGACGCAGACCTCAAAGAGATTTTTGGGAAATAGAGCAGCAGAAAGCCCACCTGATTAGGTGGGCTTTTTATCTTTTAAGATTATTTTACTGTTGCAGTGCTTGTGATCAATTCAACAGCTTTTTTGATTGCGATATCATGTTTCAACATATCAGCTGAAAGCAAGTTTTGAACTTGTGCAACTTCCATGTTGTAAGTTGCAGCCAATTGTTCGATTTCTTTTTGGATTTCTTCTTCAGTAGCGTCAAATCCTTCAGCTTTGGCAACTGCTTCGATTACAAGGTTAGTTTTAGTACGTGACTCAGCTTCTGCTTCGTATTGTTTGTGAAGGTCTTCTTGAGTAGTTCCAGTGATTTGGAAGTACATGTCAGGGTTGATACCTTGACGTTGCAAGTTTCCAAGGAATTCGTTTACTGAACGGTGAACTTCTTCGTGGATCATTTCTTCTGGAAGTTCTACGATTTCAGCGTTTTCTACAGCTTTATCGATTGCTGCACCTTCAAGGGCATCTTTGTATGCTTCTTCTTTCGCAGCAGTCAATTCTTTGCGGTATTTTTCTTTCAATTCGTCAAGAGTTTCCACTTCTTCGTCGATGTCTTTTGCAAGTTCATCATCAAGAGCTGGAACTTCTTTAGCTTTTACTTCGTGGATAGTTGTTACGAATTTAGCTTCTTTACCTGCAAGATCTTCTGCTTGGTAGTCTTCTGGGAATGTTACGATAACGTCAACAGTTTCGCCAGCTGAGTGACCAACCAATTGGTCTTCGAAACCAGGGATGAATTGACCTGATCCAAGTCCAAGTGAGAAGTTTTCACCTTTTCCACCGTCAAATTCAACACCGTCGATAGAACCAACAAAGTCAATGACAACAGTGTCGCCATTTTCAGCAGCAGCTTCCTTGATAACCAATTCAGCCAAGTTGTTGCGTTCGCGTTCGATACGTTCTTCAACGTCAGCGTCTGTTACTTCTTTTTCTACATCTACTGATACTTCAAGGTTTTTGTAGTCGCCCAATTTTACTTCAGGTTTTGTCACGACTTCAGCAGTGATAACCCAGTCTTGACCTTTTTCCATTGAAGTTACGTCAATTTTTGGTTGCGCAACCACTTCAAGACCAGCTTCTTTTACAGCTGCTTCATAAGCGTTTGGCAAAAGAGCGTTCAACACATCTTGGTAAAGTGTTTCTTCACCAAATTTTTTATCAAAGATAGGACGTGGAAGGTGACCTTTACGGAAACCTGGAACGTTAAGAGTTTTCTTTACTGAGTTAAATACACGGTCCACTTCTGGTTTGATTTGGTCTTGAGAGATAGTGAAAGTCAAGACACCACGGTTTGTTTCTTTGTTTTCAAATGATACAGACATTCTGTCATTTCTCCTTAAAATTTTTTAAATACAGTCTATTATAACATAAACGGGCGACTTTTTTCAAGTAATGAATACGCTTTTCAACGACGCTAAAGGTACTTGCTGGCTTCTTTGATACTAAGTTCAGCCATTCTCTCCTTGTTTTTTTCGATGAAGCTTGCTACCCAGTCTGCATTGGTTTTGGAGTAGTCTCTTAGGGCCCAACCGATGGCTTTGTTGATAAAAAATTCTGTCTGGTCCAGATTATTGAGCAGGATCTTTTCCATCAGTCGGACATCGGTTTTCTCTTTTCTTAACAACTGATGGTCAATGGCGACTCGTCTCAGCCAGATATTATCTGATAAACTCCATTGGAGGATGATTTCTCCCAGCTCTGGTTTGGCATATACCAAACTTCCTACAACTCGGTCTAGGATATCTACTGTGTCCCACCAAGATTTTGTGACGACCAGGCGCTCAATCTTAGGCAAAGCGCTCTCTGTTAGATAAGACTGCATAGTTTTCAAATAGTTGGCAGCCACATATTGGTATTCTCTAGGTTCCTTTTCCCAGCAAGTGTCCACAAAATCCCAATCGATGATCTTTGTTTTTTTCGCACTTGGAAAGTATTTTTTATAAAGGGAATTTCTTTCAGGAGCTGCAATACCTAGAAAAGGAAATTGATGGCGCATATAGGCTTCCATGGGGCCTGCTTTATGCGGATTTTTTGCCGCTTCTAGCTCCTCAAGTAAATCTGCAAGACTCATCTAAAAGTCCTCATGCCCTACCAAGTGGTGCTGAAAGGCATAGACCGCAGCCTGGGTGCGATCACTAACTTCAAGTTTGGCTAGGATGTTGGACACGTGGGTCTTGACCGTCTTGAGAGAGATGAAGAGTTCATCTGCGATACGTTGATTTTCGTAGCCCTTGGCGATGAGTTGGAGCACGTCTCGCTCACGCGCAGTCAGATCCTCATGAAGTTCGATATGATTGCGGTGGTATTCGACCTTCTTGCTGACCTCTTGCTCAATAGCAAGCTCTCCAGCGGCAACCTTACGAACAGCGTGCAGTAATTCATCCGCACTAGAAGTCTTGAGCATATAGCCTCTAGCACCAGCGTTCAAGACAGGCATGATTTTTTCATTGTCTAGGTAAGAGGTCACAATCAAAATCTTTGCTTCAGGCCATTCTTTGAGGATGGCTAAGGTTGCGTCAATCCCATTCATCTCAGGCATGACGATATCCATGACAATGACATCTGGACGCAATTCCAAGGCCAAGGAAATCCCTTGAACACCGTTGGCCGCCTCGCCCACAACTTCTACATCTTCTTGGAGGTCAAAGTAGCTTTTCAAGCCCAATCGGACCATTTCATGGTCATCTACCAGTAAAATTTTCATCTTTACTCCTTTATGATTCCTTGTCTAGCAGGGGTATACGGATATCAACCGCCAGTCCCTGCTTAGGTGCTGTCAAGAGTTGAACTGTTCCTGCCATATCCTCGACCCGCTCCTTAATATTTCGCAGTCCATAACTCAAGTCATCTAAGCTCCCCAACTGGAAACCAATCCCATTGTCTACCACCTTCAGCTGCAATTCAACATCTGTCTGATAGAGATAGACATCCAAACAAGATGCTTGGGCATGGCGAAGGGTATTGCTGATCAACTCCTGCAAAATACGGAAGATATGCTCCTCGATTTTCTTAGGCAATTTCGTCACATTTTGCTTGAGACTAACCTTGAGATCACTCTTATCTTCAAGCTCTTTTAAGAGGATTCGAATCCCCTCAACCAGACTCTTGTCTTCCAACTCAACTGGTCGCAAATGCAGGAGCAAGACCCGAAGATCCTTCTGGGCTGTTTCTAGTATAGCTGCGACACTTTGCAACTGGGTCTGCATCTTTTCTCTATCAAGCTTCAAAGCCTGCTGACTGACACCTGATAAAATCATATGGGCCGCAAACAACTCCTGACTAACCGTATCATGTAAGTCACGTGCTATCCGTTTGCGTTCTTTCTCGATGATTGCTTCTTCCTTGACCAGACTTTGGTTTTCAGCCTTTTGAACGGCCTCAGTCAAGAGAATCAGCTTGCCAGATAAGGACTTGAAACTGGCATCCAAGTCTGGATCTGCAAAAGAAACTACCTCTTTTCCTGCTAATAAGCGCTTGAGATTGACCTGCATTTTTCTGCGAGAGACTTCTTCTATCACGCGCCAAAAGAGGACAAAAAAGAAAGTCAGGGAAAGGCTAAAGACAAAGATCAAGAAGATTAACTTTTCTGTTTTCTCGATATCCTGTAGCAAATAAGACCAATCAAGATTAAGAATATCAAGCAGACTATTGGTCAAAAAGAGGATAAAGAGGAAAGAAGTCAGGCCGATTAACAGATACGATTGCTTTTTCATCCTCTGACCACCTCCACATCGCCAACCATAGTAGTTAGGAAAATCTTGACGCTCTTGTTACTCTTGAGATAGTCTCTGGTCTCCTGATGATAGTGTTCATTGCGGAGGGATCTCTTAGGCTGATGAAGGAAGGTTAGATCTCCATAGAGGCAGTTGACACTGAGGCTGATTTCCACATCTACAGGTACGATAATCCTAGTCGTTCCGACCATCTTTCTAAGGATAATGACATTGTCATGATTGGTTAGGATGACTCTTTCTAGATGAATGGTATCCTTACCCATGAGGCGAAAGAGATTGATATCATCAAACTGGCAGGTCTGGCGACTAGAGAAATGATGGAGATTACCAAACCAGCGATTCTTTTCATTTTTAACCGTCACCACCTCTTCAAAGACCAAATCGGTCTCCTCTCTTTCTTGATTCATCATTGGATAGAGAAGAAAGAGACTGTATATGACTGCTACAAAGATGGCTAAAATCACAAAGGGATTGAGCATGACGATGAAAAAGAAAAGAATAGTCGCTACAAGGAGGAAGACGTTGTTGCCCTCTTTACCTGTATAATAGCGCAGTAAGAGCAAAAAGAGGAATAAAATCAGCAGAAAACGCGAAAAATGCTCTGATACCATCAAAATCAGAGCTCCCGTCAAAAGACAGGCTTCAATAAATAAAAAGATTTGAAATTTTTTCATAGCTGCATCCTCTCTTTTCTATTTTATCACAATTCAAAAAAGTCACCTCGGTCTGAGGATGGAAAAAGGCGATTGACAAAGAGATACAAAAAGGGCGGGATTCTTGTCCCGACCTCTTTAGATCTGATCTTTAGCTTCTTTGAGTTTTCCATATAGAATGTAATCTACCTTTTGCAGATCAGCTATGGTGACACAATTAAGGGCACACATAATCAAGCGCAGATCTTCTTTCCATCCTTGGACAATCGCAATCACTTCTTCAACTGAATAGGTTTCAACCAATTCCAGAACGGTTCGTGACAGTCCAACAGCTTTGGCTCCAAAGACCAAGCACTTAATCATATCAAGAGGGTTCCGAACGCCTCCACTGACCAAGAGCTCGACCTTGTCTTTCCAGTCTTGGGCATTGAGAAGGGCTTGCATAGTGGACTGCCCCCATTGATTAAGGTAATCACGCTGACCACTGCGACGGTTTTCGATATAGGCAAAGCTAGTGCCACCACGACCCGACAGGTCAAAGGTTCGAACACCCAGTTCATAGGCTCTCTCGATGGTCTTCACATCCATCCCAAAGCCCACTTCCTTTAAAATGATGGGAACGGGGATTTGCTTGCTATAATCTGCTAGATGCGATTGCCAGCTTCTAAACTTCCTTTCTCCCTCAGGCATGAGTAATTCCTGCATGACATTGACATGGACCTGCAAAAGTAGCGGATTCATCTCCGTCACAGTCTGCAAACCAAGTTCAACCGGCTTGTCCAATCCAATATTGGTTCCAAGGAGGAGATTTGGATGGCTAGATTTGACAGAAAAAGTATCATCTGTTGGATCCTTGAGGGCTGCGCTATAAGAACCCGTTACAAACAAAATCCCACAGGTTTCTGCCACCTGAGCCAGTTTTTGATTGATTTCTTTACCTTTTTCACTCCCACCCGTCATGGCATTGATATAAAAAGGAAAGTCCCACTTGCGACCTGCAAATTCTGTAGACAAATCAATCTCATCTAGGTCATAGAGCGGTAGCGAAGAGTGGATTAACTCAACCTCATCAAAGCTATTATAGGAGCTTTTTTGCTCAAGGGCATAGCGGATGTGCTCATCCTTACGATTTGTCGTCATGTCCTATCCTTTCTTGGTATAAGAGCTCAATCCCCAGATTGGCCCAACGGTTTTTTAGGGTTTCAGTTGATTGCGCATCAAAACTCAAGGCAATACCACAGTCACCGCCACCAGCGCCACTGCTTTTGGCAACAGCTTGCAAACCTTGGCTGGCCATTTTTAACTCTCTAAGCGAAGGCGTGTAAATATCTGTGCTCAAGCCTTCTAAAAGCTGGCTTGCCTTTTCCACCTGCTCGATGATTTTTTCTGCTTTCCCCTGCTCCAAGGCTTCTACCAAAGTAGCTACTGTTGCTTTTGAGGAAGCTAAAAAGTTCTGGTCTATGTTTTGCTTGATTTGCTGGACCATGTCACTCGATACAGCCACTTCCTTGGTCCATCCCACTAGGAAATCACATTCTAGGGCCGGTTGCACTTGTGAGATAGAAAAGTCCCAATCACGCTCCAAAACTGTCGCTAAGTTTTCTTCTTCCAACCAAGCGGCTACCTTCTGGCGATCAAAAGACTGGTAGAGAACCAAATCCTCTGACACAATACAGGCAATGTCTCCCATAGAGCCATTGTCTCCTCGCTTGAGTAAGACCGCACTAGCCAGCTTGAATAAGAGATCCTGATCAATCGAAAGATTATACAGAGCCAGCAGAGCCTTGACAACCAAGACAACGACGCTACCACTAGAGCCTAGACCAAACTTTTTCCCTTCTCGTTCCATTTTTCCTCGGATTTCCAAAGAAAAAGGTCGCAAAGTCTGACCACGATCGGCGAGGAAGTCATTCACCAAAGCAATTGTTTCTTGAATCAAACTGTAGGCAGGATTTGGCGTCAAGTCCACTGCGAAATCAAACATATCTGAGTAAATACGGTAGCTATCAGAAAAGGCAATCTCAGCCCTCATATAGATGGGAATGGCCTTTATCAAGGCCAACTGCCCTGGCTCTAAAATAGCATACTCACCCGCCCAATAGAGTTTTCCGCAAGTTCTAACAGCAATCATCTTGACTTAAATCCTTTGTTTTCGACACAATCAAGCGATAACGTTGACCAAAGATTTCTGATAAGTGCTCCAAGTCTTTCTCTAGACAAAGAACCTTGACATTGGGTCCAGCATCCATGGTAAAGTAGCAGCCTTCCCCTTGCTCACGAAGCTGGCGGACAAAGTCCATGGCTTCATAGCTTGCATCCGTCAGATAAGAAAAGGCTGGTGATGCTGCTTTCGTCGTAGCGTGCATAGCGAGGGCATTTTTCTCAGTCAATTCCCCAACCTTGGCAAAGTCATTCTCCTTGAGATAAACCAGCATCTCCTGATAGTCCTTCTCAGACTGACGCACCCAGTCATCAAAGGTTGTCGAGGTTTCCACACAGAGTTTCATCCCATCGCGGCTAGAGATTGGTTTTTTCTTGTCTTCTAGCACCAACATAATCATTGCTAGTTGCAAGTCTGTCTCTACAGGGTAAATTTCCCCACTATCCTTGTCCCAGGCACCTAGTGGTCCATAAAAACTACGAGAGGAAGAACCTGAGGCAAATTTAGCCTCCTGTGCCAACTGACTCCGATCCAAACCAAGCTGGAAATAAGCATTGCAAGCCTTGACCAAGGCGGACAAACCACTAGAACTAGATGACAAACCCGCTGCGGTTGGCATGTTGTTTTGGGTATCGATACGGACAAATCCCTCACCTGCAGGACGGTAGCGGTTGATGATTTTGCTCATCTTGGCATGCTCCGCCTCATTTTGGAGCTGACCATTGATATAAAAGGCATCAGCTGTCGCATGGGCTGGCAGAGGTGACAAGGTCGTCTCTGTGTACATATTTTCCAAAGTCAAAGAGATGCTGCTAGTAGCAGGAACCATCTCTTTTTCTTTTTTCTTTCCCCAGTATTTGATAATGGCAATATTTGCGTAGGAACGTACTGTTACAGGCTTTCGATCCATGTCTGAACAGCTCCTTTCTCTTCTAATCCTTTTGCTAGTTCTTGTGCTTGATCTAGAGTAGCTGCCAAGGCTATGATACAGCCTCCTAGCCCACCACCACTCATCTTGGCACCCAGAGCACCGTCGCTCAGAGCCGTTTCAACGAGGGAATCTGCCTCAGGGCTACTAACACCAATTTCTTTTAGATGTAAATGTGCCTGACTGAAGATTTGTCCTAGTTTTTCAGCATCTTTTTGTCTAATCGCATCTTCTGCCTGCTGGGTCAATTCTCCCAAAGCATGCAAAAACGGTAGGGCATCCTTGCCCCTGCTTTGAACCACTTGGATGGCTTCACGAGTGTGACCATACACGCCCGTATCTGCAATCACCAAATAGGCGGATAGGTCCATCTCAAGCTCTGTAAATCCTACGTTCTTAATAAAGCGGATAGGATGGTCACTGAGACAGGTCTTGGCATCCAAACCACTCGGATTCATATGGGCAATCATCTCTGCTCGATTGACCAAAATTTCTAGTACATCATGAGGCAGTTCTGCTTGATAGTAGTCAAAAACAGCTCGAATGGCTGCTATGCTGATAGCTGCTGACGAACCCATCCCCCGTTTCTCAGGGATCGCTGAGTCAATCTGACAACGAATGCAAGCATCCTTGATATTTAGATGCTCAAGCGAGGCATACACTGCCATAGACAAGGTATCCTCCTCATAAAGTCGCCATGGACTTTCAGCAGGAACCACCTTACAAGTCACCTCCACCTCTAAGAGAGGCAGGGAAATGGCAGGATAACCGTAAACGACAGCGTGCTCTCCTATTAAAATAATCTTACTATGTGCCTGACCGACACCAACTTTTTTTGTCATTTTTTCCTTTTTGCTAGACGAAAAGACCGTCTCATTTTTCATACAAGTATTTATTCTCTCCTATCTATTTTATTATATTTTCACAAAAAAAGCGATTGTTTCCTTCACAATCGCCTCTTTCATTATTGGACCCATTCGCCATTATAGTTGACGTAGTAGCCATCCACTCTTGTACTAACTGCTAAAGCACCTGAGCTATAAGCGTAGTACCATTTCCCATTGACCTGGAACCAGCCTGTCTTCATATCGCCATTACTTGCATTTAGGTAGTACCAAGTTGAACCATCTTTCACCCAGCCAGTTGCCATGGCTCCTGATGAGCGGAGATAGTACCACTTGTTACCGACATAAGCCCAACCTGTCTTCATATCGCCATTTTGAGCATCTAAATAATACCAAGTGGAGTCTTCCTGATACCAGCCAGTTGCCATAGCCCCTGAAGAACGGAGGTAGTACCACTTATTGCCAAGATATTTCCAACCAGTTTGCATGATCCCAGTTTCTGGGTCTAGGTAGTACCAAGTCGAATCATCGTTTATCCAACCCGTACGTCTTTCACCACCAAGGTAGTCTTTTCCTAAATGACCTGTTTTTGCTAGATAGTACCAGTTAGATTGATCGTAGAGCCAACCTGTCTTTAAAGAATGATCTTCATCAAAGTAATAATTTGCTAATTTAAGAACTTCTGGGCCTTCAAAGCCTTCACCATGTTTTTTACCAACAGTTAATGAATCTCTAACCTCTAATTGTTGCCAGCCAACAAACTCTTGTAGTACGCCATCTTGATTAAAGTAGTACCATCTTGACATTGGCATATATTCTAATCTGATACCATTTGGGTAAGGACCAATTGTACTACCTTTATCTGGCATGGGAATATACTGCCATCCAACAACCATCTCACCTGATACATGATCAAAATAATAGTACTTGCCATCAATCACTCTCCAGGCCGTTTCTTTGATCTCACCCTTCTTGTAGTAGGTTCTACCATTTTCTTGGACAAACTGCCATCCTTCTGAATCATCCGCAAAGACAGTACTTGTCGCTAGCAAAGCAAAGAAAAAGACAGCTAGAGCAGCTTGCAACATTTTTTTCAAAAATTTCATTAGATCTATCCTCCTGCAAGAATTATATTAAAAATTAAATTGTATGTCAATATGACGACCTTAAAATCATGTATAGTAGATTGAATCTAGAATCGTACAATATCGCTTCTAAAATATAGTCAATTGAAACAAGCACAAGACAAAAGAGCCTCGAAAAAAGGTATTACAACTTGGTAATACCTTTTTGAGGTGCTTTTTGATATGAGCCCATGTTTTCTCAATAGGATTGTACTCAGGTGAGTAGGGAGGAAGAGGTAAAAGTTCATGCCCAAACTCTTCACACAAGAGTTCTAGCTTACCCATTCTATGGAATCTTGCATTATCCATAATAATAACTGATGGTGTATTTAATATTGGTAAGAGAAACTTCTGAAACCAAGCTTCAAAAAAGTCGCTCGTCATTGTTTCTTCGTAAGTCATTGGAGCGATTAATTCACCATTTGTTAGCCCTGCAACCAAAGAAACCCTCTGATATCTTCTTCCAGATACTTTACCTCTTATTAACTGGCCTTTTAATGAGCGACCATGTTCTCGATAAAAATAAGTATCGAATCCTGTTTCGTCAATATAAACAGGTGCTAAGTGCTTTAAACTATTAAAACTTTTAAGAAATAAAGCTACTTTTTCTGGGTCTTGTTCATAGTAGGTGTGGCTCTTTTTTTCGAGTGTAGCCCATAGCTTTGAGAGCATAGTGGATGGTAGTTGGATGCCAGCCAAATTCAGAAGCTATTTCAGTCAAATAAGCGTCTGGATTGTCAGTAAGATAGTTTTTAAGTCTATCTCTATCGACTTTTCTTGGTTTTGTTCCTTTTACTTGATGGTTTAGCTCTCCTGCTTTCACTTTCAGTTTTAACCAGCCATAAATGGTATTACGTGAGATTTGGAAAACGTGTGATGCTTCTGTTACACTACCTGTTCGCTCACAATAGCAGAGAACTTTTTTACGAAAATCTATTGAATATACTATAAGAATATCATACCATATTATGTGCTATTTTTGGTTCATTTTACTATAAATTTTTAACATTTCAAAGATCTGTAAGACTGACATTTCACCATTTTCCTAATCATTATCCATCAAAAAAACCGTAAGAATTTCTTCTTACGGTTTTTCTAGCAAGCTCATAGAATCAAGATTCTCAAGTTTGCTTTATCCGAGTAATATTTTACTCTTCTTCCTTGCGTTTTTTAGCGAAGAGAAGTCCACCTGTCGCTGCTGCAAGTAGTGCTAGACCAAGTGAAGCGTTAGATTGCTCTGTACCAGTATTTGGCAATTCTTTCGCTCCAGCTTTCTTAGCTGATTGGTTAGTAGCTGACTCTTTAGTTGCTTTCTTAACAGTATTCTCACTTGCAATTACTGCTACTGAACCATCTGGGAAGGTTACTGTTGCTGTACCATCGTTGCCTACTTCTACCTTGCTTGCTGTTGGGTTAGCTTTCTTAACTTCGTCGGCTACCTTAGCTTTTTCCGCATCTGTAAGAGCTGATGGGTTCACTACTGGAGTGAGTGCTGGGGTCTTAACGCCATTTGAATCAGCTTCTTTCACTGTCTTAGCTGGGGTCAAGACTGCTACTGAACCATCTGGGAAGGTTACTGTTGCTGTACCATCGTTGCCTACTTCTACCTTGCTTGCTGTTGGGTTAGCTTTCTTAACTTCGTCGGCTACCTTAGCTTTTTCCGCATCTGTAAGAGCTGATGGGTTCACTACTGGAGTGAGT
>JAQDAD010000006.1:70663-70866 GCA_027682205.1 Streptococcaceae bacterium AF54-32pH5A
TCTACCTTGCTTGCTGTTGGGTTAGCTTTCTTAACTTCGTCGGCTACCTTAGCTTTTTCCGCATCTGTAAGAGCTGATGGGTTCACTACTGGAGTGAGTGCTGGGGTCTTAACGCCATTTGAATCAGCTTCTTTCACTGTCTTAGCTGGGGTCAAGACTGCTACTGAACCATCTGGGAAGGTTACTGTTGCTGTACCATCGTT
>JAQDAD010000007.1:0-341 GCA_027682205.1 Streptococcaceae bacterium AF54-32pH5A
TCAAAGGTCCATTTACCGACGAAGGATACATCGGCCTTGTTGACAACTACGCTAGCTACATCATAGCCCTTGAAGGTCCAAGCGCCGTCATTCACACTATCTGTGTAGGTCGTTTGTGATGGTTGTTGAGCGGAAACAGAGTTACCATTCACATATCTTGCACTGTCGCTTGGGGTCAATGCTGTGATAGCTGCTGGAAGTTGCTTACCTGCTGTTGCACTCTCGAAGTGATAACTTGCTTGGTACTTGTTGGCTTCAAAGGTCCATTTACCGACGAAGGATACATTGGCCTTGTTGACAACAGCGCTAGCTGCATCATAGCCCTTGAAGGTCCAAGTGCC
>JAQDAD010000007.1:389-611 GCA_027682205.1 Streptococcaceae bacterium AF54-32pH5A
TCGTTTGCGCTGGTTGTTGAGCGGAAACAGAGTTACCATTCTCATATGTTGCACTGTCGCTTGGAAGCAGCATTGCGATACCTGCTGGAAGAGCTTTACCTGATGTTGCACTTGCGAAACTGTAAGTAGCTTGATACTTGTTAGCTACAAATTCCCATTTACCGACAAACTTAACATTAGCCTTGTTGACAACTACGCTAGTCACATCATAGCCCTTGAAGG
>JAQDAD010000007.1:621-12255 GCA_027682205.1 Streptococcaceae bacterium AF54-32pH5A
AACATTAGCCTTGTTGACAACTACGCTAGTCACATCATAGCCCTTGAAGGTCCAAGTGCCATCGTTGACAGTATCTGTGTAAGTGGTTTGTGATGGTTGTTGAGCTGAAACAGACTCACCGTTCACATAAGTTGCACTGTCGCTTGGAAGCAGCGTTGCGATACCTGCTGGAAGTTGCTTACCTGCCGTTGCGCTCTCGAAACGATAAGTAGCTTGATACTTGTTGGCTTCAAAGGCCCACTTACCTGTGAAGGTCAGATCAGCCTTTCTCACAATCTTACTTTTGGCATCGTAACCATCGAAAGTCCAGGTACCGTCGTTCACATCATCTTTGTAAGTCTTTGTTGTCGGCTCTTCTGCAAAAACTCTCGTCCCATTGAAGTAAGTTGAGCTATCTTTCGGTGCTTTCTTCTGGATAAATTCAGGCAAATCAACACCAGACGTAACACTTACAAAAGTATAGCTTACATGATGTGGTCTAGGCGTTGCTTCCCAGATACCCGTAAATGTCACGCGCTTGCCATTATACGTTGCATTCTTCTGATCATAACCTTTGAAGGTCCAAACATAGTCTTTTTCTTCTTCTACTACTGATTCTTCAGCAGGTTGTTTGGCTACAATGGTGTCTCCAACCTTATAAGAAGCCCCATCATTTGGAAGCATTCCCAAAATACTTTGTGGTAATGGAACACCTGCTTTAGAAGATTTGAATACATATTCTGGATTTGGAGTAGGTACCCAGCTTCCAAGGAAGGTCTGTCTGCCTTCTCCAATAACGATTTTTTCTTTATCGTATCCTGCAAATGTCCAAGTTACCTTGTTTGCTGTATCAACATAAGTCGTTTCACTTGGTTGTTCCGCAACTACTTCCTTAGGATTCAGTTTGTAATCATAAGGATTTTTCGGAGTCAACTTGGTGATATGATCTGGTAATACGAAATCAGGATTAGTTGATTGGAACTGATAGTCTATACCATTTGGCGTAAAGCTCCAAGATCCTGTGATGGTCTTCACTTTCGTACCTGCAATAGCTTTTCCGTATTTATCCGCATCAAAACCATGGAAGGTCCATGTACCTGTCGGAACAGTTACTGTAGATGTGTCAAGTTTGCTTGCATCTTTGTAATCGTCAGCTCGTGCAACGAAATCAGTGCCAGCTGGAAGCATATCGCGAATCTTATTTGGAAGAGGATAAGCAGGAGTCGAGTTAGTAAATTTATACTCTAATCTGTAGATCGTATCAGACTGATCAGTAGGAACTAGGATCCATTTTCCTTTGAAGAGGACGTCTCCGTTCTCTACTGTTTTCACACGTGGAGAAATAGTCGTATTATCATCTTCATAGTAGTCATCAAAGATCCAAGTTCCTCTGCCATCTGGATCCTCAAATCTTGTTTTAGATGGCATTTTAACGCGAGCTTTTTCACCCTTGATAAACTCTCTTTCGTCTGTGATTAGATCATACAAAGTATATGGTGGGTAGATTAAATTACCAGAAGATTCTTTTGAATCTGTATAATAGTCATAGGAAACACTATGCTTGTTCGGTACAAATTTCCAATAAACAGTGTAAATAGAATCCTCATCGTCAGCTGGTTTCTCAACGTCCTCCTTTAGCTGAGGAATCTGCTGAGGAACCCATGTACCATCATTTTCATTATCGACGTGTGAACCGAGATATTGAATAGCATTATAGACATTTTCAGAATAATCTGATGGAGATGTCGTGATAGAGGCAGGGATTTGTGCCTTCAAATCATCAGGAATGGTCTTCCCTAGAGTATCACTCACAAAGTCAAAGAAAACCGTCTTATCTCTGTGTGGGGTAAAGGACCAGCTACCTGTAAAGAGAGCGGCATTTTTGTTGACTACCTTACTATTTGCATCATAACCTTCAAATTTCCAAGTTCCCTTGTTTACAAAATCCATGTAGGTCGTCTTCAGGGGAGCTGTTGCAAGAACAGTATCGCCATTTTTATAGTTTTTTCCAGTGCTTGGAATATAGGTCGTGATTTCCTCTGGGAGAGACAGGCTAGGGTCTTTGCTGACAAACTTATAGTTTTCTGGGTAGGTTCCCGGTGTAAATGTCCAAGTACCTGTGAACTTGAGATTCCATCCATCGTGCTCCCAGTCACTCACTGATTTTTTATCAAAATCATAACCCGAAAAGTTCCAAGTACCACCGTTAACTGCATCATAGTAGGCATCATTAAGCGGTTTAACAGACTGAACTATATCCTTGCCCTTCGGATATGTCTTCCTATCCATATATTTCCATTCACTTGGCGCATATACTGGCTTCAGATTATTGATCTCAGCAGGTAGTGATTTGCCAGCCGTTCCACTGATAAACTCATAACTCGGTTTCCGAGGAACTGGTGTAAATGTATACGTCAATGGCACTATAACTTTTGGTATTGTCCCATGTGCAGCCGCCCGCTCCAGTTCACGATTGAAGGTTAAATCTATTACATCCTCCTCATAGGTCCAATTCCCTTCATGTTCTGCATCATAGAAGGGTTTGTGGACACCTTGAACATAATCGTAGCGCTCCAAGGCATCTAGCGTATCCAGTATATCTTTAGGTAAATTCCTACGACGTTCATCAAACTGATTGAGAGAAAGCTTGTAATCGTATAGCTTACTTTCTAGATCCTTTATCTCCTTAGGAAGAGGTAAGTTATATTTGTCGTAGTGTGAGGTCTTAGGACTACTTGGTAACTTATAAAAATTCTCCCAATCGTGCTGGTTCACAGCCTTGTAGGATACAATGACATCCTCAAAGTATTTCCAAGTTCCTACAAATTCCACATCGCCATGGTTTGCCACTTTACTTGGAGCATCAAAACCAGTCAAAGCCCAATAGCCTTTTCGGTTAGGATATTCTTCTGAAGTATAAAAAACCCAGTGAAATTCTCCTGCTTTTACTACTTCACCCTCAGCAAATCTTCTTTTATCTTCTGGACTCCATTTTGCAAGAAAGGCAGGCGGAGTTTTTCCAGGCGAACCATTAACCGCTCTATAGGTAGCCTTGTATGGTGTTGGTGTATATTCCCACTTACCTGTGAAGACAACATCATCTTTGTCAATCACCTGACTATCATAGTCATAGCCCTTAAAGGTCCATCTACCACTTCCATCATTCTCTATATAAGTTGTTTCATCTGGCTGGATGGCCTTTACTGTATTACCCTTTTTGTAGATTTTTGTGTCCTGTGGCTTCAAGTAGTTCAGACCAATCGGAGCAGTTTTTCCTGGTGTAGCACTTTCAAACTCATAAACTGCATGGCGTGGAGTCTTATCCTGATCTGGGATGACTTTCGGATTTTTATCACGAAGACCAGAATTGACAAAGTTCACGAGATTGCGATAAATTTTATCAATCTCTTCTTGCTTGGTTGCGGTTTGAAGCACGCTATCAGCAGCTGTCATTATGCCGTTCAAGATTTCTAGACTATCATCTGTCTTACTTGAAAAGTCCTTGCTGCGCAAGTTTTTGAGGTAGTTCTCTAAAGTGCTCTTGTTTAGACTCGCATTTGCTGTCGCTGGTTGAGCAGTGGCTGCAGCTGGCTGGCTTATACCTGTAGCTGACTGAGCATTTTTAAAAGCAGTCGAATCTGTCGCTTGACTTGTCTCTGTCGCAGCAGGTGCAGCAGGCTTCTGCAATTCACGGCTAGACTCTGCTTGTGATATTTCACCAGCCTCTTCCGAGACTTGAGACTCTGGTTTCTGCTCCACCTTCTCTGTCACCACAAGTTCATCTGCATGAGTTACCTGAGTAACTCCAAGAGCAGCAGGCGCAAACAAAAATCCAATCGCAAGGGACACAGTAGCAACTGACAATTTGCGAATTGAATATTTTATCTTTCTATCCTGAAAAAACATTCCAGTCCTCCTTTTATTTTATCATTTCCATTTTATCATAAATAGTTGATATTATAGATTTTTTTGACTGTATTTTTTTAAAAATTTATTTGCGGATGTTTTCTCATAATATGCAAATATACAAAAAACTCCTTCTCTAAAATAGTGATTATAGGAAGTAAAAAATGAAAGGAAGCACTCCCTTTCATTTTTTACTTTTATTTCCAATTTAGAATCGCATTCAAACCATAGTGGTCACTGACTTGTGGACTATTCTGCCCATCAAAAACCACATGCAAGCTTTCTACTTCTAACTCTTTTGTCGTAAAAACATAGTCAATTCGCAGTGGTTCAGAGTTGCCTTTCCAGCCATCAATTTCTGGTGGTACTGTATAGCTACCGCTTCTCTCCTTAGCAACTTCAAAAGCATCTTGTAACTCTAGAGGACTTGCTAGGATAGCTTGATAACCTTCCTGTCCAGCCGGATTATTGAAATCACCTGCTAATATTAGAGGCTTGTTCAAATCTTTCAGTACTGCCTCAAATCGTGCCCATTCTTCCTGAAAACCTTTATCCCACCAAGAGAGATGGACGCTTGCAAGAGCAAGTTCCTTCCCTTCAACTTCTGTCTCTACCAAGGCGACACGGCGAGTATGGTAGTCTGTTGGATCATCTACATCCGAAACTAAAATCTCACGCGCTTTAATAGGCGTTTTAGATAAAATAGCAACCCCCTCATGGTAACGATCATAACCAATATGATTATACGCCCAAGTCCAGTAATAGCTTCTTCCTTTCTCAGACAATTTTTCAACCAAAAGTCTCACATAGTGGTCTTGGTGAATTGGCTCTGCCGCTGGCAAAGCTTGATAGAGGTCATTAACCTCCACCTCAGGAGAAGTAATTTCCTGATTGATTTCTTGGAAACAAATTAAATCATAGTCTTTATCAAGAATATCCTGGAGCAAGAGCTGGAATTTTTCCTCTGCTTCCTTCTCCATCCAACTGTGGGTATTGAGTGTTAAAAATTTCATGCTTTTCTCCTAAAACAAGAGGTTGGAAAACAGCTTCCAACCTCAAGTATATTACAATTCTACTTTAGCAACTGCTGTTTTAGCTGCAAGAGAACCAGTTTGTTCTAATTTAACAGATTTGATAGCATCACCATTTGTGAAGACAACCACTGTTGAAGTTTCGCGACCTGCTGCTCGGATAGCATCCAAGTCAGCTGTAACAAGAAGATCACCAGCAGCAACCTTTTGTCCTTCAGCTACGTGAACTGTGAATGGTTTTCCTTCAAGACTTACTGTATCTAAACCGATGTGAACAAGTACTTCAAGACCTGAGTCAGTGACAAGACCGAGAGCATGTTTTGTAGGGAAGATACTTGATACAGTACCAGAAACTGGAGATACAATATTTCCATTTGCTGGTTCTACCGCAAATCCGTCACCCATCATTTTTTGAGCAAAAACCGGATCTTTCACTTGTTCCAAGGCAATGACTTGACCGTCAGCTACTGAGTAAACATCCTCAGTTACACCTTTGAAATGTACAGTGTTTTGTTGAGCTTCGGTCATTTGACTTGGAAGAGTTTCAGGAATAACCTCACCTGAGTCAAGGATATCTTGGATATCAGATTTCAACACGTCAGCTTTTGGTCCGTAGATAGCTTGGACACCTTGTCCTTTCATGACAAGACCCATAGCTCCTTCAGCTTTCCATTCTTCCTCAGTACCAACACGATCTGCGTCCTTAACAGTTACACGAAGGCGAGTCATACATGCATCTACATCTACGATGTTTGCACGCCCACCAAGAAGGTTAATGATATTTACAGCTTGAGAAGCAGCTGCAACTTTTGTTTCACCTGAAGCAACTTCTTCAGAAGCGCCTTCAGCAGTTTCATAGTTTCCGTTACGTCCTGGAGTTGCGTAGTTGAATTTCTTAATCATGAAGTTCGCGATGAAGTACATGATCACAGCAAAGAGGACAGTTACCCAGATAAAGTTAATAATATCCATACCAAGGCCAGCGTTGATAGCTAGTGGAGTACGAGTTAAGAATTCAATTGAACCGAATGAGTGCATACGAAGGTGAACGATGTCAGCCATAGCAAAGGCAGCACCTTGAACAAGTGAGTAAACAAGATACATAGGTGTTGCTACAAACATGAACATGTATTCGATTGGCTCAGTAACCCCTGTCAAGAAAGTTGCAAGGGCTGTCGCAATCATCATTCCTTTGTATTGGTGTTTCTTGTCTGCTTCAACATTACGGTAAATAGCAGCAGCCACACCCATCAAGATACCGAATGAACCAATCATTTGACCAACTTTAAAACGAGCTGGATGTACTGTATCTAACAAGTGTTGGTATTGACCAGCGTCAGTACCTTTAAGGTTTACAAGGTCTGTTACCCATGCAAGCCAAAGTGGATCTTGACCAAATACTTGGCTACCTTTTGCTGCACCAGTTAAGATATCATAAGTACCACCAAGAGCTGTATAGTTCATTGGGATAGTGAGCATGTGGTGAAGACCAAACGGCAAGAGCAAACGTTCCAAGGTACCATACAAGAATGGTGCGAGAACTGGCGCAGTTTCTTGAGAGTTTGCAATCCAGATACCAAAACTATTAATACCTGTTTGAACAAGTGGCCAGAAAATTGAAAGAACAATTGCAGCAATTACTGAACGAACAATAACTACAAACGGTACAAAACGTTTTCCGTTAAAGAATGAAAGTGCATCAGGAAGCTTACGGAAGTTGTAGTATTTGTTAAAGGCAGTTGCCCCTATAAAACCAGAAATAATCCCTACGAAGACACCCATGTTAAGTGCTGGAGCTTCCATAACACTGATAAAGTAATCAGAAACTTTGATTGACCCACCCAATAGTGTTGAAACCATAGCATTTGGATCTTTCAACATGTCACCTGATACTCCAAAGATTGTACCAGTGATACGGTTGATTAAGATAAAGGCAAGACCAGCAGCAAAAGCACCACCAGCGCGTTCTTTAGCCCAGCTTCCTCCGATAGCGAGGGCAAACAAGATATGAAGATTAACGATAACTCCCCAACCGATTTGCTCTAGTACTCCACCAGTAATTACCAGTGGTGCAAAGTTAGGGTTAATCATAACAAGTGATTTACCGATTGAAATCATCAATCCAGCGGCTGGCATAACAGCGATAACCACCATCAAAGCCTTACCGAATTTCTGCCAAAACTCGAAAGACAAGACATTTTTGAATGTAGCTTTCATCATTCAAATCTCCTTTATTTTATTTAGGCAAACGTTTTACGAAAACGTTTGCACTTGTTTATACTCTAATTATACCACTTTATTTTTTTTTGTAAAGGCTTTTATAAAAATTTTTTCCCATTTTTCTTAAATTTTTATAAAAGCGCTAAAAGAAAAAAGAGAAGCTCAAGAAAACTTCTCTTTTAAAATTGTATTATTTCTGATTTGGTCTGCAAGTTGCATTTATATCCAACTAGATCTTCAAGAATCGACGCATAGAAATGCCTGATCCAATTGCCCCAATGAAAATACCAATCACAAACAATAGAACTGTCATCAAAGGAATAAATACATCTGGTGTAATCATTGACAAGTTTTGCCCCACCAAAGATTTATTGACCGATTGGTAAACCATATTGTAGACAAAGAATACAAGGACTGAAGGAATAGCTGCACCAAATAAACCGATAAAGGCACCTTCAAGTAAGAATGGTCCTCTAATGTAGCCATTTTTAGCCCCTACTAGACGCATGATCTGAATCTCACGACTACGTGAAATAATGGTGATACGGATGGTATTGGAAATGAGGAATACTGCAATAAAAATCAAGAGCCCTGCAATAACCAATCCCCAAACACGGATAAAGGAAGCCAGTTCGAAAAGTCGTTGAGTGTTGGCTCCACCATCTTGAACTTCTGATACTCCCTCAATTTTCTTAGCTTCTTCAGCTACCGTTTTAACATCACTCGGAGAATTTGTATCAACGATATAGGCATCATAGAGAGGATTTGCATCCCCTTCAAAGACCTTCCAATCGTCTCCCATCGTTTCAGTCAATTTTTGGTATTGCTCTTCTTTACTTGAGAAGGTGACGCTCTTAACAGCAGGCATAGCTTTCAAAGCATCATAAACCTTGTGATAGTCATTATTGGTAACTGTCTGACCTTCTTTTTCAATCGTTTCACTGTTATCTGCCACATCCTTACGAATGTAAACCATAACTCGAACGTTGTTTTCAATATCGGTAGCCAGTTTAGCTGTATTAAAAATTACGGACGCAAACAGGGCAACGAGTGTCAAGGTAATCATAACCGAACTCACCGCTGCTACTGTCATCCAGCCATTTCGCTTTAAACTTTTTAATGATTCAAATAAATGGCGAAAAAATCTACTAATCATCGTATCCATATTCTCCTTTTGCTTCGTCACGAACGACACGGCCATTTTCAATGGCAATGACACGGTGGCGCAAGGTATTTACAATCTGGCTATTATGGGTCGCCATCAAGACAGTCGTACCTTGGAGATTGATGCGTTCCAACAGATTCATAATTTCCCATGAATTATCTGGGTCCAAGTTTCCTGTCGGCTCATCAGCAATCAAGACTTTGGGATTGTTCACAATCGCACGAGCAATTGCAATCCGTTGCTGCTCTCCACCTGAAAGTTCATTAGGGAATGAACGAACCTTATGTTTCAAACCAACTAGGTCCAAAACTTCCATAACACGTTTTTTGATATTACGGCGGTTCTCCCCGATAACTTCCATTGCGTAGGCAATATTCTCATAAACGGTTTTCTTAGGCAAGAGTTTATAATCCTGGAAGACAACCCCTACACTACGACGGAGCAGAGGGATATCTTTCTTTTTGATTTTAACCAGATTAAAGCCTGCTACTGTTAAACTGCCTTTTTCGACTTTCACTTCACGATACAAGGAACGAATAAAAGTAGATTTCCCTGCTCCTGAAGGACCTACGATATAGGCAAATTCTCCTGGTTCAATAGTGACAGAGACACCTCGCAAGGCGGTCGTTCCGTTATCATACTTTTTGACAACATCTCGCATTTCAATGATTGACATGTGAGTTCCTTTCTATTCTTAGCTAATTCGCCACTTGAGATAGGCATCGATGAAACCATCAAGGTCTCCATCCATAACCTTATCTACTTGGGCAACTTCAAAGCTCGTACGGTGATCCTTCACCATGGTATAAGGTGTGAAGACATAAGAACGGATTTGACTTCCCCAAGTGATTTCTTTCTTCTCACCTTTGAGGGAATCGACTTCTGCTGCTTTCTTTTCTTGCTCCATTTGATAGAGCTTAGCTTGCAACATCTTCATAGCACGATCTCTATTTCCATACTGGGTACGATCGACTGTCGATTGAACGACTGTCCCCGTAGGAATGTGTGTCAAACGCACGCCAGTTGAAACTTTATTGACGTTCTGTCCACCAGCACCACCTGAACGGAAGGTGTCCATTTTGATATCATCTTCACGAATCTCCACTTCAATGGTATCATCCAACTCAGGCATAACCTCTACGGATGTAAATGAAGTATGGCGACGTTTGGCTGAGTCAAATGGTGAAATACGGACCAAACGGTGAACACCCATTTCCGACTTGAGAAGGCCATATGCATTTGGACCTTCAAACGACAAGGTCACCGACTTGATACCCGCTTCATCACCTGCTTGATAATCCAATACTTCCACTTTAAAACCTTTGGCATTTCCATAACGAGTATACATACGGAGCAACATATCGCCCCAGTCCTGAGCCTCTGTCCCGCCAGAACCTGGATGGATTTCCAAGATTGCATTATTATGGTCATAAGGTTCTGACAAGAGAAGAGTCATCTCGTAGCTGGTCATCATCTTATCCAACTCGGTTAGCTGCTCTACCAGTTCATCATGGACTGACTCGTCTTCTGCTAAAAAGTCCAATAAAATCTCAACTTCATCCTGCAACTCTTCCATTTTACGGAAGGTGTTGTAGGTGTTTTTTAATTCATTTAATTCTTGCGACGTTTTTTGGGCCGCGATATTATCGTTCCAAAAATCAGGTTCTGTCATCTTGTTTTCCAAGATGGCAATCTCTTCCTCTAAGCCTTCGAGGTCAAAGAGACCCCCTGAAAGAAGCTAATTTTTCACGATTTGCGTCAATTTTTTGACGAATTTCTGAAATGTCCATAAATACTCCTTTATCACATCGTTCCATTATACCACATTCTCTCATTTCTTTCCATATTTTGCTTGATATTTCAATTTGTATACAAAAAAGAGGGCTTGCACCCTCCATTTTATAACTTTTTAGCAGAGGTTCGAGCAATCTCCTCTACTTGGATGCCTTGCGCTTCAAATTTCTCCTTCAGGAAGGTTAAATCAATCGTCCCATCAATTTGAACCTCAATCACGACCTTACCATCCTTGCGAGGGATATTAACTGTATGTGAAATATTCAAGTTTTCCTCAGCAATCAAGCTCACAATCTTGCCCAAAACCCCGACTTCATTTTCCGTAATAAAACGAACACGAATTCCTTCTTCTCCATAACCAGCAATTTCCAAAAAGGCTTGGAAAACATCACGATCCGTGATAACTCCATACACCTGCTGGTTATCAACAACTGGAAGAATACCGATTTTATTTTTCAGCATGAGATAGGTCGCGTCCTCTAGACTAGCATAACCTGAGACTGTTATAACATCGCGAATCATGACGTCTTTGACTTTGGTCTTATTGAGAAGATAATTCATCTCATAGATGGAGAGACTGGTTGCTTTAGACGGACTGGCTTCAGCAATGGTTCCTTCTGTTACAAGACCAACCAATTGATCATTTTCGATAACAGGTAAACGGTGCAAGCCCTGCTCGCGCATCAAATCTGCTGCATGTGCTACAGTCGTATCTGGACTGATATAAACTACCTTGCGGGTCATAAAATCTTTAACTGCCATGAGACTTCTCCTTCTTTATTGCTACTATAATTATACACTTTCTTACAAAAACTATCAAACGCTTTCATCTCTTTTTCAATATTTTATAACGTTCAATCACAAAAAAGAGAGAAACAGCCTTCTCTCTTAAACTTAAATTGTAACGGAATCTCGATCCTTGATCATATAGCGTTTTAAAGGGGTTAAGCTAGCTAGCCAATACAATAAACCACCAAAGATCGCAGTAAAGCCACTACCAGTTGTGAGCAAAAACATAGGACTCTGGATATGCTTTGTTATCGGGTTGTAAACAAATAATACCGTAACTAACAAGGAAATGATTACACAAGATAATCCTACCAAGTTAAAACCATTTGTAAACTCATAGGCGTCATGTCCTTCAAGGAAATAGGCTGAACGCAAATCAAGTTTCCGTTTTCTTAAGATAAAGTAATCGACAACAATCATTCCGATAATGGGGCCTTGAATGTAGGCAGCCAGCGAGATGAAGGAACCGAAATATTCATCCACTCCTCCCCAGATGGTGAGTAGGCTCACATAAATCATGGCAATCCAAACCATTAGTTTATAGCTTACTTTTGGCATCCCGCTTTTTACAATCATACAATTCACGTACGATCCTGTACCTTGGGTTCCAATATTAGCAAAAGCTACCAGTAGTAAACTTAAAAGGGCAAAGGCAGGAGTGCTTAGAGTGGAAAGCATCGTCGTTGGATCACTTTCATAAACACCTGTTTTGACAAACATGGCTAGAGCCATGACTCCACCTGTCGCAGC
>JAQDAD010000007.1:12265-48820 GCA_027682205.1 Streptococcaceae bacterium AF54-32pH5A
ATTCACGTACGATCCTGTACCTTGGGTTCCAATATTAGCAAAAGCTACCAGTAGTAAACTTAAAAGGGCAAAGGCAGGAGTGCTTAGAGTGGAAAGCATCGTCGTTGGATCACTTTCATAAACACCTGTTTTGACAAACATGGCTAGAGCCATGACTCCACCTGTCGCAGCGAAGAATGGCGCAACAACCCCATACGATAATGCTGTAGCCCAATAGCCACTGCGTTCTGATTTTGCCAAACGTGGCAAGACAAAGGCTTGTGTAGACCAAGAAAAGGCTACGGCCACATTTCCTTCCCCTGACATCATAAAACGTTCAATCGGTGTCAAATTTTCTTGAATGGCAGGTTGGACATTCATAATATCCCTAATCGGAACCGCAACAAAACAGATTCCAACGATGATTAGCCCAACAAATAACAAGGCTACCACTAGAAAGCGATTAGTGCCTTTAATCACCTCTGGACCCCCAAGAGCAATCAGCGTTCCAAGGAGAACACAGAGAGTGCCTAGAATCGGTGCCCATACTCCCTTATCTAAACCAAGTCCAAAATTATTTCCCAAATGAATCATGGAGCTGGCAAAAAGATTGGCGGTAACAGCGTACCAACCAAAATTTGCCAGACTAATCACAGTTGATAGAACAGCTACCCCTTTTCTACCTAGAACAGCTCTCAACCAAATCCATAAATCAATTCCATATTTAACTGCAAACAGAATTGGGAGACATTCAATAAAGACCCAGATAATATTAAAACTAAAAATATTAATCAACATTTGATTAAAGGTCAAATATTGTGCTACATAGGCTCCTTGGGTATAACACCAAGTTGCGATGGCAAAACCACTTGTCGATAAGAAGAGATCCCAGAAAGAATACTGACGATCCTTGTTGGTCATGGGAACGATTCCCGTTATCGTCTCCTGTTGAATGAAGTCATTCATCTTGGACATTTTATTGAATACCTCCTGTAATGGCTAAGATGATCAGAATATGATTGACTAGAATCATATCAATTACTTATGTAAAATAAACTTTTAAGAAAGGGGAGATAAATACACATAGATTAAGGCTTTCATTTTTTAGTTTCACCTACAACTAATTGTTCAAGTTCAATACCACTTCTCATATTGTCAGTTCTCCGACTAAAAATTAATTTTAGTTGACCATACTGCCCACTATAGTGGTACCAAATATAGAAAAACTCCCCTAATAGATTTACAGATACTCTCCTGAAATAATCCTCACAAAGGAGTAATAGTATGATGCCCCAAACATCTGAGCTAGATAGCTGTATTTCGTTTTCACATCTGGAACTTCTTCTAAAGAGATTTCAAGTACCTGTTCAGCCTATTCTATCGTATCAATAAAGATTTTCTAAATCCTCCAGCAGGGGGCATACTTGAGTATTTCTAATCAATCCTCTATCTATCCTTAAATAGTAACTGAGTCCCGATCCTTGATCATATAGCGTTTTAAAGGAGTTAAGCTAGCTACCCAGTACAATAAACCACCAAAGATCGCAGTAAAGCCACTACCAGTTGTGATTAAAAAGATTGAACTTTGAATTTGTGCAGTTACAGGGTTGTAAACAAATAGTACCGCAACTAATAAAGAAATGATTACACAAGATAATCCTACCAAGTTAAAACCATTTGTAAACTCATAAGCTTTATGTCCTTCAAGGAAATAGGCTGAACGCAAATCAAGTTTTCGTTTTCTTAAGATAAAGTAGTCAACAACGATCATTCCGATAATTGGTCCCTGAATATAGGCGGCTAGAGAGATGAAGGAACCGAAGTACTCTTCTACCCCTCCCCAGATGGTGAGTAGGCTCACATAAATCATGGCAATCCAAACCATTAGTTTATAGCTTACTTTTGGCATCCCGCTTTTTACAATCATACAGTTCACGTACGATCCTGTCCCCTGGGTTCCAATATTGGCAAAGGCTACTAGTAGTAGACTTAAGAGGGCAAAGGCAGGTGTGCTTAGAGTTGAAAGCATCGTCGTTGGATCACTTTCATAAACACCTGTTTTGACAAACATGGCTAGAGCCATGACTCCACCTGTCGCAACGAAGAATGGAGCGACAACCCCGTATGATAAGGCTGTAGCCCAATAACCACTGCGTTCTGATTTTGCCAAACGCGGTAAAACCAATGCTTGTGTAGACCAAGAGAAGGCAAAAGCAACATTTCCTTCCCCAGAGAGCATAAAACGTTCTAAGGGCGTCAAATCTCCTTGGGTAGCTGGTTGAATGTTCATAATGTCAGTGATAGGCACAGCTACAAAACAGATTCCAACTATAATCAGACCGACAATCAACAAGGCGATAACCAAGAAGCGATTGGTCCATTTGATCACCTCTGGACCTCCAAGAGCAATCAACGTTCCAAGAAGAACACAGAGAGTACCTAAAATCGGTGCCCATACTCCCTTATCTAAACCAAGTCCAAAATTATTTCCCAAGTGGATCATAGAATTGGCAAAAAGATTAGCCGCAACGGCGTACCAGCCAAAGTTAGCTAAGCTAATAATGGTTGATAGCAAGGCTACCCCTTTTTTTCCTAAGACAGCCCTCAACCAAATCCACAAATCAATTCCATATTTAACCGCAAACAAGATTGGGAGACATTCGATAAAAACCCAGATAATGTTGAAACTAAAAATATTTATCAACATTTGATTAAAGGTCAAATATTGAGCCACATAAGCTCCTTGGGTATAACACCAAGTTGCGATAGCAAAACCACTTGTCGACAGAAAGAGATCCCAGAAAGAATACTGACGATCCTTGTTGGTCATGGGAACAATTCCCGTTATCGTCTCCTGTTGAATAAAGTCACTCATCTTAGACATTTTATTGAATACCTCCTGTCATGGCTAGAATGATCAGAATAAGGTTAATTAGAACTAAGACGATGACTATAATAAAATCACTTTTTAAAAATGGCTGAGCAAAGACATAGTTTGGTGATTCCATTTCTTCTAGCCTTCTTTTCGTTTCATTTGCCACTAATTCTTCAATTTCTGATGTCGGTTTCATCTCAATTCTCCTCTAAGTACAAATCTAATGCAAGTTTTCCATACTGCTTGGTATAACGATACCAGATATAAAGAAATTCACCTACTGGTTTTCCAACGCTTTCTTGGAACAGGGCCCATAAAAACCAATAATATGAAGTCACTGATACATAGGCAAAGTAATGGCGTTTGGTTTTCTTGTCTGGAACTTCTTGTAAATAGATTTCAAGCACCTTTTCAGCTTCTTCTACTGTATAATTTGAACACCCGATAAAGGTTCCCAAATCTCCTGCTGGATCTCCCATACCAGAATATTCCCAATCAATCAAACTCATTTCTCCAGCTTCATTCAACAAGAAATTCGGGCTATAAGAATCTCCATGGCAGAGAACCTTTTTCGCTTGATCTTCTTGTAAAAACTTCTCGAGAACTGAGACATTCTTATCCAACTCTTCAAGCCCATCAAATTCAAAACGATTGCTGGCTTTTAACTTTTGTCTAAAATCATCAATTCCCTCAAATTGATCAAAGGAATGATCTGTTTTTTCTCCAGATTGGTGCAAGCGTCTCAAGAGGTTCATTGCTTTTGCCACATCATCCCAATTATCATAATCTAGTTGCTTGGCATTAGGGATAAATTCTGAAATTTTCCAGCCCTCATCCTTGTTCATGGCAACAAAAGTACGGTCAATCTTCAATTTTGCAGCAATTTCCATGGAAGCCGCTTCACTAGCACGATCAATATAATTTTCAGTCCCCCTACCCGGATGACGGTAAACATATTTCTTCCCTAGGCAGTCAAATGAAAACGAAGTGTTGGTTAGACCATCTTTTAGAGGTTTGATATTGACAATATCTGAAGCCACACATCCTAATGTCTTACAAATATTATCAATGATTTCCGAATTCGTATTCACCAAATAGTGTTCATCAAACTGACGCAACTCATCTAGTGAATCAAACTCCTTAACAATATCTGCTGAATAATGCCGAGCTTCCAAAGGAAGCTCCTTGACGTGACGACTATAGTAATCTTCCCAGAGCTGTTCGCGATATGGTTCGTGCTTAAATTCAGTTTCTAAAATATCTACGAATTTTTCACTAAATGCACGATCAAAATAAACATGCCCCACCATAGCCCAAGTATTCGTTCCACCGATTTGAATATCGATGATTGTGTGATTGGAGTCTTCCTTAGAGCAGTATTCGTCTGTGTCTCCTTCTGCAAATATAGTCGAATAATAACCTCTATAAATGTATCGTTCAAACGGATTTTCCACAAAATAATTATCCGACGAGCAAATGTAAGTGTTAGAAAGCTGATCTCTGACTAGCATGAGAGAAGAACAGTTGTTGTACTTGTAGTAATCATTATTTACAACGATTTTAACGCCAAATTTTTCTGCCAGATAGAACATTTTTTCTTGCAGATAGCCTACAATAACTGTAATATCCTCTATCCCAGCTTCTTGTAATTGCTTGATTTCTCTCTCAATCAAACGCTCACCTTTGACTTGGAGCAATCCTTTTGGTAGCTCATAAGACAAAGGTGCAAAGCGGCTACTCATACCTGCTGCCATGATAATGGCATTCTTCACCTGATACGGAGTTAAAGCCTCCTCACCTAGGTCAGTTAAGTGATTTTCCTCACCGATCCACTTTTTTTCTTTACATTCCTTGAGAAGGTTATTCACCGCCCCCAAAGAGATGTCTAGCTGTTCAGCCAATTGTCTCTGCGTAAAGTTTTCATCTTTGTGAGTCAACAAAAAACGTAAAAGTTTAAATTGTTTTTCTGATAGCATATCTTCAGCCTCTTTTGTTCAATATTATTATTTATTCCATTATATAATGAACACATACTTTTGTCAAGTTAGATTCTATATTAAGAAAACGGGTGCTCAAATCAGGTCCATCAAAATAGTGACCAAACGAAGAAAGAGCCCCAATTTGGAGCTCTTCAAATTCATCTACAAAACAATCCACTGGATTTGGTGATTTCTTTATCTGCCGACTAAAATGGTCTCCCAGACTATAGGGGAATTACTTACGTAATCCTTATCTGCCGACTAAAAAGGTCCCCCGGACTATAATGATGATTACTTCGTAATCTCTATCTGCAACCTAAACTAGTCTCCCAGACTATTTATGAAGATTACTTCGTAATCCTTATCTGCCGACTAAAAAGGTCCCCCGGACTATAGGGGAATTGCTTCCGCAGCTCTCATCCACCGACTAAAACAATCCACTGGATTGTTTTAGCCACCTAGGTATGCTTTTCTGACTTCATCTGATGTTGCGAGTTCTTTTCCTGTTCCTGATAGGACAATCTTTCCTGTTTCAAGTACATAACCACGGTCAGAGATAGCAAGGGCCTTGTTAGCATTCTGTTCAATTAGGAGAACCGTTGTTCCTTGCTTCTGAATATCTTGGATGATATCAAAAATTTCTTGGATAAAGATCGGGGCAAGTCCCATTGACGGCTCATCCAAGAGAAGGAGCTTAGGTGTTGACATGAGCGCGCGTCCCATAGCCAGCATCTGCTGTTCACCACCTGAAAGAGTTGCCGCATCCTGGTTTTTGCGTTCTTCCAGACGAGGGAAACGTGAAAAGACTTTTTTCAAGTTGGCTTGATTTTCTTCACGATTTTTCTTTAAAAAGGCTCCCATTTCTAAGTTTTCCATAACAGTCAATCCTGGAAAAACATGGCGTCCTTCAGGAACTTGTGAAAGGCCACCTGCCACGATTTTTTGCGCTGGCATCTTTTGAATTTCTTTTCCTAAAAACTGAATTTTACCAGCACTTGGACGAACCAAACCAGAAAGGGTACGAAGAATGGTTGTTTTACCAGCACCATTGGCACCAATCAAGGAAACAACTTCACCTTCATTAACCTCGAAACTTACATCACGAACTGCTTGGATCATACCGTAATGCACAGAGAGGTTTTCAACTTTTAACATAGACATTAGGCTTCACCTCCTAGATAAGCTTCGATAACGCGTTTGTTGTTCTTGATCTCATCCGGAGTACCATGAGCAATCAAACGACCATATTCAAGAACATAGATACGCTCAGTAACTTCCATAACCAAGTTCATATCGTGTTCGATGAGCATGATGGTAATTTTAAATTCGTCTTTGATACGACGGATCAATTCTGTCAATTCAGCTGTTTCTTGTGGATTCATCCCAGCTGCAGGTTCATCCAAAAAGAGGATCTTAGGTTCAGTTGCCAGAGCACGAACGATTTCTAATCGACGTTGTTGGCCATAGGCCAGATTCTTAGCAAGAGTATCTGCGTCACCATCCAAATCAAAAATCTTCAGTAAGTCCAAAGCTTTATTTTTTAATTCTTCCTCATTCTTATAGAAAGCAGGTAAGCGTAGAAAGCTAGCGAGGACATGTTGTTTATGATGATTTCCAAAAGCGATGAGAACATTGTCTAAAACTGTCAGATCCTTGAACAAACGAATATTTTGGAAAGTACGACTGAGTCCAAGCGAAGCAATCTTATAAGGAGTTTTCCCATTTAGGAGGTGACCATCTAGTGTCACCGTACCTTCACTTGGTTCATAAACACCCGTCAAGAGATTGAAAAGAGTTGTTTTACCAGCCCCGTTTGGTCCAATCAGACCGACCAATTCTCCCTCGTTCAGTTCAAGAGTGACATCTCCAACAGCTGTTAGACCGCCAAAATGTTTGGTTAACTGTTTAACTTCAAGTAATGCCATTAGTTTTGTCCCTCCTTCTTAGATTTTTTAAAGAAACGTGATAGACTCAATTCCCATGTCCCAAGAAGTCCACCTGGTCTGAAGATCATCACCAATACAAGAGCCAAAGCGTAAATGATCATACGTACGCTAGCTACATCTTGAAGGAGCATATTTAAAATTCCTAAAACTATCGCTGAAACGATGGTACCAGTAATAGATCCAAGTCCACCAAATACAACGATAATCAACACATTGATAGAATTAATAAAGGTGTAATCTTTTGGCACAACAGATCCGATAAAACCAGCCTGAAGTGAACCAGCAATACTTGCTGTAATGGCACCAAAGACAAAAGCGATAATCTTGATCTTTGTAGTGTTTACCCCAACAGACTCTGCAGCAATCTCATCTTCACGAACAGATAGAGTAGAGCGTCCAATTGGACTACGTAAGAAGTTGAGGGTTGCAATAGTTGTGATCACCACAAATAGATAAACCATTTGCCAGTTGGTAAAGTTTGGAATACCCAAGATACCAGCAGCACCGTTGGTCAAACTTCCACCATTAATGATAAAGATACGAATGATTTCTGAAACACCTAGTGTCGCAACAGCCAGGTAGTCACCCTTCAAACGTAGTGTTGGGATCCCAACGAGCAAAGCAACTGCACCAGAAATCAAGGCACCCAAGACCATTGCTCCAAAGAAGGCACCATAGGTTGGTGATTTTGAGCCAATAATCGCTGCTGCATAAGCCCCAATCGCCATAAAACCAGCGTGACCGAGTGAGAATTGTCCTGAAAAACCAACGATTAAGTTCAAACCTACTGCAAGAATGATATTAATCCCAATTTGTTCTAAAATTTGGACATGGAATAAATTGAGAACACCGGCAGAAACCAGTACACTAATCAATCCATAACCCGCTAACAGAAGGAATAACCAGAGAATATTTACTTTAAGATTTGTCTTCATTGTTTACACCTTCTCTTTCACATTCTTACCAAGGATACCTGCTGGACGAACAATCAGAATCAGAAGCAAGATTCCATATACGATGGCATCACGGAAATCAGACATGCCGAAGGCTGTGGCAAAAGTTTCCAACAAGCCAATCACAAATCCCCCTAGAGCTGCACCAGGAATAATCCCGATACCACCAAGTACGGCCGCAACGAATGATTTTAGACCTGGAGTCACACCCATCAAAGGTTCAAGAGAGTTGTAATAAAGGGCAATGAGAACACCTGCTGCACCAGCAAGGGCTGAACCCAAGGCAAAGGTAAAGCTGATTGTACGGTTTACGTTGATTCCCATCAATTGAGCAGCGTCACTATCAACTGATACAGCACGCATCGCTTTCCCCATTTTTGTTTTTTGAACAATCACTTGCAATAAAACCATCAACAGTACAGAAACTGCTAAAATCATTAACTGGACGTTTGTCAAGCTGATTGGTCCTAAATCATAGCGAACTGTTTGAATGGCTTGAGGGAAAGCACGAGTATTGGCGCCTACTAAATAAACCATCCCGTATTCCAGTAGGAAGGACACTCCGATGGCAGTAATCAATACAGCAATACGTGTAGAGTGTCGCAAAGGACGGTAAGCAAGAAACTCAATCACAACACCAAGTAGTGCAGTTCCTGCCATTGAAATAATTAAAGCTAAAAAGAAATCCATTTGGAAAGAATTAATCAAAAAGTAACCAATAAAGGCACCCATCATATAAATATCACCGTGGGCGAAGTTAATGAGTTTGATAATTCCATAAACCATGGTATAACCCAGAGCCAAAAGTGCATAAACACTACCCAGAATTAGACCATTCACAAGTTGTTGGAGCATAGCATTCACTCTTTTCTATCGTTATTTTTTAGAAAATTTCTCAATTTTCACAAGTTCATAAACACCGAAACAGGGAGTGAGTCAAAGGCTCATTCCCTATTTCAACTACTATTCTAATGTTATGGTTTTACAACTTCTGCTGCTTCTACTTTACCATTGTTCATAGTCATCATGTAAGCAGTTTTCACTGTATTGTGGTCAGCATCAAAGCTCGTTTGACCAGTTACACCATCAAAATCTTTTGTTTTAGCAAGGTTATCCTTGATTTCACCTGAGTTTTTAGCACCTTTTGCAGCATTGGCTACTAGGTAAACTGAGTCATAAGCCAAGGCTGAGAAGGTTGAAGGTTCTTCATTATATTTAGCACGGTATGCTTCAAGGAAAGCTTTAGCTTTTGCAGAAACATCAACTGTAGTTGAGAATCCAGAGATAAAGTAAATGTTTGATGCTCTTTCAGCAGTTGCTTGTTGAACAAATTCTTCACCGTTAAATCCATCACCACCGATGATTGGTTTATCAATTCCCATACCACGCGCTTGGTTTACGATTTTACCTGCTTCTGTGTAGTAACCTGGAACAACGATAGCGTCAAACTCTTTCCCTTTCATTTTAGTAAGGGCTGCTTGGAAGTCTGTATCACCTGCTACAAAAGTTTCATCTGCAACAATTTCACCCTTGTAGGCTTCACGGAAAGATTTAGCAATACCTTTAGCATAGTCACTTGCATTGTCAGTATAAAGAACAACCTTCTTAGCATTCAATTTATTTGTTACGTAGTTAGAAATAATCTTACCTTGGAAGCTATCTTGGAATGTTCCGATAAATAGGTAATCTTGACCTTTAGTTAAACCATCTTGAGTCGCACTTGGTGAAATCAATGGAACCCCTGCTTGGGTAGCGTTAGCTACAGCCGCGGCAGTTGCACCAGATGTCGCAGGTCCTACGATTGCTGCAACCTTTGATTGTGTTACTAAGTTAGTTGTAACAGAGGCAGCCTCAGCAGTTTCAGATTTGTTATCTTTATCCACAACTTCGATTTGTTTTCCATCAATACCACCAGCAGCATTGATCTCATCAACAGCAAGTTGGGCACCTTTTTGTTCAGAAGTACCATAGGCAGCTACAGCACCTGTTTCTTCAAAGTTAAAACCGATTTTGATAGTCTTTTCGTCTACTGGGTTACCAGCAGCGTTAGTAGCTCCTGACTTGACCTCTCCACAGGCAGCGAGAAGAGCTACGCTAGCAAGAGCCACAAAAGATAGGGCAAATTTTTTCTTCATGTTAATCTCCTTATAGTTGTTTCAAAAATAGTATGTTAAGAATATACCGAATTATCAGAAAATTGTCAACACATTTGTTTCACTTTTTTAAATGATAACGTTTTCTTCTTTTCGATAGAGATTACCAACAAAGGGTGTCTCCAACTCTTGAATATGGCAACGTCTAATTTTCTTGATAAATCTTTCCTTACCTAATCTCTCAACTAAGTCATCTAGCTCCTCAGTTGGGACATAAAGTTGCAGGTAGCGATGCTTTTTGGAATGATAGAAAACATCTCCATATTCCTGTAGTTTTTTTACATCTCTATTATAGTAGAGATAGATGATTAATCCTGATCGATTTGTTTTTTCAAACATGAGGAATCCTCTTTCTAAGAAATCTTATCCCATTCATTATATCAAAAAAAGCAAACTCCGTCGAGTTCGCTTTCATGCTTTATTAGTTCAAAGAATTGTTGGCCATGATTTCATCAATAAAACCATATTCAAGTGTTTCTTGGGCACTCATCCAGTAATCACGTTCAGCGTCTGCATGAATTTGCTCAACTGATTTACCAGAGTTATTGGCAAGAATTTGCTCCAATGTCTTACGAGTTTTGAGCAAGTGTTCTGCAGCGATTGCCATATCTGTTTGTTGGGTACCACCACCTGTTCCACCCATTGGTTGGTGAATCATGTACTCTGCATTGGGAAGCATGAAGCGTTTGCCTTTTGCTCCACTTGATGCAATAACAGTCCCCATAGATGCAGCCATTCCCATCACGATGGTTTGGACATCTGCCTTGATGAAGTTCATGGTATCAACGATTGCCAAACCAGCTGACACAGAACCTCCAGGTGTATTGACATAAAGGTAAATATCTTTTGTGCTATCTTGGGCATCCAAGAAGAGCAACTGAGCAATAACTGAGTTGGCCATATTATCTTCGACTGGCCCAGTTAGCATGATGATACGGTCTTTCAAAAGACGGGAGTAAATATCATATGAACGTTCTCCACGACTTGTTTGTTCAATAACTACAGGAATCATTCATTTCTCCTTTTAACTTTTATTTTTGTTAGTCACATGACTGAGGATATGACTATTATAATATTTTAGTCAAAAAAGGTCAAAATTTTGTTCTATACTATCGACAGAACCAAAAATCCAACCTCCTCCTCGCGAAATTAGAGACATCCTCCAATTTCATCTTTGAAACTCTATCTGAGTCTTATTTGGTACCGAACAAGCGGTCTCCAGCATCTCCGAGACCTGGAACAATATAGCCATGTTCGTTCAAATGTTCATCCAAGGCTGCTGTGAAAATTTCGACATCTGGGTGAGCTGCTTGAAGAGCTTTTACTCCTTCTGGAGCAGCTACAAGACAGACAAACTTGATGTTTGATGCCCCACGTTTTTTAAGGGAGTCAACAGCCAAGATAGCTGAACCACCTGTTGCCAACATTGGGTCCACTACAAAGATTTGACGTTGGTCAATGTCCTCAGGTAATTTCACCAAGTATTCAACTGGTTGAAGGGTTTCTTCATCACGGTACATACCAATATGCCCAACTTTTGCTGCTGGAACCAAGCTCAATAGTCCATCGACCATTCCGATACCTGCACGCAAGATTGGGACAATCGCCAATTTTTTACCAGCCAATTGTTTTTGAACTGTTTTTGTGATTGGTGTTTCGATTTCCACATCTTCAAGTGGAAGATCACGAAGTACTTCATATCCCATCAACATTGCAATCTCGTCAACTAGCTCACGAAAAGCTTTTGTAGAAGTGTCTGTACGACGCAAGATTGACAATTTGTGTTGAATCAGTGGATGATTAATGACTTCAATTTTTCCCATTTTCTGAATTCCTTCTTTCAATTTATTCTTCTTATTATATCAAAAAACGGTTTAAAAAGCTTTCTAAACCATTCATTTTTTATAAATTCTAAATTAAATTGGCTTCTTGAAGAGCTGTCTGAACAGTCTCAAGCGGTAAATGGGTCAACTCGGTCCCTTTTTCTTGATAGAGGTATTTGGCATAGTCGTCCATACGATACTGATTAATATAAACTACACGCTTGCAGCCGACTTGTAAGAGTTGTTTTGTACAGTTCAGACAAGGGAAATGGGTCACATAAGCTGTAAAACCTTTGGGAACCCCTCGTTCGGCTCCTTGTAAAATAGCATTGACCTCGGCGTGAAGGGTTCGGACACAGTGTCCTTCAATGACAAGACATTCGTGGTCAATACAGTGCTCAGTTCCTGATACAGAACCATTGTAACCTGTTGAAATGACCTTATTATCCTTGACTAGGACAGCTCCTACTTTGGCGCGTTTACAAGTAGAACGATTGGCAATCAGTAAGGCTTGTGCTGCAAAGTACTCATCCCAAGCCAGTCTTTTTTCTGTCATAAGTCTTCTCCTTTTCCTTTATTTTTTGAAAAATGGCAAGCGTAAATCAGCAATCTTTTCAGCTGGAACCTTCATTCCATCCTTGATCCATTTGAGTAGAACCGATACGATGGCAGAACTCCAAAACGAATGCAGATAGCTGCTGACACCTTTTGATTTTCCGTGGTATTTTTCCAGAAATTCCTGCATAGCTTGGACAAAAATCTTTTCCAAGTGGTAGTCCAGAGCAAGTTGGATAACCTTAGCTTCTTTCTTTGCTGCTCGGAAAAGGTGAACCCAGACCAGATAGAGGTCGGTTTTGACATCGTAATGACTCAACTGTTCCATGATATTATGAACACTGCGTTTAAAAACACTTTCCAAAATCTCTTCTTTAGAATCATAATTGCGATAAAAGGCAGCGCGAGAGACACCTGCCCGCTTGACCAACTCTGAAATACTAATCTTAGCCAAGTCTTTTCTTTCCAGAAGTTGCAAAAGTGCAGTCTCAATCGCTTCTCTGGTCAAGAAATTAGATTCTTGATTTGATTTTCTGAGATTTTCAAGAGATTTTTCAGATATTTTACGTTCAGACATAACAATTTCTTTCTACTTGTGACAACAGAGAGGTGGTACTTTTGTTTCAAGGGCTTTCATGATATAATTGTAAAAAAAGACAGAACCTTTGTCAATGTATAAGTGACAAAGATGGAGAATTTCTATGACTTGGAAGATTGTGGCTGACTCGGGTTGTGATTATCGTCAACTGACAACTCCTGCTATTGATACTGAATTTGTTAGTGTTCCTTTAACCATTCAAGTAGCTGATCAGGTCTTTATTGATGATGCCAATCTCGACATTGACCACATGATGAAAACCATGTATGCGACTTCTGAGGCTTCAAAATCAGCTTGCCCTAGCCCTGATGATTACTTGCGTGCATTTGAAGGTGCCAAACATATTTTTGTCGTTACTATCACTGGTACTCTTTCAGGTAGCCATAATAGTGCACAGCTCGCTAAAAATATCTACCTCGAAGAACACCCTGACACTCATATTCATGTGATTGATACATTGTCTGCGGGTGGTGAGGTTGACTTGATTGTCGAAAAAATCAATGATTTGATTGACCAAGGATTATCTTTTGAGGAAGTTGTTGAAGCTATCACAGCCTACCAAGAAAAAACAAAATTGCTCTTTGTCCTCGCTAAAGTTGATAATTTGGTGAAAAATGGTCGTTTGAGCAAGCTTATCGGTACAGTTGTTGGCCTTCTCAACATCCGTATGGTCGGGGAAGCAAGTGAAACTGGAACTCTAGAATTGCTCCAAAAAGCTCGTGGAGCAAAAAAATCCCTTCAAGCAGCCTATGAAGAACTCATCAAAGCTGGCTACGCTGGTGGACGTATCGTCATGGCTCATCGCAGCAATGAAAAATTCTGTCAGCAATTGTCAGAACGCTTGCTGGAAACATTCCCACAAGCCAATATCAAAATCGTTCCAACATCTGGTCTCTGCAGTTTTTATGCAGAAGATGGCGGTTTGTTGATGGGATATGAAATCAACTAAGATCATTAGCAACAAGAGATGCCAAGCATCTCTTGTTTTTTGTGGTACAATAGAGCTATGAAACATTTTGATACTATTGTCATCGGTGGAGGTCCTGCCGGCATGATGGCTACGATTTCCAGTAGCTTTTATGGTCAGAAAACCCTTCTCATCGAAAAAAATCGGAAACTCGGAAAAAAATTAGCTGGTACGGGTGGTGGTCGTTGCAATGTAACTAACAACGGAACTCTAGATGACCTACTGGCTGGCATCCCTGGAAATGGCCGCTTTCTATATAGTGTCTTTTCCCAGTTTGATAACCATGATATCATCAACTTTTTCACCGAAAACGGTGTTAAACTAAAGATTGAGGACCACGGCCGCGTCTTTCCTGCCAGTGACAAGTCTCGGACCATTATCGAGGCGCTGGAGAAGAAAATCACTGAACTTGGTGGGCAAATTGCTACTCAAACAGAAATTGTTTCGGTTAAAAAGATAGACGACCAGTTTGTCCTTAAGTCCGCAGACCAAAGCTTCACTTGTGATAAACTGATTGTCACAACTGGTGGTAAATCTTATCCTTCGACTGGTTCAACTGGTTTTGGTCACGAGATTGCCCGCCATTTTAAGCATACTGTGACCGAACTTGAAGCCGCTGAAAGTCCATTATTGACAGATTTTCCACATAAGGCCTTACAAGGGATTTCGCTGGACGATGTGACCTTAAGTTATGGCAAGCATGTCATCACCCATGACCTGCTCTTTACCCACTTTGGTTTGTCCGGTCCTGCTGCACTACGCATGTCCAGCTTTGTCAAGGGTGGGGAGATCCTCTCGCTCGATGTTTTGCCTCAACTTTCAGTGGACGACTTAGCAACATTTCTAGAAGATAATCGGGAAAAATCCTTGAAAAATGCTTTAAAAACCTTGTTGCCAGAACGCTTGGCTGAGTTTTTTGTTCAAGGATATCCAGAAAAAGTCAAACAGCTAACAGAAAAAGAACGGGAGCAACTGCTCCAGTCTATCAAATCCCTTAAAATCCCTGTTACTGGTAAAATGTCCCTTGCTAAGTCCTTTGTCACCAAAGGAGGTGTCAGTCTTAAGGAAATCAATCCTAAAACCCTTGAAAGTAAGCTGGTACCTGGCCTCCACTTTGCTGGCGAGGTACTGGATATCAATGCCCACACAGGCGGCTTTAACATTACTTCTGCCCTCTGTACCGGCTGGGTGGCAGGCTCAAATCCAATATATAAATAATTGAATGACTAGAATCCCCAATAAGAAAGGAAGTCCTTTGGAACATATTATTTTACTAAGAGGCGTTACTCCTAATGGAAAAAATGCTATCCCGAAAATGTCTTATTTGGTAAATATTTTGACAGAAGCTGGTTTTCAACACGTTCGAACCTATATTCAAAGTGGGAATATCATTCTTGAAAGTGACTTAGATTTAGAAGAAATACGAGAATGTGTTCATACTCTAATAAAGGAAAAAATTGGGGCTGACTTAAAAATGGTTATCAAGAACAAAAGTGATTTTACAAAAATTGTCCAAGAAAACCCGTTTGGAGAACACTATCTTTATGACCGTATACATGTGATGCTTTATCAGGGATTTATCCAAAGTCTGCCACTAGAAAAATTAAAAGCTGACTACGACGAAGAAGAAATTTGTATAGGCGATCACTGTCTCTACCTCTATCTCCCTAGAACTGCAAAACAAAAAAAGCTCAACACCAACTATCTTGAAAAACTTTTTGGCGTGGATTTAACCATGAGAAAGTTAAACGTAGTAGAAAAATTACTAGCAAAATAGGAGAACAAGATGAACAGACGCGAGACAGTCGAATTTGTCAACATGTGCATGATTAAAAACGGAAACAAGGTTCTAGTTCAAGATCGAGTTAGTCCCGACTGGCCCGGCATCACTTTTCCTGGCGGGCATGTAGAGCGCGGGGAATCTTTTACCGATGCAGTTATCAGAGAAGTCAAGGAAGAAACTGGTCTGACCATTTCCAGACCCCAACTTTGTGGAATCAAAAACTGGTACGACGACGAGGATTATCGGTATGTCGTCCTCTTTTACAAAACAGAACACTTTACTGGTGAACTCCAATCTTCAGACGAAGGGAAAGTCTGGTGGGAGGATTTTGACAATCTATCTCATCTAAAACTTGCAACCGATGATATGTCTGATATGCTTCGTGTGTTTCTAGAAGAGGATCTCAGTGAATTCTTTTACTATAAAGACGGCGATGACTGGCTTTATGATTTAAAATAAAAGAGCAGAAGAAAATGACCTGAGCTTCAAAAGTTAAATTTTGAAGCTCAGGTCATTTCTTAGTTCTTTTTAATCTGGTAATAAATAAGATCCACAACGTAGTCTTTTCTCTCTACACCATTTGTAACCGTCTTAAGATAGGTCATTCCAGCCTTTTCCATGACTCGTCCTGAAGCTGGGTTGAGACTGTCATAACGAGATCTGACTTTTTGAAATCCTGCTTGGGCAAAACAGAAGTCTAGCACAGCTTTCAAGGCCTCCGTCATCATACCACAACCCCAATAATTTTTTCCTAAAATATAGCCAATTTCACAACAAGAATCATACTCATTCATCTCAACGATGCTGATATCTCCTATCACTTGCTCTGGTTTTTCTTTGAGACAAATCGCCCATTTATAATAGTTAGGATTGTCATAAGAGGCGACCCAATTTCGAATCGAGTTTCGAGTTACCTCAAGATTCGGATGGGGATCCCAGGTGACATAGGTCAGATTCTCAGCAGATGAAGCCCAATTTTGAAACATGGCTTCCGCATCACTCTCCACAAATCTTCTTAAAATCAAACGTTCTGTCTGTAACATTTGCGTACCGATTGCTTTCATAATGTTGCCTCGCTTTCTCGTTTTTCCGTTTCTAGACTCGGGGTAAAAACCTCCACTGGAGGTTATTCTTGCTCTCAAGTTTTAAGGCAAGAAGCTAAAAAGGTCCCCCGGACCTTTTTACTCCCAAAAGTCATCAAATACGGTGATGGGTAGGTGGCG
The DNA here is from genome assembly GCA_027682205.1 of Streptococcaceae bacterium AF54-32pH5A. Classification (GTDB taxonomy): domain Bacteria; phylum Bacillota; class Bacilli; order Lactobacillales; family Streptococcaceae; genus Streptococcus. The sequence goes on from JAQDAD010000007.1 coordinate 29,100, forward strand.
TTTGTGTTGGCCTTTGTACCACCAGTTTTCGATCCTTGCTTGAGCATCTGGGCTGATTGTTTTGCCTTCTAGGTAGTCATCAATCTCTGCATAAGTGACTCCGAGTGCGACTTCGTCTGCCAGACCAGGTTTATCTTCTTCGAGGTCTGCGATGGGTACTTTTTCATAGAGGGCAGGATCTGCTCCAAGTTCTTTCAATAGTTGTTTTCCTTGGCGTTTATTGAGGCGGTAAAGAGGGAGAATATCCGCACCACCGTCACCAAACTTAGTAAAGAATCCTGTGATATTTTCCGCAGCATGATCTGTCCCAATAACAGCTCCGCTATGTGCTCCTGCTAGCGCATATTGAGCGATCATACGGCTACGAGCCTTGATATTTCCTTTATTAAAATCCGTCATTGGACTGCCTGTAGCTTCTACCGCTAAGGCCATAGCATCAACAGAGTCCTTGATATTGACTACCACACTGACATCTGGTTGGATAAAGGTCAGGGCTTTTTGGGCATCCTCTTCATCAGCCTGTACTCCATACGGCAGACGCACTGCGATAAATTTGTAACTATCATCACCAGTTTCTGCTCGCATTTCTTCCATAGCTAATTGTGCCAAGCGCCCTGCTAAAGTCGAGTCCTGTCCTCCAGAAATTCCTAGTACAAAACTTTTAAGGAAGGGATGTTTTTTCAGGTATTTTTTTAAGAAATCAATGGAACGACGGATTTCTTTCTGGGCGTCAATCACTGGCTTGACACCTAGTTGCTGGATAATGGTCTCTTGCAAACTCATTCTTCTTCTCCTTCACCAAGGGCTTCCTTGCGCATCTTGTCAATCAAGTCCATCTTATCTTGCCAAATATCACGCGCCAAATCTACTGGATAGTGCTGTGGATTGAGCACCCGTTTATACTCATCCCAAAGCTTGTCAAATTCCTTGCGAGCATAGGCCTGAATCTCCGTCAAACTAGGCAAGTTGTAAACCAATTTCCCTTCTTTGAAAATATCCACCAAGAGAGGAACGGCATCAAAATTACGAACGGTCTTTTTAATATAAGTATAGGTTGGATGGAACATCTTGATTTCAGTCATGCTGGCAACATCAACACCGTCATAGGTGATGTAGTCACCTTCTGACTTGCCTTTTTCACGACTGGTAATACGCCAAACCTGTTTCTTACCTGGAGTAGATACTTTTTCAGCATTGCTTGAAAGCTTGATGGTGTTGCGCATCTTGCCATTTTCATCTTCGATGGCCACAATCTTATAAACTGCGCCAAGAGCAGGCTGATCATAGGCTGTAATCAGCTTGGTTCCGACACCCCAGACATCAATTTTAGCGTGTTGCATTTTGAGGTTAAGGATGGTATTTTCATCTAGGTCATTGGAAGCGTAAATCTTGGCATCTGGATATCCAGCTTCATCTAACTGTTGACGAACTTTCTTGGAAATATAGGCAATATCTCCTGAGTCAATACGAACGCCTTTAAAATTAATTTTGTCTCCCAGTTCACGAGCAACCTGAATGGCAGCTGGTACACCGATGCGAAGCGTATCATAAGTATCTACTAAAAAGACACAGTCACGATGGGTTGAAGCATAAGCCTTAAAGGCCTCATAGTCATTTCCATAAACCTGTACCAAGGCATGAGCATGAGTCCCCAAGACAGGAATACCAAAGAGCTTCCCTGCTCGCACGTTGCTAGTTCCGTTGGCTCCACCAATCACAGCTGCGCGTGTTCCCCAGATAGCAGCATCCATTTCTTGCGCACGACGTGTCCCGAATTCCATCAAAGGCTCATCTTCAATGACCGAACGAATACGTGCTGCCTTGGTCGCTATCAAGGTTTGAAAGTTAACGATGTTTAAGAGAGCCGTTTCAACCAATTGACATTGAGCTAGAGGTCCCTCCACCTGCACTATTGGCTCATTAGCAAAAACCAAGTCCCCTTCCTGAGCAGAACGAACCGTTAGTTCTAACTTGAGATTTCGGAGATAGTCCAAGAATTCTCCATGATACCCTAGTGACTCTAAGTAGTCAATATCGCTATCTGAAAAGCGCAAGTCTTCAAGATAATTTACAATTCTCTCCAACCCAGCAAAAACCGCATAGCCGTTCTGAAAAGGTTGCTGGCGGAAGTAAACCTCAAAAACCGCCTTCTTATTATGAATTCCTTGGTCAAAGTAAACTTGCATCATATTGATCTGGTACAAGTCTGTGTGCAAAGTTAAACTATCATCTGGATACATCTGTTTTCCTTCTTCCTTGTTTGTAAGCCATGAAAGCCTTTAGTCGCTTTCCCACCATCTGATAAATTAGTACTATTATAACACATTTTATCAAGATTGATAAAAAGCTAACAAACTATTCTCCACTCTCAAGTTCATCCATATCTTGCTCAAACTTTTTTTGAGCCCATTCGCCATAACTTTTAAGGCCTAGATTGCCGATAAAAACCCAAGGAAGGTAAATTAGATAAGTAATCACCCAAGCAGACAAGTATTTAACGTTCAGAGGATTGTGCTGATAAATTTCGATATTGGATTGATAATTCTGCAACATCAAAAGAGTTGTAATAGCGAGAGTTACCAGCAAACACCCTACAATCGTAAAATGAAAACGACTATAGTAGTTCACACCCAAATCTCGAGCACGGCCGAAAAAGTAAGAAGTTCCAATAATGATAATGATGAGAATCATTCTCGGATTAAAAAGACTTGGTGCTAATACTGCAATCATATAAGATAAAAGCAAGAAAGCTATAGAGATATAGAAACTTTCAGCCCCCGCTTTATTCATCAGTTGTTCTTCTCTTTCGTCTAATAATTGATAATAAAAAAATCTATTTTTCATCTTCTTCCTCCCAAACTTGCTGATTTCTGCGATTCAAGTATAGGATAACTTGGTCCATAGAATAACTCCCAACGAGATAGATGATAACTGCTAGAACCACTTTTAGGGAGTACTTCCAAGTCAATATACTGATCAGTTCCTCGCGATTGCCTACGATATCAATCAATAAAATCACTATAGAAAATCCCAAAGCAGATAAAACTCTTTCTTTTCCAGTATTTTCAACAATATCCCGAATATCAATTCCTACATACATGCGGCGAATAATGGCATACAAACCAACTCCGATCAATAAAAGTAATTCTGGCAAGTAGGACAGAAGTGTTAAATTAAAAATATAAACTTTGGCAAAAATTTCCAGTGCCAAAAATAGGTACATTCCCAAGAGAATTTCTCCTGAAATCTTTCCATCCAATTTTTCCGTACGTTCATCTTTGATCACAAGTTTTTTTCTATTTTTCATCTTCTTCCTCCCAAAATAATTGGTCTAATGTTTTTCCTAAGCATCTGCAAATGGACCGACAAAGGGAGAGACTAGGGTTATATTTCCCTGCTTCTATCAAGCCGATAGTCTGTCGCGTAACACCCACAGCTTCTGCCAAATCACCTTGTGTCATATCAAGCTCCACACGAGCTAGTTTTAACTTTAAATTTTTAGCCACTAGCATCCTCCTTCTATTTTTTAAAAAGTTGCGCTTCTTTTTAAAAACATTATACCATATATCTAACTTAACGCAATATATAAATGACATTTTGTAATATTTTATTAACAAAAAACTCTCTATCACAAAATAACAGAGAATTCTGAGTTTAAATATAGGATTTCAAAATATCAACGACATCACTTCTTTTCTTAACCTGATAGGACTTGATTTCCAATTTCTCAGCTGCGATTATATTGTCCTCAATATCATCTAGAAAAACACAATTTGTAGGATCTAACTGGTATTTGTCGAGAATCTCCTCAAACATTGCTAAATCAGGCTTTATAGCTTTTATATCACAGGATAAGACGAAACCATCCAAAAGCTCTTTTATGGGCGATAGTTGCTCTTCCAACAAGTCATAAAATACCTTTGAGGTATTGGACAAGACAAAGATGCGATGCCCCTTTTTCTTTGCTTCTGACAAAACAGGAAACACTTCCGTGTAAATAGCGATATAACTAGGCCAATTCCAGATAACTTCTTCGACCTTCTTTTGATAGGTTCTTCCAATCATCGACACGACTTTAAGCACTAATTCTTCTCTCGTCATGGTCCCAAAATCCAATCTTTCCCAGAGTCCCGACTGAAAAATAGCCTTATCTAACATCAGATATTCCTTCTTCGAACCCGAAACACCTTACAAAATCTTATCTTTGTTCCATTCTAATAAGACGTTGCCCATATCCAATATTATATCCATTTGCCTACCTCCTTGGTTAGGTGACGAATTGCTCTTTATTTTATGGCTTCATATCCCCCTTACAAATCCTTTTGGTAATAGTATCTTTGTCCTGTGTAGGGATAGTCTTGCAAGGTAAAAACTTCCTTGTAGCCATGTCTCTGGTAAAAATCTGGTGCTTGAAACTGGTAGGTATTCACAAATGCAAAACGACACTTTCGATTCTTAGCTTCATTTTCCGCTTGTTGCAGTAGTTTCGAACCAATTCCTTGTCCTCGTAACTCTTCTTTCACAAACAAATATTCGATTTCTAGCCAATTTCCGAAAGTCTCAGCTACTAAGCCTGCCATAAGATTGCCCTTTTCGTCTTCGAGATAAAGATTCAGTGGTTCGCTTGCAGCCTCTTCTCTTTTGGAACGATTATAAGCACGAATTTGATTCCTGATTTCTTGCGCTTTCTGGGACTCCCTATTCTCCAATTTAACGTACATTCTAGCCTCCTAAAAACTGATACAGCTTGTATTATAATCCTATTTCAATAGACTGTCAAACAAGAAAAAACTCACCAAGCAGAGTTGATGAGTTCATGATTTATTTTCTAAATTTCCACTGGCTATAAATCCCAAAAACAAGAATCCAGATGGCTGAACCAACTGCCCCCATGAAAGTAGACTCTTGCAAAAAGAGAGTCACAAAAACAAAGACAAAAAAGAGGATCGTTAGGGGATTGAGCAAACGATACTGAGGCATGAGATAGCCATCAGCCATGAAGTCTTGCGACTTGCGGTATTTGAGATGGGCAACCATAATCAAGATATAAATTGCAATATAGACACCTGATGAAGATGCCGTAATTAAAGCAAAAGCATCCGAAACACCCGGCAACACATTGATAAAGGCAGCCAGAGCAATTAAAATTGCTGAAGCGATGATGGCATTTTGCGGAACATTGTGACGAGAAAGAGTATCTGCCTTAATAGCTTTTAAGAAGCGATTGGGCGAGTCATGAGCAATTTGGTAGAGGTGTCGACCTGTTGAGTAGAGAGTTGAGTTAAGAGCAGACGCTGCCGACGTCAAAACGACAAAGTTAATCAGAGCTGCCGCCCACTTGATACCTGCCAGCTCAAAAACCGTCACAAATGGAGAATCTGAAGAAGCAAGTTCTCTCCAGGGAATGATAGACATAATGGCTAATAGAGCTCCACCATAGAAGAAGACAATTCGGAGAGGAATCTCCTTAACTGCCTTGGGAAGAACCTCCCGAGGGTTTTTCGTTTCAGAAGTTGTCACACCGATAAATTCAATCATCAGATAGGCAAAAAATACCATTTGAAAGGCCATGACAAAGTTCATGACTCCGTTTGGAAAAAGAGAGAACTGGTCGCTGATATTTGCCAAACTTGCAACCCCATGCGGTGTCTCAAATCCAGTTAAAACCATAAAGGCTCCCGTTGCAATCATAGCTAAAATAGCCACAATCTTAACCATTGCAAACCAAAACTCGACTTCTCCAAAGAGCTTAACCGCAATCAGATTGACCAAGGCCAAAATCGTTAAAAAGACAATCTGAATCAACCAACTAGGCCAGCTAGGAAACCAAAACTGAACATAATGCGAAATCGCAGTGATTTCTGCCATACCGATAAAGACGACAGACAACCAATAAGACCAAACTGAGAAATAACCCCAGCCTTTCCCCAAATGACGGGTGATAAAATTGATAAAAGTATGTTGTTCTGGATCCTGATACAGCATCTCTCCAACAGCCCTCATCATCAAAAACATAAAGGCTCCTGTAATCATGTAAATCAGGATGATAGAAGGTCCAGTAAGGCTGATAGAACGACCAGCACCTAGGAAAAGTCCTGTTCCGATTGTCCCAGCAATGGCCATCACCTGAACGTGGCGATTGGTCAGACCACGTTCCATTTTATTTTTCTTCTTATTTTCACTCATATAGTCTCCCATTTCATCTAAAAAACCAAAAAGGAGTTGAGCAAGACAAGACCTCCACTACTCCTTTTTCATCCTATCTAGGCTGTTTTTTCAACCTTCAAGATTTTTACATCATAGCTACCAACTGGTGTCTCAATGGTCGCTGTATCACCAGTCTTTTTACCGATCAAGGCTTGTCCAATCGGGCTCTCATTTGAAACCTTACCAGCGAAAGCATCCGCACCCGCAGAACCAACAATAATGTAAACTTCTTCGTCATCTTCCCCGATTTCTTGAATCGTTACGGTCTTGCCGATAGCTACTTCATCTTGGGCAACTGCATCGCTATTAACGATTTCAGCATAGCGGATTTTAGTTTCCAAGCTTGAAATTTGTCCTTCAACAAAAGCTTGCTCATCCTTAGCTGCTTCGTACTCACTGTTTTCTGAAAGGTCTCCATATGAACGTGCGATTTTAATACGTTCTACCACTTCCGGACGACGAACAAGTTTCAACTCTTCTAATTCTTTTTCAAGTTTTTCCTTTTCTTCAAGGGTCATTGGGTAAGTTTTTTCTGCCATTTTTCTCAACTTTCTTTTCTTAATTTGTTTTTAAAACAAAATTATGTGGAAAACCACATAATTTTAGTTTGAACTACTTGATTGTGTTAATTTGCTATTGATGTGTTCTGCAACGTTTTGATCATGTTCTTCTTTTGTTGTCGCAAAGTATACTTTACCATCTTCAACATTGGCTACAAAGTACAAGTAGTCACTCTTTGTCTGGTTTACACTTGCTTCAATAGCATCTAAACTTGGACTATCAACTGGTCCAGGCATGAGGCCAAGATGTGTATAAACATTGTAAGGCGAATCGATATTTGTATCAATTGCAGCATCATCCGCTAAGCTAATCTTTTGACCAAGCTTACCTTGGGCATACAGGATAGCGATATTGCTCTGAAGTGGCATACCGAGGTTTAAGCGGTTATAGAAGACACTTGCGATCTTCTTGCGGTCTTCCGTCTTAGCCCCTTCTTTTTCGACAAGTGAGGCAATACTGAGCAATTCATTGACTGTCAGATTCTTTTCTTTGATCGTAGCGTAATATGGTGACATAGCCTTATCCATAGCAGCTACCATCTCATCAATCAAACTTTCAACTGTAGTGCTTTCTTTGATGGTATAAGTTGCTGGGAAAAGATAACCTTCTAGGCGATAACGAACCCCGCTATCTTTTGTTGGTAGACTTCCAAGCAAGTTTGGATACTTGGCTACTAATTGTGAGATAAAGGTCTCATCTTGAGCTTTTGCCAAGAAAGCATCCGCAGTAAGAGGTTCTTTAAATTCACCTTGAAGTTGTCCTACTGTTTGAGCGATTTGCTCCAATGTATAACCTTCTGGAATTGTCAGGCTTGCAAGAGACGGTTCTTGAGGTTCAGGTGTCCCACCCTTTTGCAATTCTTGAATCAACTCATCCGTACTCATACTCTTCTTCAAGTTGTAATAACCTGATTTCAAGTTGGCATGGCTATAGTATTTAGCATAAAGGCTAAAGATAAGTCCATGTTTAACCAAACCAGATTTTTCCAAAGTGCTCCCAATTTCTTGAACATTTGCACCGTCTGGGATTTGAACTGTCACATAGTCCTTAGAACTTGCATCAACTGGTTTCAAGGATTCTTGAACGTATCCATAACCAAAGAATCCACCAATACCTACGAGCACTAGGAGAACTAGGAAAGTTAGCAAGCAACCTTTGGCTTTTGATTTCTTCTTTTTCTTAGCTGGTTTTACTCCTTCACGGCGACTACGACTTGGAGCATCTGTTAGGTTATCAACTTTCTCAACTGGAGCAGGGACTACATTCTCCACAACAGGAGGGACTGATTCTTCTTTTTTGTCATCCATTTTATAGGAAACAGCCACTTTAGTCGGAGTAGTATTAAACTCTTTCTCTTCCTTTTTAGGCTCTACAGCATCAATCTCGGCTGGTGCGGGCTCTTCCAGTTTTGACTCTTCTGGTTCTGGTACTGTCACTTCGCTTGATTCAAAACTTGGGCGTGGTGGCACACTTGGGGCATTTTTAAGGATTTCATCCACAGTTGACAGAGAGTCTACCATTAAATCTTCTGTGGCAAGATTTGGTTCTTGTTCAGAAGGAGCGGGTGGAGTTACTTGAGAAGATGGAGTTGGGGTGGTCGGACTTTCCTCTTCTTTCCCTCTTCTTTCTCTCTCTCTGACTCTCTCTAAATCGCGTAAAATCTGTTCTTTAAAGCTTAACGTTTCTTCTCTTGATTTCTCGCTCAAAGGTTCAACCTCCTTGTTGATAATCCATAATATTATATCTTAAAAAGTAAAGAAAAGCAACCATAGATAGCTTTCTTATGCTTATTTCTTATTTTCCCAAACCATATCGTACCAGGTCTCACCTGCATAGGTAGATTGGGATAGTCCTTCATTGACAAAACCATGTTTCTCATAATATGAGATAAGATAATCATGACAAGTCAGGTTAATGCCTTCTCGTTCATGTTCTAAAGCAACTTCTTTTAGGGCAGTCAGCAATCTCTTACCCACACCCAAAGCTTGCGCTTCCTTGGCAATAGATAGACAGGTAACGGAGATATAACCGCCAGACCGATGACTATGGTCTTCTACTTCTTCAGTAAAGGACTGATCTTGTAGATGGCGGTGTGGTACGACTGGACCTTCAATGTAGCCAAGGATACGTCCCTCTTTTTCAGCTACGAGAAAGCTGGTTTGAATTTCACGTAAGTGCGCCTCAAAGACCGAACGAGGAATGGCTTCCTCAAGAGAAAAATTTTCTATCTCTATCTCTAAGATTCGATCTAAATCCGAAACTCTTGCTTGTCTGATTTTCATATTTCCTCCTGATAAAAAGGATTAGCCCAAATCAGCTGCCAACCAGAACCACTACCATAATGATTTTCTGGCACTTCTTCCTCAACAAAGCCATTCATCTCAAAGTAAGAGAGGAGGTCGTCAGGGCAAGTCAGGCGAAGGCACCTGACTCCTCCTTCTACAGCCACTTGTTTCAAGCTGGCCAGAAGAAGAATTCCCAAACCTTGTCCACGATGGTCAGGATGAATGGCTACACGCTTGATTTCAAGGTTTAGGCTTGTTTGAGTGTAAGAACCTGACACTAAAGTTCCAAGAATATAGCCCACGATCTGATTCTCATCCCTAGCTACAAGAAAGGTACCCGCAGACTTGCGGATACACTCTTCTAAGGATTGTCGACTCACTGCCTCTTCTGATGAAAAATTTGTTTCTTCAATCTCCAAAATTTCTTTTAAATCTGATAAGGTGGCTTGCCTTATAGTGATTGGAATTTTCATCTAGTTTTCCTTATTGGACGTTGCTTGTCAGGTTTGACAAGAGACGTTCAAATGAGTACTCATAGATTTGGATGTCTCCCGCTCCCATAAAGACGTAAACAGCATTGTCATGGTCAAGGAGTGGCGATACATTCTCAACTGTGATAACCTGGTGTTTCTTGTTGATTTTATTGGCTAGGTCTTCCACTTTAACATCGCCATGGTCCACTTCACGAGCTGATCCATAGATTTGCGCTAGGTAGACAGCATCTGCTTGGTTCAAGGCCTGGGCAAATTCGTCCAACAAGGCAATGGTTCTAGTAAAAGTATGCGGTTGGAAGATTGCTACAATTTCCTTGCTTGGGTATTTCTGACGAGCTGCATCCAAGGTCGCGATAATTTCTGTTGGATGGTGGGCAAAGTCATCGATGATTACCGTATCATTAACGATTTTCTCAGTGAAACGACGCTTAACACCAGCAAAAGTTTTCAGGTGTTCACGAACCAAGTCCAAATCAAATCCTGCTGTGTAAAGCAAACCAATAACAGCTGTCGCATTCATAATATTGTGACGACCAAAGGTTGGAATGTGGAATTGACCCAATTCTTGTCCACGAAAATGAACTGTGAAGGTCGAACCAGTCGTAGAACGTAAGAGATCGCTAGCCACAAAGTCATTTTCCTCAGCTTCAAAACCATAGTAATAGATTGGAGCATTGGCTGTGATCTTACGCAACTCAGCATCCTCACCATATACAAACAAACCTTTAGTGATTTGTTTGGCATAGTCATTAAAGGCATTGAAAACATCCTCTAGACTAGTAAAGTAGTCTGGATGGTCAAAGTCAATATTGGTGATAATAGAGTATTCTGGGTGGTAAGGCATGAAATGACGCTCATATTCGTCAGATTCAAAAACAAAATACTTAGCATTTTCAGAACCTCGACCCGTTCCATCCCCAATCAAGAAGCTAGTGTCTGTGATGTGAGACAAAACATGAGACAGCATCCCAGTCGTTGATGTCTTACCATGCGCTCCTGCAACCCCCATGCTGACAAAGTCACGCATAAAGCTGCCTAGGAATTCATGGTAACGTTTGTAGCTGATACCATTTTTGTCGGCATAGGCGATTTCAACGTTATTATCTGGACGAAAGGCATTTCCAGCAATAATTTCAAGATCCCCTTGCAGGTTCTTTTCATCAAAAGGAAGAATCGTAATCCCTGCCTGCTCTAGTCCACGTTGAGTAAAGTAGTATTTTTCAACGTCTGAACCTTGAACCTTGTGTCCCATTTGATGCAACATCAAGGCCAAGGCACTCATCCCTGATCCTTTAATTCCAATAAAATGATATGTCTTTGACATGCTTTTCTCCCTTATTCAGTGATTCTTGTCAGATTCAACTCTTGGGCAACCTGACGTTCCTGATTCGTTTGCTTATTCTTTTTATTATAGATTTGACTCTTCTTTAGAAAATCATAGTTGTTCTTTTTAGCTTTTCCCGTTTGGGTTTTTGGAGTTGGATTCGCTACTTGGCCAACTTCTTCAGCTAAAATATAGTGAGACTGGCTCAAGTTTTTGCTAAATTTGGCAAACTCACCTGGATTTTCCTTTTGAAATGGTGCTGTTGGTTGATTTCCCTGACGAACAAGGGTTGAACCATTGTGTCGTCTAGTATGACTAACATCCTGAGTCAAATACTTGGCTGAACGTTTCTTTTTTAGATCCGCACGCGCCTCTTCTCGAGCCAACTCAGCATACGTTTTTTCAACTTTTTTAGGTTTTGGGCTTGGCTTTGACTCTGTGCTAATCACTGGAGAAACTACGGTTTCTTCCTCATTGATAGGAGACCATTCCAAATAGTTCTTATCGCGGTAGTCGCCCTTGATATTGCTAATAAAGTCTGACTCATCGTACAAGTCCATGACTGGCATTTCGGTCAGCATGATCTCATCATCTGACACCAATGGAAATCGATCTTGTTTCATTTTGTATTTCCTTTCAACACTTCATTATAGCGTATTGTCTTGATTTTTCAAGTGCTGGCTTCAGAAATTCCCAAAATTTCACGAATTTCTGCCAGACTGAGGCTCGCACGCGACTCCGTACCATCTAAAACTTGGGAAACCAAATGTTTTTTCTGTTCTTGAAGTTCTTGAATTTTTTCTTCAATGGTTCCTCTAGTAATCAAGCGATAGACCTCGACCTTCTGCTCCTGCCCCATACGATGGGCACGTCCGATAGCCTGAGCTTCAACCGCAGGATTCCACCAGAGATCCACTAGGATGACGGTATCAGCCCCCGTTAGATTAAGACCGACGCCACCTGCCTTCAGAGAGATGAGAAAGGCATCTCTTTCTCCTTGATTAAAGGTCTTAGTCATCTCTTGTCTGGCTTGAGCAGGAGTTGAGCCTGTGATTTTAAAGGAGGTCAAGCCTAAATCTGGGAGTTCTTGCTCGATTTTTTCCAACATTCCTTTGAACTGGGAAAAAATCAAGACACGATGCCCACCATCAGCCACTTGTAGCAATAAATCTCGGAGACTATCGAGTTTACCGCTGGCACCCTGATAATCGTCCATAAAGAGAGCTGGTGTATCGCAGATTTGACGTAAACGCATGAGACCAGATAAGATTTCTACGCGACTTCTCTGGAATTCTTGATCTGTGACTTGCGCTAGATGCTCTCGCATCTGTTGCAACTGGGCCAGATAAATGGCCTTCTGCTGGTCTTCTAATTCGTTTTTATAAACGACTTCGATCAGATCAGGTAGTTCTGTTAGAACTTCTTCTTTCTTGCGTCTCATGACAAAGGGTTTGATAAACTGTGCCACCCGCTCAGCTGGTAATTTCATAAACTCTTTCTTGTTCGGCAAGAGCCCTGGGAGTACGATTTGAAAGATAGACCACAACTCTCCTAGATGGTTTTCTATGGGCGTACCTGACAATGCAAAAACTGCTGGCACCACAAACTGGCGCAAACTCTGGGCAATCTTGGTTTGAGCATTTTTCATGACCTGGGCCTCATCTAAAAAGAGAAAATCAAAGGACATCTCTTGATAGAACTCGCTATCTTGACGAAAGCTAGCATAGCTAGTCACATAGACTTGATGATTTTCGGAAAGAATCACTTCTCGATTTGCTTTCAAACCATGAACAACAGCTAAATCCAATTGTGGTGCGAATTTCCTGAATTCATCTGCCCAGTTGTAGATCAAACCTGACGGCGCCAAAATCAAGACACGACTATCCTCTGTCACCTGACTTGTCAAAAAAGCAATGGTTTGCAGCGTTTTTCCCAACCCCATATCGTCTGCCAAGATGCCTCCAAAGCCATAGCGATGAAGCATCTGGAGCCAACGTACTCCCTTTTCTTGATAGTCTCTCAAACTCGCTTGAACCTGTATGTCTCCTAAAGGAAAATCCTCAGGATGGGTCAAATCATGAGCTAAATGCTGAAATTCCTCAGAAAATGCTATCCGATTGCGACCTTCAAAAAGCTGAGAAAGACTATAAGCTAGGGATTTCCGAGCTTGGAAAGAACCATCTTTTAGCTCAACACCCAGTTCCTGCAAATTTTGACGAATCTGCTTGGTTTCCTCGTCAAAAAAGTAAACTTGATCAGAAGAACTGATATAGAAATCTTGATTGCTGGTCAGAGCTTTGAGAGCTTGATCAATCTCTTCTTGGGCAATCCCTTGGAAGTCAAACTGGATTTCCAACAGTCCTCCCTTGGACTCAATCTGAACCTGAGGAGCTTGGACGCTATATAGCTGATTCATCTCATCAGACAAGAAAACCCGTCCCAACTTCTCAAAAGCTGGAATCGTGTGGTGAAAGAAAGAATAAACCGTTTCCGGCTTCAAAGCCTGTCTCCAAGACTGAAAATCAGCCTCAAAACCAGCCCCTAGACAGACTTGAAATATCTGGCTTTCTACGGTAGCATCGCTAGCGAAAGATAATTCTTCCAGCTGTTGACGACTAGTCACCTTACTATCTCCATAATCAAACTCGATATCCAAGCGGATACGACCATCCTTCTCCTTGTCAAAGTAAAAAATCGGTGAAAAGGATCGTATTTGTAAACGTTCTGGAGCAGAAATCTTACCCAGCTGCCCAAACAAAGGAAGACAGGAAGCCAATCGATCCCGATCTCCAGTATCAAACTGGAGGCATTTTCTCCCTTTTTCTTCCTGAGGAAGTTCATTGATTTCCTTCAACAGACTGATTTGTTTCGGATTTAAGAGATAAACATTCCCCTTACGAAAGAGAACTGCTCCTCCATAGAATACATTGACCCGCTCAGTCTCAGAGATCTCCATCTCAAAATAATCTGGGTACTCCTGCACGGAAAAAGAGAAAAGGTTCACTTCCGGATCTAAATCGTGAAAGAGGAGATTCTCATAACTATCAAGCTGGTGGTCAAAATGAAAATCTTCCAAGTTCATCAATAATCCCACCCCCTGCTCAAAAAAGGTCAGAGGAAAAAAGAGGTGACGACCTTGATTTGGGAAAAAGAGTTCCTGACTGAGCCCCTCCTCAATCAAGCCCCGTAAAAAAGTAAGAACTTCTTGACTCGATTCGTCAAAAACCTCCCAAGACAAGTTATTCTCATAGTGTTTCCCGATCATGTAAGATTTGCGTTGAGCCAAGACCTTCAAAAAGAGTGGAATATCACGGATGACATAATATTTATGGCTCTCAAGCAAACCGATTCGAAGTGTCCAAAGGAGACGATTGGTTCCAGCTTCCACCTGGCCTAGAGCCGACAAAGTGTAAGCCTTTTCTCGTTTTTGAGGTTGAAGGCGATCCAAAAAACTTCCACCAAAACTAACCTTGGTTTCAACCTCTTCTTGCTCTTCATGTCCTTTTTCTAAGGTTTGTAAAATCACCTGACCTTCTTCGTCATTCTTCAGATAATGCTCGAGCGCTGCTAGGTGCACACAGTAACCTCTTTTTTGGAAAAAATCGCAAGCGCAAAAAACCAGATCATCCTCTAAACTGTAGCGCAATTCTTCTCCTGCCACACGTGTATAGAGACGGCCCCCTTTTTCCTTGATGATCTCAATCTTGCCTGTTTCATAGAGCGTAACTCCCTCCATGCGCAACTTTCCCGGAATCAATTTAGCCATAGTTACCCCTTTATCTTATCTTTTCATTATACCACATTTTCCCCTATGAAAATAGCCTTCTAGGAATACTTTTCTCCTAGAAGGCTCGATTTTTAAAGTGTAGCAAAAGTGGTCACGATGCGTTGGCAAACCTCTTCCAGAAGTGTTTTAGGCATGGCTACATTGAGGCGGGCATGAAGGGTTCCCTCCTCCCCAAAGTCCAAACCTCGGTTCAAGATGACCTTGGCTTCATTCTTCAAAAGCTCTTGCAAACGCTCATCCGTTAGGTCATAGGCTGAAAAATCCAGCCAGATTAGGTAGGTCCCTTGGGGTTTCATGACCTTAATCTTGGTTTCTTTACCCAAGACCTCCACTACATAGTTAATGTGGTTCTCGATGACTTCTTTTAGCTCTCCTAACCAGTCCTTACCATAACGGTAGGCAGCTTCTGTCGCCAAATAACCCAAACCTGAAATTTCATGTTGGTTATTGGCCAACTGGCATTTCTGAAAGGCAACTCGAAGTTTTGGATTTTCAATGACAGCATAGGAATTTTTCGTTCCAGCAATATTAAATGTCTTAGTGGCGCTGCTCAAGATAAGGGCAAAGTCTTTAAAATCAGGATCAATGGTATTGAAAGACTGGTGTTTGTGACCAAAGAGAGCCAAATCTTGGTGAATCTCATCCGAAACCAACAATACATCATGTTTTTGGCAGAGATGGCCTATCTTTTCTAACACCTCCTTTTCCCAAACACGGCCACCAGGATTATGAGGATTGCAGAGGATATAGAGTTTCACGTTCTCTTCTACCAATTGCTTCTCCAGCTGGTCAAAGTCAATCTCAAACAGACCATCCTTTTCCACCAAAGAGTTGGTAATCAATCGGCGATTGTTGAGTTTGACACTGCGAGCAAAAGGTGGGTAAACCGGTGTATTAATTAGAACAGCCTCTCCTTCTTTTGTAAAGGCTTGAATGGCAGTTGAAATAGCTGGTACCACTCCCTCGATAAAGACAAGAGCATCCTTGTCAAAGTGATACCCGTGCTGACTGGCTTCCCAATCCTGAACCGACTGAATCAAAGCATCGCTAGCATAGGTATAGCCATAGACCAACTGATCCGCGTAGGCTTGTACAGCTTGCCGAATCTCAGGCAAGACTACAAAGTCCATATCCGCTATCCAGGCTGGTAGAACTTCTCGATTAGCTTCTGCCTCTTTCCATTTATAGGTATTATGCCCAAAACGATTGGGCAGGCTTGTAAAATCATATTTTCCCATATCTGCCTTATCCTTCCAAGGCTTGACGCAAGTCCGCAATCAAATCTCTGACATCCTCAATCCCAATAGACAAACGCAAGAGATCATCTGTCAATCCATAGGAATGGCGTACTTCTGCTGGAATATCCGCATGGGTTTGAGTTGTTGGATAGGTGATCAGGCTTTCCACGCCACCCAAACTCTCAGCAAAAGAGAAGACCTTCAAGCTATTTAAAATGTGAGGAATACGTTTTTCATCCACTACTTTAAAGGAAATCATTCCTCCACGACCAGTATAGAGAACTTCCTTGACTGCAGGTGAACCTTCCAAATAGGCCACAATTTCTCGTGCATTAGCTGTCGAACGCTCCATGCGCAGTGACAAGGTCTTAAGACCACGGATCAACTGATAACTATCAAACGGTGACAAGACTGCACCTGTCGTATTCAAATTATAGAACAGTTGTTCATATAGTTCTAAACTATTAGTCACAACTACCCCAGCCAAGACATCATTGTGCCCTGCTAGATACTTGGTAGCCGAATGAAGGACGATATCTGCTCCATCTTCAATCGGGCGTTGGTAGATAGGACTATAAAAGGTATTGTCCACCACTACCTTGGCACCCTTGGCATGTGCTAATTTTGCAAGTTTTGCAATATCAAATTCCAACATCAACGGATTGGTTGGCGTTTCGATATAGAGAACATCCACATCATTTTCCAGCTGAGCAATCAACTCTGCTTCTGTATTGGCATAGGTAAAATGAAAACGACCTTCCTGCTCCACTTGGTTGAACCAGCGGAAAGAACCACCATAAAGGTCACGCACTGCTAGGATCTTACTTCCTACTGGAAAGACACTAAAGGCCAGTACAATCGCAGCCATGCCTGAGCTCGTTGCTAGGGCATAGTCTGCCGATTCGATCGCAGCCAAGACTTCCTCCGCCTTACTACGAGTTGGGTTTTTAGTACGAGTATAGTCAAATCCCGTAGACTGCCCAAACTCTGGATGCTGATAAGTTGTTGAAAAATGAAGCGGCGTCACCAAGGCACCTGTCGCCTTATCTGACTTGATACCCGCCTGGGCCAAAATTGTGTTGATGTGTCGTTCTTTGCTCATACAATACCTCCAAATCTATAGTAACTATTGTACCACTTATTTTCACCAACTCATTTTCTTCTTTTCAAGAGCTAGTTATAGTTTCAAACTATATAAAAACGATAGCCTCCTGAGAAACTATCGTTTTTCCTGTTGAATAGACTGGTTATTTAACGTGTTTTGCCAATTCTTCTTGGGCTTTTTTATTGGATTCTTCTTTTTCTTTCAGCCATTTTTCTTTAGCTTTTTCGTACTCAGCAGTTGTCACCGTCTTATCTTGCAACTTGAGATACTTGTATGATTCTACACCCTTATTTCCAGCAAGAGAATATGGTGCTGAGAATGGAACTGTCTTTCTCAAGCTAGGTGTTCCACCACGAGAAACATTTGGAATAGCGAGGGCACTATCAACTAGCCAAGCTTGAATTTCAGCATATTTTTCATAACGTTTTGCTGGATCCTGCTCTTTATTGGCTTCTTCCAGCATTTCAGTATAGGTATCAAGTCCAACCGCCTTGGCCTTGTCATTGACTTCACCTGGTTCTAGACCAAGGTTTTGCAACATTCCACCGCTTTTCACGCTAAAGATATCGAGATAAGTTGATGGATCTTGATAGTCAGGACTCCACCCACCATTATAAAAGTCATAGTCTTTTTGAGCTGCAGTTTGAGCGAGATAGCCAGAGTTATCATAGTCATCTGTTGACAATTGTTGAATATCAATAACTATATTATCAGTTCCTAGAACAGATTCAATTGATTGCTTCATTGAGCTAATTTCTTGAATTTCTGTTTTATTGGTCATTTCTACAGTCTTATCCAAGTGAATTGGGAACTGAACTCCCTTGGCTTCTAGTTCTTTCTTAGCTTCTGCAAATTTAGCCTTGGCTTTTTCTGGGTTGTAGTATGGATCTTGCGCATCTGCGAAATTGATGCCTTGCCATTCTTGACCATAGTTAACCATCTTAGATGAGACAACATCACCAAAGTCTTTTCCATTGATGGTTACGAATGAAGGAGGTACAACAAGGTTACGAAGAATCTTCGTTGCTCCATCTTCCCCTTGAGATTGAGCCCCATAAGCCGTACGGTTGTAGGCAAAATTGATGGCTTGGCGGAAGTTTTTATTCAGAACTGCTTCTTGGGTAGATTTCTTTTCGATGTCAGTCGTTTTAGAAGTGAAATTATAAGATTTTCTATCTAGATTAAAGTTCAAGAAAAATGTTGTCGCATCTTGCATACTATAAACAATATTGTCCTTGTTCTTCTCTTTAATCCCTTCAAAACTTGAGCTATTTGGATAGAGACGTGCGTAGCTGTATACTCCTTCTGTAAAGTTACGTGCTAGGGCATCTTGGTCACTTCCATCATAGTAGGTCAATTTCACATCGTCCACAAAGACATTTTTAGCATCCCAGTAGTTCGGATTTTTCTTGTATTCGATGACGGATTTTGAAACAAAGGACTTCATCAAGAAGGGACCATTGTACAAAATATTAGAAGGATCAACCTTACCAAAATCATCCCCTTTTGATTTTAAGAAATCGGCATTGACAGGGAAGAGAATAGTGGACGTAGTTTTTGAATTCCAGTAAGGTTCTGGTCGAGTCAAAGTGTACTGAACTGTTTGGTCGTCAATCGCCTTAACACCGACAGTTGAAAAGTCTGTTGTTTTCCCGTTGATATAGTCATCCAAACCTGCTACAGAATCTTGAACCAAGTACAAGGCTTCAGATTTTTTATCTGCCGCATATTTCAAACCTGTCACAAAGTCTTGAGCAGTTACAGGTGCGTATTCTTCACCTTCGTATGTATACCACTTGGCATCTTTACGAAGTTTGTAGGTATAAGTTAAACCGTCCTTGGAAACGGTCCAATCCTCTGCCAAAGATGGATCATAGTTACCATATTGGTCATTTTCCATCAAACCATCTACTAGATTGGTAACGATATCATTAGTTGTTGCACGGTTCTCTGCTAGATAGTTCAAACTAGATGGATCACTAGAATAGACATAGTTATATGTTTTAGATGAACTTGCTGAGTTCCCACATGCGCTCAATAGGATACCCGCGCTTAACACGACACCTGCCAGTGTCAGATACTTGGCCTTAGACTTTTTCATTTCCAGAACCTCCTGTTTTAGATATTTGCCTTATTATACAGCTTTAGTTTTATTTAGTCAAGCAATTCCTGTCACAAAAGGTCGAAATTATATTATTTTCTCTACAAATTTTAGATTTTTATCTATTTCGTTAGGGATATGCAATGCGTAGTGTAATATTTTTACCCCTTATTCCTAAGTACTTTAAAAGCTGTCTTATGATTCGGATATTCTCTTTGGCGGTGATTAATAACTAGCGAGATATCATTAAGTTCTTTAGAACGTTTAGAAATGGAAGTCCATCCCTTTTGATTCCAATATCAAGTTGGAGACAATCAGCAAGGATATAAGATGTATAGTATTTGATTTTCAAAATTTCAAAAATTTTAGAATGACGATTCTCGTCACTTTGAATGTTACAAAAGAGAGAAGCAATCTGCTTCTCTCTCATGCTTAATTATATGTCACTCTCCACAGCTGACAAAGAGGCAAAAACTCCAGATAGCCTTGAGCCATCCGGGGTTCTTGTTTTCGTCGCTAAAATGATATCAACAATTTCATTTTAGCCGATTTTTGGGACTTAGTCTTCTAAATCCATTTCAGAAGCTGCTGATTTCTTCTTCTTGCCAAGAAGAGAGGC
>JAQDAD010000008.1 GCA_027682205.1 Streptococcaceae bacterium AF54-32pH5A
GGCGGACTGTAAATCCGCTCCTTCGGGTTCGGGGGTTCGAATCCCTCCCCTTCCATGGATACGGGCATAGTTTAAAGGTAGAACTAAGGTCTCCAAAACCTTCAGTGTGGGTTCAATTCCTACTGCCCGTGTTAATAAGATGATGGCGGGTGTGGTGAAGTGGTTAACACACCAGATTGTGGCTCTGGCATGCGTGGGTTCGATCCCCATCACTCGCCTATTTTATATTATTGGGGTATAGCCAAGCGGTAAGGCAAGGGACTTTGACTCCCTCATGCGTTGGTTCGAATCCAGCTACCCCAGTTACTATTTGCCGGCGTGGCGGAATTGGCAGACGCGCTGGACTCAAAATCCAGTGTCCGCAAGGACGTGCCGGTTCGACCCCGGCCGCCGGTATAGTAATAAAGACAAGGTTTTCGAGCCTTGTTTTTTATTATGTGATTATTAGTCCGTCTTGCTCTGTAAGGTGCGAGATAACTAAACCACCTTCATATATGGAGGTTATGATTTTCTACTAAATTCTATCTTTTGTTAAGTGTCATAAAGGCTCAACAATTATTTTTGAGTGTCATTCTAATCGTTTTTGAAAGGAATTTTGGTATAATATTACTTATTCACATTTTATCTGGATTATGAAAGTGTTGGTGTTTGATGTCTCGTTCGGTTGACTTGCTTAAGAAGCGCTACTTAGAAAATATAAAAGAGAAAACTGATTTATTTGTTGGGGTTGAGCTGGAGTATCCTGTTGTAAATTTAGAGGGTAAGGCTACAGATAGTGAAGTTGTAAAGGATCTCTTTCGATATTTACCATCAGTTCTGGATTTTACTATCGAAAAAGTGGATGACTTTGGAAATCCAATTCAGTTGCTAGATCCCGTAAGTCAGGATACTATTTTATTTGAAGTTTCCTATACTACGATTGAGTTTGCATTTGGTAAGGCTGAAACGATTCAAGAGGTCGAAAATCGTTTCAACAATTATATGGATGTAATTCAGAAAAAATTAGCTGAATCAAATTATGCTATTGTTGGTTGTGGTATTCATCCCAACTGGGATAAAAATGAGAATTCTCCAGTGGTTTATCCACGGTATCGCATGTTGATGGACTATTTGAAGTTGAGCAGAACTGTTCTAGGGATGGATTTACACGATTACCCGCAATATGGTGCTTTTATCTGTGGGAGCCAGGTTCAGTTGGATGTTTCAAAGTCTAACTATCTGCGTGTTATCAATGCTTTTACGCAAATTGAAGCTACCAAAGCTTATTTGTTTGCCAATTCAGAGTTTTCAGGGGAAGATTGGGATACTAAGATTTCAAGGGATATTTTTTGGGAAGAATCTATGCACGGGATTTATCCTGAGAATGTAGGCGTCAATGCCAGGCTTTTCAAAGATGAGGATGATTTTTTTGATTATCTGGATCACTCTGCGATCTTTACTGCGGAACGTGATGGACAGACCTATTATTTTTATCCAATTCGAGCAAAAGATTACTTAGGGACTCCGGAAATTCACGCCTTCGCTCTTGATGGGAAAGAGATTCTTCTTTATCCTCAGGAGAAGGACTTCCAAACTCACCGTAGTTACCAGTACCAAGATCTGACAACTCGGGGGACTATTGAGTTTCGTAGTGTATGTACGCAACCCTTGAATCGTACTTTTGCTGCGACGGCTTTTCATTTGGGTTTGTTGGTTAATTTAAACAAGTTAGAAGCTTACTTGCAATCTGCACCATTTTTTACCACATTTGGTCGTGACTACAAGTCATTGAGGAGACAATTTTCTAAGAAAATGCTCACAGATGAGGAAGAAACTGCGATTGTTGAGTTTTCAAAAGGCTTACTCCTTCTAGCTGAGGAAGGTCTGGAGAAGAGAGGTAAGCAAGAAATGACCTATTTACAGCCTTTGAAAGAAGAATTGGGTATATAATTTCTCTTATAAAGGGAGAATTTTCTGAAAAATCATGATATAATGGAAGAGACTATAGATAAAGGATAGAGATTATGACATTAGTTTATCAATCAACGCGTGATGCGAATAATACAGTAACTGCAAGTCAAGCTATTTTGCAAGGTTTGGCGACGGACGGTGGTCTCTTTACCCCGGTTACTTATCCAAAGGTCGATTTGGACTTTGACAAAATAAAAGATGCTTCTTACCAAGAAGTGGCTAAGTTAGTTTTGTCTGCTTTTTTGGATGACTTTACAGCAGAGGAGTTGGATTACTGTATCAACAATGCCTACGATAGCAAATTTGATACTCCAGCTATTGCACCATTGGTGAAACTAGATGGGCAATACAACTTGGAACTCTTCCATGGTTCAACGATTGCCTTTAAGGATATGGCCTTGTCCATCTTACCCTACTTTATGACAACTGCTGCTAAGAAACATGGTCTAGAGAACAAGATTGTCATTTTGACAGCGACATCTGGTGATACAGGGAAAGCGGCTATGGCGGGGTTTGCAGATGTGCCTGGTACTGAAATTATCGTTTTTTATCCCAAAGACGGTGTCAGCAAGGTTCAAGAGCTACAAATGACAACTCAGACTGGCAACAATACTCATGTTATTGCTATTGATGGTAACTTTGACGATGCGCAAACTAACGTCAAACATATGTTTAACGATGTAGCTCTTCGTGAAAAGTTGGCTGCCAATAAACTGCAATTTTCATCAGCTAACTCTATGAACATCGGTCGTTTGGTACCACAGATTGTCTACTATGTTTATGCTTATGCTCAGTTGGTCAAGTCTGGTGAGATTGTGGCTGGTGAAAAGGTCAATTTCACAGTACCAACTGGAAACTTCGGCAATATCTTGGCTGCCTTTTATGCTAAGCAAATTGGTCTACCAGTTGGCAAATTGATCTGTGCTTCAAATGACAATAATGTTTTAACTGACTTCTTTAAAACACGTGTTTACGATAAGAAGCGTGAGTTTAAAGTAACAACTAGTCCATCTATGGATATCCTAGTATCTTCAAACTTGGAGCGCTTGATTTTCCATCTATTGGGAAATAATGCTGAAAAGACAGCTGAACTTATGAATGCCTTGAACACGCAAGGACAATATGAGTTGACTAATTTTGATGCAGAGATTCTGGACCTCTTTGCAGCTGAATATGCGACTGAGGAAGAAACTTCGGCAGAAATCAAGCGTGTTTATGAGTCAAACTCGTATATCGAGGATCCACATACGGCGGTTGCCTCAGCAGTTTATAAAAAATACCAAGAGGCTACTGGCGATGTAACAAAGACCGTGATTGCTTCAACAGCTAGTCCATACAAGTTCCCAGTGGTTGCAGTAGAAGCTGTAACAGGGAAAGTTGGCTTGACTGACTTTGAAGCCTTGACTCAATTACATGACATTTCAGGAGTGGCAGTGCCGCCAGCAGTTGATGGGCTTGAGACAGCTCCTGTTCGTCACAAGACAACAGTGGCAGCTGCTGACATGCAAGCAGCGGTTGAGGCTTATCTAGGGCTTTAAGACAGAGGAAGTAAACTCGGTTGGGAAACCAACTGAGTTTCTTTTCATCAGGAGGACAGATTGTTTAGGAAAAATAAAGACATTCTCAACATTGCCTTGCCCGCTATGGGCGAAAACTTTTTGCAGATGCTCATGGGGATGGTGGACAGTTATTTGGTCGCCCACTTGGGCTTGATCGCTATTTCGGGTGTTTCAGTAGCTAGCAATATTATCACGATTTATCAGGCGATTTTCATCGCTCTGGGAGCTGCTATTTCTAGTGTTATTTCAAAAAGCATGGGGCAGAAAGATCAGTCGAAGCTAGCTTATCATGTGACTGAGGCGTTGAAGATTACCTTGCTACTGAGTTTGCTTTTAGGGGCCTTGTCTATCTTTGCTGGGCAAGAGATGATAGGACTTTTGGGGACTGAGCAGGCTGTGGCTGAAAGTGGTGGACTCTACCTTTCTTTAGTGGGTGGTTCGATTGTTCTTTTGGGCTTGATGACCAGTTTGGGAGCCTTGATTCGTGCAACGCATAATCCGCGTCTACCCCTCTATGTTAGTTTTTTATCCAATGCCTTGAATATTCTCTTTTCGAGTCTAGCTATTTTTGTTCTTGATATGGGGATAGCTGGTGTTGCATGGGGGACTATTCTGTCTCGCTTGGTTGGTCTTGTAATTTTATGGTCGCAATTAAAACTGCCTTATGAGAAGCCATCTTTTGGTCTAGATAAGGACTTGTTGACTTTGGCTATACCTGCAGCGGGAGAACGTCTCATGATGAGAGCTGGAGATGTTGTCATCATTGCCTTAGTCGTTTCTTTTGGGACGGAGGCAGTAGCTGGAAATGCAGTCGGAGAAGTCTTGACCCAGTTTAACTACATGCCTGCCTTTGGCGTCGCTACGGCAACGGTCATGCAGGTGGCTCGAGCAGTTGGAGAGAATGACTGGGGAAGAGTAGACGAGGTAAGCAAACAAACCTTTTGGATCTCTTTCGTTCTTATGTTGCCCTTAACTTTCAGTATCTATGCCTTAGGGATACCACTAACTCATCTCTATACGACGGATCCTGTTGCGGTCGAAGCCAGCGTTTTGGTGGCACTTTTCTCACTACTAGGGACTCCTATGGCGATAGGGACAGTGATTTATACGGCAGTTTGGCAGGGTTTGGGGAATGCTCGTCTCCCCTTTTATGCGACAAGTATCGGGATGTGGTGTATCCGCATTGGAACAGCCTACCTGATGGGGATTGTGCTTGGTTGGGGCTTACCTGGTATTTGGGCGGGAACCCTTTTGGATAATGGTTTTCGATGGTTATTTCTACGCTACCGTTACCAGCGTTATATGAGTTTGAAAGGATAGGAAATGCAAAAAACAGCTTTTATTTGGGATTTAGACGGAACCTTATTGGACTCTTACGAAGCGATTTTGTCAGGGATTGAGGAAACCTTTGGTCAGTTTTCTATTCCTTATGATAAGGAGAGCGTGAGAGAGTTTATCCTCACGTATTCGGTGCAGGATTTGCTGGAGCAGGTGGCAGAAGAGCGAAATTTGGATGCAAAAGTGCTAAATCAGGTGCGTGCCCAGAGTCTAGCTGAGAAGAATGCTCAGGTTGTTTTGATGCCAGGTGCGCGTGAAGTGTTGGCTTGGGCAAATGAAACAGGGATTCAGCAGTTTGTCTATACTCATAAGGGGGACAATGCTCTTACTATTTTAAGAGACTTGGGGTTGGAGTTCTATTTCACAGAGATTCTAACCAGTCAGAGTGGTTTTGCGCGCAAGCCCAGTCCAGAAGCGGCTAACTATCTGCTAGACAAGTATCAGCTGAATCCTGAGAAGACTTATTATATAGGGGACCGGACTTTGGATGTGGAATTCGCCCAGAATAGTGGTATTCAAAGCATTAACTTTTTAGAATCTTCTTTTGAAGGCAATCACAGGATTCAAGCACTGGCAGATATTCCTCGTATTTTTGAGGATTAGGGCGAGAAGATTGTGTCAATTTTATGACAGAAACCTAACAAACTATTTCAACTGATCTAGTTTGTTACAAGGAATAGACAGTTCTATTAAATAGGCCCGAGAGGGCTTTTTTTCTGCTTTTTTTGTGTTATGATAGACGGGTACTCATTTGAAAGGAATATGAACGAATGAAGAAAAGAATTATTTTTGCCTCAACAGTAGCCTTGTCATTTGCCCCTGTATTGGCAACCCAAGCGGAAGAAATCACATGGACAGCACGTACCGTTGAGCAAATCCAAAATGACGTGACGAAAAACGAGAACAAAAACAGCTATACGATTCAGTATGGTGATACTCTGAGCACCATTGCAGAAGCTTTGGGAGTAGATGTGACGGTTCTTGCCAATTTGAACAAAATCACTAATATGGACTTGATTTTCCCAGATACTGTCCTCACTACAACTGTCAATGAGGAAGAAGAAGTAATGGAAGTTGAAATCCAAACTCCTCAAACAGATGCTAGTGAAGAAGTGACGACTGCGACAGCTGATTTGACGACCAACCAAGTAACAGTTGATGAAGAGACTGTTCAAGTAGAAGACCTTTCTCAACCAATTGAGGAGGTGCCAAGTGCAACAGATACTGAAAAACCTACAGAAGTAGCGCCAAGTTCAGAAGTTTCTGAGACAGTTACCACTACTGAAGAGACACCATCTACAGAAGCACCTGTGGCAGAAGAAACAGCAGAAACAACTCCAGCGGCAGCACAGGTAGCAGAAACAACTGAAACTACTAGTCCAGTTGAAGAAGCTCCTCAAGCAGCGACTCCAGCTACCGAAGCAACGAAAGCGACGACTTCGGCGGAAACATCAGTAGCAGCTGCACCAGTAACAGAAACGCCTGCTGATACAAGAGGAACAAGTGCAACAGAATCAACAAGAAATTCTGACACTGCAACTTCGACTTATCAAGCAGAGCAAATCCAAACTCCTTCAAGAACGTATGCGGCTACAGCAGCTCCTGACTATGCAGGACTTGCTGTAGCCAAGTCTGAGAATGCTGGTCTTCAACCACAGACGGCAGCCTTTAAAGAAGAAATCGCTAACTTGTTTGGCATCACATCCTTTAGTGGCTACCGTCCTGGTGACAGTGGTGTCCATGGTAAAGGTTTGGCCATCGACTTTATGGTTCCAGTGAGTTCAGCACTCGGAGACCAAATCGCGGAATACGCGATTCAAAACATGGCTAGCCGTGGTATCAACTACATCATCTGGAAACAACGTTTCTACGCTCCATACGATAGCAAATATGGGCCTGCCTATACATGGAATCCAATGCCAGACCGTGGTAGTGTGACCGAAAACCACTATGACCACGTTCATGTATCAATGAACTAATCATTAAAATGGAAGTTGGGAACTGATTTAGTTCCCACTTCTTTTTTGTGTGTGATCGTTTCAGAATAAAAAGAACAAATATGAGGAAACGACTAATATTTCAAGAGAATTGAAGCATATTACTTGATCTATTTTTTGGATTGCACTATACTTGATAAGTCAATTATTGATAAATCATATATATTGGAGGGAATGATGGTAGCAATCCAAGATTTACTGTATCAGCTACGGTTGGCAGATTAGTCTATGACACAACTATTCGAACGACAATTGGGAATTAGTCTGACTCGTTATCAAATCTTATGTTTCTTAATCGATCAGTCGCCGTGTAATCAAATAGCGGTTCAGGAGCGTTTGAAGATTGATCAGGCTGCCTTGACACGGCACTTTAAAATTTTGGAAAAGGAAGGTTTGGTCAAGCGACGTCGAAATCCTGAAAACCAGAGGGAGGTTTTGGTGGAAATGACAGACTTTGCGAGAGAACAACTAGTAACCAACTCTCCCCAACAACATATAAAGGTAAAGAGTCAGATGGAAAGTGTACTTACAAAAGGAGAGCGAGAAGAGTTCAGTCGCTTGTTAGAAAAATTGCTATCTGGCTTAGAAGAGATAGAAATTTAAGGAGAAGAATATGTCTATTTTTACAATTGTTTTAGCAACTATTGTTGCTTTGGAGCATTTTTACATTTTTTATCTGGAAAGTGTGGCTACGCAATCAGACACTACTAGTCGCGTCTTTAATGTGGATAAGAAAGAACTGGCTCGTCCTTCGGTGAGTTCACTGTTTAAAAATCAAGGGATTTATAATGCCTTGATAGGTGCCTTTCTCTTGTACGGAATCTATTTCTCACAAAATTTGGAAATTGTTACCATCTTTGTTTTATTTGTGCTCGGTGCAGCGGTCTACGGTTCTCTAACAGCAGACAAGAAGATTATTCTGAAGCAAGGTGGGCCAGCTATTTTGACTTTGCTGAGTATTTTGTTTTTGAAATAAGAAACCCAACGTCCTGAAGGACGCTGGGTTTTGTAGGTTCTTATCCATTTCGACGTTTACGGGCTAGTAGGGCTCTGTAAAAGAAGATGTGATTGTTTTGGATATAGGGAAGGATTGAAAAACTAGCAATTCCAAAAGTAATCCAATTGAGGAAGTACCAAGGAAGTAGTTGTAGGTCAAGGACAAAGCGCTGGAACTTATATCCTTTCATCAAGAAACGGCTGGTTTTCAGGATTTGACTGGGTTTAGCTTGTCCTAAATCCAGAGTGTCGCAGAGGAGGAATTCTACCTGCGAGTAGGCGTAATGTTGCGGGATATAGAGGATATTGCCCACAATCATCAAGATGAGGCTCGCGAAAAAGTAGAGCCCAAAGGTCATAAGGAATTGCTCGGTTTCAACTGATGAGAGGTCCAGTTTGGGAAATTCAGGATGTAGGGCAACGAATCTCTGGGCCAAGAGATTGCTGTAAAAAAGGAAATAAATGCCTACTAAGTTTGGGATACTCCATAAAAAGAGGTAGAAACGTTTGAGGAGGAGGGTGAGGAAGGTTTGTGAGAAGCGCTCCTCAGCAAAGAGGGCCAGGCTAGATTTTACTGAGAGTTCCGTATCAGGGTCCTTGAGGAGTCTGAGTGTCGCAAAGGCAGCACCAGCTAGAAAAATCGTGCTCATAAAAGAAACCACTAGCGGGAAGAGATAGGCTTGGAGCACTTGTGCCAGCATGCTGAAAAAGGATTGCTCTAAAATACTTTCTTGGAGACGAGCCAAGGGGTTGAGAAAGCCTGACAAGATGACCAGCATACTAGGAAGGAGATAGACCAGAAGGAGGCGGGGATTTTCAGCCTGAAATTGCCTAGCCTGCAGACGAATGGTTTTTAAATCAATTTTTGGGTATTTCATTCTTTCATTATACCATAGTTCGTGACAGTTCCAGCTTTTTTTGATAAAATCATACAGTATGCCTTTGGGCGCAAAGTATGAACTGGGACTGTTTTTCCCAGCTTCGGAGGTAGAAAATGTCAGATTCACCAATCAAATACCGTTTGATTAAGAAAGAAAAACACACGGGAGCTCGTCTGGGAGAAATCATAACTCCCCACGGTACCTTCCCGACACCTATGTTTATGCCAGTTGGGACCCAAGCTACTGTCAAGACTCAGTCGCCAGAGGAGTTGAAGGAGATGGGTTCAGGGATTATCCTGTCAAACACCTATCACTTGTGGCTCCGTCCAGGAGACGAACTCATCGCACGCGCAGGAGGGCTCCACAAGTTCATGAATTGGGACCAGCCCATCTTGACGGATAGTGGTGGTTTTCAGGTTTATTCCCTAGCTGATAGCAGAAATATCACAGAAGAAGGGGTAACCTTTAAAAACCATCTCAATGGTTCCAAGATGTTTCTATCGCCAGAAAAAGCTATCTCCATTCAGAACAATCTAGGCTCAGACATCATGATGTCTTTTGACGAATGTCCTCAGTTTTACCAACCTTATGACTACGTTAAGAAATCTATCGAACGTACCAGCCGTTGGGCTGAGCGTGGTTTGAAGGCTCACCGTCGTCCACATGACCAAGGTTTGTTTGGGATTGTGCAGGGGGCAGGATTTGAGGATCTTCGTCGTCAGTCGGTTCAAGACCTTGTTAGCATGGACTTTCCAGGCTACTCTATCGGTGGACTAGCCGTTGGAGAAACCCACGAAGAAATGAATGCCGTCTTGGATTTCACAACCCAACTCCTTCCTGAAAATAAACCTCGCTACCTGATGGGAGTGGGAGCACCAGATAGCTTGATTGATGGGGTCATCCGTGGGGTGGATATGTTTGACTGTGTCTTGCCGACTCGTATCGCTCGTAATGGTACCTGTATGACCAGCCAAGGGCGTTTGGTTGTCAAGAATGCCCAGTTTGCTGAGGACTTTACGCCACTTGATCCTGAGTGCGACTGCTACACATGTAAGAACTACACACGCGCCTATCTTCGTCACCTACTCAAGGCTGATGAAACCTTCGGTATCCGTTTGACCAGCTACCACAATCTCTACTTCTTACTCAACCTGATGAAGCAGGTCCGTCAAGCCATCATGGATGACAATCTCTTGGAATTCCGTGAGTATTTTGTGGAAAAATATGGCTACAACAAGTCAGGACGTAATTTCTAAAACGGAATTGATATAAGCTAAAAATCCTACGTTTTCTCGTAGGATTTTTCTTCTTTTTTTGATAGAATAAAGTGTATAACGAAAGGGAGAATAAACTCGTATGCGCATTAAATGGTTTTCCTTGATTAGGATTACAGGTTTACTACTGGTGCTTTTGTACCATTTCTTTCAGACCATCTTTCCTGGAGGATTCTTTGGGGTAGATGTCTTTTTCACTTTTTCAGGATTTTTGATTACCTCTCTCCTCTTGGAAGAGTTTGGAAAGAAAAGCCAGATTGATTTGCTGGGCTTTTTTAAGAGACGGTTTTATCGTATCGTGCCACCTGTGGTTTTGATGGTTTTGGTGACCATGCCCTTTACCCTCCTAGTTCGTCAAGACTATGTTGCAGGTATTGGCGGTCAGATTGCTGGAGTTTTCGGTTTCATGACCAACTTCTATGAGATGTTAACGGGGGGCAGTTATGAATCCCAGTTCATTCCGCATCTCTTTGTTCACAACTGGAGTTTGGCTGTTGAGGTTCACTACTATATTCTTTGGGGCTTAGCGGTTTGGTTCTTATCGAAACGTTCGAAATCTGGTAGCCAATTGAGAGGGATGGTCTTTCTCCTTTCTGCGGGAGCTTTCATCATTAGCTTTTTCTCCATGTTTATTGGCAGTCTAATGGCTAGTTCCTATTCATCTGTCTACTTTTCAAGTTTAACCCATGTCTATCCCTTCTTTTTAGGAAGCATTTTAGCAACGGTTGTGGGTGTTCGTCAGACGAGCGATTTAGTAAAGCAGTTTGATCGAACCTGGGATCTTCGTCAGAATCTACTGGTGTTGGCTGCAGGTCTCTTGGTATTGTTTCTTCTGACTTTCTTTGTCAAGTTTACCTATCTGTTCGCTTACTTGTTTGGTTTCTTGCTTGCTAGCTTAGCAGCCGTTGTCATGATTTTTGCCGCGCGTGTCTTGCATGAGAAGACTCCAGAGATACAAGAACCTAGAATAATCACCTTTCTAGCGGATACCAGCTATGCGGTTTATCTTTTCCACTGGCCTTTTTATATTATCTTTTCTCAGTTGATGAGCAATCTGCCCGCTGTTATTTTAACCGTTATCTTTTCCTATTTCTTCGCTATCCTATCCTTCTATATTATTGAGCCATTGATTGCTGGTAAGACCAATCCTTTAATACGGAAGCTTAGTCGATTACCTCATATTAAACCAATTAGTGCTAGTGGCGTTGGTATTCTTACCTTGCTTACCTTGATTATCATAACTGTGGCTCCCCAAGTTGGAGCTTTTGAGACAGACTTGATGGTCAATGGTTTCAAACAAGCCCAGACCAATATAGGACAAACAAAGACTCTTGCTGAGCAAGCAGAGGCTAGCCGACTTGGAATTTCTGAGGGAACGAGTCTGATCGGAGATTCGGTAGCCTTGCGTGCTAATACAGCCTTACAAGAGGCCCTTCCTGAAGCGAATATCAATGCCCAAGTTAGTCGGACAACCAAGCAAGCCAATGACATCATGCTCAATAACAGCCAGAACAAGGTACTCCTAAAAACAGTTGTCATTGCAACGGGTGTAAACGGACCGGAAAATTATAAAGATGACTTAGATACGATAGTTAAAAACCTCCCCAAAGGCCACCATCTGATTCTTGTAACTCCTTATGAAGGTGACAAGAGCAAGGAAACATACAAATCAGTTGAACAGTATGCGGCTTATGCGCGGGAATTAGCAGAAAAGACTCCTTATGTGAGCATTGCTGACTGGAATAAGGTCGCTAAGGAGCACCCTGAAATCTGGGCTGGAACAGATCAAGTTCACTTTGGGAATGACAGTAGCAAGCTCGAAGAAGGTGCTAAGCTATACGCAGAGACGATTGCAGCTGCTGTTAAGGCCGCCCAAGAACTACCTGTGAAATCAAAATAAGATCAAAGAGTTGGAGAAATCCAGCTCTTTTAAAATATCTCCAGAAAACAGGTCTATACCATTTACAAATGAAAAAGAAAGGTTTATAATGTAATTGACATAATAAATTCTAGAATCAATCTATCAAGGAGGTTATCATTATGCCTAATTATATTAAAGCGGATCAGTTTTTCTACCCACACGGAGTTCGTCGTGGCGGTTACTTGGAACTTGTGGATGGTAAGTTTGGAAAGCATGTAGAACAAATTCCTGAAGGGGCTGAGGTGATTGACTATACAGGCTATAGCATTGCACCAGGACTTGTGGATACCCACATTCATGGATTTGGCGGTGTGGATGTCATGGACAATAACATCGAAGGAACCCTTCATACTATGAGTGAAGGATTGCTTAGCATGGGGGTAACGAGCTTCTTACCAACCACTTTGACTTCATCTTATGAGCAATTGCTCGCAGTAACAGAAAATATTGGTGCTCGTTATCAGGAAGCAAGTGGAGCCAAGATTCGTGGAATCTATTTTGAAGGGCCATATTTCACAGAGAAATATAAGGGGGCTCAAAACCCTGCCTACATGAAGGATCCTCGTATGGATGAGTTTCGTGCTTGGCAAAAAGCAGCAAATGGCTTGCTTAATAAAATTGCCCTTGCGCCAGAACGCGAAGGTGTAGAAGACTTTGTTCGCACGGTTACGTGCGAAGGCGTGACGGTTGCTCTTGGACATTCAAATGCAACATTTGACGAAGCTAAAAAAGCAGTAGATGCTGGAGCGAGTGTTTGGGTACATGCCTACAATGGGATGCGTGGGTTGACTCACCGTGAACTGGGTATGGTGGGAGCGATGTATGAGTTACCACATACTTACGCTGAATTGATTTGTGACGGTCACCACGTGGATCCAAAGGCCTGTGACATTCTTATCAAACAAAAAGGGACAGAAAACATTGCTCTTATCACAGACTGTATGACAGCTGGTGGATTGGAAGATGGAGACTACATGTTGGGAGAATTCCCAGTAGTGGTTGCCAATGGAACGGCTCGCCTCAAATCTACAGGTAACTTAGCGGGTTCTATCCTCAAACTCAAAGACGGTTTGAAGAATGTGGTTGAATGGGGAATTGTGAATCCGCATGAAGCTGTCATGATGGCCAGCCTCAATCCAGCAAAATCTGTTCACATTGATGATGTTTGTGGTCAAATCCGTGAAGGCTACGACGCGGACTTTATCGTACTAGATAAAGATTTGGAATTGGTCGCAACCTACCTAGATGGTGTGAAACGTTATCAAGCCTAAGAAGATAAAAAATAGGGGTCAATAAGGGACTCCTATTTTTATTATCAGATGAAAATAATAGGATTAAAGAAATTTCTAATGTGGGAAACAAGCAAAATCCTTTCATTGTTCTAGAAAATTCGTTATAATATACGGTACAAAGGAAGTAGTGAAAATGTATCGTGTTATAGAAATGTATGGGGACTATGAACCTTGGTGGTTCATAGAAGGCTGGGAAGAAGATGTCATCATGAGTCAATCTTTTGACAAGTACTATGATGCCCTAAAATATTATAAATTATGCTGGTTTGAGCTGGAAAAGAAGAATCCTCTTTATAAGAGTCGGAGTGATTTGATGACTATTTTTTGGGATCCTGCAGACCAGCGTTGGTGTGACGAGTGTGATGAGTATTTGCAGCAGTACCATTCTTTGGCACTTTTACAGGATGGGCAAGTCATCCCCGATGAAAAGTTGCGTCCAGGCTATGAAAAACAAATAGGTCAAGAAAAACACCGTTCTTGCCGCATGAAATGGAGATGAAAAAGTAACTTTTTAAGTTGCTTTTTTTATTTTTTTGCGAATAGTTAGATAAGGAGGGCGGTATGGTACAAGAAATTGCACAGAAAATTATTACTACTGCGAAGGCAAGCGGGGCTCAGGATATCTATTTCATTCCCAAGGAAAAGTCCTACGAGCTTCACATGCGAGTTGGAGACGAGAGGCATCTAGTTGACTCCTATGAGTTTGATGTTTTAGCTGCAGTGATTAGTCATTTCAAGTTTGTGGCTGGGATGAATGTAGGAGAAAAGCGTCGCAGTCAGCTGGGTTCTTGTGATTATCAGTATGACGAAAAGGTTTCTTCACTGCGTTTGTCCACCGTGGGCGATTATCGGGGACATGAGAGCTTGGTCATTCGTTTGTTACACGATGAGGAACAGGACCTGCATTTCTGGTTTCAGGATCTAGCAGAATTAGGGGAACAATACAGGCAAAGGGGCCTCTACCTTTTTGCAGGTCCAGTCGGCAGTGGCAAGACGACCTTGATGCACGAATTATCCAAGTCTCTCTTTAAGGGACAGCAGGTTATGTCTATCGAAGACCCTGTCGAAATTAAGCAAGAAGACATGCTCCAGTTGCAGTTGAATGAGTCGATTGGGTTGACCTATGAAAATCTGATCAAACTGTCTCTACGACATCGACCGGATCTCTTGATTATAGGTGAAATTCGGGATAGCGAGACGGCGCGTGCAGTGGTTAGAGCCAGTCTGACAGGCGCGACAGTCTTTTCAACCATTCATGCCAAGAGTGTCCGAGGAGTTTATGAACGTATTCTGGAGTTGGGTGTGACGGAGGAGGAACTAGCAGTTGTCCTACAAGGCGTCTGCTACCAGAGATTAATCGGGGGAGGAGGAATCGTTGACTTTGCAAACAAAGACTATCAAGACCACCAGCCAACTGGCTGGAATGAGCAGATTGACAAGCTTCTTAAAGATGGACATATCACAAGTCTTCAGGCTGAAACGGAAAAAATTAGCTACAGCTAAGCAGAAGAAAATCATCACTCTGTTTAATAACCTCTTCTCCAGTGGCTTTCACTTGGTGGAAATTATTTCTTTCTTGGGTAGAAGTGCCTTGCTGGAAAAGGACTATGTGACCCAGATGCACCAAGGCTTGTCTCAGGGGAAATCTTTCTCAGAAATGATGGACAGTTTGGGTTTTTCAAGTGCCATTGTGACCCAACTATCCTTAGCTGAAGTTCACGGCAATCTTCACCTGAGTTTGGGAAAGATAGAAGAATATCTGGACAACCTGGCCAAGGTCAAGAAAAAATTAATCGAAGTGGCGACTTATCCCCTGATTTTGCTGGGATTTCTCCTGCTAATCATGCTGGGGTTGAGAAACTATCTACTCCCCCAACTGGATAGTAGCAATATTGCAACTCAAATCATTGGTAATCTGCCACAAATTTTTCTGGGACTAGTGTTGGTTTGCTCTCTATCTTTACTTTTAGCTCTCACTTTTTACAAAAGAAGTTCCAAGATGCGGGTCTTCTCGATGTTGGCACGGATTCCCTTTCTAGGAATCTTTGTCCAGACCTATCTGACGGCCTATTACGCGCGTGAATGGGGTAATATGATTTCACAGGGAATGGAGCTGACGCAGATTTTTCAAATCATGCAGGAACAAGGTTCTCAGCTCTTTAAAGAAATCGGTCAAGATCTGGCTCAAGCCCTGCAAAATGGCCGTGAATTTTCTCAAACCATAGCGATCTATCCCTTCTTTAAAAAGGAGTTGAGTCTCATCATCGAGTATGGGGAAGTCAAGTCCAAGTTGGGGAGTGAGTTGGAAATCTATGCTGAAAAAACTTGGGAAGCCTTTTTTACCCGAGTCAACCGCACCATGAATCTGGTGCAGCCACTGGTTTTTATCTTTGTGGCCCTGATTATCGTTTTACTTTATGCGGCAATGCTCATGCCCATGTATCAAAATATGGAGGTAAATTTTTAAAATGAAAAAATTTATGACAAATTTGAAAAAAGCCAAGGCGAAAGCCTTTACTCTCGTGGAAATGTTGGTGGTTCTTTTAATCATCAGCGTACTTCTCTTGCTCTTTGTGCCCAATTTGACCAAGCAAAAGGATGCCGTAGATGACAAAGGAAAAGCTGCTGTTGTCAAGGTCGTGGAAAGCCAGGCAGAACTCTATAGTCTGGACAAGAATGAAGATGCTAGCTTAAGTAAATTACAGGCGGACGGACGTATCACAGCAGAGCAAGTCAAAGCTTATAAAGACTACCATGCGAAACAAAAAACAAGTCAAACCGTTGCAGATTAAGGCCTTTACCATGCTGGAAAGTCTCTTGGTTTTGGGACTTGTGAGTATCATTGCTTTGGCTTTATCAGGTTCAGTCCAGTCCAGTTTTGCAGCGGTGGAGGAGCAGATTTTCTTTATGGAGTTTGAAGAACTCTACCGTGAAACTCAAAAGCGTAGTATAGCTAGTCAACAAAAGACTAGCCTGAATTTAGACGGGCAGACCATTAGCAATGGAAGTCAAAAATTGACCGTTCCCAAAGGGATTCAAGCACCATCAGGACAGACGATTCACTTTGACCGAGCTGGTGGAAATAGATCTCTGGCTAAGGTTGAATTTCAGACCAGAAAAGGAACAATCAGCTATCGATTATATCTAGGAAATGGAAAAATTAAACGCATTAAGGAAACAAAAAATTAAGGCAGTGATTTTACTAGAAGCAGTAGTAGCTCTGGCCGTATTTGCCAGCATTGCAACTCTTCTCTTGGGGCAAATCCAACAAAATCGACGGTTAGAGGCAGAAATTTTGCAAAAAGAGGAAGTCTTACGTGTGGCTAAGATGGCCTTACAGACGGGGCAAAATCAAGTAAAGGTCAATGGCGTGGAGATTCAGGTGTTTGCTAGTGAAAAAGGATTGGAGGTCTACCATGGTTCAGAGAAATTGCTCGATCTTAAAGAACAGTAAGGTAAGAGCTTTCACTCTTTTGGGATCTCTGATTGCCCTTATCGTCATTAGCGGTGGCTTGCTCCTCTTTCAAGCCATGAGTCAGCTCCTCATTTCAGAAGTTCGTTACCAGCAACAAAGCGAGCAAAAGGAGTGGCTCTTGTTTGTGGACCAGCTAGAGACTGAGTTAGAGCGTTCGCAGTTTGAAAAAGTGGAAGGTAATCGCCTCTATGTGAAGCAAGATGGCAAGGACATCGCTATGGGGAAGTCCAAATCAGATGATTTTCGGAAAACTGATAGCAGTGGACGAGGTTACCAGCCAATGGTTTATGGCCTCAAATCAGCACAAATCACAGAGGAAAATCAACTGGTTCGCTTTCGCTTCCAATTTCAAAAAGGCTTAGAAAGGGAGTTCATCTATCGTGTGGAAAAAGCAAAAAGTTAAGGCAGGAGTTCTCCTATATGCAGTGACCATGGCAGCCATTTTTAGCCTTTTGTTGCAGTTTTATTTGAATCGGCAAGTCGCCCATCACAAAGACTTTACCCTAAACAAAGAAAAGTTGGTCGCTTTTGCCATGGCCAAACGAAGCAAAGATAAGGCTGAGCAAGAAAGTGGGGAGCGAGTCTTTAATCTAGGAAAAGTCACTTATCAAAATACGAAAATAGGTTTTGCGACAAGTGTTCGAATGAATAAGAGCAACTATGAATTTCTCTTTACTTCGATGAAACCCAAGGAAAAGAAAACGGATAAAAAGGAACAGGTAGCGACTGATTCAATCCCAGAACTAAATCAACAAAAAACAGACTATAAGGCAGAAAAGAAAGGCAATTCCTAGGCAATTCAACTTCTTTGTGTTAAACTAAAAACATGAAACACGATTTTAATCACAAAGCAGAAACCTTTGATTCGCCCAAAAATATCTTTCTTGCAAACTTGGTTTGTCAAGCAGTTGAAAAACAGATTGCTCTTCTATCAGACAAGGAAATACTGGATTTTGGTGGTGGAACGGGCCTGTTAGCCTTGCCCCTAGCCAAGCAGGCCAAGTCGGTAACCCTTGTAGACATCTCGGAGAAAATGCTGGAGCAAGCACGTTTGAAAGCAGAAGAACAAGAAATCAGGAATCTTCAACTCTTAGAGCAGGATTTACTAGCGAATCCCTTAGACCAGCAATTTGACATGGTTGTTGTCAGTCGAGTTCTTCATCATATGCCTGATCTAGATGCGACTCTTGCCATGTTTCACCATCACCTTAGGGAGAATGGACAAGTCCTCATTGCTGATTTTGTCAAGACAGATGCCAACCACCACGGATTTGAATTGGCTGAACTGGAAAACAAGCTTGCTCAATTTGGTTTTTCGAGCATTGACAGTCAGATTCTGTACAGTGCAGAAGGTCTTTTCCTAGGAAATTACGCAGAGCTCTTTTTAACAGTAGCCCAAAAATCACTCGCTGATTAAAGCAGTGATTTTTTCTCTTCAGATGGAAAAAATAGGGGAATTTTGATAAGATAGGAATATGGATTTTGAAAAAATAGAACAAGCTTATACGTATTTACTAGAGAATGTCCAAGTCATCCAAAGTGATTTGGCGACCAACTTTTATGACGCCTTGGTAGAGCAAAACAGTATCTATCTGGATGGCGAAACTGAGCTAGAGCAGGTCAAGGAGAACAATCAAGCCCTTAAGCGCTTAGCACTTCGCAAGGAAGAGTGGCTCAAGACCTACCAGTTTCTCTTGATGAAGGCAGGACAAACGGAGCCTTTGCAGGCCAATCACCAGTTTACGCCGGATGCCATTGCCCTCCTCTTGGTACTTATTGTGGAAGAGTTGCTTGATCAAGAGGAAATAAGTATCCTCGAAATGGGTTCTGGCATGGGAATTCTTGGCGCTACTTTCTTGACTTCTCTTGCTAAAAAAGTGAATTACTTGGGAATCGAAGTGGATGATTTGCTGATTGATTTAGCGGCTAGTATGGCCGATGTGATTGGTTTGCAGGCTGGATTTGTTCAAGGCGACGCCGTTCGTCCGCAGATGCTTAAAGAAAGCGATGTGGTCATTAGCGACTTGCCTGTTGGCTATTATCCAGACGATGCCATTGCATCTCGTTATCAAGTGGCTTCTAGTCAAGAACATACCTATGCCCATCATTTGCTCATGGAGCAAGGTCTCAAGTACCTTAAGTCAGATGGATATGCTATTTTTCTAGCTCCGAGTGATTTATTGACCAGCCCTCAAAGTGATTTGTTAAAAGGTTGGCTCAAAGATGAAGTGAGTCTTGCTGCCATCATCACTCTGCCAGAAGATATTTTCTCAACAGCAAGACAAGCTAAAAGTATTTTTGTCTTACAGAAGAAAACTGAACAGGAACTGCAACCTTTTGTGTATCCGCTAGAAAGTTTGCAAGATCCAGCTACACTAATGAAATTCAAAGAAAATTTTCAAAAATGGAGCAAAGGTACTGAAATATAAGGTAAATTTTGTTATAATAGTTGAAAACGCTTAAAAGAGGTATCATGTTATGACTAAAACAATTGCAATCAATGCAGGAAGCTCGAGTTTGAAGTGGCAACTTTACCAAATGCCAGAAGAAATAGTATTGGCCAAAGGCTTGATTGAACGTATTGGCTTGAAAGACTCTATCTCAACTGTAAAATTCGACGGCCGTTCTGAGCAACAAATTCTTGATATTGACGATCACACACAAGCTGTTAAAATTTTATTGGATGATTTGATTCGTTTTGACATTATCAAAGGTTATGATGAAATAACTGGTGTTGGGCACCGTGTTGTGGCTGGTGGTGAATATTTCAAAGAATCAACGGTCGTTGAGGGAGATGTACTCGAAAAAGTTGAGGAATTGGGACTTTTGGCGCCTCTTCACAACCCAGCCAACGCAGCAGGAATTCGCGCATTCAAGGAATTGCTTCCGGATATCACTAGCGTTGTTGTATTTGATACTTCATTCCACACAACCATGCCAGAAAAAGCTTATCGCTACCCTCTTCCAAATAAATACTATACTGAAAATAAAGTTCGTAAGTATGGAGCACATGGGACAAGCCATCAGTTTGTAGCAGGAGAAGCAGCTAAAATTTTAGGTCGACCACTAGAAGACTTGAAATTGATTACTTGCCATATCGGTAATGGTGGCTCTATTACAGCTGTTAACGGTGGTCAGTCTGTTGATACATCCATGGGCTTCACTCCACTTGGTGGTATTATGATGGGGACTCGTACAGGTGATATTGATCCGGCAATTATCCCCTATTTAATGCAACATACAGATGACTTTAATACACCAGAGGATATCAGTCGAATTCTCAATCGTGAGTCAGGACTTTTGGGTGTTTCTGAGAGATCAAGCGATATGCGTGATATTCACGAAGCTATGCGTGCGGGTGATGAGAAAGCGCAGCTGGCAAATGAGATTTTTGTGGATCGTATCCAAAAGTATATTGGTCAGTATTTGGCAGTTTTGAACGGTGCAGATGCCATTATCTTTACAGCTGGAATTGGAGAAAATTCTGTAACGATTCGTCAGATGGTCATTGAAGGCATTTCTTGGTTTGGCTGCGATGTCGATCCTGAAAAGAATGTCTTTGGAGCAACAGGTGATATCTCAACAGAAGCTGCTAAAGTTCGTGTCTTGGTTATCCCAACTGATGAAGAATTGGTTATCGCTCGTGACGTTGAACGCTTGAAAAAGTAAGATAATCTGAATAAAATTACAAGGTAAGATACAATAAAAAGGAGTTGGGAGATAAATTTTCCCAACTTTTTGTTGTTAAAACAGTCTAAAACCTTGTCATTATTGGCTTTTTTGAAATTTATGGTATAATAGTAGTAATTTAATAGATGGAGTTGAGTTTTGAAGAAAAGCTTTCGTGTAAAAAGAGAGAAAGATTTTAAGGCTATTTTCACGGATGGAACAAGTTTTGCCAATCGCAAATTTGTTGTTTACCAATTGGAAAATCAGAAAAGTCATTTTCGAGTAGGGCTGTCCGTCAGTAAGAAATTAGGGAATGCAGTCACTAGAAATCAAATTAAAAGACGGATTCGACACATTTTGCTAAGCGTAAGGGAGCACTTAGCTGATAACGTTGATTTTGTCGTAATTGCTCGAAAAGGGGTTGAAGGCTTGGATTATGCAGAAATGGAGAAAAATCTACTCCACGTATTAAAGTTATCAAAGATTTATCGGGAAGGAATTAGGAGTGAAAAAGAAACTACAGTTGACTAGTTTGCTGGGCTTGTCCTTATTTGTCATGACAGCCTGTGGGACAAGCGATGTTGCAGCAGATTCTACAGATATATGGAGTAAATTTGTCTATTTTTTTGCTGAAATCATCCGCTTTTTGTCCTTTGACGTTAGTATCGGAGTGGGGATTATCCTCTTTACGATCCTGATTCGTACGATTCTATTGCCAGTCTTTCAGACTCAGATGGTGGCCTCTAGAAAAATGCAAGAGGCCCAACCACGTATCAAGGCCCTGCAAGAACAATATCCAGGTCGTGATATGGAAAGTAGAACCAAGCTGGATCAGGAGATGAGGAAGGTCTATAAAGAATTAGGGGTCAAACACTCTTCTTCTCTCTGGCCGATTTTGATTCAAATGCCGGTTCTCTTGGCTCTCTTTCAAGCCTTGACTCGAGTAGACTTTTTGAAAACAGGGCATTTTTTGTGGGTGAATCTTGGGGGAGTGGACACAAGCTTTATCCTTCCGATTTTGGCAGCAGTCTTTACCTTCTTAAGTAGTTGGTTATCGAATAAGGCTTTACCCGAAAGAAGTGGAGCTATGACAGGGATGATGTACGGAATGCCTGTACTGATCTTTATCTTTGCCATCTCTTCACCTAGTGGCGTAGCCTTGTACTGGGCAGTATCCAATGCTTATCAAGTTTTGCAAACTTACTTTTTAAATAATCCTTTTAAGATTATTGCAGCGCGTGAGGCGGAAGTACAAGCTAAAAAAGATTTGGAAAATAGAAAAAGAAAAGCCAAGAAAAAGGCTCAGAAAACGAAATAATAAGGAGGAATCTGATAATGGTATTATTTACAGGTTCAACTGTTGAAGAAGCAATCCAGAAAGGATTGAAAGAGTTAGGTATTCCGAGAATGAAGACTCATATCAAGGTCGTGTCCAAAGAGAAGAAAGGTTTTTTAGGCTTATTTGGGAAAAAACCAGCTCAAGTTGATATTGAGGCGATTAGTGAGACGACTGTGATTAAGGCCAATCAACAAGCCGTAAAAGGTGTTCCGAAAGAAATCAATGAACAAAACGAACCTGTTAAGACAGTAACAGAGGCGACAGTTGATCTTGGTCACGTTGTTGAGGCGATTAAAAAAATCGAAGAGGAAGGTCAGGGTGTTTCTGACGAAGTCAAGGCCGAAATCTTGAAAAATGAAAAACATGCTAGCACGATCTTAGAAGAAACAGGTCACATCGCGATTTTAAATGAATTGCAGACAGGAGATGCTGGAGTGGAAGACCCAGCAGAGTGTGAAGAATTTATATCTATGTCAGAATCGGTAGAAAGCCAGTCTTTGGAAGATCTGGGTTTGAAGGTGGAGCCGAGTTATGACATCGAACAAGTAGCAGCTGAAGTGGCTAACTATGT
This sequence comes from Streptococcaceae bacterium AF54-32pH5A, assembly GCA_027682205.1. Classification (GTDB taxonomy): domain Bacteria; phylum Bacillota; class Bacilli; order Lactobacillales; family Streptococcaceae; genus Streptococcus. Next base: position 22,263 of record JAQDAD010000008.1, read on the forward strand.
TCAAACCATTGTGGACGATATGGATGTAGAAGGTACAATTTCAAGCGACTACAATCGTCGCACGATTAATCTTCAAATCGATACTAATGAGCCTGGTCGCATTATCGGCTATCACGGCAAAGTATTGAAAGCACTTCAGCTTTTGGCACAAAATTACCTTTACAATCGCTATTCAAGAACTTTCTACATCACAATCAATGTCAATGATTACGTTGAACACCGTGCAGAAGTGTTGCAAACCTACGCTCAAAAATTGGCGACTCGTGTTTTAGAAGAAGGTCGAAGTCAACAAACAGATCCAATGTCTAATAGCGAACGCAAGATTATCCATCGCATTATTTCACGCATGGATGGCGTGACGAGTTACTCTGAGGGCGATGAACCAAATCGCTATGTAGTCGTAGATACAGAATAAATAAAATCAGGCTCGTCCTGATTTTTTGTTAGAAAAGGGAGAAGAGACAGATGATGGAAGCAATCAGAGATTATCTATTTTATGCGGGAATCCAGTATCGTAATCCAGATAAGGCTGGAGATGAACGAGAGAAGATGCTGGAATTGCGTCACAAAGGGCAGGAGGCTCGAAAGACTTTTACAAACTTAGCCAAGACCTTCCAAGCAAGTCATCCAGAATGGCAACTGCAACAGACCAGTCAGTGGATGAATCAAGCTCAGCGCCTGCGTCCCCATTTCTGGGTCTATCTACAGAGAGAGGGGCGGGTAACAGAACCCATGTTGGCGCTCCGTTTGTATGGGGAACCCTCGGATTTTGGGATTTCCTTAGAAGTCAGTTTCATCGAGCGAAAGAAGGATGAGCAGACGCTGAGTAAACAAGCCAAGATTTTAGATATTCCACCAGTAGAAGGAATCTATTATCTAGCATATACCGATGGTCAAAGTCAAAAATTGAAGGCTGATGAAGAAAATCGTTTGCTCTTACGCACGAAAGTACGAAATCAGGAAATCCGTAAAGTTTTGATCAAGTCGGATGTTTCCTTTATTGAAAATCAGTCAGTAGAAGCGATATTGGAGAAGCTAGAAGATGCTTATACTCGTCTACTTCCTTACTATGAGGTGACGAGGGGATAGGCAAATCAAATGTGTCAGATGAACGCAAATTGTTTGATTGCTATTCTATGCATTTTTTCATATAATAGTAAAATAGGATGTGTGATCTATTGATCGCCTCAAAGAGAAAGGAAATTCTATGTCAAATCTATCTGTTAATGCAATTCGTTTCCTAGGAATTGACGCCATCAACAAAGCCAACTCTGGTCACCCAGGTGTGGTTATGGGAGCAGCTCCGATGGCTTATAGCCTCTTTACAAAACAACTTCGCATCAATCCCGCACAACCAAACTGGATCAACCGTGATCGCTTTATCCTCTCAGCAGGTCATGGATCTATGTTGCTTTATGCCCTTCTTCACCTTTCTGGTTTTGAAGATGTGAGCATGGATGAGGTCAAGAACTTCCGTCAATGGGGTTCCAAAACACCAGGTCACCCAGAATTTGGACATACAGCAGGGGTTGATGCTACAACAGGTCCTTTAGGGCAAGGGATTTCGACTGCAACAGGTTTTGCCCAAGCAGAACGTTTCCTAGCAGCAAAATACAATCGCGAAGGCTACAATATCTTTGACCACTATACTTACGTTATCTGTGGAGATGGTGACTTGATGGAAGGTGTCTCAAGCGAGGCGGCTTCATACGCAGGATTGCAAAAACTTGACAAGTTGGTTGTCCTTTATGATTCAAATGATATCAACTTGGATGGTGAGACAAAGGATTCCTTTACTGAAAGTGTTCGTGACCGTTACAATGCTTATGGTTGGCATACAGCCTTGGTTGAAGATGGAACAGACTTACAAGCAATCCATGCTGCTATCGAAGCAGCTAAAGCTTCAGGCAAACCATCCTTGATTGAAGTGAAGACTGTTATTGGATACGGTTCTCCAAATAAACAAGGAACCAATGCGGTACACGGTGCTCCTCTTGGAGCGGATGAAACTGCGGCAACTCGTCAAGCCCTTGGTTGGGACTACGAGCCATTTGAAATCCCAGAGCAAGTTTATGCTGATTTCAAAGAAAATGTTGCAGACCGTGGTGCATCAGCTTATCAAGCTTGGACAAAACTAGTTGCTGATTATAAAGAAGCTTATCCTGAACTTGCAGCAGAAGTAGAAGCCATCATTGACGGACGTGATCCTGTTGAAGTGACTCCAGCAGACTTCCCAGCATTAGAAAATGGCTTTTCTCAAGCAACTCGTAATTCAAGCCAAGATGCTTTGAACGTGGTGGCAGCTAAGTTGCCAACCTTCTTAGGTGGATCAGCTGACCTCGCTCACTCAAACATGACTTATATCAAGACTGACGGACTTCAAGACGATGCTAATCGCTTGAACCGTAACATTCAGTTTGGTGTTCGTGAATTTGCAATGGGAACTATCTTGAACGGGATGGCCCTTCATGGTGGACTTCGTGTTTATGGTGGTACTTTCTTTGTCTTCTCTGACTATGTGAAAGCAGCTGTCCGCTTGTCAGCCTTGCAAGGACTTCCTGTGACTTATGTCTTCACCCATGATTCTATTGCAGTTGGTGAAGATGGTCCAACTCACGAACCAGTTGAACACCTAGCAGGTCTTCGTGCCATGCCAAATCTAAATGTTTTCCGTCCAGCAGATGCGCGTGAAACTCAAGCAGCTTGGTACCTTGCAGTGACAAGCGAAAAAACACCAACTGCTCTTGTCTTGACACGCCAAAACTTGACTGTTGAAGAAGGGACAGACTTTGACAAGGTTGCAAAAGGTGCCTATGTTGTCTATGAAAATGCAGCTGACTTTGATACCATCTTGATTGCAACAGGTTCAGAGGTGAATCTCGCTGTCGCAGCTGCCAAAGAATTGGCTGGTCAAGGCGCAAAAGTCCGCGTAGTCAGCATGCCATCTACAGATGTCTTTGACGCACAAGACGCAGCTTATAAGGAAGAAATCCTTCCAAATGCAGTTCGCCGTCGCGTTGCAGTCGAAATGGGAGCAACTCAAAACTGGTACAAATATGTCGGTTTAGATGGTGCAGTTCTCGGTATTGATACCTTTGGAGCATCTGCCCCAGCACCAAAAGTATTGGCAGAGTATGGATTTACTGTTGAAAATCTAGTCAAAATCGTTCAAAACTTGAAATAATCGTAGAAATCAGAGTGAAAACTCTGATTTTTTTATTGCCATAAAACAAGGCACAACCTTGTAAAAGTAGTTGAAATTTGATATAGTAGTCCTATGTAAAATACAAAGGAGAAAACAATGAATCCAAATATTACTTTTTTAATCATGTTAGTAGCAATGATGGGCTTGATGTTCTTTATGCAACGTTCTCAAAAGAAACAAGCTCAAAAGCGTATGGAAAGTTTGAACAAGCTTCAAAAAGGGTACGAAGTTATTACGATTGGTGGACTTTACGGAACAGTGGATGAAGTAGATACTGAGAAGAGAACAATCGTACTTGATGTAGACGGCGTTTATTTGACTTTTGAATTGGCTGCTATCAAGACCGTTTTGCCACTCAAAGAAGCTGTGACACCAGAAGGAGCAGTTATCGACGAAAGCGGAGCAATTGAAGAATAAAACGGGATCTATCACTCCCGTTTTTCTATGAGATGAGAGGAAAAGGGATGAAAAAAATAGTATTTGTGTGCCTAGGAAATATCTGTCGCAGCCCTATGGCAGAGTTTGTGATGAAATCCATGACGAGCAATTACCAAGTCGAGAGTCGTGCAACTTCGTCTTGGGAACATGGTAATCCGATTCATAAGGGAACGCAAGGGATTTTCCAGCAGTATCAGATTCCTTATGACAAAGACAAAACATCGCTTCAAATTGGCAGAGAAGACTTTGAGTCGTTTGATTATATTATCGGTATGGATGCTTCAAACATTTCAGATTTGCGTCAAATGTGTCCTCAGGAATTCCAGCATAAAATCTACTCTTTTGCATCTGAAAGTGTTCCAGATCCTTGGTATACAGGAGATTTTGAGGAAACCTATGCTCGTATCACAAGTGGATGTCAAAGCTGGCTAGATCGATTAGAAAATGAGAGTGACAATGGAAAAGTTTAAAGAAATCTTTGAAAAATATCGAGTTTATCTAACTCGCCCGCGTATAGAGATTGCAACAGTCTTTCTAATCGCTATCTGTGCCGTGTCAGTTTTTCTATTAAACACACCAAAAAAGGGTGTACTAACACTTGATAATGGAGCGCTTGTTTATGATGGCACCTTGGTACGAGGGAAAATGAATGGTCAAGGAACCCTGACCTTTGAGAATGGAGACCAATATACAGGTGATTTCAATAATGGCGCCTTTAATGGAAAAGGGACTTTCCAATCAAAATCTGGGTGGAAATACGAAGGTGATTTTGTAAATGGCCAGGCTGAAGGTCAAGGGAAGTTGACTACAGAACAAGAAGTTGTCTATGAAGGAACCTTTAAACAAGGCGTTTTTCAACAAAAACAGTAGTCTCTAGTTGAGGAGACTATTTTTCAAAACTAGAAAGAAAGCGCTTTCTGTGTTTGAATTCGATAAATAACGATCAATCAGAAAAACTTTGTGAAATAAAAAAATTTTTATCACAATTTCACAATCGATAGAGCAAAATCCCGTAGCACCGCAATATTGAGAAAATTTTCACAAATGAATAAAATTTCTTTGTGAAACCAACATGAAACTGTTTACAAAGTCTGAAAAAAGAGTTATAATAAACTTGTGAAAAAATTAACAAAGGATAAAATCCTTAAAGGCTATGGAGGATAATATGGCTGATAAAAAAACAATAACACCAGAGGAAAAACAACTTGCTGCTGAAAAGCATGTCGACGGCCTCGTGAAAAAAGCCTTGGTTGCACTTGATGAAATGCGCAAGTTGAACCAAGAACAAGTTGACTACATCGTAGCGAAAGCTTCAGTTGCAGCACTTGACGCACACGGTATCCTTGCACAACATGCAGTTGAAGAAACTGGTCGTGGTGTATTTGAAGACAAGGCAACAAAAAACCTATTTGCCTGTGAACACGTAGTGAACAATATGCGTGGAGTTAAAACAGTTGGAGTTATCGAAGATGATCCAGTTACAGGATTGACTAAAATTGCAGAACCTGTTGGGGTAATCTGTGGTGTCACTCCTACAACAAACCCAACATCAACAGCTATTTTCAAATCATTGATTGCTTTGAAGACGCGTAACCCAATCGTTTTTGCCTTCCACCCATCGGCTCAAGAATCTTCTGCACATGCAGCACAAATCGTTCGTGATGCAGCCATCGCAGCTGGAGCACCTGAAAACTGTGTTCAATGGATTACAGAGCCATCTATGGAAGCAACTGGAGCGCTTATGAACCACGAAGGTGTTGCGACTATCCTTGCAACTGGTGGTAATGCCATGGTTAAGGCTGCATACTCATGTGGGAAACCAGCCCTTGGTGTAGGTGCCGGAAACGTTCCTGCTTATGTAGAAAAATCTGCTGACCTTCGTCAAGCTGCTCATGACATCGTGATGTCTAAATCATTTGACAATGGTATGGTCTGTGCATCAGAACAAGCGGTTATCATTGATAAAGAAGTCTATGACGAATTTGTAGAAGAATTCAAATCATACCACACTTACTTTGTAAACAAGAAAGAAAAAGCACTTCTTGAAGAATTCTGTTTCGGAGCTAAAGCAAACAGCAAAAACTGTGCAGGCGCTAAACTAAATGCAAACATCGTTGGTAAACCAGCAGCGTGGATTGCAGAACAAGCTGGATTCAGCGTTCCAGAAGGAACAAACATCTTGGCTGCAGAATGTGCAGAAGTAGGACCAAAAGAACCATTGACTCGTGAAAAATTGTCACCAGTTATTGCTGTCCTAAAAGCTGAAGACACTGAAGACGGACTTACAAAAGCTCGTCAAATGGTTGAGTTTAACGGACTTGGTCACTCAGCAGCTATCCATACAAAAGACGAAGCTCTTGCTAAACGCTTTGGTACAGAAATCAAAGCAATGCGTATTATCTGGAACTCTCCATCTACTTTCGGTGGTATCGGTGACGTATACAATGCCTTCATCCCATCATTGACACTTGGATGTGGTTCATACGGACGCAACTCAGTTGGTGATAACGTGAGCGCTATCAACCTTCTAAACATCAAGAAAGTAGGGAAACGTAGAAATAATATGCAATGGTTTAAAGTTCCTTCAAAAATTTACTTCGAACGCAACTCTATCCAATACCTTCAAACCTGTGAAGATATTGAACGCGTTATGATTGTTACTGACAAATCTATCGAAAAACTTGGCTTTGTTCAACGTGTTATTGACCAATTGAACGCACGTAGCAACCGTGTAACCATCCAAGTATTCTCAGATGTTGAACCAGATCCAGATATCACAACTGTAGAACGTGGTGCTGAAGTGATGAAAGCATTTGAACCAGATACAATCATCGCTCTTGGTGGTGGTTCTCCAATGGACGCGGCTAAAGTGATGTGGCTCTTCTACGAGCAACCAGAAATCGACTTCCGTGACTTGGTTCAAAAATTCATGGACATCCGTAAACGTGCCTTCCGCTTCCCATCACTTGGTAAGAAAGCGAAGTACATCGGTATCCCAACAACTTCAGGTACAGGTTCAGAAGTAACACCATTTGCCGTTATCTCTGATAAGAAAAACAACCGCAAATACCCATTGGCTGACTACTCATTGACACCAACTATTGCGATTGTTGACCCTGCTTTGGTTGAATCAGTTCCTGACTTTATCGCTGCTGATACAGGTATGGACGTCTTGACTCACGCGACTGAAGCCTACACTTCAAACTTTGCTAACGACTATACAGACGGTATTGCGCTTCAAACCATCAAACTTGTCTTTGAATGGTTGGAAAAATCTGTTAAGACAGCTGACCCAGAAGCACGTGAGAAAATGCATAATGCGTCTACAATGGCTGGTATGGCTTTCGCCAATGCTTTCCTTGGTATGAGCCACTCAATGGCCCACAAGATTGGTGGTGTTCACCATACTGTTCACGGACGTACAAATGCTATCTTGCTTCCATACGTTATCCGTTACAATGGAACTCGCCCATCTAAGACAACTACATGGCCTAAGTACAACTACTGGAAAGCTGATGAGAAATTCCAAGACATCGCGAAAATGCTTGGCTTGCCTCACTCAACTCCAGAAGAAGCAGTTGAAGCATACGCTAAAGCTGTTTACGACCTTGGTGTTGCAGTAGGTATCAAGATGAACTTCAAGGACCAAGGAATCGATGAAAAAGCTTGGAAAGACAGCTTGCATGAAATTGCCTTGCTTGCTTATGAAGATCAATGTTCACCTGCAAACCCACGCTTGCCAATGGTAGCTGACATGGAAGAAATCATGGCAGATGCTTACTATGGTTATGCAGAACGTCCAGGACGTCGTAAATAATCGTTTATCAGCCTAGAGGCAGGAGAAATCCTGTCTCTTTTTATAACCCTATTTCTGAAGTTAGAGTCGAACTGTGAGAAGAGAAGATTATGGAGATAGGATAGAAGATCCTAGAAATAAAAGCTTAGGTGAATGAAGGGGATTGAAAAGTAGAAAAGCAAGATAGAAAAACAACGCCCGTACTTGCAATTCTACTTAAATAGTTATATAATAATAATGTTGAAAGGTGATTTGTAGTGATTCAAGTTACTCTTTTCACAATAAAATTTTCAGGATTTTCATAAGGAGGAAATCACTAATGGTAGTTAAAGTTGGTATTAACGGTTTCGGACGTATCGGTCGTCTTGCTTTCCGCCGTATCCAAAACGTAGAAGGTGTTGAAGTTACTCGCATCAACGACCTTACAGATCCAGTGATGCTTGCACATTTGTTGAAATACGATACAACTCAAGGTCGTTTCGACGGTACTGTAGAAGTTAGAGAAGGCGGATTTGAAGTTAACGGTAAATTCGTTAAAGTTTCTGCTGAACGTGATCCAGAACAAATCGACTGGGCTAACGACGGTGTAGAAATCGTTCTTGAAGCAACTGGTTTCTTTGCTAAGAAAGCAGCAGCTGAAAAACACTTGCACGCTGGTGGGGCTAAAAAAGTTGTTATCACTGCTCCTGGTGGAAACGACGTTAAAACAGTTGTATTCAACACTAACCACGACGTTCTTGACGGTACTGAAACAGTTATCTCAGGTGCTTCATGTACTACAAACTGCTTGGCTCCAATGGCTAAAGCTCTCCAAGACAACTTCGGTGTTGTAGAAGGATTGATGACTACTATCCACGCTTACACTGGTGACCAAATGATCCTTGACGGACCACACCGTGGTGGTGACCTTCGCCGTGCTCGCGCTGGTGCTGCAAACATCGTCCCTAACTCAACTGGTGCTGCTAAAGCTATCGGTCTTGTAATCCCAGAATTGAACGGTAAACTTGACGGATCTGCACAACGCGTTCCAACTCCAACTGGATCAGTTACTGAATTGGTAGCTGTTCTTGAAAAGAACGTTACTGTTGATGAAGTGAACGCAGCTATGAAAGCAGCTTCAAACGAATCATACGGTTACACAGAAGATCCAATCGTATCTTCAGATATCGTAGGTATGTCTTACGGTTCATTGTTCGACGCAACTCAAACTAAAGTTCTTGATGTTGATGGTAAACAATTGGTTAAAGTTGTATCATGGTACGACAACGAAATGTCATACACTGCACAACTTGTACGTACTCTTGAATACTTCGCGAAAATCGCTAAATAATTCTTGAGTCAATAAAAGCAAGGCCTTTTGGTCTTGCTTTTTCTATATAGAAAAATGGATGCTAGTGTCATCCATTTTGTTTTAATTCTGTTTCGAAAGTATCCGAGAGGGCAGTAAAATTCAACTTCTCTAAGGTGAGCGGGTGGGTAAAGGAAAGGCGAAAAGCGTGAAGCATTAGCCGACTTGTTTTTGATCTAGAGTTATAGAGAGGATCACCCACGATAGGATGTTTATGATGAGAAAGGTGAACACGAATCTGATGCGTTCGACCGGTCTTTAGTTTACAACGAACAAGAGAAGTCTTATTTGGAAATTGCTTTAATCGACTCACCTGTGTTTCAGCATATTGCCCCTTTTTAGAATCCACCACCCGTTTTCTGCGGTCGTGTCGATCACGACCAATTTTATCTCGGAAGATAAGTTCTTTACTCTCTACTCGTCCTTCTACGAGTGCCCAGTACTCGCGAGCGATTTCTTTTTTCTCCAACAAACGATTGAGAATGGGTAGGATAAAAGGATTTTTGGCGAAAAGCACTAAACCGCTTGTTTCCATATCCAGGCGATGAACAACATAGCAAGTTTGCCCGACGTAGGCAGAGACATGGTTGAGTAGGGCAATTTCATCTGGTTGATTACCGTGTGTTTTCATTCCCTCGGGTTTGTTGATGATAATGAGATGTTGGTCTTGATAAACTTCTTGAACGAGGTCTGGGTTGCCCAGAAGGATTTCTCTTTTGGGATAATCCTCCTCGTCAAAAGTCAATTGACAAATATCCCCTGGATTAACCATCTCGTTCCAGTGAACTTCTTCGTGATTAATTAAGATGTTCTTCTTTATTCTCAAAAAATGACGGATTTTTCTAGGAATGAGGAGTTGTTCCTCTAGAAATTGTTTGACTGTCATTTGAGGCAAGAATTCGGGTAATGTAAATGTGAATTGCATACAGATATTGTAACAAAAAAAGCCCTATTTGGATAGGGAATAGCTAAATTCTTGAGTTCCTATGGTGAAGATGATAAAATAAACGCATGAAATTAGATAAATTATTTGAGAAGTTTCTTTCTCTCTTTAAAAAAGAAACGAGTGAATCGGCAGAGTCTGATTCTACTAGCATGCGTCGTTCACGGAGCGATAGAAAAAAATTGTCCCAAGTAGGCCCGATTCGAAGATTCTGGCGTCGCTATCATTTAACAAAGATTGTCATTATACTAGGTTTGAGTGTTGGTTTGCTAGTAGGAACCTACCTATTTGCAATAGCCAAGTCTACCAATGTCAATGACTTGCAAAATGCCTTGAAAACGCGAACTCTGATTTTTGACCGCGAAGAAAAAGAGGCAGGTGCCCTGTCCGGTCAAAAGGGAACTTATGTTGAGCTGACAGATATTAGTAAAGACTTGCAGAATGCCGTCGTCGCGACAGAGGACCGTTCCTTCTATAAAAATGATGGGATTAATTACGGTCGTTTCTTCCTAGCTATTGTCACAGCAGGTCGTTCTGGAGGTGGGTCCACCATCACTCAACAGTTAGCGAAAAATGCCTATCTGTCTCAGGACCAGACCGTTGAACGGAAGGCCAAGGAGTTTTTCCTAGCTTTAGAGTTGACAAAAAAATACAGTAAGGAGCAAATCCTTACTATGTACCTCAATAACGCCTACTTTGGAAATGGCGTCTGGGGTGTAGAGGATGCGAGTAAGAAATATTTCGGCGTATCGGCTGCGGAATTATCACTTAACCAGGCAGCGACTCTAGCTGGGATGCTCAAGGGACCAGAGTTGTATAATCCTTTGAATTCCATTGAAGATTCGACTAACCGCAGGGATACGGTGCTACAAAATATGGTTGCGGCAGGCTATATTGATAAAAATCAAGAAACTGAAGCAGCTGGAGTAGATATGGCTTCTCAATTGCAAGATAAGTATGAAGGTAAGATTTCCGATTATCGTTATCCATCCTATTTTGATGCAGTTGTCAACGAAGCAGTATCCAAGTACAATCTAACAGAAGAAGAGATTGTCAACAACGGCTATCGAATCTATACAGAACTTGACCAAAACTATCAAGCAAACATGCAGGTTATTTACGAAAACACTGCGCTATTTCCAACGGCAGAAGACGGAACGCATGCTGAATCAGGTAGTGTTGCTCTAGAGCCTAAAACAGGTGGAGTACGTGGAGTTGTCGGTCGCGTAGCTGGTGATGACAAAACAGGCTTCCGTAATTTTAACTATGCTACTCAGTCTAAACGTAGTCCAGGCTCGACGATTAAGCCTTTGGTCGTTTATACTCCAGCTGTGGAAGCTGGCTGGGCTCTGAACAAGCAACTGGACAACCACACCATGCAGTATGACAGTTATCGAGTAGACAACTATGCTGGTATTAAGACTTCTCCTGAAGTACCTATGTATCAAGCCTTAGCAGAATCACTCAACCTCCCAGCGGTTGCGACTGTAAACGATTTGGGGATCAATAAGGCTTTTGAAGCTGGGACGAGATTTGGTCTGAATATGGATAAAGTTGATCGTGTTCTTGGAGTTGCCCTAGGTGGAGGAGTAGAGACGAATCCTCTCCAAATGGCACAAGCCTATGCAGCCTTTGCTAATGAAGGACTGATGCCTGAAGCGCATTTCATTACTCGTATCGAAAATGCCAGTGGACAGGTCATCAAGAGCCATAAAAATTCCCAAAAACGAGTGATCGATAAGTCGGTAGCCGATAAAATGACCAGTATGATGTTGGGAACATTTACCAATGGGACAGGGATTAGTTCATCGCCAGCAGATTATGTCATGGCAGGGAAGACAGGTACTACTGAGGCTGTTTTCAATCCTGAATATACCAGTGACCAGTGGGTGATTGGTTATACTCCAGATGTGGTAATCAGTCACTGGCTCGGCTTCCCAACAACAGATGAGAACCATTATCTAGCAGGTTCGACATCAAATGGGGCGGCCCACGTCTTTAGAAGTATGGCTAATACCATTTTGCCATACACTCCAGGTAGCACTTTTACAGTTGAGAATGCTTATAAACAAAATGGTATTGAACCAGAAAATACGAAAAAGCAGGTTGTTGAAAATGAGACAAACCAGTCTGAGGATCCGCTAGGAGATATTCGTAGTCGTGCTCAAAATCTTGTAGATGAAGCAGGACGGGCGATTTCGGATGCAAAGATAAAAGAAAAAGCCCAGACAATATGGGACTCTATCGTCAATCTATTTCGTTAAGAGGCTTGTCAAAGCCTAGGTTTCTTGTTATAATAGATAAGATGGAGGCGTTATGGCACTAAAAAAAGCAAGCCTAGCATGTGCAGTTTGCGGTTCAAGGAATTACTCAATTAAAATTAGTGGGAACCCCAAGCCAACACGACTAGAAGTAAATAAATTTTGTAAACATTGTGGAAAATATACGACACATAGAGAGACGAGATAGGAGAGAACGATGGGTTTTATTAAGGATATTTTTAAACTTCTTAAAGAAACAACTTGGCCAACTCGCAAAGAAAGCTGGAGAGATTTTCGCTCTATTATGGAATACACAGCCTTCTTTGTGGTCATCATCTATATTTTTGACCAGTTGATTGTTTCAGGTTTGATTCGATTTATTAACATTTTTTAGAAGAAAAGTGGAGAACTTCTGCTAGCTTTCTTCTATTACGAAAGGAAATATCATGGATAGTTTTGACAAGGGATGGTTTGTTCTACAAACTTATTCTGGCTATGAAAATAAGGTAAAAGAAAATCTATTGCAACGTGCACAAACATATAACATGTTGGATAATATTCTACGCGTTGAGATTCCAACACAAACCGTGCAAGTTGAGAAGAATGGAAAGAAAAAAGAAATTGAAGAGAATCGCTTTCCGGGTTATGTCCTTGTAGAAATGGTCATGACAGATGAAGCATGGTTCGTTGTTCGAAACACACCTAACGTAACAGGGTTCGTTGGGTCACACGGTAACAGATCAAAACCAACTCCACTATTGGAACAAGAAATCCGTGATATTCTGGTTTCTATGGGACAAACTGTTCAAGAATTCGATATTGACGTTGAAGTTGGCCAGACTGTCCGCATCATTGATGGTGCTTTTGCAGACTACACAGGTAAAATTACTGAAATTGATAACAACAAAGTGAAGATGATTATCTCCATGTTTGGTAATGATACGATTGCAGAAGTGAATCTCAATCAAATTGCAGAATTATAACCCTAGAGAGGCTGTGCCTCTCTTTTTGTGTGCCGTTGAGGAAGTAATAAGTATAGAATAGAGGAAAGAGATCCATAGGTTCGTGCATTCTGCTAGACTAGAGGCAGAAAGGAGAGACCTATGAATCTGAAAGAGTTATATGAAGAAAGCAAGGGGATTGTCCATAAGTGCCGCAAGGATTAT
>JAQDAD010000009.1 GCA_027682205.1 Streptococcaceae bacterium AF54-32pH5A
CCGCCTTTTCACGGCGGTAACACGGGTTCGAATCCCGTACGGACTATGGGTGTATCACGAGAAGAAACAAAAAAGTTTCAAAAAAAGTTTCAAAAAAGTGTTGACATAAGTTGGCAGCTGTGATATACTAATATAGTTGTCGCTTGAGAGAAATTGAGTGACAAAGACCTTTGAAAACTGAACAAGACGAACCAATGTGCAGGGCACTACAACTGAAGTTGTAGTACTGAACAATGAAAAAACAATAAATCTGTCAGTGACAGAAATGAGTGAGAACTCAAACTTTTAATGAGAGTTTGATCCTGGCTCAGGACGAACGCTGGCGGCGTGCCTAATACATGCAAGTAGAACGCTGAAGGAGGAGCTTGCTTCTCTGGATGAGTTGCGAACGGGTGAGTAACGCGTAGGTAACCTGCCTGGTAGCGGGGGATAACTATTGGAAACGATAGCTAATACCGCATAATATTGACTATTGCATGATAGTTGATTAAAAGGTGCAATTGCATCACTACCAGATGGACCTGCGTTGTATTAGCTAGTTGGTGGGGTAACGGCTCACCAAGGCGACGATACATAGCCGACCTGAGAGGGTGATCGGCCACACTGGGACTGAGACACGGCCCAGACTCCTACGGGAGGCAGCAGTAGGGAATCTTCGGCAATGGACGGAAGTCTGACCGAGCAACGCCGCGTGAGTGAAGAAGGTTTTCGGATCGTAAAGCTCTGTTGTAAGAGAAGAACGAGTGTGAGAGTGGAAAGTTCACACTGTGACGGTATCTTACCAGAAAGGGACGGCTAACTACGTGCCAGCAGCCGCGGTAATACGTAGGTCCCGAGCGTTGTCCGGATTTATTGGGCGTAAAGCGAGCGCAGGCGGTTAGATAAGTCTGAAGTTAAAGGCTGTGGCTTAACCATAGTACGCTTTGGAAACTGTTTAACTTGAGTGCAAGAGGGGAGAGTGGAATTCCATGTGTAGCGGTGAAATGCGTAGATATATGGAGGAACACCGGTGGCGAAAGCGGCTCTCTGGCTTGTAACTGACGCTGAGGCTCGAAAGCGTGGGGAGCAAACAGGATTAGATACCCTGGTAGTCCACGCCGTAAACGATGAGTGCTAGGTGTTAGACCCTTTCCGGGGTTTAGTGCCGTAGCTAACGCATTAAGCACTCCGCCTGGGGAGTACGACCGCAAGGTTGAAACTCAAAGGAATTGACGGGGGCCCGCACAAGCGGTGGAGCATGTGGTTTAATTCGAAGCAACGCGAAGAACCTTACCAGGTCTTGACATCCCTCTGACCGCTCTAGAGATAGAGCTTTCCTTCGGGACAGAGGTGACAGGTGGTGCATGGTTGTCGTCAGCTCGTGTCGTGAGATGTTGGGTTAAGTCCCGCAACGAGCGCAACCCCTATTGTTAGTTGCCATCATTCAGTTGGGCACTCTAGCGAGACTGCCGGTAATAAACCGGAGGAAGGTGGGGATGACGTCAAATCATCATGCCCCTTATGACCTGGGCTACACACGTGCTACAATGGCTGGTACAACGAGTCGCAAGCCGGTGACGGCAAGCTAATCTCTTAAAGCCAGTCTCAGTTCGGATTGTAGGCTGCAACTCGCCTACATGAAGTCGGAATCGCTAGTAATCGCGGATCAGCACGCCGCGGTGAATACGTTCCCGGGCCTTGTACACACCGCCCGTCACACCACGAGAGTTTGTAACACCCGAAGTCGGTGAGGTAACCTTTTAGGAGCCAGCCGCCTAAGGTGGGATAGATGATTGGGGTGAAGTCGTAACAAGGTAGCCGTATCGGAAGGTGCGGCTGGATCACCTCCTTTCTAAGGAAAAGGAACTGCGCATTGGTCTTGTTTAGTCTTGAGAGGTCTTGTGGGGCCTTAGCTCAGCTGGGAGAGCGCCTGCTTTGCACGCAGGAGGTCAGCGGTTCGATCCCGCTAGGCTCCATTGGTGAGAGATCACCAAGTAATGCACATTGAAAATTGAATATCTATATCAAATAGTAACAAGAAAATAAACCGAAACGCTGTAAGTATTTAATGAGTTTTCTAATTTTTGAAAAAATTAGGTTAATAAGGTTAAGTTAATAAGGGCGCACGGTGGATGCCTTGGCACTAGGAGCCGAAGAAGGACGTGACAAACGACGATATGCCTTGGGTAGCTGTAAGTAAGCGATGATCCAGGGATTTCCGAATGGGGGAACCCAACAGGTACTACCTGTTACCCGCATCTGTTAAGGATGTGAGGAGGAAGACGCAGTGAACTGAAACATCTAAGTAGCTGCAGGAAGAGAAAGCAAAAGCGATTGCCTTAGTAGCGGCGAGCGAAACGGCAGGAGGGCAAACCGAAGAGTTTACTCTTCGGGGTTGTAGGACTGCAATGTGGACTCAAAGATTATAGAAGAATGATTTGGGAAGATCAGCCAAAGAGAGTAAAAGCCTCGTATTTAAAATAGTCTTTGTACCTAGCAGTATCCTGAGTACGGCGGGACACGTGAAATCCCGTCGGAATCTGGGAGGACCATCTCCCAACCCTAAATACTCCCTAGTGACCGATAGTGAACCAGTACCGTGAGGGAAAGGTGAAAAGCACCCCGGGAGGGGAGTGAAATAGAACCTGAAACCGTGTGCCTACAACAAGTTCGAGCCCGTTAATGGGTGAGAGCGTGCCTTTTGTAGAATGAACCGGCGAGTTACGTTATGATGCGAGGTTAAGTTGAAGAGACGGAGCCGTAGGGAAACCGAGTCTGAATAGGGCGCCTTAGTATCATGACGTAGACCCGAAACCATGTGACCTACCCATGAGCAGGTTGAAGGTGCGGTAAGACGCACTGGAGGACCGAACCAGGGCACGTTGAAAAGTGCTTGGATGACTTGTGGGTAGCGGAGAAATTCCAAACGAACTTGGAGATAGCTGGTTCTCTCCGAAATAGCTTTAGGGCTAGCGTCGACATTAGAGATTCTTGGAGGTAGAGCACTGTTTGGGTGAGGGGTCCATCCCGGATTACCAATCTCAGATAAACTCCGAATGCCAAAGAATTATGGTCGGCAGTCAGACTGCGAGTGCTAAGATCCGTAGTCGAAAGGGAAACAGCCCAGACCACCAGCTAAGGTCCCAAAATAATTGTTAAGTGGAAAAGGATGTGGGGTTGCACAGACAACTAGGATGTTAGCTTAGAAGCAGCTATTCATTCAAAGAGTGCGTAATAGCTCACTAGTCGAGTGACCCTGCGCCGAAAATGTACCGGGGCTAAAACAATTTACCGAAGCTGTGGATACCTTTATAGGTATGGTAGGAGAGCGTTCTATGTGTGAAGAAGGTGTACCGTGAGGAGTGCTGGAACGCATAGAAGTGAGAATGCCGGTATGAGTAGCGAAAGACAGGTGAGAATCCTGTCCACCGTAAGACTAAGGTTTCCAGGGGAAGGCTCGTCCGCCCTGGGTTAGTCGGGACCTAAGGAGAGACCGAAAGGTGTATCCGATGGACAACAGGTTGATATTCCTGTACTAGAGTATGTAGTGATGGAGGGACGCAGTAGGCTAACTAAAGCAGACGATTGGAAGAGTCTGTCTAAGCAGTGAGGTGTGAATTGAGTCAAATGCTTAATTCTATAACATTGAGCTGTGATGGGGAGCGAAGTTTAGTAGCGAAGTTAGTGACGTCACACTGCCAAGAAAAGCTTCTAGCGTTTAAACATACTCTACCCGTACCGCAAACCGACACAGGTAGTCGAGGCGAGTAGCCTCAGGTGAGCGAGAGAACTCTCGTTAAGGAACTCGGCAAAATGACCCCGTAACTTCGGGAGAAGGGGTGCTGACAACAGTCAGCCGCAGTGAATAGGCCCAAGCAACTGTTTATCAAAAACACAGCTCTCTGCTAAATCGTAAGATGATGTATAGGGGGTGACGCCTGCCCGGTGCTGGAAGGTTAAGAGGAGTGCTTAGCGTAAGCGAAGGTATGAATTGAAGCCCCAGTAAACGGCGGCCGTAACTATAACGGTCCTAAGGTAGCGAAATTCCTTGTCGGGTAAGTTCCGACCCGCACGAAAGGCGTAATGATTTGGGCACTGTCTCAACGAGAGACTCGGTGAAATTTTAGTACCTGTGAAGATGCAGGTTACCCGCGACAGGACGGAAAGACCCCATGGAGCTTTACTGCAGTTTGATATTGAGTGTCTGTACCACATGTACAGGATAGGTAGGAGTCTAAGAGATCGGGACGCCAGTTTCGAAGGAGACGTTGTTGGGATACTACCCTTGTGTTATGGCCACTCTAACCCAGATAGGTTATCCCTATCGGAGACAGTGTCTGACGGGCAGTTTGACTGGGGCGGTCGCCTCCTAAAAGGTAACGGAGGCGCCCAAAGGTTCCCTCAGAATGGTTGGAAATCATTCGCAGAGTGTAAAGGTATAAGGGAGCTTGACTGCGAGAGCAACAACTCGAGCAGGGACGAAAGTCGGGCTTAGTGATCCGGTGGTTCCGTATGGAAGGGCCATCGCTCAACGGATAAAAGCTACCCTGGGGATAACAGGCTTATCTCCCCCAAGAGTTCACATCGACGGGGAGGTTTGGCACCTCGATGTCGGCTCGTCGCATCCTGGGGCTGTAGTCGGTCCCAAGGGTTGGGCTGTTCGCCCATTAAAGCGGCACGCGAGCTGGGTTCAGAACGTCGTGAGACAGTTCGGTCCCTATCCGTCGCGGGCGTAGGAAATTTGAGAGGATCTGCTCCTAGTACGAGAGGACCAGAGTGGACTTACCGCTGGTGTACCAGTTGTCTTGCCAAAGGCATCGCTGGGTAGCTATGTAGGGAAGGGATAAACGCTGAAAGCATCTAAGTGTGAAACCCACCTCAAGATGAGATTTCCCATGATTATATATCAGTAAGAGCCCTGAGAGAAGATCAGGTAGATAGGTTAGAAGTGGAAGTGTGGCGACACATGTAGCGGACTAATACTAATAGCTCGAGGACTTATCCAAAGTAACTGAGGATACGAAGCGTAAGGTTTTCTTGGTATTTGATAGATATTCAATTTTGAGTAGATATTACTCAGAGTTAAGTGACGATAGCCTAGGAGATACACCTGTACCCATGCCGAACACAGCAGTTAAGCCCTAGAACGCCGGAAGTAGTTGGGGGTTGCCCCCTGTGAGATATGGAAGTCGCTTAGC